>CAJSZQ010000024.1 GCA_910574185.1 Lachnospiraceae bacterium
AAGGCATAGTACCCACTATGTCCAATGTTTATGTCCATTTTTCTCAAATTTCTTTTCCTGCACGATATTCAGTTGTCAATTTTCAGTTAGAATCACATTCATTGAAATTCCGAAAAGTTATTATAAGGAAAGTATATCAATTGACTGGGAAAGATTCACTACGGTATGTTTTGTGTCGCTTACCTTACATCTTTAATATCAATAGCAACACAATAACCTTTTCTTTTGTTGGCATAAATAATACCCTTTTCCATCAACAACCTTAAAGCACAAGCTACTGTATGGGGATTTACTTGATTAACTTCCGCATATTCCCTTATACTCGGAATCGGTTTACTTGGTGCTTGATGATTTACAAAAATATCCATTTTAATTCGTTCTGCGATTTCCTGATACTTGTATCTTTTATTCATCTTTTTCTTTCCCTGTTAATAGTCTTTGAACTGTTATATTATAAAAATCAGCTATTTGAGGAAACTGATAAATGCTTGGACGGGATATTCCTTGTTCCCATTTAGATACTGCTGACTTTGAGACGCCACAATACTCTGCAAGTTTCTCTTGTGAGTTTCCTTTTTTCGTCCGCTCTTCTTTTAACACTTCCGAAATATGTAATTCAATACCCTGTTCCATAGTGGCTCCTTTCTTCGGTACTATAAATTATTTTTAACTATGAAATAACTTCATCAATTTCAAAAAAATTGATTTGATAAAAAACGTAACTGTTCAATTAACAAGAAGAAACCAATCGACTTTTTTCAAGGGTTGACAAATGATACGATACAGAAGGAGCAGAAACGGGTAGTTACTTTGCAATCTCACCCACAGTCTGCTCCCATTTTTCAAATAAAAATTTTCATCTGTTCTTATCTGTCAAAGCCTTAAATTTCAAGTCTAAAAAGCTATGTTTTTCACAACTTCATACATATAATTGTGTTCGGCAAACATTAAGATAGATTGCCAAAGTTGCCAGCAGTATTAGACAAGTAATGCCAAACATTATCATCATTTGGTAATGCGGAAAGATTATACAAAGATACAATGGCGTTAAGCTGCTTGCCATTCCACCTCCAACTGTAGCTAAAACTGAAATTGCCCCACCTTTTACCGCATAATACTCACTTGTCCAATCATACTTAGGAAACTTGATATTCAGATAAACACCAAGAACTGAAATGAAAAAAGTATATACCGTAGGGATAATAAATAACAGTATAGTCTGTATCAAGGAACACGGAATCGCAATTCTGATAAAAATTGCACTAACATATAAAACAGGAAGTATCACTGTTAAATTTACCGCAATTTTAGAATTGTAAACTGTCCTTGCCTGCGTTGGAGCGGAACACATAATCCATCGGTTTTTTCCCTCTAAAGACAAGGATGCTGCTGTGGTAGAAGTCATAGTCACAAAAACAGCAAGCGCAATCGGCATAATATTTTGAATGATGCTCATGATTCCCATCGTTTCTATTTGCTGTCGTAAAGCAGGCGGCATAAAAAATGCTGCCCCAAGTGCTACAACGAAAAGCAGGACAATTCCAATACATGAATTCAAGGCATAAATCGTACATGAACTTAATCGGCGAAGCTCCTTTTTATACAATGCCATAAACGGAGATGAAGATTTTAATGTTCCCATTTTATAATCTTTTTTTGCATAATGTGAGAATACCGCTGTATTCAGTCTTTTATAGTAATGAGAAACAATCGTTATGAAAGCAATGCCCAGCAACAGGGAAACAGCGGCAAAGATAACAAAGCTTGCCCAATCATTATGTAATAAGGCATTTGTAAAATGAATAGCAGGCGGATAAAATTTGTTTACCGCTTCTGCCATTGCAACGCCTAAATTAGTTATCTGCGCCTCATCCATTGATTGTGTTTTTGCGGAAGCAAATACAATCATCAGTACGGCAGCCGTACTCAAAACTAATGAAAAAACATTTTTGTGTCTTGAATGTGATGAAACGGCAACAATTAGAACACCTAATGATAGAGAAATAATCATAGGAATAATCGGTGTTAAAAATAACGCACCCACTAAAAACAGGTAACTAAAAATCGGCGGATGTTCGTATACAACATAGATAATGCTTGACGGCAGCATAGCTATAAAGCCAATTATCAGATTGATGAGATACAGCATCGTTATACGGCTTGTTACGATAGAAATCGTTCTTACAGGCATGGACATAACCATATCATAATCTTTTAATCCAATAAGAACCCCTGTACTTTTAACGAATGTAAGGGTCAAAGTTGCTAAGGAGCAGACCACTACCATGAGCGTTGGCAATGCTTTGCTGAGTCCCGCTTCTGCCATGCTGTTGCTGAATTTCACCGTATAGACTACAAGAATAGCAATGGCGGTAAGTCCTAAAGCACCAACAATCGCAGAACGTTGTTTTTCCTGTTTATCACGAGAATGAATCAATCGGTTAATTCCAAAAAGATTATATAACTGCATCCTCAAAAGATACTTATACTTGCCTTTCATTTTCAACTACCTCCATGAATACATCTTCAAGACTATGGCTTCCTTTGATTTCTTCCATTGTTCCACTTTCTATCAATTTACCGTCATTGATGATAGTAACCTTGTCACACAATTTTTCGGCAACTTCAAGTACGTGAGTAGAGAAAAAAATGGCTGTCCCTGCATCACAAAGTTGACGCATCATCTTTTTTAAATGGAAAGATGCTTCGGGGTCAAGACCAACAAACGGCTCGTCCAACACTAAAAGCTGTGGGGAATGTACAAATGCGCCAACCAACGCAAGTTTCTGCTTCATACCATGCGAATAGGAACTGATTAAATCCCCAAGACTGTCCGTTAATTTGAGAACATCTGCATATTTTTGTATTCTTGAAACTCTTTCTTTGGCAGGAACAGAAAACATATCACACATATAGTTTAAATATTGGATGCCTGTTACATAGTCATATAAGTCGGGATTGTCTGGAATATAAGCTGTCATAGATTTGCATTTAACAGGCTCGTCCTTTACAGAATGACCGTTTATAAGGATTTCCCCCTCGTCAAAGTCCATTATCCCGACAACTGCACGGATTGTTGTTGTTTTCCCTGCACCATTGTGACCAATAAAAGCATGGATTTCTCCTGCTTTCACACTCAAATTCAGACTGTCAACAGCCTTTTTATTTCCAGAATAAACTTTAGAATAATTCCTAATTTCTAATACGGCGTCCATTTTATTAGCCTCCTTTGAATTTTAGTTTTTGTACTTTTTCACAATTGCCCAGTAAAGGATTGTGGGTACAGGGGTAAATAATAGAATAAAATATTTATTTACAACCGAACCAGACACTCCAAAGTGTAATGGGATTTCCTGCGGCAATAAAAAAGTTAGTGCTGCTAATACAACAAAAGTTACAAATGTAATGATGATGCATTTTTTCTTCATAGGTCTTGCCTCCTTTTTAATATCACAGTGATAATAATATCATACTGATATTAAAAAGTCAAGAAAAATCCCGTCCATCACTGAGGACAGGCGGGAAATTTTTAATCCATTTTAGGCGGAGAAATAATAACGCCAATAGAATGCAGCTTTCTACCCGCTGCCGGTGCGTTGTTTCCATAAGGCTTTATTGCATCTCGAATATTTCTAATTAACATCTCAAGTTCCCCATCTGTTAGATAAAGAGGGGATAAGGAAAAACCAGATTTATCCTTTACAATGTCTATATCATCCCGTTTACAATAATCTTGGAATAACTCCGCAAAGCCAATGATATATTGCATAAACGACTGCATATAGGCTTCACCAGAGTTGCTGTCTAAAATTTCTTTAAAATCTTTTGTCATATCAATATCTATCGCATAAGTCTTTTCTAAAGCACCTCTGACTTGCGTTTGATTTACAATTTTTAATACTTTGTCATTTGTCATCCTCTTTAAATAGCGATAAAGCGTTGCGGGCGGAATATCCGAAAAGGTCTCGGATAAATGTTTAGCGGTAGTTTCCCCACAATTCTGTATTTCCAGAAATAGTTTGCATTTAATCGGGTTCGTCAATACATCCATAATTTTTTTATCCATGCGTATCCCTCCAATAATTCGGTCTATTTGATAATATTATCATTTTGGTACTATAAATTCAAGAACCTTTCATTGATGATAATCTAAGATAACAAACCTAAAAGTGGCAAAGTTTTTATACCTTGCCACTTTTAGCACTTATACGAAGATTATTTCGTTATTCACAATCCCCCTCGCACACGCCCTTATGTTATTCATTCTTCCTGTCCATTCTAAGGCGTTTTCTGCCTTTAACTGTTCGTTATGCCTTGCTCCTGTTTCATGCCCTCTATGAGCCTTTTAAAGCGTTCCTGCGCCTGCCTGTCGATGTCGGCAAGGTAGGCGTTGAGCCTGCCGCTTGTGAGAAGATTGATGTATGTAACCTTTCGGTACTTCTTCAGATAGTCCAGATGCCGCTGTCCCCATGTGCCTATCGGCTGTTCTTTTTCGGCAGGTATGGTTAAGCATGGTATTAAATAATCTCCTTGCCACTCGTATTTGCCGCCTAATTCCTCAAATAATGATTTTGCCATCTTCTAGTTCCTCCAAATAAGATATTCACTCCACATTATTGTGTCTGTTGTCTTAAACGCAATTTTGAGTTTTCTCCTTATCTGGTTTCACTCATGTTGCTTATCAAGTAAATGCAAATGAGGATAATACAGAGTACAAAGTAATATTTAAAGGAACTCAAATAGAGCAAATAGAACTAATGAGTTATTTATTATATGATGTAACAAAGAAAGAGGATGTGCTTAATAGAGAGTACCTTAACGATAAAAGCTATATATTTTTTATAATGAATCATATTCAGCAAAAGATTAATAGTTTAAATGAAAAGTATGGTTATTCCTCTGTGGTTACAAATTCTGTTTTGGTTCGTATTATTAAAAATATCAATAAATGTTTACAACAAAGGGTAGATGATATATATTCTGATATAAGTAGAGAGGGGCGGGTTCAGACTAGTGTGCTGACCGCATTATATTCAGCCAAACCTCCTTGCCTATCCGTCCATCTGCCGCGTTGGATTTTCTATCCGTAGCCACCGCTACGCCGTCGAAAATCCGCCTTGCAGATGAGCGAATATTCTGCGGAGTTTCGCCAGATATAATGCGGTCAGCACACTAGTCGAGTTTCTGAACGGTGCTGAGAATATGAAATTAGGCGATTATCAAAATAATACAATATAAGTTAGAGCTGACATGGTATAGGCATTAAGGTATTGGATTTGATACGGGATTTTTTCACCTAAAAATGTGATAGGATATTGACAAAATCCAATCATAGCATATAATAGTGATAGGAAAAACTATAAAAGCAATCAGTCTAAAAGGGGGGAGATGCACATATTGTATGCAACATTAAACGATATTGATGTATATCTGACTGAGATAAAAAGCGCAATTCAAAAAAACAGGTACAGAATTGAACTGAATTCTCATCGGCAAGACAATAGAAATCTATTTCTCAGCTATGTTATTGATGAAACAATGGCAAAGGATATATTGCTGGGATTGACGGCAACTGATTTTTCTGAAGTATTGCAAAACGAGCATAAGGGGTATGAACATGAATTATTGTATGTCTTTGGAAAAGATGTAGAGCTCTTGGAAAGAATAGGTAACGCAAGTAAAACAGTGTCCTTATACATAAAATTTAACAAGACGGATAACTGTTATGTTATTGTGGTATCTTTGCATGAACAGAAATATCCGATTAAATATTATTTCAAATAGTAATCTGACAGGAGGAATTATCATGGCAGAGAAAGGAAGAATCGATTTTTGCACGATATGCAGGAAAGAGACAGAGTATACCCTGCAAAAAAGAAATATTAAAAAAACAATTAAGGATGTAGAGTATACATTTTGCATCACCGTTGCAGTGTGCGTCGAGTGTGGAGAAGAGATGAGTATACCTGGACTAATTGATAAAAATATTCAGGAAGTTGACAAACAGTATAGAGCTTATGAAGGTATTGTTTCAGTCGATGACATTGAAAAGCTTATGAAAATTTATAAAATTGGAAAGGCACCATTGTCTCTTGCGCTTGGATTTGGCGAAGTGACAATTACGAGATATTTTTCCGGTCAGATACCTTCTAAAGAGTATTCTGACATTATGAGAAGGGCATTATCTTCTCCAGCTTTCATGAAAGAAAAACTGCACGCGAATAAAGAAAGAATTGCTCCTGCAGCCTATAACAAGGCGATGGAAGCGGCCACACAGTTGGAAACGCTCTTTTCGGTTTCAGATAAAATGCTGAGAGTGATTTCATATGTGTTTGAGAGACTTGAAGAAGTTACACCGCTCATGCTTCAAAAATTACTTTACTTTATTCAGGGGGAATCTTATGCTCTGAATGGGAAACCGATGTTCTATGAAAACTGTCAGGCATGGGTTCATGGGCCGGTATATCCAGAAGTATATGATATGTTCAGGGACTTCAAATTTAATCCTATTGAGGATGCACGCTTTGCAATTTTTGAAGGTGCAGAAGACGAACTTACTGAAGAGGAACGCAAAGTTATAGATTTTGTTGTTAATACTTTTGGAGAGTATGGTGGAAAAGTGCTGGAAAGAATTACGCATGAAGAAACTCCTTGGAAGCTTGCTAGAAGAGGATATGCGGATAGTATTCCGTCTAATGAGCCTATTCAGATGGAGAACATAAAAGCATATTATACCGAAAAAAATGCAGAATATGATTTTTCTACAGAAGAAGGAATTAAAAAATATATCAATGATATTCTTTAATAAGTTTGATGTGAGAGCCCTTCCAAAAAGGAAAACTGCTGACGGCCTGAAGTATAGTGTCAGTCAGGAAAATATTTGAAAGTATTCCTGATGCCATGGTCAAAGGAGCTCCCAGTTAAATGCTATAAACCGCGTCGCTAGGAAAAGTGGCGTTGTTTTTTAGGACCACGCACGATTTGACGTTTACTGCGAAACCACAATTTCTTTTACATAGGGAAGAAGTTAAGTTGGCTGCAGAAGAAGAATATAATGATAAATCAGACGAGACGTTTGTGGGAATTGCATTAACAGAAAATGAAGAATTTCACCGACAGCATTTGCAGAGCCAAAGGGTTGTCTATCGAAAAGAGTTTTTACTACTCAGAAGAATAAAAGGGTATGTGAGTAATTTAATACATGCCTTTTTATTTTTTGTCTTTTTATTGTAGGTATCAAATAAAATTATGCGATATCAGTGATGATATGGCAAATATAGTGTGTGACCTGAGTATTTCAGATATTTTTATTGAAGGGTCTTGATAAAAGCTTGCAAAGCCCGTATCTGTTCGCTGCTTAAGCCGTCGACATTGAGAGACAAATGTGAACAGACTTTTTCTTTCCCCAATAGATAATCCGTACTGCATTTATATAAGTAGGACAGAGACAAGAGAACTTCTGCGCTAGGTGTCCGTTCGCCTGTTTCATAGCCGGATATTACACTGGGGGAGACTCCAATTCTTGAGGCGACTTCTTTTTGTGAAAAACTATGCTCCAATCGTAATTTCTGTAATCTGTCAGCTAATCCATTTATCATAGAAATAATTCCTTTCAGCAATTTAACTGTTGGTGACATGTTAATAGTATATGTATATTTTCTATGATATAACTACGCTCTCGGTGTATTATAACTACACTTAAAGTGTTGACAAATAACACTTTGAGGGGTATGATAAAACAAAGTGCGGTATTTTATGCGCAATTGCCTGAAAATACAATAAAAATCGAAGTTGACAAATAAAATATGTAAATTAATGATTTACACTTTTAGTGGAGATAAAGTGTAAGAAAAAAGTTGGGTACGAAAGCATCCGTTTGTCTTCTGCGGTATTGATAAAATATTTTCTGTGTTACAGGAAAAAACTTCAGGTTTAATTTGCACACTAGTATGGCATTGCGTAAATAACAGTGAATTCTGCACCCGCTATCTGTGCCAGAGGCACGCATCCAATCCTGGAAGCAGCTCGCTAAGCCGTTAGATTGTAGACACACGTCTGACGCAGATGTCAAGTACATTATTCACCGTTATTTACGCAATGCTGTACTGGCGAATATGAAGAAAGAGGTGATGTAAGAACTCTTGAGATTAAGCCATAATGGGGCGCCCGAAGGGTGTAGAAGGAGAGATTGCAAAATAATACGTTATAAGGTAAAAGATAAATACGAAAGGAGATTCTAAGAAATGAGAAGGAGAGTTGTGGCTGCTTTGTTAACGGCAGTCCTTGTGCTGGGAAGCAGCATGTCAGTGTGTGCGGTCGGAGAGACAGAGAGTACATTGGAAAAGGTATCTGGCAACGTGGCTGACGTGGAAGAAAAGTTATCAGATACAGATAATAAAGAGGAGGGAGAAGAGGCTGCGGATATTGAGACATTAGATGAGACGGCGGCTGTCGCTGCAGAACCATTTTCAGAAGTGGATGCAAACGGATTAACCTGGGAGGTGACAGACGGAGTTCTGACAATTTCCGGAAACGGAGTGTTAGTTGGAGATAATTCACCGCTTTCTGGAGACATGCAGAGAGAAGGAGTTACTTCAGCAGTTATTGAAGAAGGTATTACAGAAATAGGAAATTTTGCATTCAAAAGCTATTATAAATTGCAGAGCGTATCAATTCCGAATAGTGTGACGAAGATAGGGGAACATGCGTTTTCTGAATGTGGAAGTTTATCTGAGGTGTCTATTCCGGATAGCGTGGAAGAGATAGGCGCAAATGCATTCTCCGGCAGCGGTCTGACCTCTGTGACAATCCCTGCGGGTGTAACAGAAATTAAGGATTTTACGTTTGATCTTACGAAATTAGAGAAGATAGTTATACCTGATAATGTAAAAAGAATAGGAAAATATGCATTTATGAATTGCGTAAAGTTAAGCGAGGTGTCTTTGCCAAACAGCTTAGTAGAAATAGATGAGTATGCATTTGGATTTTGTGAAATGTTGTCAGCCATCACGATTCCAGATAGTGTGAAGGAAATAGGCGAGCAGGCATTTATACGGAGTGGTTTATCTTCGGTGTCAATTTCGGGAGGAATTACAGAGATAAAGGAGGGGACTTTTGGTTACTGTGAAGCGTTGACGGAAGTTTCAATTCCGGGCAATGTGACAAAGATAGGGAACAGTGCATTTATGGGAAGCGGATTATCATCAATTGTCATCCCAGACAGTGTAACAGAGATAGGACACTGTGCATTTTATGGATGTAATAATTTGACAAGTGTATCTATTCCAAGTGGAATAACAAAGATTAACAGTTGGGCATTCCGCGAGTGCGAGAATTTAGGAGAAACAAAAATACCAGGTAGCGTAACGGAGATTGCATACGGTGCGTTTGGAGGCTGCAAGAATTTGCCGAAAGTAACAATTCCGGATAGTGTAAAGAGTATAGGATATGCTGCGTTTACTGAATGTACAGGGCTTCAGTTTGTTTCATTTCAGGGTGATGCGCCGGCAATCAGCGACGAAGCGCCGGAGAGCGAATACGCACCGGGCCTTATCGACATAGGAGTCGAGCCGTTCCAGAACGTGACTGCACCGGCTTATTATCCGACCGGAAACGAAACATATTCCGAGGATATCCGGACGGCATATGGTTCGGGACTGCAGTGGGAAGCGAAAGAGCCTTTGAAAATTATTCTGGAAACAACGAATAACACACATGTCCTTGGCACTTCGGATACGGCAACAATTACCTGTAGCGGAGATTTAAAAGATTTTGTCAATGTATATATGGATGGCGCTAAAGTAGATAAGAGCAATTATTCTCTGGCGGAAGGCTCAACAATATTGACCTTTACCGCTCAATATTTGAATACACTTAATGTCGGAACGCATACAGTTACCATGAATTATACCTATGGCTCGGTAGATACGGAATTGACCATACTTTCAACGGAAAGCGCAACCAGTCCGGCAAGTTCGTCAGGCGCTTCAAGCGGCAGCGGAACAAGAGGCGGAGCAAATGTTTCGGTGAGACCGGCTACGGCCCAGACAGGGGATCATGCAACAGCGTTTCCATGGCTGTTAATGTTAGGATTTGCCGCCGCGATTGGCACAGGTACAGTACTTGTCAGGAGAAGACGCTCTGTTTAATTGTATATGCGGCGATGTACGAAATGAAAGGGTTTTTTAAATATGAATTGGCTGACCAATGAAGTAATGTTTTACAGTGGAATGATAGTTTCGGCATGTTCGCTGATAATGGGACTTGTATATCTTTCTCTGTCCCATATCAGGCGGCTTCGTCTGGATATGCAGTTGGACGAGGAATACGGAAAGAGAGAGGCGAATTGATATGCCGCAGGTGATTGCTTCTACATATGAGTTGATGGAGAAAATTGGTTCCGGCGGCGGAGGTACTGTTTACTTGGCGCAGCACCTCCGCTTAAAGAAAAAAGTCGTTCTCAAAGCGGATAAAAGGAAATTGACAGTCAGCCAGGAGCTGCTGCGCCGCGAGGTTGATATTCTGAAAGAGCTGAGTCATCCCTATATCCCTAAAGTGTATGATTTTTTCGTTGACGGCGAAGACGTCTATACGGTAATGGACTATATCGAAGGGGAAAGTTTGAACAAAGCTCTGAAAAAAGGAGAAAAATTCTCACAGGCCCAGGTAATCCGATGGGCCTGTCAGCTTTTAGACGCGCTTTGTTATCTTCATTCGCCTGTTCATGGAAAGCCGCCAAAAGGGTATGTTCACAGCGATATTAAGCCGGCGAATCTAATGCGTACAACGAATGGAGATATTTGTCTGATTGACTTTAATATTGCCCTTGCGCTGGGAGAGGAAAATGTCATTGGGTGCAGTGCAGGGTATGCGTCTCCAGAGCATTATGGACTGGATTTTTCTACAGAAGACGATACGACAGGGGGCGGGTATAGAAGGGATGACGAAGAGGCTACGCTCACCCTGGCGGCAGAGGATTCAAAGCCGGAGGAAGAGCAGCTAACGATAACGATATCAGAGGCAGCGGCGAATTTGTCGAAGACGACAGGAACAGGAGCGTCAAAATCTGCGAGTACAAGTTCTTCAAGAAAGAAAATAGTAATCCCTGATGTACGTTCGGACATCTATAGCGTAGGCGCTACATTGTATCATCTGCTAAATGGAAAACGCCCATCCCGCAATGCAAAAGAAGTGATTCCTCTTTCAAAAGAAGCATTCAGCCCACAAGTTGTACAGATTATTTCCAAGGCAATGAATCCCAATCCGGATTTGAGATATCAAACTGCGGAGGATATGCGGTATGAGCTTTTGAACCTGCGGAATAATGATATCCGCATGCGAAAGTGGAAAAGACATCGCCGAATTGCATCCGTTTTATTTCCGCTTTTTTTCATAGCAGGCGGGCTCGTTGCCTTTGCGGGATTAAAAAGAATGCAGATGATGGAGAGCTGGATTAATCTTGCAGAATATTCCCAAAAGGTATTGGCAGGCGGAGACGCCAAAGCAGCGGCCAGAACGTCGCTTCAGATATTGTCGGATTCCTCGGAGCAATTCATGCCGGAACATGTGCCGGGAGTGCAGAAAACGCTGACAGAGGCTCTTGGTATTTATGATTTGTCTGACGGCTATAAGATTTACAAGACGCTGGAACTACCTTCGCCAGCTCTTTGTCTGGCCGGCGCTTCTGACGGAAAAACGGGAGCGGTTCTTTATGGACATACGATTGCTGTATTTGATACGGCCAGCGCCAAAGTAATTGCGGAATTACCGGCAGAAGATTCAGTCCTATCGGAAATAAAATATTCAGGTAACAATGTGATTCTCTATGCGGGAACAGACGGAATAACAGCTTATGATGTGGAGAAAGCATGCGAATTATGGTCAGGAGACCCGGCCACATCTATCGATGTATCTGGCGATGGGAAAACTGTGGCAGGAATTTATGAAGAAGAATCATTTGCTACTGTTTATGATGCGGCCAGTGGGAAAGTAAGATGCAGGATTGATTTTAACGGAAAGCGCCAGAACAGAGCTATCAAAGATAACCTGTTTGCTATAAATGAAGACGGTTCGCTTTTGGCGGTCAGTTTCCGGGACGGTTCGCTTCAAATCTATGACTTGGTTCATCTGGGAAAGGAATTTACAATTTACAATGCAGATTCAGGTTACAGACATTTTGAAGGAGGATTTTCCGGCCAGTACTTTGCTTTTTCGGCCGCAAATCAGGAAGAATCTACATTTGCGATTATTGATACTTTAAAAATGGAGGAAGTTGGAGGCTTTCGGGAGAATGTGGATTTTGGGGTACAGGCTGATGAAAATGGAATTTATGTTCAGTCAGGCAATGTTCTGGTTAAAATAAATCCTGTCACAGGAGAACAGGTTCCACTTGTTGATATGCCGGAAGATATTGTTTCATTTGATACAAATGGCGATTATACAGTGGCAACTTCAGACGATGGAATCTTCTTTTTTGATAAAGACGCCCGGCTTGTTTCCCGTTGTAAGAAGGAATACAAAAGCGCTCTCGCCTGTATCGGGACAGAGGCGGCTATGATAGGAAGTATGGATCAGCCAGTATTGCGGATTATGCAGTATGAAAATAATCAGAGTACAGAAATGTTTGCATATGATTCAACTTATCAGCACGATGAAGCCAGAATTAGTTCCGACGGTAAGACACTAACGTTATTTTCCTATGAGGGATTTCGAGTATACGATAAGCAGGGCGTTCTAATCAGCGAAGTGGAGTTAGCTGACGCTGACAAAGTATTTGATCAGCAGTTTGTAAGGGATGGCGAAGCGTCCTGTCTTGAAGTAATTTATAATTCCGGCAAAACTGAAATTTATTCCGCCGAGAATGGAAGCTTGATTCGGGAAGAACAAAGGGAGATATCAAAAGAGCGGGACGAAGAATTTGACATTGACAATCTGCGCATTGAGTCTCCTTTACATGGAACGCCAATCGTCTACAATGAGGAGACCGGAAAAGAAGTGGCTAAACTGAAAGAGGACACCTATCTTACTTACGTGACAAAAGTAGATGAGTATATTGTGGCTCAGTATATAACGGCGGACGGATATTGCTCCGGTCAGCTTTTGAATGAAGAATGCGAGATATTGGCGGAACTGCCCTATCTCTGCGACGTAGCGGGAGAGAAACTGATTTTCGATTACCCGACAGGCAGCGTGAGGGAATCAGGGATATATGATATTCATGAGTTAATAGAGATGGGGAACGATTTATCTGGAGCAAAAAGATAATGCAATGATGTAAGAGAGAGGATAACAGAATGAAGATAAAGGCGGCTATTTTAGATTCTGATATAGAATTTATGAGCAGGCTTGCAAAAGTATTTGAGCAAAAATATGCAGATAAGATAAATTTATCCATTTTTTCGAGTGAAGAAATGCTGTATCAGAGTTTGAAGGATAATCATGTTGATATGATTCTGGCTGAACAATCTATAAAACTGGATAAAGAAAGGGTTCCAAAGGGAATCACGATAGGATGCTTTAGTACAATCCCTGATGTTGATGAGATAGAGGGAATCCCTGCGATATGTAAGTATCAGAAGGCGGAGGCAATCTATAAGATGCTGCTGCATTTATATGCAGAAGGAGCGTCAAATGTGAGGCTTATAAGGAACAAGGCGGATATGCGGGTAATCTTGTTCACGTCGGTTCAGGGAGGCAGCGGAACTTCGGCTGCCGCGGCGGCATATGCGATTAGGAAGTCATCTGATAACACACCTGTCTTTTATCTGAATCTTGAGAAATTTGGAGATGCAAATCTGTATTTTCAAGGGGACGGCAAGCTGAGTTTCTCAGATGTAATCTATTTCCTGAAAAGCAGAAAAGGGAACCTTCCGATGAAAATTGAAAGCGCAGTACAGACGGATACTTCCGGGGTTGATTTCTTCCACACCAGCAGAAACGCGTATGATTTGTTTGAGTTATCAGATGAAGATGTGAAACTGCTCGTGGAAGGGATTTCACAGATAGAAAAATACAAAGAAATTGTAATTGATTTTTCCGGCGATATGTCAGAGCGAATGATTATGCTGATGCGGGATTATGCGGACAAAATAGTTTATGTGTCAGACGGAAGTCCTACAGGAAACGGGAAATTTGAACGGTTTTGCGAGGCGGTCCGCGTGATGGAGCAGAGACAGGAAAGTGGGATTCTGGAGAAAATATGCCTTCTCTATAATCGGTACAGTTCTAAGAATAGCGTGCAGCTTGAAACGGCGGCAGTTCCTGTTATGGGTGGAATCCATCGGTTTGAGGGATTTAGCGGCGGAGAACTGGTCAGAAAAATTGCACAAACGGATGCGCTTACAGCTATATTGTAGATTGAATTATCAGTGCGACGCTATTCTGATATAAACCGGAGGGCAAAATGACAGAGGAAAAGAAATCAAAGATTGTAAAGAAGTTAAAGAAACGAATCTTTGAAAAATATGACCTGAAATCAATTAATAATGATGCGTTGGAAGAGGCCATAAAGCAACTGATTATTGAAGAAATCAGCGGGGAGTATATAACAATCAAAGAGAGAATTGATATTACAGAACGAATCTTTGATTCTATTCGAGGATTTGGCATTTTGGATTCCATAATGAAAGACGAGCAGATTACTGAGATTATGATTAACGGACCGAACGATATTTTCGTTGAGAAGAAGGGGACATTATTCAAGTTGGAACAGGCTTTTGACGATGAACGCCAGTTAGAAGATATTGTTCAGAAGATTGTAGGACAGGCAGGCCGGGAAGTGAATCAGGCAAATCCGATAGTAGATACGAGATTGCCGAATGGTTCCCGCGTAAATGTGGTTCTTCCGCCTATTTCACTGAATGGAACGACGGTTACGATTCGGAAGTTTTCTAAAAAGCCTATGACGATTCAGCAATTATTAAAATATGGCTCGATTACGGAAGAAGTAGCCCATGTGCTTGAGCTTCTTGTGAAAGCAAAATATAACATTTTCATTTCCGGAGGAACCGGTTCGGGAAAGACCACATTTTTGAATGCGGTTTCACATTTCATTCCTCATGATGAGCGTGTTATTACGATTGAAGATTCGGCAGAGCTGCAGATTGAGGGAATTGAAAATCTGGTAAGGATGGAAACCCGGAACGCCAATGCATCGGGAAGCGGCGCGGTAACGATTCGTGATTTGATTAAGTCGTCGCTTAGAATGCGGCCGGAGAGAATCATCGTGGGCGAGGTGCGCGGAGGCGAGGCGCTGGATATGCTTCAGGCTATGAATACCGGTCACGACGGCTCTTTAAGTACCGGCCATGCTAATGGCACAAAAGATATGTTAAGCCGTCTGGAAACGATGGTGCTTCAGGGCTCGGAGGGACTTCCTTTAGAGGCCATTCGGCAGCAGATTGCTTCAGCTGTGGATATTATCATTCACTTATCGAGACTCCGGGATAAGACCAGAAAAACGATGGAAATCAGTGAAATAACCGGATATGAACAGGGTGAGATTAAAGTCAATCCTATTTACCACTTTGTGGAAGACGAAAATTCTACGATTGAAAAGGTATCCGGAAGACTCGTGCGGACAGAGAATCCCTTTGTTAAGACGGACAAGCTTAGAATGTCAGGGATAAAAGAGGTGATATAGCGATGATTCTGAAAAAGAAACAAACAGAAAAATATGAGGAATTACGCGGTCTGATGGGGAATGGGAAGGATTATCATGTCTATCACATGATGAAGAAGGATTATCTGATTGCCGGATTCTTAGGCTTTGTCATTGCGGCCATTGTACTATTTGCCTTTTTTGAGAGCACACTTTTCTCACTTGCAGGAGGGCTTGTCTGTGCAAAGATTATGCCCGGATATTACCGGGAATTTAGAAAAAAGCGGCAGCTAAATGAGCTGCGCGCACAGTTTAAGGATTTATTGGAGTCTCTGACTTCCTCCTATTCCGCGGGACAGAATACAGTAGAAGCATTTGAAGACGCGGCAAATGATATGCAGTCTATCTATGGAGAGGAAGCGGATATTGTCAGGGAAGTGCAGACGGTTTGCACTGGATTACAACATAATATCAATATAGAAGAACTGCTGTTAGACTTCGCGAGACGGAGCAGTTTGGACGACGTTATGAGCTTTGCCAACGTATTTGAAGTATGCAATCGTCAGGGAAGCGATTTAAAACGTATTGTATCAGATACGCGGGAGATTATTAACGACAAGATAGAGGTGGAAATGGAAATAGAAACCATGATTGCAGGTTCTAAGAATGAACTGAATATTATGATGGTTATGCCGGTGATTGTGGTTGTAATGCTGAAAGGTCTTGGGACAGGAATGGCGGGAGCGAATATGCCTGGGACGGTTCTTGTTAAGATTGTCTGTATCGGGATATTTGTGCTGGCATATATGATGGGGCGCAAGATTATTGATATCAAATTATAGGATGGGTGAGTGATGGAAACAGGAAGAATCTTTATATTGGTTCTTGCGACGGTGTTGGTCGCTGTCTGGATTGTGTTGATTCGAAAATACGACGGCGTATATGAGACGATGGTGCAGTCAATTGATTCCAAACAGTATAAATATCCGGAATTATTTACAATTGGCTTTGCACTGATGAAATTTTTCAAGATTGACAGCAAGAGCAGGCGGGCAAGAAAGAGAATCAAAGAAATCGCAGAAGTACAGGGGAAACGGTACGCGGAATACTATTTTTATGTTATAAACGCCGCCAAATGGACCTACGGATTTACAATACTTGTATTTTTTGTTTTGCTGGGAGCGCTTGGAAACGCGCCCATAGCTGCGCTTCTGGGAATCGTCTTATCCGGCCTTGTTATGTGGTATGTAGAAGAGCTGCTGAATGACAAGTTAGAGGAGAAGCGGGAAGAACTTCTGGCAGATATGCCGCAGATGTTATCCAAACTGACATTGCTGGTCAACTCAGGAATGGTGGTGCGGGAAGCATGGAAGAAGGTGGCGGATGGAGGAGAGCGGGAGCTCTATAAGGAGATGCAGCTTACCGTACAGGAGATGGAGAACGGAATCGCTGAGTTAGAGGCATACAGAAACTTTGCCGACCGGTGTGCAATTAAACAAATTCGGAGATTCGCCTCTACCATGATTCAGAATATGCAGAAGGGAAATGCGGAGATTTCCTATTTCCTGAAAGAATTGTCAGATGAAATGTGGGAGGAGAAAAAGCATCTGGTAAAGCGGAAAGGGGAGGCGGCTAATTCAAAGCTACTGATTCCAACGGCAATGATTTTTATCGGAATTCTGATTATGATTATGGTTCCGGCGTTTTTAAGCATGAATATGTAAGCAAATGGGAAACCAGTTTGACTTAAAACCTAAGAATATGTGAAAAGGAGAGAAAAAATGGAAAATATGTTGTGGAAATGGAGATTTAGAATGGAAGAATTTTTAAAAGATGAAAAAGGTGATTCTAATATGGTTGCGGTAGTAGTTCTTATCATAATTGTATTGGGAATAGGCGCAATTTTTAGTAAGAGCTTGAAGGGATGGGTTGAAGGTGTAATGCAGCAATTAACAAATTTTAGCTTTGGATAACTGTGAATATCCTACTGTAGGAAAAACCTGGCAGCAAGAGAAATGGATAAATAAATGAAGAAAATAAAAAAAGAAAACGGCGTCATTATGGTAGAAGCAACCATATACATGCCGCTGGTGCTCTGTACCGTAATGGCGTTATTATACCTGGCATTATTCAACATGCAGGAATATATGCTGATGTATCAGGTCCAGAGGGTGGCGGCTGTCGCGGCCCGCGAAGAAGCTTATCTGGGATACGAAAAATTCGGTATGGGAAGGGATAACGAGATTGATTTTTTCTGGGGAGAAGGAAATGTTCCGCCAGTAAATACAGTGACGGCATACTATACGGCTCATCACGAGAGGATGTCGGACTTGTACCGGGAGATTGGAAGAGGTCTGTTTGGCGGCGCAGGCTCCGATTATGCTTCAAGATTCCAGAATGCGGCAAGAGATTCAACCCTTATTGTACTCGGAAGTATCAGTAATCCGGAAGTTGAGGTGGATTCGGGATTTCTTGGAACAGAAATCAAGGTGACAATTACCCATTCCCTGCCGGTACCTGGGGTTTTAAAATATCTGAATTATCATGGGGGCGCTACAATCCGGGCAGCGGCCTACAGCTATTCCGTCAATCCGGGCGAGTTTGTGAGAAATGTAGACTTAGCGGCAGATTTAATATCGTATATTATGGATAAATTAGGGCTTTCCAAGGATTACAATAATTTCTTAAGTAAGACAAATGAGATTCTTGATTTGATACTTTAAATATGATAAAAATCCGCACAGGCAGCAGGATTTCCAGGAGAGCGGGCAGGAGGAAAGATGTTAGGAATATTTTATAAAAACAAAGGAACTATATCTGTATTTTTGACGCTGATACTTCTTCCGGTTCTTCTGGTAGGAGGGATGACAGTGGATGCATCACGCATCTTTATGTCAAAGATTGTTATCTCAGACGCGGGAGAAATGGCAATGAATGCGGGGCTTGCCCAGTATGACGAGGAACTGCATGACGAGTATGGTTTGTTGGTTATGGAACAATCGCCGGAGGCTATGCAGGATGAGTTGGAAGCATTTTTTAGCGGTTCGCTGAATGGAACAGGGATGCCAAATACAGGAGATTATCAGAAGATTCTGGATTTGCTTACGAAGAGTTTTGACGCGATAAATGTGCAGGGTTCGGAGATATACCAGACAGAAGTAGAGAAACAGCAGATTCTGGAATATATGAAATACAGGGCGCCGGTCTGTCTGACAGAATTAGTAATCGACAAGATTAAAGAATTAAAAGATACGAAGAAAATGACAGAAGCCATGGAAGCAGAGATGGATTTTAGCGAAGCCATGAAAGACTGTCAGGATGAGTTTCAGGGCGCCAAAGAAGCATTGGACGTATTAGACGGAGCAATTAACAGTTTTCCGTCATCTGAGACGATTAAAACGGAGTTGTCAAATACAGAAAAGGATTATAAAGAGATTGTGGCAAAATGTCTGCTTATGCGGGCTGCAATCCAGAGATATGAGCAGAAATCAACAGATACAGATATGAAAGAAATGGCGGAGCAGTTCATTAAAGCGGCAAAAGCCGTAGATTTAACGTCGCCCTATAGTTCTGTATCTTTTAATAAATATATAAACAGTATGTATTACAAGAATACGGTGGAAGCGCTGGGGGGAATTGATAAGCTCTTACAGGACTATGACGCGGCGCAGGCAGAGCAGGAGAATGAAAATCCGTCCGGCGAAGGAAACTCGGAAGGGGAAACAGAAGCGCAAGGAAACGAATCCGGGAATGAGGAACGGGGAAATCTGGAGGATATTGTAAAGAGCTATAAGGAGCAGGAAACCAGAATCGAAGGTTATAGCAATACGCTGCTTTCTGCTGCCAAGAACTGTGTGGACAGTCATTCCGGCGCGTTGAACGGTTACTGGAATACAGCCAATACAGCGGCGCAGGCGGCAAGGGCCGCAAACGATAAACTGAAGAAGGTAAAGGAAAAGCTAAAGAAAGCACAGGAAAAGTTTGCTGAGTGGGAGAGCAAGAACGAGGCGTTAAAGTCGGTTGGCAAATCAGGCGAGATGGATGAAGAAGTGGAGAAATACAGGAAATTCTTCTTTGACAGCGCCGGGGAAGGGAAATCGAATCTCGAAGAATTAGAGAAGCTGATTACTGACGTGCAGGAGAATAAGAACTCTTTTGACAAGTGGAAAGACATCCTGGAAAAGGAGAAATTCTTTGGACAGTCTATTACGAAAGTTCAGCCGGTGAATCAGGTCAACAAGTATAGAAGCGAAGCGGAAAATTATGTATCGGGGGTAGAAGCCCAATATTCTTCACTGGAGACGGCGAGAGGAAAGTATATTTCAAATTATGAACATACAGACGCCTCAAATCCATATAATGTGAAATCCATTCATAATCAGCCGTTCTATATCAAGCTGCAGGAATATTGTCAGGAACCGGATGACTCCAAGTCGCAGCAGGAACAAAATGAGGCGAACGACAAGCTGAATCAGAGCAAGGAAGCGGGAGAAGAGGCGAAAAAAGCAGATAGTTATCCGACATTTGACTGGTCTTTGGCAGGTATGGCGCTTCCCTCTTCTAAGCTAAGTAATCATGCGTCAGAGGCAAAAGATAAACTTACGAATTTGAATACTTCCGGTAATGTGAAGAGTAATCAGAAGGATGTGCTATCGAAGTTTAAGGAGGCTATTAAAGAAGCAAACTCCTTTTTAGACGCAATAGACCGGGTTGTGGAAAAAGGGGCGGAGAATCTGTATATTGCAGAGTATGCGATGCAGATGTTTTCCTATTATACCGTAAATAAAGACGACGGAACCGCCAGACCGGACGGAGAGATTATTGGCATCAGCGGTTACAGTTTAAAGGAGCACAAAGCTTATCAGGCGGAATGTGAGTATATTCTGTGGGGAAAAGAGAAATCTCAGGAAAATATAAGAAATACAGTAATGATGATTTTTGGCATACGTCTGTTGTTTAACTCATTTTTTTCTTTTACAGATAAGACAATAAATGGAACGGCGGAGTCTATGGCAATAGCTATTACAGGCGCGGCGCCCTATCTGGAGCCGATTGTAAAAGTTGTAATCAAGCTTGGATTCGCAGGAGTAGAGACGGCGAGTGATATTTCAAAGCTGAAACAAGGATACGGAGTTATTATTTTTAAGGATTCTGCTACATGGAGTTCATTTCCACACTTTGGCGATAATACGTTAAAAGATAAAAGAAAAATAAGGTTTGATTATTCAGAGTATCTGAGAGTTTTTCTCAATCTGTCTCTGCTGGCAGGTAACGAAACAGGTATTCTTGCAAGAATTGCGGACTGTATCCAGGTAAACCAGCCGGACATGGATTTGCTTAAGGGCTATACCATGATTTCTGTAGAGGCAAAGGTCAGTTCAAGGACCACGTTTATGCGGAAGATATCTGATTGGGGTGGAAACGGAGCCTGGGGATTCCCGGATGATACATACACGATAACTTATCAGAGTATTCTAGGTTATTAGTATAGCATTGTCTTATGATTCAACGTAATAAGGCGACGCTATACCGGATATTTATAATTGAAAAAACGTAGCTGATTGCAGCATGAGAATGATTTTGACAGAAGGAATGATGAGGAACGAAAGATGAAGAAGAAATGCAGGCAGGACGATGGTGAGAGAGGTTCACTTACGGTAGAGGCGCTTTTGTTTTTGCTTCCCTTTATGATGGCATTCTGTACGCTGATTAACGCGGCCAGATTTGTTCAGGCAGAGATGTTGATTCATCATGCAATCACACAGACGGCGAAGCAGATATCGGCATACGGTTACGTGTTGACTAAGGCAGAAATCAGCAGCAGAATGCAGGAGACAAACCGGAAAAGTGCAGAATTTCAGGTAACAGTTGATAAGGCGGTGTCATCTATTGATGGGTTTACGGAAGCGGTCGGCGATATGGATGCTCTGGCGGACGGCGTTTTCAGCAGAGTAAAGAACCTGGGAGAGCAGGAGGTTATGGCGCAGGTAGTAGGGATGCTGTCAAAAAATAATATTAAGAGTTCCATCTCTCTTGTGTCAGATGATCCGGATGAATATCTGGAACATATCGGAATCATAGGCGGACTGTCCGGGCTGAATTTCTCAGATTCAGAGATGATTTCCAATACAGGAGGGAAGGCGGATATCAAGATTGTCGTTACCTATACGATGAAAAATATTCTTTTCCCGGACTTTAAATTTGGACAGTATGAGTTCTGTCAGTGCGCCTATACATTAATGTGGTAAGGTTACGATTTATAGAATCAGGTTTTCGGGGCAAGTCTGATTCTATAAACGGCAATAAGGAGAAAGAAGCAGAAGAATATGACGGAGAATATACAATGGTTACGGGAACAGTGGAAGAACAGAAGTTTCAGGAGTCTTATCCTGACAGCGTTGATACTAAGCGTCTGTCTGACAGCGGAATTTATCGCTTTTTCCTACGGAATTTTGAAAATTACCCGCTATTTGATATTATTTGCGGCGTTAGTTGTGACCTCGTGGATTGATTGGAATCAAAAGCGGATTCCCAATAAAATATTGCTGTTTCTGCTGGCGGTAAGGGGGTGTCTCCTGGTCTTAGAAGGACTGTGCTTTTCCCGGTATGGTCTGGCGGTACTACTGTCGGCATTGTCAGGGATGGTGATTGGCGGCGGGATGTTTCTTCTTGCGCACTTTATTTCCAAAGGCGGCGTAGGGATGGGAGACGTCAAGCTCTTCGCGGTGATTGGAAGCTATATGGGGAGCGGAAGTATTATGGCGGCTTTGTTCCTGTCGGTTATGAGCAGCGCGGGATACAGTGTACTTATGCTGATTTTGAAAAAAATAAAACTGAAGGAGGAAATACCGTTTGCCCCATTCGCATTAGTGGGAACCATATTGACGATGGCGCTTGGTATGTAGAATATACGGATGAAAAGAAATATCATATTTTTATTTACAGTTCTGCTGGGATTGTCGTGGTATTCGGCTATATCGGAGGCAGTGAATAACCCTAAGAAGGTAAAGGAGCATCTGGAAAAGGCGGCTAAGTTGGAGAAGAAGGAAATCTATGTGGATGCGATTGAGGAATACGAGCAGGCGCTGGAATATGTGCAGGAGGACGCAGCCATTCAACTCCGGATAGCCAAAGCTTATTTAAATAGCGGGAATACGAAGAAATTCACCTCGATTTGCGAAGAGACGGCAGAGACGTATCAGGAGCATACAGATGCTATGGATTTGCTGATGGAGTATTATGTGGAAAATGATTCTGAGAGCAGAGCGGCAAAATACCTTGAGAACTTTACGGAAGACTATCCAGATAATAAAAATGCCGCAAAATGGTTTACGAAACTGAAGGGAACCTATACGGAATTATACTGCCGTTATGATGAGATGAGCGGTATTGTGAATGATTCCATGGTGGTTTTAGAAGATGAACTTTATGGAATCGCAGATGCGTCAGGGCAGGAAATTATAGCGAGTGAATATAAAGATTTGCACCCGTTTTCAGAAGATGGATTTGCATTGGCGCAGAAGCCGGACGGAACCTATATTTATCTTGATAAGGACGGGCAGATTCGCAAAGCGCCGGATGCCGGTTATGAAAATTTAGGCATGTTCAGTTCAAAGAGTACTGTGGCATGCAAAGACGGAAAATACGGGTATCTTGACGAGGATATGAAACCAGCCGGCAAATTCAGCTGGGATGAACTGACTGGATTTCAAAATAATGCCGGGGCGGGAAAACGAGACGGTAAATGGGTATTGGTGAATCGAAAGGGTCAAATAAAGGACAAGAAAGAAGCGAAAGAGTACGACGATGTCGTTATGGACGAAAACGGCTTCTGTTCCGGTCAGAAACGTATTTTTGTAAAAGAGGGCGATATCTATTATTTGGTTAACGCGAAAGGAAAGCAAATCGGGGAATTAACATTTGACGGCGCAAAGGCATTTACCGGGGACGGTTATGCAGCCGTTTGTAAAGACGGCAAATGGGGATATGTGGATGTAGACGGAGAATTGGTGATTGATTATGCCTATGAGGACGCCCAGTCCTTCCAGAACGGTTATGCAGCCGTTTGTATCGACGACTTATGGGGATATATTGATGAAAAAGGGGAACTGGTAATTGACGCTCAGTTTGTTACGGCAACAAAATTCTCTTCATCCGGCACAGCGGCGGTGCAGGAGGAAGTGAACGGAGAGGAAAATTGGAAACTGATACAGTTGAATATTTTCTCATAGATTGTGCGAGCGGGAGGATGGAGCAGAATGAATGGATTTACTTATGAAGAACAGAATAATAAAAACTATCTGGTATATCAGATGCAGGCGGAAGAGGGGCTTGACAGACTGACGCTGGAGATGATGGCGAATAACCGGATTGAGGGACTTATTCCGTTAAATTACACTCAGGTTAACGACAGCATTTATATCAAGTATGATATTACGGGATTAGACTCCCTGCGGAAATACTTGCAGGGAGTCGTGAATCGGGGGAAACTTCTTGGCGTGCTGGAATCAATTGCCGATGCAGCTATGGCGGCGGAGGAATATATGCTGAAACTTTCGTCCTATGTATTAGATGAAGAATATATTTATGTAGATTCGGCTGCAAAGAAAGTTTTTATGATTGTACTTCCGGTTATCCGGGAAGAGACATCGGTTGAGGTGTTTTTGAAAGAACTGCTGACAGATATACAGTATGACCAGAAGGAAGACTGCAGCTATGTAATCTCGCTGATTAATCTGTTGGGAAGTTCCCATACATTTACTGTCGATTCATTTAAAGAGCAGGTTCTTCGGCTGAAAACGAGCGGAATATTCGTAAATAATTCCAAGGGATTGACGGCGGGAACAGGGGGTCGGCAGCTTGTCGGAACTTTGCAGAACGAAGGGGGCAGACAGCTTACTGGAGTTTTGCAGCATGGAGTGGACGGAGGACTTGCCGGAGTTTTGCAGGATAAGGGAGGCGAACCGCCTGCTGGAGTTTTGCAGAACAGAGTGGACGGACCGCCTGTCGGAGCTTTGCAGGACAAGGGGGAGAGACGGGCTTTTAAATTTTTACCTGACGGTGGAAACGGGCGCATTCCGGTTTCTGTCAGGGAAAAAGAAGAAGCGGCGCATGAGTTAGAGCGCAAGCAGGCTCTTGACGTATTATTTTCCAATGAGGGGGAAGAGGAGCCGAAAAGAGAGAAGAAAGGCTTGTTTTTTCGGAAAGAAAAATCCGAGAAACCCGAAAAATCTGAAAAACAAAAAAAGGGCTTCTGGGGAAGGCTGTCGGGGAGTAAGAAAGACAGCGCCGATACAGTTTCCGATATAGATTCTGTGATGGGAGGAATCGCCATTCCGGGAATGGATACGAAGAATCAGGCGCAGAGGGATATGAGTTTTCACAGTAAAACGAACGGCCTGTCAAATGGAGAGTTCAGAGACCAGGATATTGCAATTCCAACGCAGAATGTTGAGATTAATAAAAAGGCCGTAGAATTTTGTGACTTTGGGGAAACAGTATTTATCGGGGAAGGAGCGGACGATGAAGAGACATTTATCATCGGGCAGGAGCAGAGTATTCCGCAGCCGGAATTTATCCTGCACAGACCCAGTACCAATGAGAGTTTCCGGATAAGTGAAGAGGTTACAAGGATTGGGAGAAGCGCTTCGATTGCGGACATTTGCATATCGGGAAACCGGGGCATAGGAAGAGTCCATGCGCTTCTGTATATTCAGAACGGACAGGTATTTATTGCGGATAATCATTCAAAAAATAAAACCTATGTGGATGGAAAACAATTAGATTCGGAAGAAGTACCCCGCAGGCTGGAACATGGCTCAAAAATCAGGCTGGGAGACGAGGAATTGGAATTCCATATACAGGAATGAAAGGGAATTTATGAGGTATTTAACGGCATGTTATACAGACAAGGGAAAGCGGAAGGATGTGAATCAGGATTCTCTGTTAGTCAGCCGGGGCAGGCTTGACGGGGAGGAAGCTGTCTTCGCGGTTATCTGCGACGGTATGGGAGGGTTGTCGAGCGGAGAGCTGGCAAGCGCGGAAGCAGTTCACTCATTGGCAGGATGGTTCCGGGAGGAAATGGAAGAGCTGGCAAAGCAGGAGGATTTTGAAGACGAGCTCTATGAATCCTGGGAGCGATTGCTTAAGCAGGTGCATGAGAAAATAAGAAGTTATGGACAGCTTCATGACAGGAAGATGGGGACGACAGTTACGGCAATGCTTTTCTGGAAAGAGAATTACTACATTGTACATATCGGGGACAGCCGTATCTATGAAATCAAAGAGCGGGCAGTGCAGATTACAAAGGATCAGACGCTGGCGGAATTGATGAAGGCAGAGGAGAAGACGAGAAAGGAAGCTTCTAAGTCGGAGCATGTTCTGCTCCAGGCGCTTGGGGCATCTAAGGTTGTAAAGCCGGCCTATTACAGCGGGAGCACCAAGAACGGCGCGGCGTATCTGCTGTGTACCGATGGATTTCGGCATAAGATTCGTAATGAAGAATTGTTGGAGATATTCGCTCCAGGTGAAATGACAGATGAGGCAGTTATGAGAGCGCGGGGGGAGGAGGCCGCGCGAAGGGTTCTGGACAGAGGGGAACGGGATAATATCTCGGTGATATTGGTTCGTACTGTGCAGGAGCAAGACTGCGGAGAAGTGCCGGAGGCATGTGAAGGTAGAAAAGGGTATGCGGTGGAGGGGGAGACTGTGCTGGCGCATACGGAGAGAATTATGCAGTGATGGTATGTTTATGCAGACCGTTTCACAAGGTACACCCTCCGGGTATCCCAATATGGCCATTCGGCCGTATCACAGGGTACACCCTCCGGGTACGTCATTATGGTCATTCGGCCGTATCATAAGGTGTTTAGGGGAAGATATCAGATAGTTAATTATAGGTCAGGGGAAAATAGCGCGAAAAAAGAATGAAAGGAGCAATTGGAGATGAAAAGAAGATGGTTGGCAGCTTTGCTGGCGGCGACGCTGGCGTTTGGCAGTAGTGTGCCTGCGCTGGCGGCAGAGACAGATGGAGGCGCATTGAGGAATGAGGCGGGTGAGGACGAAAATCCGGTGGAAACAGCGGAGAATGAAGAGATTGTGGCAGCGGAGACGTTTTCTGAAATTGATGCGAATGGTCTTACATGGAATTTAGAAGGCGGGGTACTGACAATTTCTGGGAATGGAGTGATAGAAAATAATCCAGCGTTTATGAATTTGAAGGAAAAAGTCACTTCAATCGTCATTGAAGAAGGAATTACAGGAATAGGAAAAAGCGCTTTTGAACAATATTACTGCCTTGAACAGATATCTATTCCAGAAAGCGTGAGGGAAATTGGGGAAGATGCATTTTTTTATGCGGACCGGTTAAGGTCTGTATCTCTTCCAAATGGATTGACAGAGATAAAAGGCGGAACATTTGCTTATTGCCGTTATTTGGAAGAAATATCTATTCCTAATGATGTAACAAAGATAGGGGAAGGAGCATTTCTGAACTGTGGAGCGCTGGCTTCAATTTCTCTTCCGGAAAATGTAACAGAGATAGACGCGTATGCATTTAGCGGCAGTGGATTAACTTCAATTTCTATTCCAGAAAATACGATAGCGATAGGAATAGGAGCATTTGAGCATTGCACGAGCTTAACGAAGGTATCAATTCCAAAAGGAATTACAGAAATTCAATGTAATACATTTGCTTACTGTCACAAACTTGGGAGAGTGACGATTCCGAATCATGTGACAAAGATTGCGGATATGGCCTTTTCGGACTGTGCGCAGTTATTGGAAATAACAATTCCGAACAGTGTGAAAAGTATTGGATATGCTGCGTTTTTGCGGTGTCAAAGCCTTCAGACAATTACATTTAAAGGCGATGCGCCAAAGATTATAAAGGAAGATGAATATTCCTATGATGAAGCGCCATTTGAAGGAGCGCTGGGTGCAACCGCCTACTACCCGGCTGGCAATCCAACCTATACGGAAGAAGTCAAAGCAGCGTATGGCTCAGGCCTGACGTGGGTTGCGAAGGAGATACCAAAGATGTCGTTTACAGACGTGAATGACATCGACTGGTATTATGATGCGGCGGATTTCGTATTTTCCAGAGGAATTATGACCGGAATGACTGACACCGAATTTGGCCCAGGCGTGAAATTGTCCCGCGCCCAGTTCGCAACCATTCTCTACCGCATGGAAGGAGAGCCGGAAGTAGCATATGACCCGGCAGCCTTTCCGGATGTAAGGGAAGGACAATTCTATACAGCTCCGGCAATGTGGGCGAAAAGCACCGGAGTAATATCCGGCTATGAGGACGGACGCTTCGGCCCGGCGGATGAAATTACGAGAGAACAGATGGCAGTTATGATGTACCGTTATGCAACTATGTTAGGTTTGGATACATCGGCGGAAGGAGATATGAGCGGATTCCCGGACGCAGGACAAGTTAGCCCGTTTGCGGATAGAGAAGTGAAGTGGGCTGTTGGAGAAGGCTTAATTAAGGGCGACGGAGGAAATGTCAACCCACAGGGAACAGCGGAGCGTGCGCAGTGCGCAACGATTATTATGCGGTTTATGGAAGGTTATGGGCTGTAGAAAAAATTAAGAATTAGATAAATGAAAGGAAGATATAAATTGAGAAAAGTTAGAATCAGTATTACGGCAATAATGGTATTGTTTATTATGGCAATGATAGGATTTCCATCTAAAGCAGATGAGGGACGTCCTCTTGAAGTTCGTGTAAAATCGATGGGACAAATAGAGAGCGGAAAAGAAGCGACGCTTCAAATAAGTATATTCAACCGGTCGGAAAATACATATCCGGCAGAGGCATTAAGGGTTCAGCTTAGCAGTCAGGAGGGGATTCTGGAGGGATGGAGAATCGTTGAGAATGATGCCATCTATGAAATAGAATCTGATAATTGGGGTTGGCAGGCAATAATCAGGAACGAATTGAAACCGAATGAGAAAATTTCATTTGAGATAAGTGGGATAGCCGAAGAAAAGTTTTATGTTGGGGATGATTTTATAACAACAATTTATGAAAAAGGACAGCACTACGATATGTGTTTAGGACAATGTGTTTATGTGCCAATGCTGTTTACGGATGTTTCGGAGGACGAATGGTTTTATGATTATGTGACAAGAGTATATAATCATAGAATTATGACAGGGCTAACGGAGACTACGTTTGGCCCGGTAGAGGAATTGTCCCGAGCCCAGTTTGCTACGATATTGTGGAGAGAAAGTGGGGAACCGGAAATGAATTATGAAGAGAGGTTCTCGGATGTGGCGGAAGGTCAATTTTATACGGCTGCCGTATTATGGGCACAGAGCGAAGGTGTGATTACCGGATACGAAGATGGCAGGTTCGGGCCTTCCGATTTGATTACCCGGGAACAGATGGCGACAATGCTGTATCGGTATATGGTTAATTGCTGGCTGGAAGGAAATAAACCTGAGACTGTGGGAACAGATTTGTCTGTATTTCCAGACAGTGGGAATGTAAGTGAATTTTCGAGAGAAGCAATGAGCTGGGCAGTTGAAATTGGTCTGATTAAAGGAGACAATGGGAGAATAAATCCGCAAGATAATGCAAGCCGGGCGGTATGTGCGACCATTATTGCAAGATTCAATAACTATATGAAGATGGGGACTACGGAAGAATAAGGGGCTATTGCCCTGTAACATAAAAATGTAACTATCCTCTATCATGGAAAATAAGAAAGGTTATAATATGAAACAAAAAGCATTATTGGGTTTATTATTAGGAACTGTTTTTTGGATGGGAATCGGTAATATATCTTTGGCGGCAGAGGTTCCGGTTGATGAAGCGCATTTTCCAGATGCTGCTTTTCGGAGTTATGTATCTGAGAAGTTAGACGGCAATCACGACGGACAGCTGTCAGAGGAAGAACTGGCGTCTGTGACAGTGATATCCTTTGAGGAGGGGGATGCGGAAGGGTGTGAGTCTCTGGAAGGAATTAAGTATTTTAGAAATCTGGGAACACTAAGATGTGAGAATAGGAAACTGAAGACATTAGATTTAAGCGGGATGAGTAAGTTCGGAGCTTTGTCTTGTTCTAATAATCAGCTTACAGAATTGAACCTAGAAGGCACCGTTAATTTTGTAGAACTATATTGTTCTAATAATCAATTGACCTCTTTGGAGATAGAAAGCCTGGAAGGAATGACCTTTTTATATTGTGGGAATAATCGACTGACTAATTTGAAATTGCAGGGAGATTGTTGGTGCTTAAGCTGCGATCATAATGAACTTCGGAGTCTTGACATATCTGGTTCTGTATGTTATTTAAACGCTCGCTTTAATTATATTACAGAACCCAGCGGCAATGTTGTAGGAGGGTTTGGGCTTGAAGAGATGTGGTCTCCAAGAAAATCATATACATTCGTGGTAAATAATTCTGCGCAATTGCTTTCCAAAGAATTATTTGGTGATAACTTGGTGATGCAGGGAGTGCTTAGCCCAGGGAATGTATTTGACAATTTTGAATATACCTGGTTTGCTCCTTTGAAGCTGAAAGAATCAGAAGGAATACATTATTCTGAGGAAGACGGAGGATTTTATATGGATGATTTTTCCGGAAATTCTTTGCATGCTGCATTTACCATGGAAAATACACGAAACGGTGATATAGAAACGATTCCAGTTGAAATCAAACGTGTCCCCTTTGCAGACGTGAACACTGGAGACTGGTATGCAGAGTCCGCCGCATTTGTGAACGAGCGGGGAATTATGACCGGAATGAACGATACTGAATTTGGTCCCGGCGTAAAGTTGTCCCGCGCCCAGTTCGCGACCATTCTCTACCGCATGGAAGGAGAACCGGAAGTAGCATATGACCCGGCAGCCTTTCCGGATGTAAGAGAAGGACAATTCTATACAGCTCCGGCAATGTGGGCGAAAAGCACCGGAATAATCTCTGGCTATGAGGACGGACGCTTCGGCCCGGCGGATGAGATAACCAGAGAGCAGATGGCGGTTATGATGTACCGTTACGCAAATATGCGTGGTCTGGATATATCATCAGAGGGCGATATGAGTGGATTCCCGGATGCAGGACAGGTTAGTGCGTTTGCGGATAAGGAAGTAAAATGGGCCGTTGGAGCAGGCTTAATCAAAGGCGACGGAGGAAATGTCAATCCACAGGGAACAGCAGAGCGCGCTCAGTGTGCTACAATTATTATGCGGTTTCTGGAAAGTTATGGATTATAGAAAAGCAGGAATTAATTAAAAATATCCTTTGCAGGCGAAGAACACACGACAATCTGCGCCTGCAGAGGATTTCTATTAGGAACAGGTAAAGATATTGGAAAAAGTAGATTAAGAAAAAACAGGTTAGTGGTATAAGATAAGAATTGGGAAAGGAGCGTATAAATTAATATGACAAAAGTAAAAAGAACTACAGGAATTGCGCTGGCGGCAGTTCTATTCATTATGATAATGGCAGGAAATCCGGCATTGGTATCTGCAAGTGATAATTCTACATATCGAATATCGACGGCAGAGGAACTGAAACAACTATTTTCTCAAATGACCAGTACAAAGGATTACACAGGCGCTACCGTTGAACTGCAGAAAGATATCGTGTTAGAGAAAACAGATAAATTCAACTGGGAACCCGCGGCTTATTTTAACGGGAATTTCAACGGCAACGGACACCGTATTGTGAATATAAGGAGCTATAAAGGAGGACTTTTTTCTGAGCTGGGAGAGCAGGCAGTTGTGGAGAATGTAATTCTTGAAGATATAGAGCTTATCATTGCCGACAGTATGGGAGGTATTGTAAAAAATAACAGTGGTTTGATAAAAAATTGCATGGTATCAGGAAAAGCGGAGTTTGACGGAGGGAATGAATTTGGCGGAATTGCCGGGAGAAATGAGACAGAGCAGGGAGTGATTGCTAACTGTGTAAATAAAATATCTATCACTGGAAACTATGGAAGAATTATTGCAGTAGGTGGAATTGCCGGAATTAACAGCTGGTGGATAGAAAATTGCTGTAATGCAGCGGAGGTTTCGCTTGAAGAAGGATATTCTAACGAAGTAGGAGGAATTGCCGGGAGGAATTACCGCTATATTGGCAATTGCTATAATATAGGCAGGATTGCCGGGAATGAGCATCATCCGATTGCAGTAAATGTAGATGCTCAGGCTATTTTAAACTGTTATTATGAACCGGAGCTGTCCGGCTGCGGAAGCGATATGGCAGAGGATGGTGTCCAGCCTGTCAGAAAGTCAGAGATGAAGCAGGCTTCTTTTCTGAAGAAACTCAATGACGGTTTAAGAGAAATTTATTCCAATAACTGGGTTGCCGACAGCGCCGGGATAAACGGGGGCTTTCCGATACTGCAATGGCAGCAGAAGCGGATAGCCATGACAGGAATTTCAATAGATTTATCAGAAGTTACCCTAAAGGCCAATGAAACTGCCCTTATTAAGGTAAGCAGCGTGCCGAATAATGCCACAGAGGTTCCGTATAGAGAATTTGTCTGGACGTCAAGCGATAGTTCTGTTGCCGAAATTGCAGGAAATGCGGGAGCTTATGGAGTACAAGGACGCATCACTGCAAAGAAAAGTGGAAATTGTATCGTCACTGTTAAGACAGAAGATGGAAAATATGCGGTTACATGCACTGTTCATGTGAAGGAAGCAGCGCCGTCTGTTCCGCCAGAAGTAACGCCGCCGGACAAAACACCTTCTGATTCAACAGATAATTCCCCGTCCGATTTACCTGATGCGGCTCCGCCGGACGGAGAACCGTCTAACCCATCGGGGGATTCTCCTACAACCTCTGTGGATATGAAACATCCATTTGTAGACGTACATGAGGGAGACTGGTATCAACAGGCGGCAGGCTTTGTTTATTCAAAGGGGATTATGACCGGAATGAATGAAACAGAATTTGGCCCCAGCGTGAAGTTATCGAGAGGCCAGTTTGCTACGATTCTCTATCGGATGGAAAACGAGCCGGAGACCTGGTATGATGCGGCGGCATTCCCGGATGTGAGCGACGGTCAGTTCTATACGGGTCCGGCAATGTGGGCGAAGGACTCCGGCGTTATTTCCGGTTATGATGACGGAAGATTCGGACCGGCAGATGAAATCACCAGAGAGCAGATGGCGGTTATGATGTTCCGCTATGCGGATATGCTGGGACTGGATACGACGACCAGAGGAGATATGGGCGCTTTCCCAGACGCGGACCGGGTAAGTCCTTTTGCAGATGAAGCAGTCAAATGGGCCGTTGGAATGGGATTCATCAAAGGAGACGGAGGGTTGGTCAATCCACAGGGAACTGCAGAACGCGCGCAGTGCGCAACCATTATTATGCGATTTATGGAAGGATATGAGCTGTAGAGAAAAAAATAAGAAAAATAAAAGGAAATGTCAACGGCGTGGAAAATCATGAAGTGGTGTAATATTTCCAAAGTTGGAAAGGAAGAAGGCCAATAAATATTGATATATAATCCTCTGTGGGCGGAGTAAGTTGGAAAATCTGCGCCTATAGAGGATTTTCATTATAAAAATGGCAGTGAAATAAAAACGGTAAGTAATTTATAGAGAATGAAAAACTGCAAAAATATTAGTCTTGATTTATACCGGGGGGGGGTATAATGGATTCGAGATACAGAAGGTGTAGTTAAAAAATAAGATTTTACAGAATGCCCGTAATTTGAAAAGGAGGAGGTTATGAATCATATGCAGTTAAGGGAAGGGTATGGGCTGTAAAATAGTTTTGTATAACCGCGCTGTTTGTAAAATATTATCAGGATATAATTATACGGAGGATGAGACGAATGAAAAACATGAAGATATGGAAATGTTTTCTGGCAGTTGGAATGTGTTCTGCCATGATGTTTTCAATGTCAGTGGATGCATTTGCCGCTGAGAATCAGGATACGATGGAAGTTGTTGCCGAGGCTGAAACAGGTGAAAAGGCAGAGGATGAAGAAGATTTTATGCCGGTAGTAGAACCGGTAACGATTGAATATGTGCCAGGCGAAATGGCCGAGATTCCTGTCAAAAAGGGAAGCGATAAATATGAAATTAATCGTGTTCATGTTTCAAGTGTCGGGCAGGATTTGACAGCAGTTGAAGATGGAGAATATGATGCTGAAAAAGGCGTTGTGCGTTTTAAAATGGCTGATGGGGTAGGCAGGTACTTAGATTTGCTGGAAGAGGGTGACTATACTCTAAGTATATCTTTTTACGAACGGTTTGGAGGCGCGTTTTTTACAAGTACGGATGCTAAAATTCATGTAGGAATGGATAGTAAGTGGCCTGTATTGAAGGGAACTTCTTATGTTACAGATGGGTCTGAGGATTTGGTGTATCAATTTGAAAATGGTACTGGATTATTTGAGTTAAAAGAAATTCTTTCTGTTGATTTTTCAGTTGATGCGATTGTAACCGACGGTGGAATCATACCGGAACTTACTTCAAGCAGACAGTTTAGCTATGATATAGAAAAAGGTACGGTAACAATAAAAGGCAGCGCTCTTAGAGCTTATAATATCGGAGACAAGAAATTAACTGAAGACTGGTTATATTTGAGTTTTAAAGGGAAAACGGTAAACGACAATATAATTTACGGTGCAAATTATGGAGTTGGAAATGGCGGCAGCGAGCCTAATGATGGAGACTGGCATCTTAAATGTGAGAAAATGCTGGGTCTGTCATTTACAGACGTGAATCCGGAAGACTGGTATTTTGATGCCGCGGGCTATGTATTTTCCAAAGGAATCATGACCGGAATGAATGAAACAGAATTTGGCCCCAGCGTGAAGTTATCGAGAGGCCAGTTTGCTACGATTCTCTATCGGATGGAAAACGAGCCGGAAGCCTGGTATGATGCGGCGGCATTCCCGGATGTGAGCGACGGTCAGTTCTATACGGGTCCGGCAATGTGGGCGAAGGACTCCGGCGTTATTTCCGGTTATGATGACGGAAGATTCGGACCGGCAGATGAAATCACCAGAGAGCAGATGGCGGTTATGATGTTCCGCTATGCGGATATGCTGGGACTGGATACGACGACCAGAGGAGATATGGGTGCGTTCCCAGACGCGGACCGGGTAAGTCCTTTTGCAGACGAAGCGGTCAGATGGGCAGTTGGAATGGGATTCATCAAAGGAGACGGAGGGTTGGTCAATCCACAGGGAACTGCAGAACGCGCGCAGTGCGCAACCATTATTATGCGGTTTATGGAAGGATACGGATTGTAGGATTTTAATGGAAGAAGGGGCTGTTTTGAAAACGTAACTTAAATGCAGCCTAAAAATAAACATTTTTAATAAGCTCGTCTTTTGGCGGGCTTATTCCCTTTTCATATCATATTCTGTTATTCGCGGCATTGTTACAGTTCACAGGTCATTTGGTAAACAGCGGGTTGAATCAGGAGCATGTCTCTGAGCAGACAGTTCAGGAGTGCTTTTCATGGAATTGAAATAGCAGCTTATGCAGACTTAGGCGCGAAGGCTTTCCTGAGCGGCTTAGTCTGCGTTAGCTGCCAGTTCAATGGAATGTTACTCCGTCTGCTTAGAGACATGCTCCTGATTCAACCCACGTCCGGCAGGCGATGTGTGAACAGTAACACGCATTTTCTGGTTCAAAGCAGGCGTGTTTATTTTTATAGAATCAATATGAGAAATATGGTATAGTATTTTAAAATGGGATGTTTTGTAATAGATTACATAATGTTCCGCCATAGAATCTAAAGAGGTATTGCAATGTCCAAGAAGCGAAAAATAAACAAGAAACCGTTAAATCAGAATGTAAAAAAGAAATGCGATATATCAAAAAGCACCGCTGTGACATATACGACTGCATCCGCGCCTGACCCGCGTATATTACAGGTCTTTTTGCTGATTGCTCCGTTCATATGGGGAGGATTCTACGAAGCGGTTTCCTGTGTGTTTGCCATATTTCTTGCCGGATATCTTCTGTATTCTGCAGGGAGAACCGGCGGACTGACGCTCCGGGTTAATTTGACATGGATTGCAGTATTGGTACTGACGCTGATGTATGGTATTAGCGCAGTCTGGGCGGTGGACCATGGGATGGCTGTATTTGGATTTGCAAAATTTCTTCCGCTGTCTTTGTTTGCATTGGTCTTGATGCAGGAGAAGGCGGAGGCAAGAGCGAAGCTTTTGGACATGGTTCCGATTTCCGGGTGTCTGATGACGGCGCTGTCTTTCGTACTCAGCCGAATACCGGCGCTGGAGAAGTATTTTCTGGTAAATGGAAGGCTTGCGGGATTTTTCCAGTATCCGAATGCATTTGCTCTATTCCTGATTGCGGGCGTCGTGATACTGGCGGGGAAGGATACATGGAGCAAAATGCAGCTTTCCGGATATGTGATTTTACTAATCGGGATTGCTCTGACAGGAAGCCGTACAGCTTTTGTAATCCTTCTGATTACCATGCTTGGACTGAGTATTTTTCATAAAAACCGCAGGATTCGGGTTGCTCTGCTTCTGTTGTTGGCTGTGATGGTGGCGGTAACGGGTCTGTATGCAGTGTTGACTGGCAATGTGTCGAATGTAGGGCGGTATCTGACGTCTTCCTTCCATGCCAGTACATTTCTGGGTCGTTTGCTTTACTTTAAGGACGCTTTGCCGGTTATTCTTAAGCATCCTTTTGGATTGGGCTACATGGGATACTATTATCTGCAAGGCTCATTTCAGACAGGCGTTTATTCGGTTATGAATATTCATAATGAGTTTCTGCAGGTTCTTCTGGATATCGGATGGGTTCCGGCGGTATTAATTGCAGCGGCAGTTGTGAAGAGTTTTATGAAGAAAGAAACGGGGTTGACAGGCCGTACGCTACTGTTTGCCATATGTGCGCACAGCATGTTTGATTTTGATTTGCAGTTTATCGTAATTGGGTTCGTATTGCTGCTGGCGATGGATTTGGAGACGGGCAAGGTATGGAAGAATTGCAAAAAAATGTGGCTTCGGATAGCCGCCGGGATTCTTATCGTTGTGAACTGCTGGCTTGGTATTGCATCCGGGCTGTACCGGACGGGGAATCTTAAAGCGGCGGTCACTGTGTATCCCGGGTGTACCGGCGCATGGCTTGGGATGCTGTCCAAAGCGGAAGATACGGAAGAGATGGGAGAGCTGGCGGATAAGATTCTGTTCTGGAATCAGTCTGTTTCGCTGGCACATAGTGCAAAAGCCAGACTGGCATATGCGGAAGGCGATTTTGAGGCAATGATAGAATACAAGCGGAAGGCGATTGCATTGGCAAGATATGAACTGGAGGAATATCTGGATTATTTTGATATGCTGTACACTGGTATCCGGCTCTATGCGGAGGCGGGAGATGAAAACAGTGCGCTCTATTGTCGTAAGAAGCTGTTAGAAATACCGGATATGCTTAAGGAAGTTCTGGAAGGAACGGATGCGCTGGCTTTCCGGATTCACGACAAGCCGGAACTGGAATTGCCGGAAGAATATAAAAAAGCAATTGAATCACTTAAAGATTCGGTAAATTTTACATGAAACAAAATAGTTTGACTTACAATGATAGAAAAGGAGTTATTTGATGATGGAATTAAGAAAAAAGATGTTATGCGTATTACTTTTGTGCAGTATGTGCGGTTTGCTGGCGTTGAGTGGGTGCGGCTCTAAAGAGGAATCTTCCGGTGATAAAACGGCCGTAGATGAGACGGATAGCGTAGAGAATCTGGGAGAATTTACAATGGAGGATATTGAGGGCAATACCTATACGCAGGAAATGTTTGCAGAGTGTGATTTGACCATGGTGAATGTATTTACGACCTGGTGTACGCCTTGCGTAAGAGAAATCCCGGAATTGGAGAAGCTGAGTCAGGAAATGTCCGATAAAGGAGTGAAAGTAGTGGGGATTGTTCTGGACGCTGCGGAAAAGTCGGAAAGCGCGAAACAGGATGTTGTTGAGAAAGCGAAGCTGCTGGCTGAAGAGACCGGTGCGGCTTATCCTTTTCTGATACCAGATAAAGGATATATGAATGGACGGCTTTTAGGAGTAGATGCGGTTCCAGAGACATTTTTTGTAGATACAGACGGGAATATTGTAGGCGAAGCTTATGTAGGAGCGCATTCACTTGGGGACTGGAAGGTTATTGTAGAAAAAGAGCTGGAAGGAGTGAAGAAATGAGCCGATTAAGAAAGTCTCGCTGGACTGGAATCCTGTTTGCAACGGCCGGGCTTATTCTGATGGGCTTCGGAATTTACCGGGGAGAGATGTCAGTGGTTTTAGAAAAAGCTGTAAATATTTGCATGGAGTGTATTGGAATTGGATAAGAACAAAGGTATAAATCATTCCGTAAACAAAAATGAAAATAGATATATCGGCACAAATGAATGGAAGCGTCATGGTGTCCAGGTATTGTGGGCGTTTTTTACTAACAGCTATCTGTTGGGATTCGTCCAGGGGAAGATTTACAGGGGCAGGCTGAAGAATTTATGTGTTCCCGGACTGAATTGCTACTCCTGTCCGGGAGCCGTAGGGGCTTGCCCTATTGGAGCTATGCAGGCGGTGATTGGCAATTGGAATTTCAAGTTTGCATTCTATGCGGCTGGTTTTTTGATGTTTGTCGGCGCATTGATGGGAAGATTTGTCTGTGGTTTCTTATGTCCCTTCGGATTGATTCAGGATTTGCTTCATAAGATTCCCTTTCCGAAGAAGTTAAGGACCTTCCAGGGCGACAAGCTGCTTCGGAAATTGAAGTATGTTATTCTGGTGATATTTGTTGTGCTGCTGCCCATGTTTGTGGTGGATATTCTTGGGCAGGGCGCGCCTTATTTTTGTAAGTTAATCTGTCCTGTGGGAACACTGGAGGGGGGACTGCCTCTCGTGCTGCTGAATAAATCTATGCATAGCGCCTTAGGGTGGCTGTATGCATGGAAAAATGCGGCGCTATTGGTAACAATTTTTCTGTCAGTCCTGATATACCGGCCTTTTTGTAAGTATATATGTCCGTTGGGAGCTGTTTATTCGATATTCAATCCCATATCGGTATTTCGTTATCGGGTGGATAAGGAGACTTGTGTGGATTGCGCGGCCTGTGCAAAAGTATGTAAGATGCAGGTGAATCCGGTGGACAATGCAAATCATCCAGAATGTATCCGGTGTGGGGCGTGCAAGAAAGTCTGTCCGGTAAATGCGATTCACTGAGAATGGCGTCATAATTTTATTTATAAAATAGATGTGCGGTTGCGCACGAAACAAAAGCCGCGCTGGTAAAATATAACAGCGCGGCTTTTGGTTTCATATATGTAAAGGTAATTGTTTTTAGTCGAAGTCCAGCAATCATACTTACTCCCCTGTATAGCACAACTGCCGTCTTCATTTGATAAAAATACTATACCAGATAATTATGAATGGAATGTGTCGGCGTATTAAAAACTTTGTGAAATATCTTAAGAAAATCTGAAATTTTTCTTTTGTGTTGTGTAGAATTACCAAAAGGAAATGAATGCCGTCAAAAAGAAGATAAGAAAGTTTTATGTGTGTATAAGAAATCAGATGATACAATTATATTGACAGTTCAATGTTCCGGTGATAGATTCTCTCATAGAGTGTTTTTAGATATGAGAGTAATCTTCAGAGAATGCGAGGGAATTTACTAATGAATGGGGCATGGAAGAGCTATGGATGTATTTTTGTTGCGGGGTGTCTGTGGGGGACGAACGGGCTGTTTGTGAAGCTCATGCAGGGGGTCGGTTCGTCCTCGGCATATACGGGGTTTGTCAGGATTGTGTTAAGCTTTCTGATTCTGACTGTGATTACATTTATAAAAGAGGGGCCGAAGGCGTTCAGGATAAGCAGGAATACGTTGGTTTCCTGTGCGCTTCTGGGGCTGGTGTGTCAGGCGCTTTATAATTATGTGTACAGTTCTGCGATTAATTCGCTGGGGGTATCTTTTGCCTGCGTGATGACTTATATGTCTCCGGCATTTGCCAGTATGATTTCTTATTTTCTGTTTCGTGAGAAATTTGGGCCGAATAAATATCTGGCAATGACGCTGAACCTGATTGGGTGTGCGCTGACGGTTACCGGAGGAAGTTTAAACGGCGTGTCTCTGGCGGCGTCAGGGCTGTTATTTGGACTGGCTTCGGCGGTCTGCTATTCTCTGGTAGGAATATTTGGGCGGATTGCGTCAGGGGAGGCGTCTCCCTATGTGGTGGCGACTTACAATTTCTTATTTGGAGCAATTTTTCTGGGACTGTTTGGGTGCCCATGGACGACGGTTGAGAATCCGCTGGAACCGGGGATTTTGTTTTATGGATTTATCTATGCGCTGATTCCTACGGGAATCTGCTATATTATTTATTTCAGCGGCGTCAGCAGAATTAAAGAGAGCAGCAAGGTTCCGGTGGTAGCGTCTGTGGAGAATGTAATCGCTGTGGTAATCGGCGTACTGGTGTTTGGAGAGAAAGTAGGATTGAGCAATATGGCCGGAATTTTGCTGGTATTGGGCTCTATTATGGTAATGAATATGGAATTTCCGGCAGGCAGAAAGAGAAGAACGAAGCTGGGAATCCGTTTTGGCGCGCATGGACATGCGGCTGGGTAAATGAGAATGAAAACAATTCGAGGCATAGAGTTTTATACTGGCAGCAGAGAAGAAGTACTGCCTGACTTTACTACAAAGTTTCCCTACATTGCTACCAGTGCAGAGTTGGACCGATACGAGGGACGTTTTGTGCCTTGGCACTGGCATCAGGCTATAGAGCTGTTTTTTATGGATATGGGAGGATTGGAATACCATACGCCAAAAGGAAAGTATCTATTTCCAGAGGGAACAGGGGGAATGGTTAATTCCAATGTGCTGCATATGACAAAACCAAAGGGGAGGAGGATTGTGCAGAAACTTCATATTTTTGATGTGTCGTTTCTTGCGGGGGAGCGGGGAAGCCAAATAGAAGAAAAATATTTTCTGCCGGTTGTAATGTCTCCTCAAATAGAGATTCTTTCATTCTATCCGGATAATCCCCAGCATAAGAAGATTTTGTCCTTGATACGGGATGCTTTTCGGCTTCCAGAGCAGGAGTTTGGATATGAAGTTAAGCTGCGGGAGAGATTGACGGAAATATGGATTTCAATTTTTGAGGATTTATATTCTGCTCTTCAGGAAAAGAGAGGGTATGATAAGACCGATGACAAGATTAAGATGATGATAATTTATATTCACGAACATTACGCAGAGAGACTATCGGTTTCAGAGCTTGCCGCCGCTGCGTTCTTGAGCGAGAGGGAATGTTTTCGTGTGTTTCGCGACTGTCTGCACATTACGCCTGCAGAATATTTGAAAAATTATCGTTTACAGATGGCATGCCGGATGCTGGCAAGGGGGCAGGAGTCGGTCACGACAATTGGTCGGTCATGCGGTTTGGGAAGCAGCAGTCATTTTGGAAAGGTGTTTCGGGAATATATGGGCTGTACTCCTTTGGAATATCGGCGTGAATGGCAGAATGATGATAGAAAACGGCAGATATAAGATATTTTATTGAATTGTACAGTCTTATAATTATATCTGTAAGGAAGCCGGCGTAATGTATATATTTTTTCATACAGGGGAGCTTGGTATAAATGTATAACCATGCTCCTCGCCTCAAGAGAAAGGAATGAATGGTTATGGGATGTGAGGAAATGGATTATATTCCGCCAGCGAATGCGGAAGTCTTAGAAAAGATTGCACGTGCAAGAGACTTAACAAGAGAATATTATTTTTCAGATTATAGGGATAAGGAAAAGAGAGGGCGGATTCTAAGGGAATTGCTAGGAAGTATAGGAGAGAATGTAACAGTTGATACGCCGTTCTATTGCGATTATGGAAGTAACATTTTTATCGGAAATGATGTAATCATTAATATAAACTGTACTTTCGTAGACAACAAACCGATTCGGATAGGGAATCAGGCGCTGATAGCTTCAAACGTGCAAATTTATACCGCCACGCATCCGGTATTGCCGAAGGAACGATATGTCTCAGACTGGAAAGAAAAGAAGACAGATTATTATAGAACTTATGCAAGTCCGGTTGAAATTAAAGACAATGTGTGGATTGGAGGAGGGAGTATTATTCTGCCAGGAGTTACGATAGGGGAAAATAGCGTAATCGGAGCCGGAAGCGTTGTAAACCGTTCCATTCCTGCTAATTGTGTAGCGGTGGGAACCCCATGTAAAGTAATACGGTATTTCGACAATGAAGAATAGAATGAAATAACAGTTATTTTTGAAGATTGTGTCGGCGCACAATCTTTTTTAATATGCCCAGGGGCGTTCCATTGTGGGCATTCGGTCGTTTCATAAGCAGGTATCCCATTATGGCCGTTTAGCTGTTTCATAAGGGAAAGATAGTTGGCGGGGCTTTTGTAAGAATTTTGTGACATTTTATTGGTTTTTCTGACAAACTTGGTAAATTGTTCATAAAAGTTTAAGATTTTCTATTCCGGATATTGACACTTGTTGGGCGGCATGTTAATATAATTTTAAACAAATTGGTAGTATTGTATAAATGTCAAGGTATTTTGTATTATTTATTTGTGCTATTTGTAATATATTTTCGCCGGCGTATCATGAGACCGAGTAAGAATAATTTTATAGACAATTCGGTTAATTGTATGAAATATTTTATTGATAGGAATGACAAATGTTTGTATTTTGATATTTACAATGCGTTTAGAAGGAGGAAAAGTATGAAAAAATTTATTGCACTCTCCCTGAGTATGGTGACAGCTTTATCGCTGGTTGCATGTGGAGGCGGTTCTGAAGCAGATTCAGGCGGTGAAGCTAAGGACGAAGGAGGAGAGAGCGGCGGCAAGACAGAGATTAGTGTAGTGGCGGCTGAGTATGGTCAGAATACCAAAGAATGGTGGAAGGGATTTGAAGCAGATTTCGAGAAAGATAACGCTGACATTGATTTGCAGGTAAAGGTAGTTTCCTGGAATGATATTTCTAAAGAGGTAACAACGCTTATTTCAAATGAAAATGCGCCGGATATTCTGAATATTGATGTATTTGCTGATTATCAGGCTGATGATTTGCTTCTTCCGGTAGAGGATTATGTATCAGAAGAGACTTATGGAAAGATGTATGAAGCGTTCCTGCAGCAATCAGAGATTGACGGAACTATCTGGGCAATTCCAGACCTTGCTTCTGTACGTACGATGTTCTATAATAAGCAGATTCTGAAGGATGCCGGAGTAGAGACGGTTCCTGCTACATGGGATGAATTGACAGAAGCCTGCAAGAAGATTAAAGAGAAGTTCCCGGATGTTTACCCATGGGGTATTGATATGACTACAGACGAAGGACAGGCTGCATTCTCTTACTACGTATGGAACAACGGTGGAGATTTCACAGATGCAGACGGCAACTGGACGCTGAACAGTCCAGAGAATGTAGAAGCAATTGAGTATGCAATCGGTCTTATTAATGACGGTTATACCAATGCAGATCCGGCAACCGAGACACGTTATAAACTGCAGGATAACTTTGGTACTGGCAAGATTGCTATGCTGATTGCACCGAACAGCCTTCCAACATACATCGCTGAGAATGGCAATGAAGTAGATTATGGTATCGCTCCAATTCCAAGTAATACCGGTACTTCTATAGCTCAGGGCGTTATGGACAGATTCATGTGCTTTGACAATGATTACTCAGATGAAGAGCTTGCTGCAATTACCACATTCTTTGATTATTTCTATGAAGACGCACGTTATTCAGAGTGGGTTGACATGGAAGGTTTCCTGCCTGCAACTACTACTGGCGGCGAAGCTCTCGCAGCAGAAGACGAGGCGATGGCTGAGTGGATTGAAATTGTAGGAAGCTGTAAGTTCTATCCAACGGCTAAGGCTGAATGGGCAGACGTTAAACAGGGCGTTATTAACGTTGAGCAGAATGCATTGTTAGGTGAGAGCGTTAAAGAACAGCTTGATAATTTACAGGCAGAGATTGCTCCATAGATGGAATAATCAGATGGAAAGAGTTTTATGGTAAGAATTTGAATCCCTGCTTCGGGGCGGGATACAGAGCCGGGCTGATATTGGCTCGGCTCATTTTTATCTTTGAGGAAGGGTCTTTAAGTGATATTCCATTTATAATTTGATGAGGTGAACTTGTGAAGAAAAATATACAAAAAATAGAACCTTATATCTGGATTTTGCCCAGTATTATACTAATGTCGGTGTTTATATTAATTCCCATTGGGTTTGTATTTCGGATGGCGTTAAGTAAAGTTACAAGGGCCGGTCTGATTAAAGGGTTCGTAGGATTTGAGAACTTTACAAAAGTGCTGTCAATGCCTACTTTCGGAATGGTTTTGAAGAATACGCTTGTTTGGACAGTGGCAGTAGTGGGACTTTCCACTCTGCTGGGATTCATTTTGGCGCTTCTTTTAAATAATGAATTTAAAGGACGTAAGATTGCCAGGGCAATCGTAGTGTTCCCCTGGGCGACTACGCTGGTTGTTCAGGCAAGTATCTGGAAGTTTATTATTGATGTAGATTACGGTACGTTGAATACTCTGCTGAAGAAACTGGGAATTATTGATCATGCGGTGAATTGGACGTCTACGCCAGAGCTGTGGTTTGCCTGGGAGATTGCCTGTGGTATTTTTGTTACGGTTCCATTCGTTACCTTTACGGTTTTGTCGGGGCTTCAGTCTATTGATGGAACCTATTATGAAGCGGCGACGGTTGACGGTGCGAATTACTGGCAGAAATTGTTTCGGATTACCATTCCGTTGGTAAGTTCGTCGCTGACGGTTAGTACGGTATTGAATATTATTTACGTATTTAATTCATTTCCAATTATCTGGAACATGACAAAGGGAGATCCCGGAAACCGAACGGATACGCTGGTTACATATCTATATAAGCTGGCTTTCTATAATGGGAAGCAGGGACTGGCAGCAGCGGTGTCTGTGATTGGTTTCCTGATTCTTCTGGCCTGTGCAATGGTTTACATGGTATCAACATTAAGGAAGGGAGATGACTAGAATGGAAAAAACCTCTAATAGAGCTATTAACGGTAAGAGGCTTGTGTCAAGAATCTTCCTGTATCTGGTTGTATTTATTATATGTATCGTTATACTGTATCCATATTTTGCTATGTTCTGTACTGCATTAAAGAGCCGTTCAGAAATATTCTCTGCAAATGGAACCGTATTGCCGATTCAAGCTTTATGGTCGAATTTTATAGATATCTGGAAAATAGCGCCGATGGCGAAATATATGATAAATTCCGGGTTGATTGCTGGAGGGTCCACAGTGATTGCATTGCTTTGTGGTATTCCTGCGGCATATGCGTTGTCTCGGATGAAATTTAAAGGACAGACTGCTTTTCTGGGTTTTGTAATCGTATCGCAGATGTTTGCGCCGGTTGTGCTGCTGATTGGTATTTATAAGGTTATCATGACATTGGGTTTGACTGACAGTATTCTTGGGTTGATTTTTATCAATGCGGCATTCAATCAGGCGTTTACTATCTGGCTTCTGCGGGGAACCTTTATCGGTATTTCGCCAGAGATGGAACAGGCGGCGAAGATTGACGGATGTAGCCGGTTGGAAGCGATGATTAAGATATTGCTTCCAGTGGCGGCGCCGGGGATTGTGACGACTCTGATTTTCGTGTTTATTAATGCATGGAATGAGTATACGGTTGCGTTAACGATAATTGCGACGGATACAAATAATCCATTGACGGTTGGTATCAATATCTTTAACGGTTACAATATGATTGAGTGGCAGTATTTGTTTGCAGCCTCTCTGTTTGCAATCATTCCAGTCGTAATCTTATTTGCAATTATCGAAAAGAATCTGGTAAGTGGTCTTTCATCCGGCGGCGTGAAGGGCTAGCGTTTTGTCCCATTTAGCGAAATGTGAACGTGACGCTAGGCTTGCAGATTTTTGTATTAGGATGCAAAGCGATAGAAAAAAACAGCAGTCCTGTCTGAAGAAGGCGGACTGCTGTAAATAACTGCGGCGGACAGATAAAATGATGGGCATCTCGAAAGCCGGGGGGAGGCTTAAGAGACGCCCATGTTCTATTTGCGGGTATCACCTGATATAAGAGATGATACCCTGCCAGGAGTATGCATCGTAATGCAATAGTTATTATATTTCATTTTTCGCAAAAAAGCGTGTCACAATTTGCACAAAAATTTGCACAATCGATTGTTTTGCTTTGGGCGTTATTGCCTTGAAAATTGGATTTTGTTACATTAATTTTAGAAAGAGAGGAATAATTCGTTACTGGTCACAGAGTGAGTAATAACAATTATTCCGCCAAGGAGGTATAGGTTATGAAGATTTGTAAAGCGTCGGATTATAAGGAAATGAGCAGAAAAGCAGCGAAGATTATTGCTGCCCAGATTACGATGAAACCAGACTGTGTTCTGGGACTGGCAACCGGTTCCACACCGATTGGTCTCTATAAGTATCTGGTAAAATGGTACCGGAAGGGAGATTTGGATTTCTCGGAAGTTGTAACGGTGAATCTGGATGAATATAAGGGATTGCCGAAGACGAATAATCAGAGTTATGATTTTTTTATGCGTGACAATTTGTTTGACAGTGTCAACATTGAGGCCTCTAATACGTATCTTCCAGATGGTTTGGCAGAGGATAGTAAATCAGAATGTGAGAGATATGAGAATCTGATTCGGAAGCTTGGAGGGATAGATCTACAACTTCTTGGAATGGGACACAACGGCCATATTGGATTTAATGAGCCAGGAGAGGCGTTTGATCTTGCGACTCATTGCGTAGATTTGCAGGAGAGCACGATTCAGGCGAATAAGAGATTCTTTGAATCGGCGGATGATGTACCGAAACAGGCGTACAGTATGGGGATTGGAACGATTATGAAAGCAAGGAAGATTTTGCTGGTTGTCAGTGGAAAAGATAAGGCTGAGACTCTTAAAAAGGCGCTTTATGGTCCCATTACTCCAAAGATTCCGGCTTCTGTTCTTCAAATGCATCCAGATGTGACGGTGGTGGCTGACGCGGCGGCTTTTTCCCAGATAGAACGGGAGTAGTGTGCAAGTTGCACAAAATACATATTAGGAAAATACTGGTATAGCAAAAAAGGTGTGCAGATAATACAAAATAAGAGCCTCATTAGACAAAGATTTTTGTGCAAGATTGTGAGACAATGTTGAAAAGAAATTTTTGTAAAAAGGAGGATGAATTATGAAGAAGAGAACTCGTATTCTTTCAGTGCTGTTATGTACGGCTATGGTAGCTGGCCTTACGGCATGCGGAGGCGGAGACGGCGGCGAGAAGGACGCGAAGGATGAAGGCGGAGACGGTGGAAAGATTAAGCTGACATTCTCCACATCAGTGTATGTGGAAGAGCCTCATCAGAAGGCAATTGATAATTTGCTTGCAGCTTACAATGAGAAGAATCCGGACATTGAGATTGAAGTTCTGGGAGCAGGTTACGACGGGTACTGGGATAACATTACCAATGAGATTGTATCAGGGACGGCAAGTGATATGATTCAGGTATATCCAGAGAATATTTCTACCTATCATGCGCTGAAAGAGGACGGTACTTTTGTGAATCTGGACGACTATATGAGCGATGAGCTTAAGGGCAAGCTTACAGGTCAGGATATGTGTGTGGTTGACGGTGAGACCCTGGCGATTTCAAGCTATGCGTGGGGAACAACCGGTATATTCTACCGCAAGTCTATGCTGGAAGATAAGAAGATTGACCCGGCGTCTATCAAGACACTGGATGATTTCCGGGAAGCAAGCTTAAAGTTTACAGAGGACGGCGGCTATGCAACTGCAGCCGTATCTGGAACGCATGCGTTTACCATCAGCGAGTGGAGCCGTCTGATTGCAAGACCGGTCTCTGGAGGACTGTATTTTACAGATGACGCTGCCGGTCCTTATGATGCAGAGCACGTGAATGTGAATAACGAGGGTAATGTATGGGCGGCTCAGTGGTGGCAGGATTACATCCTGAAAGATAAGGCTGCTACGCTTGTAACCGACAAGAGCGAAACTCGCGAGATGTTCTGGAACGGTCAGATTCCGTTCTGTATGGATGGACCATGGTTTGTAGGTATGACCAGTGAGGATGTATTAGAGGATGTAGGTATTATTGCACAGCCGGATATCGTATATAATGGCGAGACCTATAAGCCGAATCCGACCAACTATCCGCTGGTTACTATGATTAATAAGGACTGCGAGCATCCGGATGAGGCTTATGCATTCCTGGAGTGGATGACAAGTGACGAAGCGCAGGCAATCATTGCTGACTGTGGTATGATTCCAAGTAATACTGATTATTCAACCAGCGAAGAATATATTGCGAATCATGAGCTGGAGTATGCAATTGTTGACTTTATGCAGAATAACTATGTAGAACTTGTTGCAGATCCTAACATCCCTGAGCTGGGAGAGATTTCTCAGATTATGCTGGATGCCGGACAGAAGATGTTCTCAGAGCAGGCGGCAGACGTTCAGACAGAGATGGATAATGCTCAGAAGAAGATTGAAGAGGTAATGGGCAGATAACGAATAGTCTGTTTGTTTAAAAGGATTTATTTTTAATTGAGAGGTTATGCAAGAATGCCAGGTATCTGGCATTCTTGCATATAACGAGTATTTTTTTGCTGTCCGCGGCATTGCTAAAGAGACTGCGGCGGCTATGTATCCGGCATTTTGCGAGAGCAGTTTTTGGCAGGCCGGATGCGGTGAAGATGAGTGAGAGGTTTCAGGAAGTGAGTGGAAAGTTGGATATGAATAAGAATGGAAAGTTAAAAAAGAATATGGAACCATACTTATTCCTTGCACCGCTGCTATTGATATTGCTGGTTTTTCTTCTAGTTCCGATTGTAAAGGCTGCGGCTATGAGCTTTCAATATTATTATATTGTACGGCCGTCTGCTGACGGGCATTATTTTGTGGGATTAGAGAATTACCAGAATCTGCTGGCTGATGAGAATTTCTACAATTCTGTGAAGGTAACAGTAATCTATATCCTGGTAACGGTAATTGGAAGATATGTGCTTGGTTTTCTATCAGCATTGTTGCTGAATACGCAATTTAAAGGAAGGGGATTGGCGAGGGCGCTTGTGATTATCCCCTGGGCTGTTCCTGAAGTTGTGGCGTGTCTGGTCTGGATGCTGATGTATGACCGGGATTATGGTATTATTAATTTCCTGCTGAATAATGCGGGGATGTTGTCGCAGAATATTGCTTTTCTTCAGGATGTGAAGGTTGCTCTTCCGGCTGCCATGGTGGTCAATATCTGGAAGGGATTTCCGTTTGTTGCGATTATGCTTTTGGCAGGGATGCAGAGTATTTCAGAAGATTTGTTTGAAGCGGCGGAAATTGACGGTGCATCTTGGATTCAGAAGGTACGCTATATTGTAATCCCAGGGATTAAGTCGGTATCGACGGTAGTATTTCTGCTGTTGGTAATCTGGACGATTAAAGATTATGCAATTGCATATGTTCTGGCTAAGGGCGGACCTTCGAGGGCTACGGAAATCCTGACGATTTTCATTCAGCAGACAGCGTTTAAGACCTTTGATTTTGGAAAAGCTGCTGCGGCCGGTATGTTGATGCTGTTGGTTTCGCTGGTATTTACATTCTTCTATTTCAAAGCAGTGAACCGAGGGGAGGAGGATGTATAATGAAGACAAGAAAGACAGGAAAAGCAATAACAATTATATTAACGATTATTGTATGTATTTTTGCTTTGTTCCCCTTTATATGGATGCTGTCTACGTCTTTTAAGACCAATTCGGAGATTTATAATGCGGCGCCTAGCTTTATTCCGAAGGAGCCGACGGCATCCGGATATATTAATATGTTCACAACGGAGACGTCTACCTTTAATTTTAAACAGTGGGCGGCAAACAGCGTGTTTGTAGCGTTTTTAACAACTGTATTTTCTATGATAATTGCTGTGCTTGGGGGATATGGTATTTCCAGATACCGGTTCAGGGGACGTGGGGCGTTGTCTTATGTTGTGCTGACGACCCAAGTGCTTCCGGGTTCCCTGCTTATGATTCCGCTGTACATTATTATGGGAAACTTTAATCTGCTGGATACAAAGACAGGACTGATGCTTGCCTATGTAACCTTTACAGTGCCGTTCTGTACCTGGATGATGAAGGGATTTTTTGATTCGATTCCAATCTCTTTGGAAGAAGCGGCGCGGGTAGACGGCGCGGGGACATTCCGTTGTTTTGCCACTGTAGTTCTTCCGTTGACGGTGCCAGGGCTGGTTTCTACGGGATTGTTTGCGTTTATCAATGGCTGGAATGAGTATCTGTTTGCAAGCTCCTTTATGCAGAGCTATGGAAATTGGACGCTGCCGGTAGGTATAGCAAGCTTTAAGGGCCAGTACGCTACGGACTGGGGAACATTGATGGCAGGTTCGGTGTTGATTACAATTCCGGTTGTAATCTTATTCCTTGGCCTGCAGAAACATCTGGTAGGAGGCATGACAGCCGGAGCTGTTAAGCAGTAGAAAGAAAAGTTAACAGTTTAGACAGGGCTGCTTGTCTGAACTGTTACGAAAGAAGACGAAGAAGAAAGGGCGATAGTTATGGAATTGAAACAGATTAGAATGGGTATAGTGGGAGCCGGCACATGGGGCGCGACACATGCGTCAATTTACGCAGAGCATATCTGTGCGGATCCGGTTGCCATCTGTGATATGAATAAAGAGAAGGCTCAGGAGATAGCCGACAAGTACGGTATCCGCAAAGTATATGCAGATTATAAGGAGCTTGCGGCGGACGAGGAGATTGATGCGGTTGCAATAGTAACGCCGGATTTTGCACATGCGGATATTGCCTGCGCTATGGCTGATGCAGGCAAGGATATCCTGATTGAGAAGCCTCTTGCAACCACGAGGGAAGATATTGACAGAATTTGTGAGGCGGTTGAGAGAAATGGCGTGCGTTGTATGGTGGATCTTCATAACAGATGGAACGCGCCGTTTAATAAGGCTAAGCAGGAGATTGCATCAGGGAAGCTTGGAAAACCATATACGGCATATATTCGTCATAGCGATGTGAAATGGGTGGCGACAGATATGCTTTCATGGGCGGCAAAGTCGTCAATTCTCTGGTTCCTTGGCAGTCATAGCCTGGATTCTTTAAGATGGCTGGTGGAGTCCGAAGCGAAGAGAGTATATTCCGTTAAAAAGGAAGGGCTTCTGAAAGAAAGAGGCGTGGATGTACCGGATATATACCTGACTACGATTGAATTTGAAAATGGCGTAGTGGCTCATATGGAAAATGGATGGGTTACGCCGAATGGAAATAGGAATGTGAATGATTTTCTCTGTGATGTGATGTGTACGGAGGGGATGATTAAGTTGAATCTTTCTGCACACAATCTGATTGAAGAGATTACAGAAGAATCCTCCAGCGTGCCGGATATTCTGGTATCTAACATGGTATTCGACAAGTGCAAGGGACTCTCCTATGAGAGCATTCGCGATTTCGTGGACCGTCTTGTGGACGGAAGAGAATTTCGGGTAACTCTTGAAGATTCCAGAAGAACGGCTATAGCTATTTTGGCGATACTGGAGTCGGCAGAGAAGGGGATTCCGGTAGAAATAACATATTAAGGACGAAAAAGAACTCTGTTTATTTAAATCAGGGGCTGTAAAAAGTCACAATTACCTGCATGAAGCAACTATGCATTGTAAAATGTTGTTTTCTAAATTGTAGGAGGGACTATTTTACGGCCCCTTTTGTCGTGTTCATCAATCCCGGAAATTCTGTTCAGACATTGCCTTGATGGAAGACGCATACTCGGATGGAGTCATTCCGGTTACTTTTTTAAATTGTCTGGAAAAGTAATGGATAGACGCATAGCCGAGAATGTCGGATATCTGTGTAAAATTCATATGCTGAGTCCGGATTAATTCTTTGGCTAATCGGATTTTCATATGGGAAAAATATTCAATGATTCCCAGACCGGATTGTTGTTTGAAAATTTTTTGTAAATGGGACCTGCTTACTAAATTGTCGCGGCAAATCTGCTCGATAGTCAGCTTGGAAGCTGGCTGGGATTCCATATATTCGGTAACGCGCAAATAAATCTCCAAATCGCTTTTGGCCTTGGTGGCTTTGGTGCTGTTAGGAGTCGCTGCGATTGAAGTTTTTCCTCTTCTCTCATAACGGCGTGCAAGATGAATCAGGAATTGCTCTAAATACAAACGAATTAATTGTTCTGAGCCAAAAGCCTCTTCTTTCTTCTGAGGCATATTCTGCAGATAAGGGTCGTCTAAGCGGCAGTCAAAACAATGGCGGGCTTCAATGATAATCTTGGCAAGCAGTTCCCGCTCGGCATCGTCTATTTTAAATACTCTGTTGCGAAAGAAATACATAGCGCGGCTGTCACATCCGAAGGAAATCACCACTAGGTTCGGGGCGGTTTCACCGGTCGCTCTGACGTTATGAAATTCGTTTGGTTCGTGAAAGGCTATATCCCCTCTTTTGAGCTTTATAGTATGGACGCCGGCAGTAATGTCGACTTCGCCTTTGTCAACGCAGATAAATTCCCAAAAATCATGGGTCTCGCCTATGAAAGAAAAGGTACTCATGTATTCAAAGTAGTGAATGCTGTAGATTTTACCAATAGAAATAGAATCTTTTAATTGTATTCCGTTATATCCCATATAATGCCTCCGTAGATGACTGTGAATTATGTTTTGGCTATTTTATATAAATATAATAATGCAAATAAATTGAAAATGCAATGGAATCAAGCAGATAATATAAAAATATAAAGTTATAATACAAAGCTTTTTGTGCAAATTTATAATAGAATGTACAAAGATGGTTGCAGTTTACACAGAACTTTGTATTTACTGCAACATAAAGTCCGTAAGAATAAGTATATTGGGCCAACAATGTAGCAGATAGGCTGGTCTATAGGAGGGAAGCTATGGCACAGGTAATAAGAGCGCAGAAAGGCGAGGCAATTGCACATTTTCAGTACGAGGGAAGACTCATCAAAGATATTCCGTTTGGAAACGGGCATATTAACGATACGTTTCTTCTGACCTTCGAGGTTCGTAAAATGGGAAATATGAAGGTTATTCTGCAGAGAATGAATAAGAAAGTATTTGAAGATCCGGTTATGCTGATGGAGAATATTATGGGCGTGACTACGTATCTTCGGGACATGATTACGAAAGAAGGCGGAGACCCAGACAGGGAGACTCTGAATGTTATTCCGGCGCTGGACGGCAAGCCTTATTACAAAGACTCCTTTGGAGATTACTGGCGCTCTTATGTATTTATTACGGACGCCACCAGTTTTGACCAGGTAGAGAATCCGGAACAGTTTTATCAGAGCGGAGTGGCTTTTGGACATTTTCAGAAACTTCTGGCAGATTATCCGGCGGATACGCTTTTTGAAGTTATTAAGGGATTTCATGATACCAAGGCTAGACTAGAGATTTTTAAGAAGGCTGTACAGGATGATGTGATGAGGCGCGCGGCGAAAGTTCAGGAAGAGATTCAGTTTGTCCTTGACAGAGAAGAATTGGCAGGTTATCTTGGAGAGTGTCAGGAGAGAGGCGAGCTGCCTCTCAGGGTGACCCACAACGATACCAAGCTTAATAATATAATGATGGATAATAAGACAGGGAAGGGAATCTGTGTAATAGATTTAGATACAGTAATGCCGGGACTTGCCGTCAATGATTTTGGGGATTCGATTCGGTTCGGCGCAAGTACCGCGGCGGAGGATGAAAGAGACTTAGGCAAAGTATCCTGTAGCATGGAGCTGTTTGAGGCATATACCAGAGGATTTATAGAAGGGTGCGACGGAAGGCTGACTGCCAAAGAGATGGAACTTCTTCCAATGGGTGCAAAGGTCATGACTTTTGAATGTGGAATGCGTTTTCTGACGGACTACCTACAGGGAGACGTATATTTCAAAATCCACAGAGAAGGGCATAATCTTGACCGGTGCCGGACCCAGTTTAAGCTTGTGGAGGATATGGAGAACAAGTGGGAACAGATGAAGGAGATTGTATCAAAATATTATGATTGTTAAGAATGTAAAAGTATATACAGAAGAGAAAAAATTTAAAGAGGGAAGTATTTACATAGAAGGTGGGAGATTTGTCTCGCCTTCTGCGCATTTGGAAAAAGGAAATGTCTGTGGGGAACAGATGGAAGCAGAGAAGGCAGTAATTGACGGAGAAGGCTGCTATGCAATTCCTGGGCTGATTGATTTGCATTTTCATGGATGTATGGGAGCGGATTTCTGTGACGGAACTGAGGAAGCATTAAAGATTATTACCGAATATGAAGCTTCTGTGGGTGTGACGGCGATTGCGCCGGCAACTATGACGCTTCCGGTGAAAGAATTAGAAGATATTTTGTCTGTTGCTGCAGTATATGCCGGAAAACAGGCGGTGGATAAAGAGGAACCGGGAGAGAAGATGGAGAGAAAGAAGGCCTCTGATGCAGAGAAGCTTCGTGCAGATTTGGTCGGTATCAATATGGAGGGGCCTTTTATTAGCCGGGCGAAAAAGGGGGCGCAGGACGCGGCCAACATCATCCCATGTGATTCAAAGATTTGTGAGCGGTTTCTGGAGGCGTCACAGGGATTGGTGAAATTTATCGGAATTGCCCCAGAAGAAAGTGAAGGAGCGGTGGAATTTATACAATCGGTCAAGGATAAGGTTCATGTATCCCTGGCTCATACAAATGCGGACTACGATACGGCGAATGAGGCTTTTCAGGCAGGGGCGGATCATGCGGTGCATTTGTATAATGCTATGTCTTCTTTTACCCACAGAACACCGGGAGTGATAGGCGCTGTGGTGGACAATGAACATGTGTGGGCAGAGCTTATCTGCGATGGAGTACATGTGCATCCGGCGGCAGTCAGAGCTACATTTAAAATGCTGGGAGAAGACAGGATTGTACTGATTAGCGACAGTATGAGGGCTACGGGAATGCCGGATGGAACTTATACGCTGGGCGGTCTGGATGTAAATGTTCAGGGAAATCGCGCGACATTAGTTTCAGACGGAGCGCTGGCAGGCTCGGTGACTAACCTGATGGATTGTATGCGGACGGTGGTAAAGGATATGGGAGTTCCCCTGGAAACAGCGGTTGCCTGTGTTACAATCAATCCGGCAAGATGTCTTGAAATAGAAGCGGATTACGGCAGTATTGCTGAAGGAAAGACTGCGGACCTGGTACTTTTGGATGAAGAGCTGAATATCAGAACAGTGGTAAAGAGGGGGCAGATTTTATGAAAAGACGGGCTGGCGTATTGGCAGGCCTGATAGCTGCGGCAGGGATTGTAACTGCCGCAGTATATCGTTATATATTTTTCTTTTCCAGAAGACAGAGGAAGCATATCGGATATCCGGAGGGAGAGCAGTATACGGGTTACCGCCAGTTGTCCGAGGGGCTGATTCAGAGGCTTAAGGAAATTCCCTTTGAGGAAGTTAAGATTTGCTCTGACGACGGACTTGATTTGTATGGGAAATATTATCATCAGGCAGAAAAAGCGCCGGTTGAAATTCTTTTCCATGGATATCATGGCGTAGCAGAACGGGATTTCTGCGGGGGATTCTGGTTGGCGAGAGAAGCAGGACACAATGTTTTGTTAATTGATGAGCGCGCCCATGGAAAAAGCGACGGACATGTGATTAGCTTTGGTATTCGGGAGCGATATGATTGTCTTGCATGGATTCGCTATATAACAGAGCGATGTGGTAGAGACGTGCCGATTGTACTGGTTGGGGTGTCTATGGGAGCGGCCGCTGTTCTTATGACGTCGAATCTGGATTTGCCGGACAATGTGAAAGGAATTATTGCCGATTGCGGCTATTCTTCGGCCAAGGCAATCATAAAGAAAAGAATAGGTGAAATGGGACTTCCGATAGGTTTTTTGTATCCTGTTGTAAGAGTAGGAGCCAGAGTATTCGGACATTTTGATTTGGAGGAAAGCAGCCCTGTAGAAGCGCTCAGAAAATGTAATATTCCGGTACTGTTGATTCATGGGGAGGACGACCGATTTGTTCCCTGTGAGATGAGTTGGGAAAACTACAGGGCGTGCAGGGCTGAGAAAGACATTTTTACAGTTCCCGGAGCAGGGCATGCCCTGTGCTATATGGCGGATACAGAAGGCTACCGAAAAGTGGTGCGGGAATTTCTGGATAAAATAGGGATTACAATCCGCGTTCGCCAGGAGGCGTGTGGACAGTAATCATACGAAGCAAAATATTACAGTAAAGCTGTTGCATTAAGATGACTTTCATCTATAAGGCAACGGCTCTTTGTTTATGTTTTCATAATAAAGGTTAGGGTTTGCAGTTTATTTTGGCAATGAGGCATATATTGCAACACTGAAGATAGAATGTTATAATGGACGAGCGAGGTTAAATGCAGATAGTGTGATGAAATTCTGAGTAAGCGAGGAATGAATGCTGTCTGGGTGGAGAGGGGCCCGGAAATTTGGAAAGTGATGGAAGAGACGGGATACTGACTTGTGAAAAAAGAAACTACCGGCGAGCCGGATGATATAGATAGAAAAGTACAATGCAATAATGGGGGAAATGAAAAAATGGCAAAAAAAGCAAAAGTAAAGAGAAATAGGGCAATGCAGAAAGCTGCGAAAAACAAGACAGTTAAGAAAGCAGTTGTGAATGAGGAAATAGTGGAGGAAGCTGTAGAGAAAGTAGTTGAGAAAGCGGACGCCATTTCAGAGAAAGAAATAGAGAAGAAAGAACCGGAAGCTGTGAAGGCAGAGGCAATGGAGAAGAAAGAATCGGAAGCTGTGAAGGCAGAGAAAGCAGAGAAGAAAGAGCCGGAAGTTGTGAAGACAGAGGCAATAGAGAAGAAAGAGTCAGAAGAAGAGAAAGCAGAGGTAATAGAGAAGAAAGAATCGGAAGTTGTGAAGGCAGAAGAAATAGAGAAAAAGGAAGAGATCGAAAAGGCGGCTGAGAGGGAGCGCGACATTTTCCGGAAGCGCATGGAGCGGCATCATGACGAGCTGCGCTGGCTTTATATGGAACTTTACGGAAACGACAGCATGTTTATGGAGCTTTGTGAGCAGATGGGCTCGTATTATGAGATGCGAAACCAGAGCTTGAAGCGTTTGGATGAGAAAAGGGAGCAGAATCCGGAGTGGTTTAAAGAGAAAGATATGCTTGGCATGATGCTGTATATTGATAATTTTGCAGGAAATCTTAAAGGGGTTAAAGAGAAACTATCTTATTTGGAGGACTGTAATGTAAACTGCATACATTTGATGCCGTTTCTGGATACACCGGAAGGCCGTTCCGACGGGGGATACGCTGTAGCGGATTTCAGAAAGGTAAGGCCGGATCTTGGAACCATGGAGGATTTAGCGGAACTGGCGGAGGAATGCCATGATAAGGGAATGAACCTGTGTATGGACTTTGTCATGAATCACACTTCAGAAGATCACGAATGGGCTGTGAAGGCAAGACAGAGAGACGGCGAATATATGAGCCGTTATTTCTTCTATGATAATTATGAGATTCCTGCTCAGTACGAAGCTACAGTGCCGCAAGTATTTCCGACAACAGCGCCGGGGAACTTTACCTGGCTTCCAGATATCGGACATCATGTCATGACCAGTTTTTATCCATATCAGTGGGATTTGAATTACGGCAATCCCAGGGTATTTAATGAGATGATGTATAATTTTCTGTATCTTGCTAATCAGGGAATGGATATTATCCGAATTGACGCGGTTCCTTATATCTGGAAGGAGCTGGGTACTCAGTGCAGGAACCTTCCGCAGGTACATACTATTGTGCGTATGATGCGTATGATTAGTGAAATTGTGTGCCCTGGCGTAGTGCTTTTGGGTGAAGTGGTGATGGAGCCAGAGAAAGTAGCGCCATATTTTGGTACGGTGGAGAAACCGGAATGTCATATGCTTTACAATGTGACGACGATGGCGTCCACCTGGCATACAGTTGCTACCAGAGATGTAAGGCTCTTAAAGAACCAGATGAATATTGTAAATGGATTGCCCAAGGAGTACACGTTCTTAAATTATCTCCGCTGTCATGATGATATCGGTTGGGGGCTGGACTACAATCTGCTGAAATACTGGGGGATGGAAGAAGTTCCTCATAAGAGATATTTAAACGATTATTTTACCGGAAGATTCGAGGGAAGCGTCAGCAGAGGAGAACTATATAATGAGGATTTAGTGCTTGGGGATGCAAGATTCTGCGGAACTACTGCGTCCATGTGCGGAATTGAGAGCGCCGGTTTTGAGGGAAATAATGCGAAAATGGAAGATGCAGTTCGTATGGATGTGATGCTGCACGCATATATGCTGATGCAAACGGGTATTCCAATGTTGTACAGCGGTGATGAAGTGGGTCAGGTAAACGATTATACATATAAGGAACATCCGACCAAATGGGAAGATTCCCGTTACATTCATAGAGGTCCGTTTTGTTGGGAGCTGGCGGAAAGCAGAAAGGCAGAGGATACTGTTTCAGGGAAGCTGTTTCAGAGCCTGGATAAACTGGAGCAGATTCGCAGGCAGGAAAAAGTATTTGACGCAGATTCTGACGTTTGGATTATTGACGTGCCGGATATTTCCGTATTATGTATTGCCAGAGATAAAGAAAATGAGAGGATGGTAGGAGTTTTCAATTTTGGAGACTGGGAAAAAGAAATTGACGTACCAGAGGTAGGAGATTTCAACAGTCTGGTAGACGGACAGAAGGTGGATATCCATCATGTGAAGCTGCCTGGACATGGATTTGTCTGGCTAAAAAGGGCGTAGGGAGAAATTTGGATGGGATTATTAAAGAAAATGAAAACAAGGATGATTTTCCGTTGTAATAAATCCAGGGAAGCAATTATAGAATGTTTAGAGAAGCCTCGGTTTGAGGACAATTTAAATTATATCTTTTTTGAGGAAAACGGAGCATATTGTTTTTCAGTTACCAAACTTCCCTACCAGCTTGGGAAACGGCGTCCAGTGCCTTATCGGATGTGGTTTGAACAGGGAGAGAAGGCTCTGTATCTTGTAATTGAGGAAAAGGAAGCGGTCAGTGTGATGACTGCTTCCTCCCAGGAGCCGGAGATGTATCGGTTCTTTATAGAAAAATGTGACTGTGAACCGGCAAAAATCATAGAATAGAATGGTATTTCTTTTTTGGAAGCACAAAGCGTGCTAAATGCAGCGGGAGATTTGTTCAAGGTACGGCAGGATAAGGATGGGTGAGATACTTGGAGACAGGGAGAAAATACAATTTGACATGGTTTTACTGTGGGGCTGTACTATTTGCAGCCTCTTTTTTGCTTCTGTATCTTGCAAGGAAAGCAGAAGGAATGGCGCAGTGGTATGCAGTACATATTTATCCAGTTATCGTGGGGTCAGTGGGAAGAGTATTTGGCTGGTTTCCGGTCTCGGTGGTGGAGATATTTCTGTATGTGACAATATTTCTTTTAATAGCATGCTTCTTTCGGATGATATTTCGTTTGGCGGCAAGAAAGGGGGGAAAGGCGGAGATTACACATTTCTTTTCCGGTGTGTGGCTTGCGGCGTCTCTTTTATTCTTCCTCTATACGTTGAATTGCGGAATCAACTATCAGAGATTGTCCTTTACAGAGCAGGAAAGAATTGAGACAGGAAAGTACTCGGTGGATGAGTTAAAAAAAGTCTGTGAAATACTTACCAGGGAAGTCAATACCTATGCTGGGCAGGTGGAGCGAGACGAAGAGGGCCTGATGATTCTGGACGGTTCAGAGAGCGGGATAGCAGTAAAGGCGATGCACAGTCTTGGAGAGGATTACAAGGGGATGGAGGGATTTTATCCGAAGCCAAAGGCGCTTGCCGGTTCCTGGCTGCTGTCAATACAGAATTTGTCTGGGATTTATGCGCCTTTTACAGTGGAGGCTAATTATAATAATGATATGGTGGATTATAATATTCCTTTTACTGCCTGTCACGAACTGTCTCATCTAAGAGGATTCATGCAGGAAGAAGAAGCGAATTTTATTGCTTATCTGGCGTGTATGAACTCTGACGCGCCGGAATTTCGCTACAGCGGAAGCCTTCTGGGGTGGATTCACTGTGCCAATGCGCTGCGCAGAGAGGATACCGAGGCGTGGAGAAAAATGCGGGGAGAATTGTCAGAGAAGGTGGCGCCAGATCTTCAGGCAAACAGTGAGTTCTGGTCTTCTTATGAGGGAAAGGCGGCAGAGGTATCAGAAAAAATCAATGATAGGTATCTTAAGGTAAACGGTCAGACGGACGGGGTGAAGAGCTATGGCAGACTGGTAGACCTTTTGATAGCATATTATGAGGATTAATTTCAGAGCAAAAAATGTACTTCAGCATATTCTGGCGCCTGGCGCGGTCGTTCGCGGCATACTTCTTTTTTGTGCCAGTGTGCATCTCACAGAGTTTTTTATTATATAGGGACTGAAGTTGTAACAGTTCAGCCTGCAGCTGCGCAGTTAGCAGCCAGTGAACCTGAGCAGCCAGAAATCCGCCCCTTTGCCGTAGGCAAACTTTAAAATGGGCGGATTCCGTAACAGTGAAGCGGAAGGCTGAACTGTTACCGTTACAGTTCACAGGTCATCTGGTATACAGCGGGTTGAATCAGGAGCAGGTCTCTGAGCAGACAATTCAGGAGTGCTTTTCATGGAATTGAAATAGCAGCTTATGCAGACTTAGGCGCGAAGGCTTTCCTGAGCGGCTTAGTCTGCGTTAGCTGATAGTTCAATGGAATGTTACTCCGTCTGCTTAGAGACCTGCTCCTGATTCAACCCGCGTCCGGCAGGCGATGTGTGAACAGTAACCTGTTACCCTGAAGTTTCCTAAATATAATGAAAAAGTGCTTGCAAAAAGCAGCAGGGTATGGTAGTATGATTATCGCACGTGAGAATTTTGTATATGGTTATTCATGTGTTTATCGTAAGGCTCCATGGTCAAGCGGTTAAGACATCGCCCTTTCACGGCGGTAACCCGGGTTCGATTCCCGGTGGAGTCACATGGCGCAGTAGCCAAGTGGTAAGGCATGGGTCTGCAACACCCTGATTCACCAGTTCAAATCTGGTCTGCGCCTCTAAGAAAAACCCGGAGATTCAAGGGTTTCCGGTTATAAGGAAGTAATTTTGAATTAGGCGGTATAGCTCCGATTACAGGGCTGTATCGTCTATTTCATTATATAAGAACTTATTCATGGATCAGGAATGGGCTGAACTGCGCATTCCGTAAGAACGTGATTCAGGAGTGAAGGGCGATTTTTGCGCAGCAAAACTTTAAATGTCGCCCCGAATTGCTGTTGTGAGCGGCCTTCCAGGTCGTGAATAGTAATGACATTATCACAAATTAAAAACAAATCTAGAAAGAGGACTTTGCACTTGCTATAAAGTAGTGCTATGATAAATTAAGAAGGATAAAAAAGTAAGATAAGGAGTGGCTCTGATGAAGCGCATAATCATACCGATTGCAGTAGTATTTGTTCTTGCTATCTGTTATTTTGCCTGTTGTGCGGCAGTGGATAAGGAGCGTATACTGCCGCGTACTTCGGTAAACGGAGTTGATATTGGCGGGATGGAGGTTCAGGAAGCGGTGAGTTTCTTAGAGCGTGAAGCAGATTCGCGCCGGAATACGGCAGTTATAACCGTTCGTCTTGGAGAGAAAGAGTATCCGGTTGCTGTGGGAGAGGCAATAGAGTGGGACTATAAGTCTGTTGTAGAAGATATCCAAAAGCAGACGGAGAGCGCGTACTTTGCCAGAGGTTACTTTCTGATAAAATCTTTTCTGACGGGAGATATTCGAAAAGCTGCTCCTGTATCAATCAATGAAGAACTGCTTGAAACAGCGATAAAAGACAGCGGCTTGTCTGACGAAGGAACAACAAAACAGACCGTATACCGGGCAGAAAAGGATTGCCTGGTCTTCACAATGGGAACGGCAGGCGAAGAAGCAGACGGCGTTAAGCTGAAAGAAGAGCTGAAATCAGCGATTCTGTCAGATGATTATTCGGTAATAGAATGTCCTGTTTCTGCCGGCAGCGTAGATGATGTTGAGCTTGATATGATTTATCAGGAGATTTATAAAAAGCCGGAAAATGCCACGTTAGATTCGGCAAATAACTATCAGATTAAAGAATCTGTAGCAGGAATCCGGTTTGACAAAGAAAATGCCCGCAAAGTCTTAGAGGCGGCGGAAGAAGGCAGTACCGTTACAATCGAGTTTATAAGGGAAGAACCTAAGGTGACTACAGCGGATTTAGAGAAGCGCCTGTTTTTGGATAAGCTTGCTACTTATAGCACACAGGTGAGAGGAACGGCAAACCGTAAGGACAATATAAGCCTTGCAGCAGAAAAATGCGACGGCGTGATTCTCTTAAGCGGAGAAATTTTTTCCTATAATGATACAGTAGGGGAACAGACGGCGGAGACGGGCTATAAGTTGGCAAATGCTACACAGGATGGGCAGATTGTTCAGGCATATGGCGGCGGAATCTGTCAAGTGTCATCGACCATTTTTGCGGCGGCACTGTATGCTAATTTAGATATCAAAGAAAGATGGGAGCACGAATATGTTTCCAGTTATATTGATGCGGGAATAGATGCGGCGGTAGCCTGGGATATGCTGGATTTGAAGATTTGCAATAATAAAGAATATCCTGTGCGGATTGATGTTGATTATGCAGAGGATATCCTGACGGTAGATATCTGGGGAACGAGGACTGACAATTCTGCCATAGAGATTGATACGCAGATAACAGATGATTCTGATGGAAAGCTCAGCGTACAGACAAATCGGAAGATTTATAGCGGAGATAAAAAGAAGATGTTTGTAGAACAGATAGCGCACAGTACATATATTAACTAAAGCGTATTAAGGTATAAAGCGCGTCATTCGGACAGTTTTGCCGCCATTATTTTTTCTGATTCTTTCGGATGGCAGAAGGCGTGCAGCCATATATGGTTTTAAAGGTTTTGTTAAATAATTTCTGATTGGTGAATCCGTTTGCCTCCATAATTTCGGTTATGGAGGCGTTTGTGTTTTGAAGCGCTTGATAAATATGGGAAATCCGCACCTCATTCACATATTGCAAAAAGGAAAGCCCCATATTATTCTTGAAAAAACGGCAGAAGTATTCTTTGTTAAAGCCAAGCAGTCTGGCGCCATCCTGAAGGGATATAGGTTCTTTAAAATGTTCATTGACAAAGGTGATAATATCCTGAAGTCTCTGACGGGCAAGCGTGTTGGCAGAGGATAGTTCCGGTGCGGAAGTGACGGAGAAATGCCGTATCAAATGTGCCAGAATTTGCAGAATAATGCCTTCTGACTCTAAAAGGGAGGCCGGGGCGTCTTGAATATAGAGGCGGGTTAACTGTTCGGCCATTTGGCAAATGTGTAGATACTCTGTAAACTGCCCATCGGCAATCTCGTCTGGAATACAGCAAAACCGGCAGAGTTCGACGTTTGGCATATAATGCAGCATGAGGCGTTTCGAGATATGGATACAGAGAAACATCAATTGGTCGCTGTGGGTATCCGTACTGTGTACCTGTCCAGATTCAATGACAAGGAGCTGGCGGTGTCTGAGATGATGAATTTTACCGTCTATGGTAACGTCAGCGTCGCCATTTAGTGGAAAAAGTATTTCCATTTCTTCATGCCAGTGTAGAGGATGGTAACCTCCGGGAATAGTATGATACGCAAGCTGGATTCCAAGTTCGCTGATTTCGTGAAATATTTCATAGAATGCGTTTTTCATCATGCATTTCCTTTCTGTGTGTATTGTTCTGCTTATACGAATCCATCAACATGTTCATAAAGTAGTATAGTGGAAAGAAGTATAGAAGTCAATATTGACTTAAAAATGGTCAATATATGCTCTATATTTCCGATTTAGAGAGTAGTATGATACTACTGTCGAAACAATAAACCAATAGAAAAAAGGAGAATGTAGTTATGAAGAAAATGAAAGAAGCAATTGCAAATTATATGGAAAAATATGGTGCAGAACTTGCGGCGGGATATTTGATGATGAGTGGAAATCTTAACGCAGAGGTGCTTCGCAATCTGTGTAAGAGAGCATAGGTAACACCGTATGAAATTGTGCAGATTACAAAAGGATAAGAGGAAGAAAAGGATAACCTGTGGAATCAGACCATAAGTTATCCTTTTTTGTTATATTTTATTGTCAAGTTGAATTTGCATCGTAAATTGCTTATACTATAGGTGCAGTCAAATGTGAGGAGAACAAAAAGATGTATTTTACCAGATATCATTCATTTAACGATATAATGGAATATCCAGATATGGAAGAATATTTGAGGATATTTTTTTCAGAGAATAATTTGAATTTATTTCCGAAAGAGATTCGTTCTATGCCGTTAGCCTTGGCGGAGCAGATATCGGTTAGTCCCTGGGACGGGTTATTTACAGAGGTGACTAATCAGTTTTTGGATGCGGTACAGACCGTTCTGGATATCACAGACAGTCGTAGAAGGAGGTGTGTTTCTCTGTGGGAAGAGGGAACAGATTGGACGCCGGAGCAGGAGAAAAAAGGCGGGAAAGCTTCGGTATTTCTTCTGACGCCGGAATATAAGAGAAATGTAGGATTCACTTGCAGACAAGGAGCGGATACCGGAAAAAGTACAGAGCAGATTCATGAATTTGGGACAGATGTCAAAAGAAGAGCAGCCCGTCCCGCGGTCATCATTTGTCCAGGCGGCGCTTATGAGAGAGTGTGTTTCAGCGGAGAAGGAAGTCCTGTGATGAATTATATGGAGGCAAAGGGCTATGTGGCTTTTGTACTGAAATACCGAACGGCGCCAGAGCGGTATCCCGCGCCCCAGGAAGATTTGGCGCTGGCGCTAAAGTATGTTCGGGAACACGCAGGAGAATATGGGGCGGACCCACGCAATGTGATGCTTATGGGATTCTCGGCCGGAGGGCATCTGTGTGCTTCCCTTCCCTGTTTTTGTAGGGAAATTGTAGAAAATTTAAGCAAAAAGACTGGAAAGAAGATATCGCCAGAGGATGTACGCCCGGACAAGCTTTGTCTGGGCTATCCGGTGATTACCTTTGGAGCGGAGTGTCACGAAGGAAGCTTTCAGGCGTTGACCGGAGGGAAAGAATCTATGCGGGAAGCCTTGTCAATAGAAAAGTGCGTTACAAAGGACTATCCTGCTACGTTCCTGTGGGCCTGTGAAGACGATACCTGCGTACCGGTTTCTAATACATTGAAGATGGGGGAGGCATTGAAGGCGGCAGGAGTCAGATATAAACTATGCACTTATCCGTCTGGCGGACATGGATGTTATCTGGCATTCGGGAACTCTGCATATTCATGGACAGAAGAGATGATTCAGTTTTTGGGATAAATGGAGAATAGGGTATCCTAACGTATAAAGTAGGTGAAAGAAAGTAGACTTATTCAAGTTAATTATTTTAATATGTGGGAATGGACTGATGCATAATTAGAATATATCAGTCCATTTTTGGCGCATTGGGAAATGTGAAAATTTTTCGAGTTAAATTTACAAAATATCTGTAACGAAATGATGAGTAAGGAGTCTACTTGATATAAAGGGAGGTGAGATGCGTGAAGTTTGAGGATGTATACAAACGGTATTACAGGGATGTGTATTATTATCTGCTGTCCTTGAGCGGTAATCCCAGTCTTTCTGAAGAACTTGCACAGGAGACATTTTACAGGGCTCTTAAGAATATAAACAAGTTCAAAGGTGAATGTAAGCTTGAGTCTTGGCTCTGCCAGATTGGGAAAAATGCGTATTTGTCCTGGGCGAAGAAACAGAAGCATCTTACCAGAAAAGCGTTGGAGCCGGAAGAATCATGTGCTGTCGGAGAAGCCAGAGAGCAGATGGATAGCAGCCCGGAGGTGTTGTGCATCCGTAAGGAAGAGGCGCTGTCTATTTATAAAGTGCTGCATATATTGCAGGAGCCGTATAAAGAAGTATTTACCCTGAGAACTTTGGGAGAATTATCTTTTAAGGAAATTGGCGAAATCTTTGGGCAGGGCGAAGGCTGGGCGCGGGTGACTTATCACCGGGCGAAATTAAAGATTCAGGAAATGATAAAGGAGGTGCCTTAAATGAAGAGAGACTGTGCAGTGGTACAGGACCTGCTGGTCCTTTACGAAGACGATGTGTTGACGAATGAAAGCAAAGAGATGGTAGAAGAACATCTGCGAGGCTGTGAGGAATGTATGCAAGTATATGATAAATCCGGGAAAAAACTTCCGATTATTGAAAAAGTGGCGGAAGCGTCAGAAGATGAACAGGAAGATGCGGCGGTCTGGGTTATGAAGAAACTGAGCAAAAGAATTACTTACAAAACCATATTAATTTTTGCATCTGTAGTTGCGGCGCTATGTGTTGTTTTGGCGGCGGCAGACAGTATGGGGTATCAGATAATTGACGGTTATAGTGGAATCGTCGAGCTGTTCTATGCCATACCTACAGAAAATATCCATGTGACAGAGATGTATCAGTTGAAAAACGGCGATATCTATTGTACGTTAGAATCAGACAAAGAAATTGGTGTTGAACAGATAGCGGATTGGATTATTCCTGCAGGTAAAGAAGCAGAAAGTACCGATGAGGCTTCGAAAGAGCTTAGGTTCAGGAAGGCGGCATTTTGGGAAGAAAATATATTCCGAAGGAAGCGCGTCAGTATAATATTTAATCTGGAAAGGCAGGGGGTTGCAAACGACGGCGGCGAGTCAATCACCCAGAGGTGTGCAGAGATTCAAGTATGTGGGAAAACGAACAAGGATAAACTGACAATCTGGAAGCGGGGACAAAATCTGGAAGAAGCCTCGGAGAGTATGGAGAAAGAAGCAATTCGCATATATGCGAGGGAAGGGCTGCTTGCAAAGGCCATGAAGGAATGTGATAATATGGGATGGGATAATTATGAGGAAATTTTCGGAGATGTAAGTCTTAGCTGGAGAGGCGAGGGTAGCGGCAACGAAGATTGGGGAGTGTTTTCCAGTGAGGAGGATTCCTTTTTCCTGAATTAATATCCCTGACACACTGAGAGTGCGCAGAGCGCACTCTTGTTGTTATTTTGGTCTATGTTGAGAAAAAGCTATAATAACCTGGGAAGCATATCCTCTGCTCATATGTAACCGGACGTTATTAATGAGAATAATATCGTCGCGGAGGATATGTTTGATTTTGCTTAATGATACAATACAACTTTGCGTACATCGGACAAAACCATAGGGGGATAAAGTTTGCAATTCATTAGCCAGGGTTCCGTATTTATGATAAATTTCGTGTTGTGTGTGGATTGTAATATTATGCTTTTGGATTTCTAAATAATAGATATCGTATATATTAATTTGCGATATGTTTTTTCTGGTTTTGCATATGTATTTCTGGTGAGTATTTTGGTAGAGCTGCAGTGCGTGTTCCAGACCGGTTGTTCCGTATTGGCTCAAAAAGTCGGATAGATTTGTGTTTAGATTTTTGTTTAATGAGAGTTCTTTTAACCAGTTCATTTTTTATTATCCTTTGTAGTTTCTATATTATATGACAATTAAAAAATGAAAAACTGTCGGAAAATGTCGAATATATTCATGGATTTTCTTATGGGTTTCCTGATTTGCTGTTAGAAGTGTATGATATGATGTATAAGTGATTCATGCTTTTTAAAGGATTCATGATGTTTTCATGTGCTCAACCTCCATAAATGAAATAAAAAGGTGCAAAGTCTTGAAAATTCAATAGACCCTGCACCTTGGTTTTATGGTTGGTATTCAATTATTACACCTTGATTTTATCCAGTTCAGTAAGATTGACCCCTAAACTTGTTAAAGTTACTTTTAGTTCAATATATCTTTTATGCATAGAATTGTAAGTATCAGGGTTGGTTTCTTTTATTGGTATCATCCAATCTTGAAGTCTTGAAAATTCAGTAACATAATCTTTAATAATATCTGCTGCAGATGGCATATCTTTCACCTACTTTCTGTAAGAACTGTTTACTTGGTATTTTCATTATATCAATTGGTGATAGTGGTGTAAAGCCCTATTAAATTATCGGGATGCAAAAAAGGTGCAAAGTCTTGAAAATTCAATAGACCCTGCACCTTTTCAGTGATATTAGTTATGTAGTATAATTAAAAAAGAACCCCTAAAAAAGTAAGCGACACAAAACATACCGTAGTGAATCTTTCCCAGTCAATTGATATACTTTCCTTATATCACAAGGGAGGTATTTCAAATGAGTACAAAGTTTACAGATGATGAATGGCTGCTG
>CAJSZQ010000025.1 GCA_910574185.1 Lachnospiraceae bacterium
ACGGGAATTTCAGTTACAAACAGGGACTTTCAGTTACAAAACAGGAATTTCAGTTACAAAACGGGACTCTTGGATTATAAATGGGATTCTCGGCTTGCTATTTACCATGCACATAATACCAAAAATGAGCATGGCTATTTGTTTGTTTCTAAATGCAAGAAATACTTGACATATAGAAAAGAATAAATTACTATTTGTATAGAAGTGAAATACACTTCACAACGATATAGGAGGATATTAAAAATGGCAAAAATGACTTTAGACGAATCTGGGCGTAAGTACCTTGTGAAAATAGGCTTAGAGCCTGTCGGGAACAGAGCAATCCTTGTGGAATATGCGCCAAATGATAATTTAGGGGATAAGTTGGCACATTTCTTTAGTTCGGAGCCTTATATTTTGCAGATGTGCAAGAATGAGTTGGTATTGATTCCAATGCATATGCATGTTGTTGCCGGGACTGTCGCATACTATTCGTTGGAAAATAAAGTAGCGTTGCAGCTATCCTATTCTTCTGTCCAATCCGTAGAAATTACAGAGAAAGGAACCAATTATATGGTTTCAATTACGACTGATACGGATACAATATGTCTGCTGTCGCCGAAAAAAGGGGTCAGCGCATTTATGGGAGCAACCGGTAGATGGCATATGAATAATATGGACGATACTCTGCAAATGCTAAAAAGTCTTCAGGCTAATGTTGCTGTCGGTATAAATTAGCAAAACTGCCAAGGAGCGACAGCAAGTGCTGCCGCCTTATTTTCTCTGCCGGAGAAAAAGAGGGAAATCATAAAAAGATTTCCTTTTTTTGCGTTCATTTTTTGCATTTTAGAAAAACCGTAGTATTGCTCCGCGAAAAGGGAAACAGGACACGCTTTTTGTTTGGCAGTTTTCGGTTTTCTGGTGGTGCATCTGAATAGTAGCGGTAAAACATCCTTGGAAAAATATAAGAATTATGCTATTGTAATTCTGGATATTTTCAGAATATAATAAAAAGATAAAATGAATGATTAAGGAAGAAAGGTTGTGGAGAGATGAAAGTTCTGATGATTAACGGAAGTCCTCAGTCAAAGGGGAATACATATATTGCATTGCATGAGATGGAGAAGATATTTGAGCAGGAGGGAATTGAGACAGAGATTTGGCATGTTGGAAATAAGGATATCAGAGGATGTATTGGCTGCGGCGGCTGTATAGAGAAGGGAAGATGTGTATTTGATGATATTGTAAATGAGGCTGCTGCTCAGTTTGAGGCCTGTGACGGTCTGGTGGTGGGAAGTCCGGTTTATTATGCGTCAGCGAATGCGACATTGATTGCATTTTTGACCAGGCTCTTTTACAGTACGCATTTTGATAAGACGATGAAGGTGGGCGCCAGCGTGGTCGCGGCGCGAAGGGGCGGCTTATCTTCAACCTTTGATGAATTGAATAAGTTCTTTACGATTTCTGGTATGCCGTTGGCCTCTGGCCAATATTGGAACAGTATCCATGGAAGAGCACATGGAGAAGCAGAAAAGGATTTGGAAGGATTGCAGAGTATGCGCACATTGGCGAAGAATATGGCGTTTCTTATGAAAAGTATTGCGCTTGGAAAAGAAGCCTACGGATTACCAAAAAAGGAAGCGCCTGTAAGAACGAATTTCATTCGGTAGCAGCCAATGAACCTGAGTAGCCGGGATCCGCCCCTTTGCCGTAGGCAAACTTTAAAATGGGCGGATTTTGTAACAGTGAAGCCGGAAGGCTGGACTGTTACAAAACTGCAGAAAATTATAAAGAGAAATCTTGTAAATATCCGGGAAAGGGTCTATAATGTATTTGTTCAATTTAATATTGTTACTGGGGAGCTGGTAAAATAGCCGGCTGAGAGGAAGCTGATTTGTTTCGACCCATAACCTGATTTGGATAATGCCAACGTAGGGAGAATGTTAAGCAGCAGTGTTTGCGTATGATTTTAAGAGGTGCCCTTAGGAGCATCTCTTTTTTATGATATAGGAAATTTCGTTTCCTATATCATAAAAACCTCCGCGTTACAGAGATATTATCCAGATATAAGCGCCATTTTTATCGCTATAGAAAATGCTGCGATAATCGTTCGCTTGAAAAGAGCGGGAAGAGTATCAGATGAAAAGGAGGAGGTATAATCAATGAGAAATTATACAACACAGATGGACGCGGCAAGAAAAGGAATCGTAACGCCAGAGATTGAGACGGTTGCGAAGAAGGAACATATGACAGTCGGGACGCTGACGAAACTGGTTGCAGAGGGAAAAGCTGCCATATGCGCCAATAAGAACCATCTTTGTCTGGAGCCGGAAGGAATCGGCAGTATGCTGCGGACTAAGATTAATGTGAATCTGGGAGTGTCCAGAGATTGTAAGGATTACAATATTGAGATGGAAAAGGTGATGAGTGCGGTGAATTTAGGCGCGGAATCGATTATGGATCTTTCCAGTCATGGGGATACGAGGCCGTTTCGCAGGAAACTGACGGAGGAATGTCCGGCTATGATTGGTACGGTGCCGGTTTATGACAGTGTGATTCATTACCAGAGAGATTTGTCTGAATTGACGGCAAAGGATTTTTTGGATGTGATTCGTCTGCACGCCGAGGATGGCGTGGATTTCGTAACGTTACATTGCGGTATTACGAAAAAGACGATTGAACAGATTAAAAAGCATAAACGCAAAATGAATATTGTCAGCCGGGGAGGAAGCCTTATATTTGCCTGGATGAGTATGACTGGGGAAGAGAATCCGTTCTATGAGTATTACGATGAAATTTTGGATATCTGTGAGGAATATGACGTGACGATTTCTTTGGGAGACGCCTGTCGTCCGGGGTGTCTGGCAGACGCCACAGATGTTTGCCAGCTTGAAGAGCTGGTACGTCTGGGAGAACTGACGAAGCGAGCATGGGAGCACAACGTTCAGGTGATGGTGGAGGGACCGGGGCATGTGCCTCTTGATCAGGTTGCCGCTAACATGAAGGTTCAGCAGACGATTTGTCTGGGGGCTCCTTTTTATGTGCTGGGGCCGCTGGTGACGGATATTGCACCGGGATATGACCATATTACCAGCGCAATCGGAGGAGCAGTGGCTGCCATGAACGGGGCGGCGTTTCTGTGTTATGTTACGCCGGCGGAACATCTTGCATTGCCGAATGTGGAAGATGTGAAACAGGGAATTATCGCGTCTAAAATTGCGGCTCATGCGGCGGATATTGCCAAAGGGATTCCGGGCGCTAGAAATATGGACGACCGTATGGCCGAAGCCCGCCGGAATTTAGATTGGGACGCACAGTTTGAATGTGCTCTGGATTCGGAGACGGCAAAAGCTGTTCGCGACAGCCGGAGCCCGGAAGACGACCACAGCGACACCTGCAGCATGTGCGGGAAATTCTGTGCGGTTCGGAGTATGAATAAGGCTTTGGCGGGGGAGTATATTGATATTTTGTAGAATATAAAATGTAGAAAAAGGTATATGAAAAACAGGAAAGCGAAATATATTTTAGGAACGGAGGCAACAGCCTGGGCTGAATGTGTTCAGCCCAAGTTGTTGCAACTACACTTTAAATTCGTATGGTATGGCGGATATCCGGCCTGTTTATGCAATCTACCTGTTCTGTTTTGTCATTGTTTTGACGCCGTCGACTGCAAGAATCACAGCTAGAACAATCAGAAGCGCAGCGATTACAGCGCGGATAACGCACCATGTCATGCCTGTGCCCCCGGCTGCGATTCCCACAAAGTTTGCTTTCAGTGTGAAACACAGGGAAGTAATGGTTACTATCAGCATAAATACCATTGGGATATAGAACATTTTGTTATTTCTTCCGGCTTTGCCAAGCCAGGTGGCAACTGCCAGAAGACCAAGAGCAGCAAGAAGCTGATTTGCCGCGCCAAACAGCGGCCATACATTGGCATATCCAGTCAGTCCAAGAGCGATTCCCAGCGATACGGTTATAATGGTCGCAACCAACGGGTTGGTAAGAATTTTTTTGTAGCCTTCTGCATCTTCAATTGACTGCCCCTGGTCAAGCCAGAACTCCTGGAACATATAACGTGCAAGCCGGGTAGCGGTATCCAGAGAGGTCAGACAGAAAGCGGATACGGTAAGTACCAGCAGAGAGTATGCAACCTGGCTTGTTCCCGCAAGTCCCGGAATGGAACTCACCATTCTGGAGATACCGGATGCAAATACGACGGTAGGAGTTACCGTCTGACCGGCAGCGTATTCAGACCAGACGTAGCCGACCGCGCACAGAGAAATAATTGCCAGCGCGCATTCAATTAACATGCCGCCGTAAGCGATGGGACGCGCGTCGAGCTCGTTATTTAACTGTTTTGCGGTCGTACCGGAACCAACCAGCGAGTGGAAGCCGGAAATGGCTCCGCAGGCAATGGTGACAAACAGGGCAGGGAACATGTAGCCTAAGGAAGTGCCGGTAGGCGCCAGTGTGTCCTGAAAGCCGGTAAATGCAGGAATATCCATCTGCGAGCCGCCTGCAATACCGCCGCCAATTATGCCCACAACTGCTACAATCATCATAAAATAAAGCAGGAAGGAGCTTAAGTAATCCCTGGGCTGTAAAAGAATCCAGACTGGCGTAACAGAGGCAATTGTAATATAAATACCTACGATAATCATCCATGTTGTATTGCTAAGATAAATAGGATGCCAGTTCAGGCCGATTGCCATACACAGAATAATGGCGGCCACACCGATAATCGTAGAGACGCCCAGCCCCATATTCTTCCGGTATACAAAGAATCCAAACACAACTGCGATGACGATAAACATGATAGAAATCATGGCGGTTGTAGCATTAGAAGCGCTTGCCGCCATATCTACGGCGCCGCTTTCGTCAAAAGTAGCCATGAATGTGTTTGCAACAATAGAAGCAAATGCAGCCACAACCAGAATCAGAGTCAGGTAGGAGAAGATGATAAATAATTTCTTCGCCTTAGTTCCCATAGTTGTTGCGATAACTTCGCCGATGGACTGCCCCTTATTTCGGATAGAGGCAAATAATGCGCCAAAGTCATGAACGGCTCCGAAAAATATGCCGCCGATTAAAATCCATAAAAGCACCGGAACCCAGCCGAATACCGCCGCCTGAATCGGTCCGTTAATTGGTCCCGCTCCTGCGATGGATGAAAAATGGTGTCCCATCAGAACCGGCGCTTTAGCCGGAACATAGTCCACGCCGTCCTGTTCTGTGTGGGAAGGCGTTTCTTTTGCAGGGTCGATGCCCCACTGGTTTGCAAGCCATTTGCCATATGTAACATAGGCGATGGCAAGGATTGCAATGCCGATAATAAGTACTGCAATACTGTTCATAGTTCATTCCTCCTCATTCTCTTTTGATAGTTTCTATTGCTAAACAGGTCTGATAAATCCGGCCTTGTTATAGCCCTTCACCAGTTCTTTTGCCGCCGGATTTCCGAAGAGATTCCGGTTTTTTATGTCGAATATAAGAAGCCTTGCTTCGGTATATCCCCGGATGCCAAGGAGATAGTTTTTGAAGTATTTATATTTCTGTATTTCTTTTTTCATGTGATGCGTAACGCCGCTTTCACAGATAAAAATCCCCGTTATAAAGGTGTACATATGGTCTTTTTCAGGATATTTTCTTCCTCTGCGGATAAGTTCAGGTTCAATAAAATCAACGATATGTTTGTGAAACATGGTCAGATCGTCCCTGCTTATATTGTTTATACAACGAAAAAACGTATGCTCGAAACAATTCGCCCGCCATAGCTCTGCTTTTTTGATAAGGACATATCTGGCGCTGGTTGCATTGAAACCTGCATACGCGTCATAGACATCCCCATTGATATCGAAGGGTTTTGCTATATCGTAACTGGATTGATATGAATCAAGCAGTTGCTCTAATAGTTTGATTCCTGTCATATGTAATTGTCTCCCTCTTGTCACTGTGTCGTGATAAAGTGTTAAAAATTCTTTTTTATCATACTCCCTGTAAAAGCAGAATGCAAGTATTTTTAGAGCGCACTCTGTAATTTTGTCAGATTTCATAAAAGGAATGGTGATGAAAGGATGAAATATAATATATTTTCTAAATTAGAACCGGCGTCATTAATTTAAGCCGCGAAAGTCTTTTTCCATAATCAGAATAAACTGAACTATACGGATTATATAATGTGATTCAATTTGTATCCGGTAGGTGTATGAACAGTAGTACAAAGCCGACGTTCGGCAGGCAGAGCAAAAATATTAGAACTGACAATCCGGGAAGATTGTGGTATGATACTACTGTAATTATGGAAGATATATCAACAGATTAATAATTTAAATGTGTAATTTTGGAATGGATGGAGGAAGAAAATGGGGGCAATTGATTTTGTATTGACAGCGGGATGTCTGATTGTTGGAATCCTTATGCTGTTGGGGAAAGGCGATAAGTTACTGGAGGATAAAAATGCGCCGGACCGCTATAAAGAATATGATATGAAAAAGGCTCAGAAGGGATATGGAGTAGCATTTCTAATCATTGGAGCGGCGTCGGTTGTCAGTCATAAGATAAATACTCAGGCAGGATTTGGCATTTATCTTATCATTGTGGTTCTGGCATTATCTGGAAGCGTTTTTTATATGAAAAAGTATTGCGGGAAGTAGGACGGGTGGTTGTATGTTATGTACAAGTTTAGAAGAATGGATAAAAGAGCTTGCCGAAAGAAAAGAATCTTCTGGCAAAGCTCTTTTGTGCTGTCTTTGTTTAAGCGGATTGTTTGTTTTTCGTCGGCGTTTTGGAGTTTTTTTTACATTCTAGTACATGGTTGTAGAAATTATTCATTTCTTTTTCAGTATCAAAAACCGCCACATACATCTGATTACCCATGGCGCCGGAAAGTGCGTCAGGAATCCGTTCGACCATTTTTAGATGTTCTCTGTAATTTTTTATAATATCTTCATGCGTCATGACAAAATTTTTGCCGTCTCTAAGACCCGCATAGGCGCAGAATTTATCGTCTCCGCTTTGTACGGTGGATTTATCAAAAGCTATCATATCCGCCCAGATTTTATATACGTTGGTGCTGTGGCCGAAATTAATCATATCGGGGGTGAATCCGCCGCATGGTCGCATGTTAACTTCCAGGGCTACGATCTCTCCCTTTTTACCCATTCCTGGATGGTCGCTTAAGAGACGGAAAAACTCAAAGTGGATGAACCGGCTTTTTACTCCGAAGCTTTTCGCTGCGGCACGTCCGGCTTTGCGCGTATCCTCCGGCAAGTCTTTTACAATGTAATAAATGGAATTGTCGGCGTTATTCACTATATCCATAATGGAATTCGGCGTTACATTTCCGGTTTCAAAAATTGGTTCTCCATGGGAATCAATGATAGCGTCATAGGAGTTTACTGCGGCGTCAATGTATTCCTCGAGAATATAGGTAACGTCTGGCGCTTTGCTTTGAAAAAATGCAGTCAGTTCTTTGTCGCTGCTGATTCTGTGTGTATCGGAAGCGCCAACGCCATTGTCCGGCTTTGCAATAATGGGATAGCCGACTTTTTTTGTAAAAGCCTTCCATTCTTTTAAATCTGCTGCAATGGTGTAACGCGCGGTAGAAATGCCTGCTTTTTCATAGTAGGATTTCATTTTCGATTTGAATTTAATCCTCGGGATATCTTTTGTCTGGAATCCGCTTTGAATATTAAAGTCGCTGCGCAGTTTTGCGTTTTGCTCCAGCCAGTACTCGTTGTTGGATTCCAGCCAGTCAACACGTCCATATTTGTGAATAAAGAAAGCTACGGCCCGGTATACGCTCTCATAATTTTCCAGATTGTCGACTCTGTAATATTCGTTTAAGCTGTTTTTTAATTCATAGCTTAGTTCGTCGTAAGGCTGGTCGCCGATTCCCAGAACATTAAGCCCGTTGTTTTTTAGCTCTTTGCAGAATAACCAGTAATTGGTGGGGAAGTTCGGGGAAATAAAGATAAAATTTTTCATAATAAACTCCTTTGTATGCTTTTATGTTTTTTGTAAAGGTGTAATTATCCGTGTTGTTACCTATCACCCAGTAGATAAGGTACAAAATATGCAACCTGTTTATACCACCAGTCCCAGTCGTGGGCTACGTCATATCCCCAGATATCGACCCATACATGGATGCCTTTACTTTCAAGGATATGTTTGAGCTGGAAGGTGGACTGAGGTATCTCCCAGGGACCCTGTCCCACACAGATAATACCTCTGCGTTGGTTATACATCTCAATATACGGGTGATCTGCCGGCATGTTTGACAGATAGTGGATAGGTGAATTGTTATACACCAGTCCGTCCATATATCCGTCAAATCCATAGTCTGCTGTATAGATGCCGCTTAATGCCAGAGTTCCGTCGAACAAATCCGGACGGCGGAAGAATAGATTAGCGGCGTGCGTTGCGCCGAGACTGCAGCCAAAGGTAAGAATGCCGGGATTTCCGCCCCAACCGTTGCGTTCTCTTGTTATGTTCTGAATCATTGGCGCCAGTTCGTTTGTAATATAGATAATCCAGTTTTCAAATTGTTCGATGCGCCAACGGGGGTCTCCTGTTTTATTGGACCAGGTTTCTGCATCTATCGTATCGATGGAAAAAACCATAACCCGTCCTGAGTCAATCCATGGACTCCACGCATCTGTCATTTTAAAATTTTCAAAGTCAAAAAATCGTCCGTCCTGACAAGGAATAAAGAGTACCGGTCTTCCCGCGTGTCCATAGATTTTGCATTCCATGTCCCTGTTCAGAGCAGGACTGTAGTTTTTTATATATTGAGTTTTCATAATTGTTCATATCTTCCTTTCTTAAAATGTATCATTGTAACGTGCTAAAGCAATGGCTTATAAAAACAAGTGTACAAACAAGAATCTTCTGGGACAAATCCGTTGATATGCCGGTACACTGGTTTAAGTTCTGTCAGAAATCATTGCTAGATTATATCATACAACAAAGTATGGATGAAAAATGGAATCTGCCGTTCCCAGCTTGCTTCACAGTGATTGCCGTCTGGAACAATCCGACTCGTCAGATGTACCATTCTGCCAAGCAAAAGTCCGCATACTTTGCTGTATTCCTGAATCATTCTGCTATGGTTTGAGAGTTCATTGGAACCATAATCCATATAGAGAACCGTACCTTTGCAGATTGATTTGGTTTGAATCATACGCTCAATTTCAGGAGGATTTGTCCAGAGAGAAGGCGATAGGGCCGCCGCTCTGGAAAAAATATGGTTATATGCAAATAAAGCGTAAAGACTCATCAGCCCGCCCATGGAGCTCCCGGCGATAAAGGTTTGCCGTCTGTCTGACAATGTGCGGTAATGCCGGTCTATATATGGCTTTAAAGAATTTATAAGCCAGTCCATTGTCAGACGGCCTTTCCCTTCAATATCGCCGAACTTGGGGTCCGAGAAGTCGAAAGGAGAATACTCTTTTAAACGTCCATGATCTGGACTGTGGTTGCATTCTACTGCAACAATTATCAGCTGGGTGCAGGTGTAATCCATGTATTCTTTCATTCCCCAGCATTTGCCGTAAGTGGCATCCTCATCATAGAACACATTGTGTCCGTCAAACATATACAGGACGGGATAGCGTCTTTCGTTTTGACAGAAGTAGGAGTCTGGCAAATAAATGTAGGCGCGTCGTTCCTCGCATCCGGTAAGCTTCGGTATGGTAACATTCCATTTCTTTATCATCAGTAATTTTCTCCTGTTTCAAATGCTTACTGAAAAAATATACCACAATAATGTATAAAATTCAAGTTGTAGTTCATAGTAGTCAAATGATGTGTGAACTGTAAGTTACTGTTCACACATCGCCTGCCGGACGCGGGTTGAATCAGGAGCAGGTCTCTAAGCAGACGGAGTAACATTCCATTGAACTGTCAGCTAACGCAGACTAAGCCGCTCAGGAAAGCCTTCGCGCCTAAGTCTGCATAAGCTGCTATTTCAATTCCATGAAAAGCACTCCTGAATTGTCTGCTCAGAGACCTGCTCCTGATTCAACCCGCTGTATACCAGATGACCTGTGAACTGTAACCCTGTATCAGGAAAAGAAAACGGTAATACAGGAAAAATATAGACTTATGGAATGAATAATGATAAAGTGGGAGTAGAGGATATAAGGATTCTATGCAATATTGGGAGGAAGTTTATGGAAAAAAAGGAAAAGAATTATCTGGAGTATTTGGCGGAGTTGTATCCGACGATTGCCAAAGCGTCTACAGAGATTATTAATCTACAGTCGATTATCAATCTGCCGAAGGGGACGGAGCATTTTATGTCGGATATTCATGGGGAGTATGAAGCGTTTTCCCATGTGCTGAAGAATGGTTCCGGCGCAGTGCGCAAGAAGATTGACGACGTATTTGGACATACACTTGAGATGGCGGAGAAGCGGGCAGTTGCAACGCTGATTTACTATCCTCAGGAGAAGCTCGAGCAGATTAAGAAGGATGGGCTTGATACGGACGACTGGTATCGGGTGACGTTATACCGCCTGATTGAAATCTGCAAGACTGTCTCATCCAAATACACCAGGTCTAAGGTGAGGAAGGCGCTCCCAAGGGACTACTCTTATGTAATTGAAGAGCTGATTACAGAGAAATCGGAGGTTTTGGATAAGGGGCAGTATTACGAGGCGATTATTCAGACAATTATTGAGATTGGAAGGGCGGAGAACTTTATTATTGCGATGTGTGAATTAATTCAGCGCATGGTTGTGGATCATCTGCATATTGTGGGGGATATTTTTGACAGAGGTTCCTATCCGCATCTGATTATGGAGCGCCTGATGGATTATCATATGTTGGATATTCAGTGGGGGAATCATGATATTCTCTGGATGGGAGCGGCGGCTGGGCAACCGGCTTGTGTGGCGACGGTAATCCGCATCTGTCTGCGCTACAGCAATATGGATGTGTTAGAGGACGGATACGGAATTAATATGATGCCTCTGGCTACATTCGCTATGGAGACTTATTCGGACGATATGATACCAGAATCATTCTATTCCAGGGCAAAACCGGCGCCGGAAGTAAGTCCGTCGGTTCTGTTAGAAAGAAAGATGCACAAGGCGATTGCGGCGATTCAGTTTAAACTGGAAGGAAAACTGATTGATGAGCATCCGGAATTTGGTATGGAGAGCAGGAAGCTGTTACATAAAATTGATTATGAAAATAAGCAGATTGAGGTGGACGGCGCGGTATATCCGTTAGTGGACTGTACGTTTCCTACGATTGATAAGGAACGCCCTTACGACTTGACAGAAAAAGAGCAGGAGGTAATCGACAAGTTGGTATGGGCTTTTCTGAACAGTGAAAAGCTGCAGAAGCATGTGGATTTCCTGCTGAAGCAGGGAAGCCTTTACAAAATATTTAACGGGAATCTTTTGTTCCACGCGTGTATGCCGATGGATGTCGATGGAAAATTAAAGAAAGTGAAGATATTCGGCAGGGAATATCAAGGAAAAGAATTGTATGACGTTCTGGAGAAATATGTGCGCCGGGCTTTCTTTGATTTGAATCAGGAGGAAAAAAAGAAAGGGCAGGATATCCTTTGGTTTCTGTGGTGCGCGCCAGGTTCGCCGCTGTTTGGGCGGAATAAGATGGCTACCTTTGAGGGGTATTTTATCAAGGAAAAACCTGCGAGAAAAGAGCAGAAGAATGCGTATTATGAACGTTTGGAAGAGCCGGAGACGGCAGAACTTGTACTGGGAGAGTTCGGATTGTCGGGAGAGTATGCCCACATTATCAACGGTCATGTACCGGTTCACCACAGTGAAGGAGAGAATCCGGTAAAATGCGGAGGAAAAGTTCTGATTATTGACGGAGGTTTCTCGGAGCCTTACCATAAGACAACGGGGATTGCGGGATACACGCTGATTTATAATTCCTACGGCCTTACTCTGACTTCCCATGAGCCTCTTACATCGGCGGAGTCGGCGATTTTAGAGGAGAAGGATATTGTGTCCAGGAGGGTGGTGGTACAGCAGTATTTGAGACGCCAGCTTGTGGGGGATACGGATAATGGAAAACGGATGCAGGAGCGCATCAGCGAGCTAAAAGAATTGATTGAGGCTTACAGGACGGGACAGATTAAAGAAAATATGCCAAATGTGAAGGCATGATAAAAGATTGGGTAAACTTTTGATTTCCGGTCAGGTAAAAATACGCTTATAGATGAAAGAAAAATCAGAAAAATGAGGAACAGCTGCAAATGATGTTTTGCGGCGGTCCCTCATTTTATTTATCATATAGTAAATTTGTATTCTATGCGAGTATGCGCTGACTTTGTTAGAAGAGGCCGAGCGACTGCAAAAGCAGGATTACAAGAAATACCGGAGTGATGAATTTAATCATGGCGATATATAAGCCTTTGCGTCCAAATGTATTGCCGTTCTTCGTAACTTCGTCAATAACAGTTTTTGGCTTTACAACCCAGCCGACTAGGATACAGGTTAAAATAGCAACGGTAGGCATCATGATATTATTGCTTAAGTAGTCCATAATGTCTAGAATCTGTGCCACAGAGCCGTTTGGAAGCTCGTATTCAAAGTAGAAGACATTGTATCCAAGACAGACAATGAGTCCCATAACAAGAGCGTAAATTGTTGCGAGAACGGTACTCTTTTTCCGGGAGCATTTCCACTTGTCCATAATTCCGGAAACAATAGCCTCAAGGACCGATACGGAAGATGTGACAGCCGCGAAGGTAACCATCAGGAAAAATAAAGCTCCGATAAAGATACCTGCCGTTCCCATAGCGTCAAAGACTTTTGGCAGCGATACAAACATCAGTCCCGGTCCAGCAGACATGCCTTCCATACCCATGAAGGTAAATACGGCAGGAATAATCATCAGTCCTGCAAGCATAGCAACTAATGTGTCGAAGAACTCAATCTGATTGATGGACTTCATCAGATTCACGTCTTCTTTTACATAGGAACCGTAGGCTATCATAATTCCCATGGCGACGCTGATGGAGAAGAATAACTGTCCTACGGCGTCCATAAGCAGCGAGAAGAAGCCTTTCAGCGTCATTCCGGCAAAGCTGGGAATCAGATATATCTTTAAGCCTTCCAGCCCGGTTCTTGTAACGCCTTCTGCATCCGTATGATTCAATGTGAGAGAAAACAGGGAAATACCAATAACCAGTACAATCAGAATTGGCATAATAATCCGGCTGTATTTCTCGATACCCTTGTTAACTCCGCTGAACACAACGAAGGCAGTCAATCCAAGATAGATAATCAGCCAGATAATCGGCGACCACTGACTGGTGATGTGTCCGGTAAAATAACCGTCTGTGGCTGCGTTAGCGCCGTCTCCGGTAATATAGGCGAACAGGTACTTCAGCACCCAGCCGCCGATAGTACAGTAGTAAGGCAGAATGATAACCGGAACCAGCCAGGCAAAAAGTCCGGTGCATGCAAATTTCTTATTCAGTACCCCGTAAGCGGTAAGGGGTCCCTGTTTTGTCTTGCGCCCGATGGCAATCTCTGTAGTCAGAAGCGCAAATCCGAAGGTCAGCGCCAGAATAATATAAACAAAGATAAAGGTTCCTCCACCGTTTTTCGCTGCCAGATAAGGGAAACGCCAGATATTTCCAAGACCTACGGCGCTTCCGGCAGCCGCCATAACGAATCCGATGGAGCCGGTAAAGCTGCTGCGTTTGTGTGTTGAATTGTGACTCATATTATTTTCCTCTCTTCCCATGTGTAAATGTATCTTTTATATTATACTGGATAAATGGAAGAGACACAAGGTAGAATTTTTATTTCATTAGTAACCTGTAAAATGATTCCAGTTCTTTTGCATTCATCAGGAGCGGAACCGGATAGAGCGGATTGGCCTCTTTATCTGCATATCGTGCAAGTTTTGGTATATCTTCTTCCTTTATTTCTTCTATCGTATCTCCGATATGAAACCGTCCTTTCATGTCCTGAATGGCGTCAATGAACAGAGAAGCCGCTATAGCATGAGGGGTATCTTTATCAGCGATACCCGCTGCGATTGCCAGTCTATGAAGCTTTTTGTGGATGGAACTTCCGTAGGCGTCCAGCACAAAGGGGAGAAGTACTGCGTTGGCAAATCCGTGAGCCACATTGTATTCTCCGCCCAGGGAGTGGGCTACGGCGTGGACATATCCTACGTATGACTTGGTAAATGCACAGCCTGCATAGAAGGACGCGTGAAGCATATCCCGTCTTGCGTTAACATTGCCTCCGTCGGTATAGACAGTGTCAATATTGCTGAAAATTAGTTTCACTGCGTGAAGGGCGTCCCGTCGTGTACTTATGGTGGTGGAATTTCCAATATAGGCTTCTATGGCATGAGTCAGCGCATCCATTCCGGTTGTAGCAGTGACAAACGGCGGGAGACTTAAGGTTACCTTGGGGTCCAGTACGGCGTATCTTGGAATTAGCGGAAAATCGTTGATGGCGTACTTGTGCCTTGTCTCGGCATCAGTAATGACGGCTGCAAGTGTGGTTTCGCTTCCGGTTCCGGCAGTAGTTGGTATGGCAATCAGCAGAGGAAGACGTTTCCTCACCTTTAAAATACCCTTCATCTGTGCAAGAGACTGTTTGGGCTTGACAGCTTTTGCGCCTACCGCTTTTGCGCAGTCCATGCTGGAACCTCCTCCGAAACCAATAATAACATCGCAGCCTTGCTTCTGATAGATGTCCAGCGCTTCCGCTACATTCGCGGTGGTTGGGTTGGCAACCGTTTTATCATATATCACATAGGGGATTTCATTTCTGCGCAGTGTCCGCTCTAACCGGGAGGTGAGTCCCAGCCCGCGGATAACGGAATCGGTGATGATTAAAACGCTGTTTTTATGATTCCCCCGGATAACGTCAGGAATTTCTTTTACACTTCCCACAATCTGGGGTTTACGGTAGGGGAGGAAGGGAAGCGCAAGCTTAAATGCTGTTTGAAACGTGCGACAGTATAATTTTCTGAGTTTGTTCATAATTTATCCTCTCTTTTCTATCTTATTGCATAATTCTTCCAGGTTATTGGCAATGGTAAATAATACTTGGTAAAATATTTCTGTGTCAGAAGCATTTAATCCATTTCCGCCGGCAATGACGGCGTGTTCGATGTATTTGTTTATTTTGGCGCCGTAAATTCTTCCTTCTTCAGTGAGAAAGGCTTTGGCGCGGTATTTTCTGCCGTTTTCACAATTCTGATAACATATCATATGCGATGATTCTAAATCAGAGAGAATGCGGGATATGCCTGCTTTATCCTCTCTGCATCTGGCGCAGAGTTCTGTGCCGGTCAATCCTTCCGGATGTGTGTAAAGATAATGAATACACATAACATGGGCTCCTTTTAAGCCAATGGAATCCATATGGAGCCGTTTGATTTTCTGAATGCTTTTGTAAATTCTAGTAACGCCGTTGGTGAGCTGTTCAAAACTTTCGGCCATCTGCAATTCCTCCTATAAAATTGTTCATTGCTGCTTGATTCTGCTACTGCAAAGTAGAGAAATTTTCCTAAAATAGTTGATTTATAGGAAAGTTACTGCTATAGTATATGAAACAAGTTGATAAGTCAACATCTAGATAGATAATTTGATGTAGAAATGGTATTTTAGTTTTTTGCGTATGGAGCGGACGGTAAAATATTAGAAAGAAGAGGATGAAAAAATGGCGGTTCGGATTATTGTGGATTCTACGGCGGATTATTCAGCGGCAGAGATTGAAAAAAGAAAGATTACATGCATTCCTATGACAATTGCGTTCGGTGAAGAACAGTATACGGATGGAGTGGACCTCTCTAAAGAGGAATTTTTTGAGAAACTGATAGGGGAGGATGTATTTCCAAAGACTTCGCAGCCTTCTCCGGCGGTGTTTGAGGAATATTTTAAAGAGGCGAAGGAAGCGGGGGATTCTGTGGTTGCGATTCTCATATCGGGAGCGCTAAGCGGAACGATTCAGAGCGCGAATTTGGCAAAAGATATGGCAGAGTATGAGGATATTTATATTGTGGACAGTAAGAGCGCAACGCTTGGAATCCGTATGCTGGCGGACAGAGCAGTGCGGATGAGAGACCAGGGCGCGGGCGCGGCGGAAATTGTGGCGGAACTGGAAGCATTGAAGCCCAGAATCCGTATTTATGCGGGACTGGATACCCTGGAGTATTTACAGAAGGGCGGAAGGTTGTCAAAGACGGAGGCGATACTTGGCAGGCTGGCTAATATCAAGCCGATTATTAAGGTCAGTGAAGCCGGCGAAGTGGTGATGCATGGGAAGCAGCGCGGTGTGAAGCAGGTGTGTAAGCAGCTTGGAAAGATTTTGGAGGAAGAGGCTCCGGATGAGAACTATCCGGTATATTTTCTGTACGCGTACGATAAGAAAAACTGTATTTCCTTTATCCAGTCGCTGCAGAAAAAAGGTATGGATTTTGGCGAGGTAAAGACAAGAGGGATTGGCCCTACCATTGGAACGCATATCGGCCCCGGAGCATTTGGGATTGTTTATATCCAATAAGTCCTTCCAGGTATCCCTTATGAACAATCATGTGTTTTGTGCCGGTTTAGGCGTTGTATTGTGCGATACAATGCTTAATCGGCACAGTTTTTTGTTTGAGGAATAAAATACTGAAAACTGCAAATGCTACCCTAAAAAGAAAGAAGGGTCAGCAATGAAGGAAGAACATACCTTGGCATTATTAAAAGAATGCAGTTCGGGATGTAAGATGGCGTTAAGCAGCATGAATCAGATTCTGCAATATGTACAGGATGAGATGCTGGAGCATAAGATTATGGAGTCAAAGGAAGAGCATGAGAAGCTGGAGAAGAAATGCGGCGAGCTGCTGCGCAGGCAGGGAGAGCATGAAAAGCAGCCGGGAGTTGTGGCGGAGGCTTTTTCTAAGATAACTACGGATGTAAAGATGATGATGAATGGCGGAAACTGTCAGATTGCTAAGCTTTTGATGGATGGCTGTAATATGGGAATCCAGTCAATCAGCGAGTGCAGGAACCAGAATCAGGAGGCGTCGAAGGAGGCTATGGAGCTGGCAGCGAAGATTATCCGCTCGGAAGAGGAATTTATGAAGCAATTACGGGTATTCTTGTAGAAAATAGACGCAAAAGAGAGCGCGATTTTTGTTCATGATATAGGACGTCTTTGGTTAGGTATATCATGTCATGGTCTGTAACGCGGCGAATGTGAATGTTACAGGGATTTGCTCAGCAGGCAATGATTCATGAAAAAGGGATTTGAATGTCTGTTAAGTGTGCTTGGATTGGGGAAAACAGGGGATATAGGCTGTAAGAAAATGATAAACAGACTGATGATGGGAAAAGAGCGGGGTACCTGTGAGAATAAATCAGGGAACGCTCTTTTGTTTTGCGTAATAATACCTTCTGTGTTGTCAGAGACAGAAATTGAGGATATAATTGAGAATAAAGATTGAAAGTAAAATTTATATGGCAATGAAAAGGATGTACAGGAGGATTTGTATGTTGACGATAGGAGCACATATGTCCATCGCGGGAGGAATTGCAAAAACGGCAGAGAATGTGGTGGCAATGGAAGCGAACACTATGCAGATTTTCAGCCGGAATCCGCGGGGCTCGAATTACCGGAATTATGGACAGGAGGAAGTAGATGCTTTTCAGGATATCCGGTACAGATATGGTTTTGGTCCGCTGCTTGCCCACGCGCCCTATACGATGAATCTGGCTAGTGGGAATGAGAAGACTTATGAATTTGCCTGTATGGTGATTCGGGAAGATATTGCAAGGATGGACGCTCTTGGCATAGAGAATCTGGTCTTTCATCCCGGCAGTCATACAGGAATCGGCGTGGAGGCAGGAATCGGGAATATTATAAGCGGTTTGAATCAGGCGGTGACAGAGACGCAGAATATTACAGTACTTTTAGAAACTATGAGCGGGAAAGGAACGGAAATCGGAGTAACCTTTGAGGAATTAAAGAAAATCAGGGACGGCGTCTGTTTTCCGGAGAAAGTCGGAGTCTGTCTGGATACTTGTCATGTGTTTGCGGCAGGGTATGATATTGTCCATGATTTGGACGGTGTACTGGAAGAATTTGACCGGGTGCTGGGGCTGCCGCTTTTGCGGGCGGTTCATCTGAATGACAGTATGATGCCGTTTGGCTCCCGCAAAGACCGGCATGCCGCCATTGGAGCAGGGGAAATCGGGATGGATGCGCTGCTTAGAATACTGACGCATCCTGCGCTTAAGGATTTGCCATTTTACCTGGAGACTCCGTTTGATGAAGAAGGGCATGCGAAAGAGATTGCTATGCTTCGGAAGGAATTAAGCAATCGGTCAGGCTGACGTCTGAACAGTTGAGTACAATGCAGAGGGGACTGCTGCTCCGACAGGGAAAAGAAGACGATATACTGTGGAAAGAGGCGGGAGGGTTAATGAGATGGAGGAACAGATGTATTTAAAAAAGATTGCGATGATACATACAGATTTTTCAGAGAAATTCGGGATACCCAGACAGAGCGGACTGGTTCCTGCAATGGGCAGAATCGTATTTGAGCCGGAATACCGAAGTCCAGATGCACTGAGGGGGATAGAGAATTATTCTCATCTCTGGATTATGTGGGGGTTCTCGCAGCTTCCCGAAAAGGAATGGCAGCCAACGGTGCGGCCCCCGCGTTTGGGAGGGAACCGGCGGATGGGGGTATTTGCTACTAGGTCGCCCTTTCGCCCGAATCCGATAGGCTTGTCTCTGGTTGAGCTGGTTTCTGTGGAAACATTTCAAAAAATGGGGTTAACACTTCTGGTGCAGGGAGTAGATATGCTGGACAAAACGCCGGTTTATGATATCAAACCATATCTGCCCTATGTGGAGAGGATAACGGATGCAGCCGGTGGATTTGCAGAAGAGGTAAAAGGCGTAAAGCTTCAGCCAGAGATACCGGAAAAATGGAAGACGAAAATCCCGCAGAATAAAAGGAAGGTATTGGAAGAAATTTTAAAACAGGATCCAAGACCTGCTTATCAGGATAATCCAGAGCGGATTTATGGTATGAGTTTTGCCGGGCTGGAAATAAAATTTCAGGTCAGAGAAAAAAGGGCTATAGTTTGCGGCGTTTATAGAAAAGTAGATTGAGCATTTTTGTCGGATGTGATAAGATGGATAACAGTAACGGTACAATACATTGACGCAACCGGTATGCGAAGGATAACTGGTAACAGAAAGCAAATACTTTATTGTATATGTAAATTGAAATGGCTGTGAATAGCGATATTCACAAGAGGTGAATGTGTATGAAATGGAATAAATTCAGAATAAAGACTACTACAGAGGCGGAGGATGTCATCTGCAGCAGTCTGATGGAGATTGGGATTCAGGGTGTAGAGATTGAGGACAAGATACCTTTGTCTGCGCAGGATAAGGAGCAGATGTTTGTGGATATCCTGCCAGAGTTTGGAGAGGATGACGGAACGGCGTACATCAGTTTCTATCTGGAGGAGAAAGAAGATAAGGAGGCCATTCTTTCTGCGGTGAGGGAAGAGCTTGCACAGATTGGCGCCTATATGGATGTAGGCGCGGCGGAGATTGAAGAATCTCAGACAGAGGATTTGGACTGGATTAATAATTGGAAGAAATATTTCCATCAGTTTACTATTGACGACGTGCTGATTATTCCTTCCTGGGAGGAGGTTACGCCGGCGGATGAAGATAAGATGATTATTCATATTGATCCGGGAACTGCTTTTGGGACCGGGATGCATGAGACAACGCAGCTTTGTATCCGTCAGCTTAAGAAGTATGTGACAGATGAGACTGTGATTCTGGATGTGGGCTGTGGAAGTGGTATTCTGGGGATGCTGGCGTTGAAATTCGGAGCAAAGTATGCTGTGGGTACAGACTTAGACCCCTGTGCGATTACGGCAACCCACGAGAATATGGAGGCAAATGCTATCGGACGGCAGCAGTATGAGGTTATGAGCGGAAATATTATCGACGATGAAGCGGTGCAGAAAAAGGCAGGATACGGCCGGTTTGATATTGTGGCGGCTAATATTCTGGCTGACGTGCTGGTTCCTCTAACGCCTGTGATTCGAGAACATTTGAAGACTGGGGGAATCTATATTACCAGCGGGATTATTGACGATAAGGAAGAGACGGTTGTGGAGGCTGTGAAGGCAGCCGGGTTTGAAGTGTTGGAGATAACCCGTCAGGGCGAATGGGTATCGGTGACAGCCAGAAAGAATTAGACCATGTTCTGAAAAAGAAGGGACAAAAGCGGGGAGAAGAAAGTATGCAGCACTTTTTTGTGACAACAGACCGGGTGAAGAAGCCCTGCATTTATATAGAAGGTTCGGATGTAAATCATATGAAGAATGTCCTTCGTATGAAAATCGGAGAGCAATTGTCAGTCAGCGATGGGGATAATCATAAATATTTGTGCCGGATAGACGGATATGAGGAAGGCAGGGCTGTTCTGGAGATTCTGGAAGAAAAGACGACGGATACGGAGCTTGCTTCCAAGATTTATTTATTTCAGGGGCTCCCCAAAGGGGATAAGATGGAAATGATTATTCAGAAGGCGGTCGAGCTTGGAGTATACAGGGTAGTTCCCGTTGCTATGAAACGTTGTGTAGTCAGACTGGATGCAAAGAAGGCGGAAAAGAAAGTAGTTCGATGGAATGAGATTGCAAAGGGTGCGGCCAAGCAGTCCGGCAGAGGAAAGATTCCTGAGGTGGGCCGGGTGACAGGATTAGAAGAAGCTATTGTCCAGGCAAAGGAGCTTGACGTCTTATTGATTCCCTATGAGCTGGCAGAAGGGATGGAGCGTACCAGACAGATAGTAGGAGCGATAAAACCAGGGCAGTCTGTTGGAATTTTTATTGGTCCGGAGGGTGGATTTGAGAAGGAAGAAGTGGCTGCGGTAATCCTGGCCGGGGCGAAAGAGATTACTCTGGGCCGGAGAATTTTGAGGACAGAGACGGCTGGACTTGCAGTTTTGTCTGTTTTGATGTATCATCTGGAAGATGCGTAGTAATGATTAGTATTTGTGAAGCAGCAGCGCAGCGATGCAGCCTGAAGCGCCTGCTATATTTTATTTCAGGACACACTGTCAAGAGAGCGAAAGCAGCATATTAATATAGTAAGAATAATTAGGGAGTTTATGATGGACGTATATCTGGATAACTCTGCAACCACCAGGGCTTATGAGCAGGTGGGGGATGTGGTTCGCAAAGTAATGTGCGAAGATTTCGGCAACCCTTCTTCCATGCACTACCGGGGCGTGGATGCAGAGAAATATATAAAAGAAGCAAAAGAAACATTGGCGAAGCTTATGAAGGTACAGACGAAGGAGATTTTCTTTACATCGGGAGGAACAGAAGGGGACAATCTGGCGCTGATTGGCAGCGCGAGGGCCAATAAGAGGGCGGGGAATCATCTGATTACTTCATCCATTGAGCATCCGGCGATTTTAAATACGATGCGGTTTCTGGAAGAGGAAGAGGGGTTTCGTGTTACCTATCTCCCGGTGGATTCTTATGGAAGGATTAAGCTGGAAGCTTTGAAAGAGGCGCTTTGTAAGGATACGATTCTGGTATCGGTTATGTATGTGAATAATGAAGTGGGTTCCGTACAGCCGATTATGGAAGCGGCAAGTATGGTGAAGGCTTATAATAAGAATATCCTGTTTCATGTGGATGCGGTACAAGGCTTTGGAAAATACCGCATTTATCCAAAGAAGCTGAAAGTGGATATGGTGACGGCCAGCGGTCATAAGATTCATGGTCCTAAGGGGACAGGATTTCTCTATATCGGAGAGCATGTAAAGATTAAGCCGATTGTTTTCGGCGGAGAACAGCAGAAGAATATTCGTTCCGGGACGGAGAATGTGCCTGGAATTGCAGGATTGTCTCTGGCGGCATCTATGATTTATGAGAATCTGGATGAGAAGGTGGAGCATATGAGGTGTTTGAAGGCACATTTTATAGAAGAAGTGACGAAGATTCCGCAGACTACCATTCATGGTTTATATGATGAGACCAGCGCGCCCCATATTATCAGTGTGGGTTTTGCAGGCATTCGCGGTGAAGTGTTGCTTCATGCATTGGAGGACAAAGGTATCTGCGTATCTTCCGGCTCGGCCTGTGCGTCTAATCATCCGGCGATTAGCGGAGTGCTTAAGGGCATCGGGACAAAGAAGGAGTATTTAGACGCCACATTGAGATTCAGCATGTCAGAATTTACCACAAGGGAAGAAATTGATTATACACTGGCTACTTTGAATGAGTTGGTGCCGGCGCTCAGACACTATACAAGGCGTTAAGGTTCAGAAAGGAAACTTAAAGATGATATTTCAGACATTTTTATTAAAATACGGAGAGATTGGAATCAAGGGAAAGAACCGGCATCTGTTTGAGGATGCTCTGGTGAGGCAGGTCAGGTATGCGCTAAGAGAACTGGAAGGGGAATTCCGGGTGCACAAATCTCAGGCCAGAATCTATGTAGACTGTGAGGGGGATTATGACAGCGATGAGGTAATCGGAAAGCTTCAGACGGTATTCGGTCTTGTGGGTATCTGTCCGGTAGTTAGAAAGAAGGACGAAGGATTTGAGCAGCTCAAGAAAGATGTGACTGCCTTTGTGGATGAGATGTATCTGGATAAGAATATAACGTTTAAGGTGGAATCAAGAAGGAGCAGAAAGACCTATCCGTTGAATTCTATGGAGATAAATCGTGCGGTGGGCGAGGCAGTTCTGGAAGCATTTCCAGAAATACGGGTGGATGTACATCATCCGGATGTGCTGCTGCGCATTGAAGTTCGTAATGATATCTATATCTATTCCCAGATTATTCCGGGACCCGGCGGAATGCCGGTGGGCACTAATGGAAAGGCGATGCTCCTCTTGTCTGGAGGGATTGACAGTCCGGTGGCAGGCTATATGATTGCAAAGCGGGGCGTGGGACTGGAGGCAGCTTATTTTCATGCGCCGCCCTATACCAGTGAACGTGCAAAGCAGAAGGTCGTGGATTTGGCGAAAATTGTGGCCAGGTATGCAGGTCCTATCCGTCTGAACGTAGTGAATTTTACGGATATACAGCTCTATATCTATGATCAGTGTCCTCATGATGAGCTGACTATTATCATGCGCAGGTATATGATGAAGATTGCGGAGCATTTTGCAGAGGAGAGCGGCTGTCTTGGCTTGATTACAGGAGAAAGTATCGGTCAGGTGGCCAGTCAGACGATGCAGAGTCTTGCGGCGACCAATGAAGTCTGTACCCTTCCGGTTTATCGTCCGCTGATTGGGTTTGATAAGCAGGAGATTGTGGAAGTGTCTGAAAAAATCGGAACTTATGAGACATCTATTCAGCCTTTTGAGGACTGCTGTACAATCTTTGTGGCAAAGCATCCGGTGACAAAGCCGAGTATTAAGATTATCAGACGGTCGGAAGAAAAGTTAGCAGATAGAATTGAGGAATTGATGAAAACTGCCATTGATACGGCAGAAATAATTGAAGTGCGCTAAAGGCATAGCCCTGGCGCACTTTCAGCAAAAACCGTATTCATGTCTATAACCAACCATAACTATACCAGATATGGTTGTAATACCTCAAGAACTTTATCTACCTCGTCATCAGAGTGGATGTTAAGACTGATTGGTTTGGATAAGTCAAGGCTGAAAATACCCATGATAGACTTGGCGTCAATGACGTATCTGCCGGATACCAGATCAAAATCATTATCAAACTGTGTGATAACATTGACAAATGATTTGACCTTTTCGATTGAATTTAATGAAATCTGTACTGTCTTCATCCCTGCACCTCCTTTATATATGGAATCTATAAACATATTATAAGGTGGCGGGGGAAAAGTCAAGGAGAAAGTGTTATGAGAAAAGCAGCGCTGCACAATTTGGGTTGCAAAGTAAACGCATATGAAACAGAAGCAATGCAGGAATTGCTGGAGAAAAATGGATATGAGATCGTACCTTTCGCGCAAGGAGCGGATGTGTATGTGATTAATACCTGTACAGTGACTAATATGGCGGATCGCAAGTCCAGACAGATGATTCATAAGGCGCGGAAGATGAATCCGGACGCGGTAATCGTGGCTGCAGGATGTTATGTACAGACAAAAGGTGAGAAAGCAGATGAGTGTATTGACATTGTAATTGGAAATAACCGGAAGAAAGAGCTGATTTCGATTCTGGAAACGTATTTTCTGAAGCGCCAGAAGAAAGGGGCGGCGGCCGGGAAAGGACAGAAGCAGACGGCGCTGCTTGATATTGGAAAGTCATGCGAGTATGAGACGCTTTCCTTATCCAGACAGGCTGAGCGTACCAGAGCGAACGTTAAGGTACAGGATGGCTGTAATCAGTTCTGTTCTTACTGCATCATTCCTTATGCCAGAGGCAGAGTAAGAAGTCGGGGACTTAAAGATGTAATCAGCGAGATTCGGCGGCTAACGTCAAACGGTTATAAAGAAGTAGTGCTGACGGGGATACATTTAAGCTCTTATGGGATGGATACAGGGGAGAGTCTGCTGTCGCTTCTAAAGGCTGTGCATCAGGTAGAAGGTATCCTTAGAATCCGTCTCGGTTCTTTAGAGCCCGGAATTATCACAGAAGAATTTGCGGCGGAGATTGCGGCGCTTCCGAAAATATGCCCTCACTTTCATCTATCTTTACAGAGCGGGTGTAACGCCACGCTGAAGCGGATGAACAGAAGATATACCGCAGAAGAATATGAAGAAAAGTGCAGAATATTGCGGAAGGCATTTGATAAGCCGGCCCTTACAACGGATGTCATTGTAGGGTTTCCGGGGGAAACAGACGAAGAATTTGAGGAATCCAGAACTTTTGTTGATAAAATAAATTTTTATGAAACACATATTTTTAAATATTCCAAACGCGAGGGTACTCGCGCGGCAGTAATGGATGGTCAGGTGCCGGAACAGGTAAAAGCGGAAAGAAGCAATAGGATGATTGCCCTTGGAAAGCAGAAAAAGCAGGAGTTTGAGCGACAGATGATGGGTAGAAGCGCGGAAGTTCTGATGGAGGAAGAAGTGATTTTGGACGGAGAAATCTGGCAGGTAGGACATACCAGAGAATATGTGAAAGTCGGACGAAAATGTGAAGAAAATCTTACAAATCAATTAATAAATGTAGAAATTCAGAACCGTTTACAAATAATGGATTGAATTTTAGAATAGTTTCATGTAGAATGAAGAAGAAGTATTGTGAGAGGACGTGAGTATATGAGAGATTTAAGCAGCACTCAGTTTTTTCAGGTAGAAAGCGGTCCACAGATTCAAGCAAAAGATATTCTTGAGATTGTGTACAAGGCTCTTAGCGAGAAAGGTTATAATCCGGTGAATCAGATTGTCGGATATATTATGTCAGGTGATCCGACATATATTACAAGCTATGATGGAGCGAGAAGCCTGATTATGAAGATGGAACGGGACGAGCTGGTAGAAGAGATGCTCAAAGCGTATATTGAGTATCAGGGATGGGAAGAATAGAATATGAGGATTATGGGGCTTGACTATGGCTCTAAGACGGTTGGCGTTGCAATGAGCGATCCGCTGGGGATTACGGCCCAGGCAGTAGAGACGATTTGGAGAAAAGAAGAGAACAAGCTTCGGAAGACTTGTGCTCATATTGAAGAGCTGATCCGTGAATATGAGGTGGAGCGCATTGTGCTTGGCCTTCCTAAGCATATGAATAATGACATTGGCGAGAGAGCGAAGAAGGCTCTTGAATTTGGTGAGATGTTAAGGCGCCGCACTGGACTTGAGGTCGTGATGTGGGACGAGCGTCTTACTACGGTAGAAGCAGAACGGACTTTGATTGAGAATAAAGTAAGAAGAGAAAACCGTAAGCAGTATATCGATAAGATTGCCGCGGTTTTTATTTTGCAGGGATATCTGGATTCAAAGCGTTAGAGGTGTCTATATATGGAAAAGATTAGAATGATGTCTGATGAGACTGGCGAAGAGCTGGAATTTTTTGTGCTGGAACAGACAAAGGTTAACGGGGTATCCTATATTTTGGTGACGGATTCTGAGTTTGGGGATGCGGAGTGTATGATATTGAAAGACAAAGCCGGGGCAGAGAATACGGACAGCATCTACGAGTTTGTGGAGGACGACGTAGAGCTTGATGCTGTATTTAAGATATTTGACGAGTTACTGGAGGATGTAGATATCGAAAGGTAACGTATTCGTCTGTACAAAGGAGATTTTATGCAGAATCTGTAAGAATCCTTTTGGTAAATCATTTGACGATGGACTGGTAGACGGTCAACCGGGCGTTTCAGGGCGTAGGGGAAGAATGGAAACGAAGACTGCGAAATCAGGTTATACCAATTTTGAGAAGAGGATTTCTATAGATTATGTATGGAGTGTCTGACAAGATAAGAGAGAGCGGATCAAATAACACATGGAGGTGAAAGTTTGAAAAAAGGAAACAATGGAAAATTGCGTATCATTCCATTAGGAGGTTTGGAAAAGATTGGAATGAATATTACTGCCTTCGAATATGAAGACAGTATTGTTGTTGTGGATTGCGGTCTGGCATTCCCAGAGGATGATATGCTGGGAATCGATCTGGTAATCCCGGATATTACCTATTTGAAGGATAATATTCAAAAGGTGAAAGGATTTGTAATTACTCATGGACATGAGGACCATATCGGAGCGCTGTCTTATGTGCTTAAAGAGATGAACCTTCCGATTTACGGTACGAAGCTAACAATGGGAATTATTGAGAAGAAGCTGGCTGAGCACAATCTTCTTCGCTCCACAAGAAGAAAGGTAGTGCGGCATGGACAGTCTATTATGCTGGGACAGTTTCGGATTGAATTTATTAAGACGAATCACAGTATTCAGGATGCTTCGGCTCTTGCTATTTATTCTCCGGCCGGTGTGGTTGTGCATACAGGAGACTTTAAGGTGGATTATACGCCGGTGTTCGGGGATGCCATTGATTTGCAGCGGTTTGCAGAGATTGGGAAGAAGGGCGTGTTAGCGCTTCTCTCAGACAGTACTAATGCAGAGCGGAAAGGATTTACCCAGTCAGAGCGGACGGTAGGATATACTTTTGATCATTTATTTGCAGAATATAAGAATACCCGTATTATTATAGCTACTTTTGCATCGAATGTAGACCGGGTTCAGCAGATTATTAATTCGGCGTATAAGTATGGAAGAAAGGTTGTTGTAGAAGGCCGGAGCATGGTTAATATTATTTCTACGGCGCAGGAACTTGGATATCTGCATGTGCCGGATAAAACATTGGTGGAGATTGACCAGCTTAAGAATTACCCTCCGGAGAAGACGGTGCTGATTACGACAGGCAGTCAGGGAGAATCAATGGCGGCTTTGTCCAGAATGGCGGCGGATATTCACAGGAAGGTTACAATTATGCCGAATGATACGGTTATTTTCAGCTCGAATCCGATTCCGGGCAATGAGAAGTCCGTTTCCAGAGTAATTAATGAATTGTCGGAGAAGGGCGCTAATGTAATCTTTCAGGATGCCCATGTATCGGGACATGCCTGTCAGGAAGAATTGAAATTAATTTATTCTCTGGTTAAGCCAAGATATGCGATACCTATTCATGGAGAATATCGTCATAGAAAAGCGAATGCAACGCTGGCGCAAAGCCTTGGAATTCCCAAGGACAGGATTTTTATGCTTCAGTCCGGCGATGTAATCGAGATGGATGCGAATGAGGCAAAAGTCGTGGACAAGGTGCATACCGGCGAGGTGTTAGTAGACGGTCTCGGCGTGGGCGACGTGGGGAATATTGTGCTTCGCGACCGTCAGCATTTGGCAGAGGATGGCATACTGATTGTAGTAATGACGCTGGAGAAGGGAACAAACCAGCTTCTTGCAGGACCGGATATTGTATCCAGAGGATTTGTGTATGTAAGGGAGTCGGAAGGCTTAATGGAGGATGCCAGACATGCTTTGGAGGATGCGGTATATGGATGTCTGAATCACCAGAGAAATGCAGACTGGAGTAAAATTAAACTGGTAGTGCGGGATACGATGAATGAATTTATCTGGAAGCGCACGAAGAGACGGCCGATGATTCTTCCGATTATAATGGATGTATAACAATGATTGTAGACGAGAGAACAGTTACGTTTATTAATTCTATGGAGCTTCCTGAGAACCCGCTTCTGGAAGAGATTGAGAAGGAAGCTTTGGAGTCGTTTGTTCCGATTATCCGTACAGAGACGAAAAGTCTTCTCAAAGTACTTCTGACTCTTGCTAAGCCTGTGCGGATACTGGAAGTGGGGACGGCAGTTGGGTATTCTGCGCTGGTGATGCATACCTATGCGCCGGAGAATTGTAAGATAACTACGATTGAGAATTATAAAAAAAGAATTCCCATTGCCCGGGCCAATTTTGTCCGGGCAGGGAAAGAATCAGACATCACGCTTATAGAGGGAGATGCGCTGGAGGTTATGAAGGAGCTGACAGGCTCCTATGATTTTATTTTCATGGATGCAGCGAAGGGACAGTACGTCCACTATTTGCCGGAAGCTATGCGGCTTCTGATACCCGGAGGGCTTTTGGTTTCCGACAATGTGCTTCAGGATGGAGATGTGATTAATTCCAGATTCGCTGTGGAGCGCCGAAATCGGACTATACACAGCCGGATGCGGGAATATCTGTTCGAGCTGAAGCATCGGGAGGATTTGGAGACGACAATTCTTCCTGTGGGAGATGGAGTTGCGGTGAGTGTGAAGTTGTGAGCCGACTCCAGGCTGCGTTCTGAGAATGTCCTTTCTTACGCAAAGCTGGGCAACGCGCCAGCGAACTAACTGCTAACGGAGTCTATGACGCTCAGGAATGCCTGAGCATCTAAGCCTCCGATAAGCAGTGGATTTCGCTTGCGCTAAAAGCGTCCTTTAATGCTTTGTGTAAGAAAGGACATTCTCAGAACGCAGCCTGGAATCGGAAAGAAGGTCTGTGAGGATAAGGCTGGTCCTATTTAGAGGATGTGAAAAATAGCTCTGCCTGTTTCACGTGTATAAGCAGGGCGTACGGATGGAGATGAAGGAAGATGGCGAGACACCCAGAACTTTTGATTCCGGCCAGTAGTCTGGAAGTTTTGAAAACAGCAGTGATTTTTGGAGCCGATGCAGTGTATATCGGCGGTGAAGCTTTTGGCCTCAGAGCCAAAGCGAAGAATTTTTCTTCGGAGGATATGCGTGTGGGAATCGCGTTCGCTCATGAGCACGATGTGAAGGTATATGTAACGGTGAATATTCTGGCTCATAATCAGGATTTGCCGGGGGTACGGGAGTATCTTAAGGAGCTTAAGGAGATGTCGCCAGATGCGTTGATTATCGCTGATCCGGGTATTTTCGAGATGGCGAGGGAGATTTGTCCGGAAATTGAACGGCATATCAGCACTCAGGCAAATAATACCAACTATGCTGCCTATCGGTTTTGGTGGGAGCAGGGAGCAAAGAGAGTGGTTTCTGCCAGAGAGCTTTCTTTAGAGGAGATTCGGGAAATCAGAGAAAATATTCCGGAGGAAATGGAAATTGAGAGCTTTATTCATGGAGCAATGTGTATTTCTTATTCCGGAAGATGTCTTCTGAGCAATTATTTTACGGGCAGGGATGCGAATCAGGGCGCATGTACTCATCCCTGTCGGTGGAAATATGCAGTGGTGGAGGAGACAAGGCCGGGCGAGTATATGCCGGTTTATGAAAATGAGAGGGGTACTTTTATTTTTAATTCTAAAGATTTGTGTATGATTGAATATATTCCGGAGCTTGCTGAAGCCGGAATCGACAGTCTGAAGATTGAGGGAAGGATGAAGACGGCCCTTTATGTGGCGACGGTTGCCAGAACTTACAGGAAGGCTTTGGATGATTATGCCAGAAGTCCGGAAACTTACCGGAAGAATATGCCCTGGTATCTGGAGCAGATTAGTAATTGTACTTATCGGCAGTTTACTACAGGTTTTTATTTTGGAAAACCGGATGAGAATACCCAGATTTATGACAGTAATACTTATGTGCGTGAGTATATTTATCTTGGTATCGTTGGAGAAATAAAAGAAGGTCTGTACCGTATTGAGCAGAGGAATAAGTTTTCCGTAGGAGAAGAGATTGAGATTATGAAGCCGAACGGAGATAACATTCCTGTAACGGTAAAAAGAATTATAGACGAGGAAGGAAAAGCTATGGAGAGCGCGCCGCATCCGAAACAAATCTTGTATGTGGAGCTTGACGGCGAGGCAGATATCTATGATATTCTGAGAAAAAAGGAAGAATAGAAAGTGAGAAAGTCATCAGGTTGTTTTGAAGGCTGCAGTCCTAAAAATAGGGCCGCAGCTTTTCTATTGCACTCTTTTCAATTCGTGATACATATAATATCGCTTATTATAAACGATTTATCACGTCGAGTTCCTTGTACTTGAAATAAATAAGCACTTCCTTATTCTCTGTCAGTTCAATCCTGTGAATCAGGCTGACAAGTAACGCTCTGTCACATTCTTTCTTATTCAGAAATTCAGTGACAAGCTCCTTCACCTTTTGCTTGTCGAGGGATATATTATCAGCCGATGATTCCAGGGCGCTGATTTTGTTTCTCAACATTGACTGCTCTTCTTTGAATTTCTTGTAGATACGCTGAAACAGTTCCTCATCAATCTTACCATTGAGCTTATCTTCATAAATCTTGTCAATCTTCAACTGAATGCTTTCTAACTGCTTCTTGGAGCTGTCAATGTCCTTTCCTTGCTTGCGCTTCTCATCTTGCAGTTTTTTCCTTGCTTCATTCGTAATCTCGTCTAAATCTAGCAGATTCGCATAATACTGGCATATTTTCTTCACTTGTTCCAAAACTGCCTTTGTAACCGCTTCAACTTTGACACAGTGGCAAGTACATGCGCTGTTCTTGGTAAAACGCTGATAAGTACGACAGGCAAAGTAAAGCACTTTCTGTCCGTTTGCTAAAGGTCTGTTCATAACCCCCAGCGGGTGACCGCACTCATGACAGAAAATCATTCCTTTTAATAAGAAGTCATAGGTGCAAGAACGTGTACGGTTACGGCTTTGAATGAGGGCATTTACCTTTTGAAAGGTTTCCTTGTCAATCAGCGGCTCGTGGGTATGTTCCACTACAGTCCATTGTTCTTTCGGCAGTTTTCTGAACTTTTTTGACTTATAGCTTACCTTTTGCACCCTTCCTTGAACCATAGAACCAATATATACCTCATTCTTCAACATAAAGGTAACTCGTTCTGAACTCCATTTCCCTGAATAGGGACCTTTTACAGATAAGTTAATATTGGCATAAGCGGCAGGTGTAGGAACATTCCTGTTATTCAGAATTACTGCGATCTCTCTACAACTATTCCCTTCCAATGCAAGCTGAAACATCTCTCTGACGATTTCTGCTGCCGGTTCATCAATTACAATCGTATTCTTTTCTGTAGACGATTTCTTGTAACCAAAAGGCGCTTTACCTCCGATAAATAACCCTTTCTTCTGTTTATCCCTTTTTACACTGGTTATCTTTTTGGAAATGTCCTTCGCATAATAATCATTGAAAATAGCTTTAAAGGGTACAATATCATCTATATAATTATCTTCTCCGGTATCAATGCCATCAAGCAAGGAAATATACCGTACACCATGTTCGGGAAAATAACATTCCATATAGTAGAGAGTGGCATGGTCGTTTCTTCCTAATCTTGACATATCCTTTGTCAGAACCATATTTATTTTCCCATCTTCTATATCAGAAAGCATACGCTGAAAGGCTGGTCTGTCAAATGAGGTTCCGCTGTACCCATCATCAATATAAACATCATATATATTGATGTGGTGTTCATTAGCATACTTTTCAAGCAATGCCTTCTGATTCTCGATACTCGCAGAATTATCTGCGATATTCATCCCCCCTTTCTTATCGTCTTCTTTTGAAAGACGTAAATACAATGCACCTGAATAGTCTTCTAAATTGCTGATGTTTTGCATAGAAAATCCTCTTTGCATAAAAATCCTCCTTACATAAATCAGCGACCATTCACTTTTTCAGTTTTTCCTGTCCGGAATGTTTGTTATTATAAGACCATTCCAGGTAAAAAATCAAGTGTTTGGTCACGTGATTTTTCTAATTGCTTTTTTATAAAAACGACAAGTGACTCTTTCAAGATTTTGCTAACATCTGTGCTTTCTTCTGCAAAATAGCATTTTACCGTTATTTCTAAAGAACGATTCGCTTTCATAATCAGAAGCCTCCTTAATGATATTATTAATACTATGTGGAAAAGGCTGTTTACTTGCCTGTCCGCATAAAACATTGGCTTCTTTATGTTCTGCAAAATAATTGCAAGGATGAAAGATAGCAAAGTTCCTTGTTTTCAAATGTCAACATTTGTATTTGCTAGCATGAGTTCATTATAATTTATATTTTTAAAGAAAGCTAGTTGCCAAATTGCTCACAATATAATATAATTACTATAAGCAATTTTTTGAGGGGGGTAATTATGATGATAAAGAAAGTAAAGATGTATTTTCTTTTCTCTGAAATTTCAAAGAATAATTTTGTTGAAGCTGTTTATATATGTGATGACGGAGAATCTTTCGAAAATGCCACTATGCAAACAGGTGTCTATCCAATGGGAGCGTTTTTATCTAAAGCAATTAAAATATTAGACATATTAGAAAAGCAAAATTTTTCCCGGCTTAAATATAGTGAGATGGAATTAGAAGCAGAAGAAATAAAAGAATTTTTTTCAAAAAAAGATTCCGCTTATTCAAACCTAATATATGATGATGTCGTCGCATGTGCAGTGTTTGATTTACTGCTTAGAAGCAGACAGTATATGTATACTAAAAGAAATAAAGAAGAATTTACTAAAATACTTCAACGCTATTTGAACTATATCAGATTATGTGAAAATGAAAATGGTGAAAATTATTCTTCTATCCAAAAATTATATTTACTTTTAAATCAAACTCAAGATATAATGCCAGCGCACTCCACGTATGTAACTAATACATTGGACAGGCGAAATCTTTTATCCGAAAGTGAAATAGAGAATTTTTTGTTGGATATTACTTATAAAAATTCCTCTTTTTCTCCATCGCTTAAAAAACATAAACAAAAAATGTTTAACCAACTTAGGGCTTCACCTTTGTACAATGTAAAAAAGACAAAATGGGGCGAGTTAAAAACACCATTAGAGGTATTTGATATTACTGATATCATTGACCTCATACTGGCTTCCGTTTACTGTATTTTTCAACAAGGATATTTTCTGAAAGAATGTCCTTACTGTAAGAGCTTATTTATAATTCGTGACAGAAGAAAAAAATATTGCCCTAATTTGGATATTGACAATAAAAGTTGTTACGGCACATCACGACTAGAAAAACAATTAGCGCGTGAAAAATCTAAAAGTGCAAAAATAGAGAAAAGTCTAAGAACAATGTTTGCTGAGAAAGCTAAAAAATATGGAAAGGAAAGTAAAGCGTATATTGAGTACATAAAATTTTTAGATGAATGTAAAAATCGGAGAGATAAAATAAAAATCGGCAATGCTACAGAAGATGAATATGTAAAATGGCTTAAAGGTCATTATTCTAAAAAATATAAAGATAAGTGATAAATGCAATCTTGCATTTATCACTAACTAAGCCATATTACCTCCCTATAACATATAACGATTACTACTCAAAATAAGAACCATCTTCCATATCATCAAGCATGTTAGCAATAACATCTAGCGCTTTATTGTATGAAGGGTATAACTCGCCTCCAATTACAATATCACAGAATTTCCATTTTTGATTTCTATCATCAGACCGCTTGAAGTTATTAGCAACAGCTCTATGATAGTTACGCCTACGAATTTTGCCTTGCTTATCAGAACGGCTTTTATGGTCAGACAATCTGAAAAATACAAGATATTTGTCCAACACATTTCCGTCCTTATCTGTTGGATAAAATGTTGCATAGTAGGATAATGAACCTTTTCTGTTACTTTCGTGTTCATCTTCAATTATGAAATCTCTCTGAAAAATATAACCCATCACGTTTTCAACGAATTCTTCAAATTCTTCTTGTATGGCTCCATGTGTAGCGGGTTGTTTATACGACGGAATCTTTGTATCTGCCGCAATCTGCAATTCTTCGTCTTCTGTTATAGGAACATAATTAACATCAATTATTATGATGTGGTCTTTTGGAATATCTGTAAATCTGTCTGCAAATATTTTCATATTTTCACCTCACATATCTGAATTATAATAGAATTCATCTACTGCTGGATTACCTGTAAGTTCCTCCTTATGATAATGATTCAGTTTAACGAATTCTATCTGATTTCCTTTCAAATCAAAATGATCTATGATACTTCTTCTGAACTCCTTATCATTGATTAAGTTGTCACTACATGTAACTTCATAACAAGATGTTCTGCAATTATAGATTACTCGACCTCGTTCAAAACACTTATATCCTCGACTTATGATGTTGTCAGTGTTTCCACTTAAATTATCATTGACAACCTTTCTCCAAAGATTCATGTGATTTTTACTTGAACTATATTGTAGATATGGACCATCAAGTTCTCCGTCATCAGTAGGACATGATACTGCCCACACCTCTTTATCATCTGTATACCACCATATACCAATCTGGGCATTACCTCTTGAAGCTTTCACATATACTTTCATACTATCAACCTCCAAATCATAAATACCAAATTCAGCTCTTAACTATCTAAAGTAAGAACTGAATTTGAATCTATATAACTGATATGTTTCTCGTCTATCTACTCCCATCCCAGGCAACAATCTTGAGGAGTTTCCTCAGGATGCTTTGCTATATATCTTGCACAAACTTCTGCTCTCCAAGCTTTCAGCACATGTATTAACGCACTAAACATTTTCGCTTTATTCTTGATTGTTTTATCAGTCAATATTTCCATCTAGTTTCAACTTTTCTACAGCTTTACTGAATACAGAATAGAACTGCTGATTTCCTGATAAACTATGTCCTCCGCTGATTTTCCATATTTCCGTAACATCCAATAATTGTTCTGTGTAAGCAGGAGACAGCACAGTATCATCCATACCGAGAATCATATAAACAGGTTGCGGATGAAAAGAATACTCGTCCATCAGATTAATAAGTTCATTTGTATATGCATATTCTTCCACAAGAGATGGTATATATCTGTCAGGCGGAATACATGGATTTACAAGTAGGCATGGAGTATTACACATATTACTTAAAATGTATGCGTAAAATCCTCCGAATGAATTTCCTACAATGTAACTGACATTTTTATATCCTTTCAATCTTTCAAATATTTCTATCGGTGAGGTTATAGCATAATCAATCTGTGGTGAAACAATCATATCTTCGGAATACATTTCCAAAAGTAATTTATAATTCGTGTTATGGGCACTGCCATATAGTCCATGCAAATTAAGTATCATAATATCAACTCCCTTTTAAGTTATACTTGACTGTTTTCAATATATTCATCTAATATCGGATTTCCTGTTGAAATCATTTTGTAATAATTTTTTGTAGCTTTTCTTGAATAGATATCGACCTTCATTTTATCCCTCCACAATTTGTAAGTATTTATAAATGGTTGGATAAGAAAGAGAACAGAGCCTTGATAACTCTTTTTTATTTAACTCTCCCTTTTTGTATTTGGGATAATGCTTATAAAAAATGTTGGGGATATCATCAGCAGTAGTAGCAGGTCTGCCGATTTTCTTTCCTTTTGCCTTTGCGTTCTCCATTCCGCTTTTTACTCTTTGGCTTATCATATTTCGTTCCAGTTCTGCAAACACGCCCATCATTTTCAGCATACCCTCTGTCATAGGGTCAAGTTCCTTTGTACAGTCAACAACAAAATTTCCAAGCACTAATTTGATTTTTCTTTTCTTTGCAAATTCGATAATATCACAGAGCTGTTTTGTACTTCTTGTGATTCTGCTGACTTCGGTAGTGAGAATTATATCCCCCGTCTGAACAGCAGATAATAATTTTTGCAGTTCTGCCCTGTTGATTTTCGTACCGCTTTCGTATTCCAAATAGATTGTTGTGTCTGTTACGCCTTGCTGTTTCAGTTCCCGTACTTGTCTGTTGATGTCCTGTAATTGCTCATTAGTGGAACATCTTGCATATCCATAAATCATTTCTTTTCTCCATTTCTCCAAGCGAACATATGTTCTATTCATATTGTAAGATATAAAAGAAAAGAAGTCAACTGTTTTGTTTATATTCTAATAAGAAAAACCAACCGTAACAAAACGATATTACAGTTGATTTTTCAAATATGTGATATAAATGAAAAGAGATGATTGTTTTTATATGGTGTCTGAACGAATTACTATCCATTAGTTGTATATTATTTGATTACAACTACAGTCTCGTCACACTCCAAATTTGTTAAATGTGGGTTCTTACTGACATCTAGTTTCTGAATTTTAGTATTATCACATTTTAAATCTTTTAAGGCATAATTATTGCAGATATCCAGCTCTTCAATTTCGGTATTGCTACAGTACAATAGCTCTAAAGCAGAATTGTTACTGACATCCAATTCTTTAATTTCTGTATCTCTACAAGAGAGCTTTACTAAAGCAGAATTGTTACTGATATCCAGTTCTTTAATTTTTGTAGTGTAACAAGTCAACAACTCTAAATATGGATTGTTTCTGACATCCAATTCTTCTATGTCTGTTTCGTAACAACCTAATATTTTCAAAGCAACATTTTTACTAATATCCAGTTTTTGAATTTTTGTATTGTAACACACTAATTCTATTAAATTAGAATTTTTGCTGACGCCTAACTTTTCAATTTCTGTGTTACTACAACTTAAATTCGTCAAACAAGAATTTTTGCTAATATCTAGTTCTTGGATTTTAGTATTATCACAACACAACTTTTCTAAGTTCGGATTTTTACTGACATCCAGTTCTCGGATTCTTGTATTAAGACACCACAACCTTTCTAAATTTAGGTTTTTACTAACATCCAGTTTTTGGATTTTTGTATTGTTACAGTATAACCATTCTAAACAAAAGTTTTCGTTGATATTTAATTCTTCTATTTCGGTCTTGAAACAACATAATTGTTCTAATTTAGAGTTCTTACTGACATCCAGTTTTTTTATTTTTGTATCACTACATTCTAATTCTGTTAAGCCAAAATTTTCACTAACATCTAATTCTACAATTTTTGTCTTTCCGCAATACAGTCTTCTCAAAGCAGAATTCTTACTTACATCTAACTTAGAGATATTAGTATTTCTACACCTTAATACTTCTAAAGCAGAATTCTTACTTACATCTAACTCGGAAATATTAGTACCATCACAATTTAATCCCCTTAAATAAGAATTTTTACTGACATCTAGTTTTCGGATTTTTGTGCTGTAACATCCAAATATTTGTAAGGCTGGATTTTTGCTAACATCCAGTTCTCGAATTCTCGTTCTACTACATTTTAGAATAAACAAAGCAGAATTTTTGCTAGTATTCAGCTCTTCAATTTTTGTGCCGTCACAGTCTAAAAATAGTAAAGCGGAATTTCCACTAATATCTAGTTTTCTGATTTTTGTGTTACGACATATCAGAGTAACTAAAGCCGGATTTTTGCTGACATCCAATTCTTCAATCTCAGTGTCATCACAGTGTAACGCTTTTAAAACAAAATTATTTTTGACATCCAGTTCTTTTATTTCTGTGTTAACACAATTTAGATGTTCTAAAGATACATTTTTACTGACATCCAGTTCTTTTACTTTTGTATTGCAACAGTACAGATTCTTTAAATAAGAAAAGTACCCTATCCCTGTTAAATCCTTAACATCCTTTTCACTTAATGAAATCTCAACAACACTACAAATTTCATTTTCAGACAAGAATCCATCCTTGTCTATATCAAAATTTGTTTTGATATATTCTCTGAATACTTCATCAGGAAAATTCTCTGAATTAATCGCTATTCCTAATTGTTCATTTCCCATTATAAGGATTCCTCCAATCATAAAAAGTTTTCAATATTTCTACTGTGTGTTGTCGAGACTCCATCGTCTTGCATATTATTTCTGTGCTTGACTTATGACATTTCTACAAGAGCATGAAAATTCCAGTCTAAAACATCTTTATAAATGCCATCTTTAATAGGTTTCTTCAACACATCTCGTACAGAGTTTTGAAACTCTGTATATTCTTCATATCCCCAATACATACAAGGCTGTGTTTCTTTCTGATGAAACCAGTCCATTTCATAGACAGCAGAATCTTCATGCTTTAACGGGGCGCACTTTAACCCTAAACCATGATGATACACTTCTTTTCTTTGTGCAGTAGCCGTTTGCAATATCTCCCTAGCAACCGAAACATGGAAATACTTTCTTGCCTTCGCAACAGGTAGTATGCTAACTGGCAATGACGATTCTACAAGAATCAGATTAATCAGTGTTTCATTCAGCCAACGCTGTGCAATTCCATACTTTAACTGACACTTTGAACTAAACATATGAATGATTTCTTCGCAGATTGCATGATGGCTTTCATCAAACACTTTTTGGTCTATTGATTCCAGTAATTCGGGAATTCTGTCTATAAGAAACGTACCTACTTCACGCTTTATATACACTCCATCCTCTGCTGATATTGAATAGTCATGAAGAATCTGACTACATAAGGAAGAATAGATAGTATCTGATGCCTTACAGATGATTCTTGAAACATCATCATATTCTTTTATTTTGAAATACGAATTTAATACTAACTTATTTTTTATTATAGCTACAACATCTTCTTTATGCTTTCTGCATTGCCCTACTGCAACACATATATCACATTTAGGATTTTTTGATGTACAGATTTCTCCGTATCCGTCAGAGCAGTATGACCATAAAATATAATCTGTTTCTGCTGCTGATTTTCTTGCTGCTTTAGCAATTTTAAATATAATATCAATAGCCTTGTATTCAGAGACTTCTTTACTTGTTGAGAATCCCAGTATTTCACTTCCTAAGATTCTGCAAATATGCGTATCCGGTTTAGGAAGGTCAAATCCCACATTCCGTAAATATTCGCATACTAAAGGAACTCCCATCTGTTCCATCTTGTCATTACTTTCAGTGTCTGAAAGAGTTTTTACAAGAAGTTTAACCGGAGCAATAAGATGTCTGTCAATTCCTGTTTGAACATATTTCTGATAGTATTTATCCACTGTTCCGTATTCTTCTTCCATCTTCAATAATTTTGGAATGTTAGCAGAAATTAATTTTTCAATAGGAGCTGTTCCGAACCGAGGCGCTAAATGGAGTTCCTGTAATTCCTCAAACAACTGTTGCGGTGAACACTCCAAAAGTTCTGTAGGATTATAATCATGGAAAATTGTATCAACACATGAAATACATCCTGTTTGAATATCCATTTCTCCCGCATACTTAGCCCACCCCTGACCTCCGCTTAATAAGGAGTATACCATAGCGCGAATGTGGTCGCTTACAGTAAACACACCGCCACCCTCACGTTTATCAATCTGTCGCTTGATATATGTATTCTCCCATAATTTTTCTTCTTGAACTTTACCGTCCTTTTTTAGTAATTCAGTCTGCAATTGCTTATCCATCTGTTCAATCATTTTATAAATGTTCTCTGAACTATGTTTCATTTTTAATATCCCCTTTCTTCTGTATTTTTCGTCAAAATGTGATATTTATTATACAACTCATATTGTAGTCCGTCAACTCTTATCGAGTATCGCTGAGAAATCATACACTTTTTCGCTTAGTATTAAGTGGAACAGGAGGTACATAAGATGAATTTTGGTGATAATCTACGCACTTTGCTAGAAGAACGGAATATGACACAGAAAGAGTTAGCCTTTCACTTAAACATAGCACCATCCACATTAGGCAGTTATGTCCAAAACACTCGTGAACCAGATTTTGCCACCTTAAAATCACTGGCTAAATATTTTGACGTATCTATTGACTATCTGTTAAATTATTCTTTAGATAAAAAAGCTACCCTTCAGGAAAATGAGATGTTGCGTATCTTTCGCTCATTAACCGAAGAACAACAATTTATTTGCATTGAACAATGTAAGGTCTTTATTCGGATGAATCATAAGGAAAAAGAAAGTCTGAGAAAATCATCATAGTAGATTTCGGGAAATATTCTTAAAATACCTTTTATATCTGTGAAAGAAAGAAGGTGGTCGGTATGTAGAAGGAAATAGCAGTCAAAAGTTGCCGACTATCACTATGAGTATTTCTAAAAACAAGATTGGAATTTATATATAAATTTACTCATATCCATAAAATTAACGCAAGGTCTGTTTTGAAACTGTCAGACTGCCTTGCAAACAATGTTCATCTAACCTAGATGGTTAATCTTATGGTTATGTGGTATAAGTTACCAGGATAAAGAAAAAATTGCTTAAAAAGGCGAATACACCATATAGACAGGGAAACAGCTATGACCGAAGAATAAACATATAGAATAAAAAGAGAAACCCTTCAACATGTCTGTGGTTTCTCTTCGTAAAAAAGCATATGATATAGAAAGTGACAGCCAGTGACGGAGAATTTATAAAATTATATAATTAGAACACAACATCTTCTTCTGAAAAGTTTTCAAATTCCTCGTCACTCACCGTCACTGATGATTGAAAATATTCAAACGGTAATAACTTAAGCCCATAAATGAACTTGCCTTTGTTCGTCTTTTTTGTCCGAAATCCGGCATTTTGTATCGCTCTGTTAAATATTGCGTTACTTTTAACCGGTTGACCTGTCTCACCACAGTAATTTCGGTAATCACTATATAATTTCCCTGATTGTTGGGTAAACTCCTTCCCTGTCTCACAACGCTCGGAAAGATAGTTATGAAACCAGTCATTTTCATTTCTATAGTTCTCAATAGCCTGCCGAACGCATTGGGGCTGAGTTAGATTATAATTTGCATTTATAAACTTTTCAGCGCCTTCAATAATCCATGATAAAACTGCTTCACCTGCATTTTCAAATAAGTAATCGGCATAATTTTTAATTTCGGAACTATTTTCAATCACTGCATGAAAAGGTATAATGATTATTCTGCGCCATGTTCCATGATCTGACGTATAGACACGCGGAAGATGGTTTGTACAGAGAATCAACGTATGAGTCGGCTTAAAATCAAAGGGTGCTTTATATTTCTTCTCGGCATAGATTCGGTCAGTTGAACATAATTTTTTCATGATTGCCGTATTTAAACTTGTATCATCTTCTAATTCTGAAGAAACAACAAACCTTTTTCCACACAATTCCGCATATTCAGGACTTTTATTCTTACGGCACTCGGCTGTCAATGTTTCAGCCGAAAGACTGCCGGAATAATCACCTAATACCTGTGTTAATAAGTTAAAAAATGTACTTTTTCCATTCTTACCAGTACCATAGGCAATAATCAGATTTTCACAAAACACCTTCCCGACAGCACACATACCAACAACCAACTGTAGATATTCCTGTAGTTCATTATCTTCACAGGTTATCTTTTTCAAGAAATCCATGAACATATCTTTTCCTTTATCTGACGGACTGACAGCAGTAATTTTTGTACAATAATCTTTTGGATTGTGTGACCGTACTTTTTTGCTTTTCAAATCTATCGTACCAGCGGGTGTATTTAATAGGAAACCATCTGTATCCAACTCGTCTGTAGTAATCTCTATTGAGGGCTGTATTTCCTTAAGCGTAGCAGAGATTCTCCGCGAATCCCGGCTTTTCAATATAAATCTGCGGTATTGCTTCATATCTTTTTCTGCATTGTCTGTCTCTTTTCTTGCAGATGAATCGTTATTCAAAGCGGCATTATTTTCGTCATTCTGTATCTTTCTTAACCGTAATGTCACTTCTTTTAACTGCCGTTCTGTTAGTTCCTGTGCGAATCTCTGGGCTTTTAATGTACCCTCTTTCCATACCTTTCCTGTATAAAATAAGAATCCTGCTGCAAAAGAATAACGAAGTTTTTCCCCATATTCTTTAAAAAACACCTTAGCTTGTCCAAGGTCTGTAAAATCAGCGGGTCTAAGGCTCGGAATAACCGCCGTCTTTTGATATTGTTTGGGTGGTATATAATCGGGACGGTTTCGGATATGTTCCTTATAATATTTCTGTGCGCTTTTCCATATACTATCAAGTTCTTTCTGTTCTAACGGCGGTTCGCATTTCTTTGATTCCTCTATAAAAGATTGATAAGCGGTATCACACTCACCTTGACGGGTCAGAATACGGCAGGCAAATCTATGTAATGAAGTATTCCTCTGCCCCTGTGGGATGACATCAACGTTTTTCGTTGGCAAAGTAACCGATAATTTTTCTTCTGCCCTGCAAATTGACCGTTTATCCATAAAATCAGTCAACGTGATGTTACCGTCAAAATACTCAATCTGCGGATTATCTACCCCGAAGAAAAAACGGGCGGTATCTTTTGCATTTGAATCAAATGCCGGAAAATAATTGCATACATCATTTTTAAGGGTTTCATATTCCTTAGTGTCACTGATAATTTTATGCGGAAAATAAACATGAAATTTCGGACGTGGTTTCTTTCCGTCTTTGGATTTCATATGGTTTCTTGAATATACAATGAAAAAACGCACATTTTTGAAAGCCTTTTTTATATCAACCGGAGTTATCCATTTACTTTCGTCGTCTGAATCTGTGTTATCAATATCTAACATTGTGCAGTCCGTCTGAATAAAATTATCCTTTTTACGCCAGTTATCCTTATACTGGGCGCACACATGGTCATGTGATACGACTTCCTTCAAATCATCAACAGAAGATATTTTTTTACAACAGGGATATAATGTATTGCTTGCTTTTTCGCGGACAGTATTATAATATAAATTCATAGCTTTTCTCCTATTATAAATCAGAACAAATATAAATCAGAACAAATGCTTGTCCTATTCTTGGTTAACTAAAAAGTGAATAGTCGCTGTTTCTTCCATTTATAATAAGCAATTTTATATACATAAGATCTGGATATTCCCAATTGTTCTGCGATTTCACGCTGGGTGTATTCCTCTTCGTTGTACAAACCATAGCGCATTTTTAACACAACCCGTTCTCTGGGAGATAGTGTGGATTCTAGCTTAGAATACAGAAGCCGGATATCATCTTTCAAGGTAACTTTTTGGTGTGCGTCGTCCATATCGGTTTCAATGATATCAAATATCTGAATTTCATTGCCTTCTCTGTCTGTTCCGATGGGCTCATATAGAGAAATGTCCCGAGAGGTTTTCTTTTTAGCGCGAAGATGCATCAGAATTTCGTTTTCAATACATCTGGCTGCGTAGGTTCCTAGGCGAACGCATTTATCAGGGTTGAAGGTAACGACAGATTTGATTAACCCAATCGTGCCAATGGACAGAAGATCTTCTACATCCTCGTCCATGGATTGATATTTTTTTACAATATGAGCTACCAGCCGGAGATTGTGCTCAATCAGGATGTGCTTTGCTTCAAGATCTCCTTCCGTATATTTTTGCAGATAATATTGTTCTTCGGCAGCGGTAAGTGGTGAAGGAAAGGATTTCAAGGGAAGCACCTCTGAGAGTATTTAATTATAGTTTATGAAAAAGGAGGATAATTTGTGCTTTTCCATAAAAATATATTGACTTGTTAACGTAAATGAAGTATATTTTATTATATAGTAGTCATAAGTATATGGCGTACGTTATTTCAGGAATTATCAGATATTTCTATATTCGGGCGATTCAGCCAATGATTCCTAAAGTGTGTTTGAGAAGATATTTTCTCTTAGAAGATATTTAAGAGAGAATAGAATGTAGTGACGTGGATTTTTCATATTTTTGTACAGAGGAATTAGAGAGAGAAAAGGAGTGAGCGAATGAGTTTTAGCAGAGTTATGTCGGCAACCCTGCAGGGAATGGATGTGGTTCCAGTACAGGTGGAGGCGGATGTAAGTAATGGATTGCCGGTGTTTCATATGGTAGGTTATCTTTCGGCAGAGGTGAAAGAAGCCGGGGAACGTGTGAGAACGGCAATACATAATTCGGGTTTCCTGATGCCGGTGAAAAAAATTGTGATTAATCTGTCTCCAGGGAACGTAAGGAAACGCGGTACATCCTATGACCTCCCGATTGCTTTGGCTATATTAACAGCCATGAGAGAAGTAGAGAAAGATTCATTAGAAAAGGTTCTGGCAGTAGGAGAACTGGGACTGGATGGAAGCGTGCGGGGTGTTCATGGAGTTCTTCCTATTGCGGACCGGGCAAGGCAGGAAGGAGTTTCCTGCCTGATAGTTCCGGCAGTCAACGAGGCAGAGGCGAGGCTGGTAGAAGGTCTGCGGGTTCTGGGCGTTGACAGTCTGGAGACGCTTTGTGAAAAGCTTAAGAAAGACGATGGGGAAATTGGGAGCGTACAGGAATGGAATGAGAATGTTTCTGATATTAAGGAAAGCAGACGGGAAGATTTTGCGGATATCAAGGGTCAGAAAGCGGTAAAACGGGCGGCGGAAGTAGCCGTAGCAGGCCATCATAATTTACTGATGATAGGGCCGCCCGGAGGTGGAAAATCTATGATTGCACGAAGAATACCGACGATTCTTCCTTCGCTGTCGCAGGAGGAAAGTTTTCAGATTACGAAAGTATATAGCGTGGCCGGAATGCTGAGCAGGAAGCATCCTCTGATTACAAAAAGGCCCTTTCGTGAGGTGTATCAGACGGTCACAAAGGCAGCGCTTCTGGGCGGCGGAGCATGGCCGAAGCCTGGGGAGATTTCTCTTGCAAGCGGAGGAGTACTGTTTTTAGATGAGCTTGCAGAATTTCAAAGAGCTGTGGTAGAAGTTCTGAGACAGCCATTGGAGGAGAGAATTGTCCGGATTGCAAGAAGTCAGGGAACTTATGAGTATCCGGCGGATGTGATGTTGGTTGCGGCTATGAATCCCTGTCCCTGCGGATATTTTCCTGATTATAACCGGTGTCAGTGTACGGCTTTTCAGATTCAGCAGTATCAGGGAAGGGTTAGTCAGCCATTTTTAGGAAGGATGGATATCTGTGTGGAGGTTCCGGGAGTGCAGTATGGGGATTTGAGCTGTTTATCTAAGGAAGAGAGTTCAGAGACGGTCCGCAGGAGGGTAGAGCTGGCGAGAGAGCGGCAGATTGCAAGATATCGGGGAAAACATATCGTATTTAATTCAGAATTAACAGGAGAACAGATTGTCGAATACTGTGAACTTGGCAGACTGGAAGAACGGATGATGCGGCAGGCTTTTGAGACCTTGTCGCTGACAGCGAGGACCTATCATAAGGTTCTAAAGGTTGCAAGAACAATCGCAGACTTGGAAGGAGAAGACAGGATACAGATGGAACACTTACAGGAGGCGTTGATTTATAGAAATGTTAAGATATGAGTGGTGGTTTGCGGGAATCCGTTCTGTTTCCGATAAAAAGAAAAGACTTTTAAGAGAAATTTACGGAAGTGGGAAAGATATTTATAAAAAGTTATATAATATGGAAGAAAAGAATTTTTGCAACATACAGGGATTGACGGAAGCAGATATCCGTAGTATCCGTCAGTCGGCGAGAAATCAGGATGTGAGCAGACAGTATGAGGCAGCGCTTAGCGAGGGTATTCGGTTTATTCCTTATTATATGGAGGAGTATCCGATAAGGCTTAAAGAACATGCTGGAATGCCCTATGCACTCTATGTCAAAGGGGAACTTCCCTGTGAGGATATGCCTACCGCGGCTATTGTGGGGGCAAGGAAATGCACGCCTTACGGTGAGAAAATGGCGGCTGCTTTTGCAGAAGCGCTTGCAATATCCGGCGTGCAGGTTATCAGCGGTATGGCACGTGGGATTGACGGGGCGGCGCAGCGGGCGGCAATTCAGTCAGGGGGAAGTTCGTTTGGCGTACTTGGATGTGGGATTGACGTGTGCTATCCCAAAGATAATAAGGGGCTGTATATGGACCTTCCGTCCCATGGCGGGATTCTGTCGGAACAGCCGGTGGGAACGCCGCCTTTGAGAGAATATTTTCCGGCGAGAAACCGTATTATCAGCGGACTATCCGATATTGTGCTGGTGATTGAGGCCGGAGAGAGAAGCGGCTCGCTGATTACGGCAGATATAGCTCTGGAACAGGGAAAGGATATCTACGCGCTTCCAGGGCCGGTTACCAGCAATTTGAGCAGGGGATGTCATGAATTAATCCGGCAGGGAGCGGGGATTCTGATATCGCCGGAAGTACTGATAGAAGAAATAGGATTGGAGTTTTCTCTTCCAGCGGCTGAAAATAGCCGGAATCATGGGAAAAATGAGAAAAAGCTTGAAAGAAAAGAAAAATTGGTGTATGATGCCATTGGTTTGTTTCCAAAAAGCCTGAATATGCTGCTTTCTGAGGTGGGGTTTCAGACAACGGAGCTAATGTGTATTTTGGTTTCTTTGGAGATGAAAGGAATGATTAACGAAATATCAAAGAATTATTTTGTTAGGGCATGAGTGGAATTTTTGATTTACCAGTCGAATATTCCGGTTCTGCGGATGCTCTGCAAAATTAAAAGGAGTATGAAGATGGCGCATTATCTGGTAATCGTAGAGTCCCCTACAAAAGTAAAGACAATCAAGAAATTTTTGGGCAGCAACTATACGGTTATGGCTTCGAATGGTCATGTGAGAGATTTGCCGAAGAGCCAACTGGGAATTGATGTGGAGCATGGTTACGAACCGAAGTATATTACCATTCGGGGAAAGGGAGAGATTTTAGCAGAGCTCCGCAAAGAAGTAAAAAAGGCAGACAAGATTTATCTGGCAACTGACCCGGACCGAGAGGGAGAGGCTATTTCATGGCATCTGGGAAAGGCTTTGAAGCTGGAGGATAAAAAAACTTATCGCATTACATTTAATGAAATTACAAAAAATGCAGTAAAGGCATCTATTAAGAATGCAAGAGAGATTGATATGAACCTGGTGGACGCACAGCAGGCCAGAAGAGCGCTCGACAGAGTGGTAGGTTATCGGATTAGTCCGCTTCTCTGGACAAAGGTAAAGCGAGGATTGAGCGCAGGGCGCGTTCAGTCAGTTGCTCTTCGGATTATTGCGGACAGAGAAGAGGAAATCAATGCATTCATTCCGGAAGAATACTGGAGTTTGGACGCGTATTTGAAAGTGGCTGGCGAGAGAAAACCGCTGACTGCCAAATTCTATGGAACAGAAAATAAGAAACTGATACTCCGTTCAAAAGATGAAGTAGAACAGGTAATATCAGAGCTTGAGGATGCACAGTATCTGGTGGAGGATATCAGAAAGGGAGAGCGGATTAAGAAAGCGCCGGTTCCATTTACCACTAGTACGATGCAGCAGGAGGCTTCCAACGCACTGAATTATGCGACTCAGAAAACCATGCGGATTGCACAGCAGCTCTATGAAGGAATTACGATTAAGGGGAATGGAACAGTGGGACTTATCACCTATCTCCGTACCGATTCCACAAGGATTTCGGAGGAGGCAGACGCGCAGGTTAAGTCGTATATTGCAGAGAATTATGGGGCAGAGTTTGTCTCTTCTGGAGATAGTGCAAAGAAAGATGATAAGAAGATACAGGATGCCCATGAAGCAATCCGCCCTACAGATGTAAACAGAACGCCGGCGATGATGAAGGATTCTCTGAGCAGAGATCAATTCCGTCTGTACCAACTGATTTGGAAAAGGTTCGTCGCAAGCAGAATGAAGGCAGCCAGATATGAGACTACTTCTGTGAAAATCGGAGCCGGGAAATACCGGTTTACAGTATCGGCTTCCAAGGTGGCATTTGAAGGTTTCCGGACGGTATATATAGAGTCGGGGGAGGAAAAGCCTGAGAATAATGTGCTTTTGAGGTCTTTGGATAAGGACTCAAAACTTTCTGGCGATCATTTTGAGCAGAAACAGCATTTTACGCAGCCGCCGGCACACTATACCGAAGCGTCTCTTGTGAAGAAGTTAGAGGAGCTGGGAATCGGACGTCCCAGTACTTACGCGCCGACAATTTCCACGATTATAGCCAGACGTTATGTGGCGAAAGAGAACAGGAATCTCTATATGACTGAAATTGGCGAAGTGGTAAATCATATTATGAAGGAGTCGTTTCCTGCGATTGTAGATGTTAACTTTACTGCCAATATGGAAGGTCTGTTAGACTATATAGCAGAGGGGAAGGTAGAGTGGAAATCTGTTATAGAGAACTTTTATCCAGATTTGGACGAGGCAGTGAAGGTTGCCGAAAAGGAGCAGGAGCGGGTTGAAATCGAAGACGAGATTACGGATGTTATCTGTGAGGAATGCGGCCGCAACATGGTTGTAAAGTATGGTCCTCATGGCAAATTTCTTGCCTGTCCGGGATTTCCGGATTGCAGGAATACCAAGCCTTATCTGGAGAAGGTAGGCGTAGCTTGTCCAAAATGCGGAAAAGACGTTGTATTCCGAAAGACGAAAAAAGGCAGACGTTATTATGGCTGCGAAGACAATCCAGAATGTGATTTCATGTCATGGCAGAAGCCTTCGGAGAAGAAATGTCCAAGATGCGGCGGATATATGCTGGAGAAAGGGAATAAGCTTGTCTGCGGCGACGCGCAGTGCGGATATGTGGAGGCAAAATAAAAAGTGACAGAAAGTTCTATAATTTGCAAGTTTAATAGTTGAAATTGTCGAAATTGTGTGATAATATATCCCACAAAGGATGGTGAAAGAAAAATGAGTGTACAATTGTTAGATAAAACAAGAAAAATCAACAAATTACTGCACAACAATGGCTCAAGTAAGGTGGTTTTTAATGATATCTGCAGTGTATTAACAGACATTTTGGATTCCAATGCACTGGTTATCAGTAAAAAAGGAAAGGTCCTTGGAGTTAGTTATTGTGACGGCGTGGGAGTGATTACGGAGCTTTTGAACGGCGAGGTAGGGATATTTATTGATGAATTGCTGAACGAAAGGCTTCTTGGCATTCTTTCGACAAAGGAAAATGTAAATTTAGAAACTCTTGGATTTTCAGAGATTGTGTCAAAGAGATATCAGGCAATTGTAACACCGATTGAGATTGCAGGCGAGCGGCTTGGCACTTTGTTTATTTACAAACAGGATTCAGATTATGAGATTGACGATATTATATTAAGCGAATACGGAACGACGGTTGTGGGACTTGAGATGCTCCGCTCTGTAAATGAGGAGAATGCAGAAGAGGACAGAAAGAGGCATATTGTGCAGTCGGCAGTCAGTACGCTGTCATTTTCCGAATTGGAGGCAATCTTACATATTTTTGAAGAACTGGGCGGTTTGGAGGGTATTCTTGTTGCCAGCAAGATTGCAGACAGAGTTGGAATTACCCGTTCGGTGATTGTGAATGCGCTTCGGAAGTTTGAGAGCGCCGGTGTGATTGAATCTCGTTCCTCCGGTATGAAGGGAACCTATATCAAGGTTGTGAATGATCATGTATTTGAAGAGCTTGAGAAGATAAGGGCAGAAAGGGGCATTTCAAATGTATGAGGGGTGTCCGGTAGAGTTGTGGATGGAACAGATGATACTGGAAGACGGAGAATTTGAAGACAGGATACATTATTGCAAGGTAATTGGGTATGATGAAGATAGAGAATGCATAGAATTATTACTCAGAGGAGAAGAGGTGGACATTATTTCCCTGGATGCGGTCTATGGATGTAAGATTATGGATGGTGATAAATCTGCGGAATGTAAGGGAGTCATCCGAGAACGCTATCTTAACAGGCTGGGAAATATGCTGGTCTTTCAGATTGAGAATGGATTTTATAAAAATAGTCTAAACTTAAAATAAAGTGTGTTGACAAAACAAAGAGAGAGTGCTATTTTATATCTAGACCGTTTAGCACTCTCTTTTTGTGAGTGCTAACAGAATTAAGAATATAATTGTGAAGGAGGAATATAAAATGAAATTAGTACCATTAGGAGACAGAGTAGTATTGAAACAGTTAGTTGCAGAAGAGACTACAAAGTCAGGTATCGTATTACCAGGACAGTCCAAAGAGAAACCGCAGCAGGCAGAGATTATTGCTGTCGGTCCCGGCGGAATGGTGGATGGCAAGGAAGTTGAGATGTTTGTAAAGGCTGGTCAGACCGTCATCTATTCCAAGTATTCAGGAACAGATGTGGAAATGGATGATGAGACCTATATTATTGTAAAACAGAGTGATATACTTGCTATTGTAGAATAAGAAGTATCAGAGTAAGAGATGGTAGAATAAGGAGGAGATTTAGTCATGGCAAAGGAAATTAAATTTGGAGATGACGCCAGAACAGCCTTGGAAGCAGGCGTGAACCAGTTGGCGAATACAGTAAGGGTAACACTTGGACCTAAAGGACGTAACGTAGTTCTTGACAAGTCATTTGGCACACCGTTAATTACAAACGACGGTGTTACCATTGCGAAAGAGATTGAGCTTGAGGATGAATTTGAGAACATGGGCGCTCAGTTGATCCGCGAGGTGGCTTCTAAGACCAACGATGTTGCCGGAGACGGTACTACGACAGCTACCGTACTTGCGCAGGCTATGGTGAACGAAGGCATGAAGAATCTGGCGGCAGGAGCGAATCCGATTATTCTGCGTAAGGGTATGAAGAAAGCAACGGACGCTGCCGTAGAGGCAATCGAAGCAATGTCAAGTAAGGTAAAAGACAAGCAGCAGATATCCAGAGTTGCAGCGGTTTCTTCTGGCGATGAGTTTGTAGGAGAGATGGTTGCCGACGCAATGGAGAAAGTATCCAACGACGGTGTTATCACCATCGAGGAATCCAAGACGATGCACACCGAGCTGGATTTGGTAGAAGGTATGCAGTTTGACAGGGGATATATTTCCGCATATATGGCAAATGACATGGAGAAGATGGTTGCTGTGCTGGATGATCCGTATATTCTGATTACTGATAAGAAGATTACCAATATTCAGGATATCCTGCCGTTATTAGAGCAGATTGTACAGTCTGGCGCAAGACTTTTGATTATTGCCGAGGATATTGAGGGAGAGGCTCTTACCACTCTGATTGTAAATAAACTTCGCGGAACATTTAATGTAGTTGCCGTTAAGGCTCCTGGATATGGTGACAGAAGAAAAGATATGCTGAAGGATATCGCAATCCTGACAGGCGGAGAAGTGATTTCTGAAGAGCTTGGATTAGACTTAAGAGATGCCGCCATCGAGCAGCTTGGACGTGCAAAATCCGTTAAGGTTGAGAAAGAGAATACCGTAATCGTTGACGGTATGGGCGAGAAAGCTGATATTGATGCGCGTATTGCACAGATTAGAAAGCAGATTGAGGAGACTACTTCTGAATTTGACAAAGAAAAGCTTCAGGAGAGACTTGCGAAGCTGGCTGGCGGCGTAGCTGTGATTCGTGTGGGCGCTGCAACCGAGACAGAGATGAAAGAAGCAAAACTTCGTATGGAAGATGCGCTTGCGGCTACCAGAGCAGCAGTGGAGGAAGGAATTATCGCAGGCGGCGGTTCTGCATATGTCCACGCATCTAAGAAGGTCGCTGAGATTGCAGATACTTTGGAGGGCGATGAGAAGACAGGCGCGAATATTATTCTGAAAGCATTGGAGTCTCCATTGTATCACATTGCTGCAAACGCAGGACTGGAAGGAGCCGTAATTATCAATAAAGTAAAAGAAAAAGAAGTCGGTATTGGATTTGATGCGATTAAGGAAGAATATGTAGATATGGTGAAGGAAGGCATTCTTGACCCGGCAAAGGTTACAAGAAGCGCTCTTCAGAACGCTACAAGCGTTGCGTCAACACTGCTTACTACAGAATCCGTTGTTGCTAACATCAAAGAAGATGCGCCGGCAGGAATGGCTGGCGCGCCAGGCGGTATGGGAATGATGTAATCACTATATTTTGGAGAACTCTCAGATTGGGAGTTCTCTTTTTATGTTCAAAGTGTTACAATGGAGAGAAAGATGCAGGAACATTTTTAATATTTCGTACAGACGGCTCAGGAATCCGATTCCCGGCTGGATGAAGCATTTAGAGATGACCTGAAAAGCTTAAGGAGGAATCTATATGGGAGACTTTTATGCAGAGAAGTTAGTAAAGAAAAAAACTACGGGGAAGGATATTTTAATTAAGTGTTTGATGGCGGCGCTGACTGTGATTGCAGTATTTTCTTTTTTTGTGATGCCGTTTGGAATATTTGTTGTTTTTCTTATAATAGGACTGGATATTTTTATTTTCCGTTCTCTGGATGTGGAGTATGAGTATCAATATATCAATGGAGATATTGATATTGATAAGATAATGCATAAGGAGAGGCGCAAGAACGTATTTTCGGCAAATATTACGGACATGGAATTGCTTGCCCCGTCAGGAAATTCGCAGCTTAGTTCTTTTGGCAATGCAAAAGTATATGATTTTACAGGCGGATATGGAGACGCGCCGGTGTATGAGATGATATTTGTAGAAGCAGGCGTGAAAAAACGCGTGCTTTTTGAGCCGGATGATCACATGTTAGAGGGAATGTGGATGCAGGCGCCGAGGAAAGTTATCAGAAAATAATAAAAAGTGGTTGACAAGCAGCAGGCTGATTTTGTATGATAGCTGTTAATACATAATGAGAAAATATATTAAAATTGGGAAAGAGAGGATTAAATATGGGAACAATTATTGGAGAAGGAATTACATTTGACGATGTCTTATTGGTGCCTGGATATTCTGAGGTAATTCCAAACCAGGTGGATTTGTCCACAAACCTGACTAAGAAGATTCGTTTGAACATTCCGATGATGAGCGCCAGTATGGATACGGTTACCGAGCACCGTATGGCGATTGCTATGGCGCGTCAGGGAGGAATCGGTATTATTCATAAGAATATGTCAATTACCGAACAGGCGGAAGAAGTAGATAAAGTCAAGCGTTCCGAGAATGGCGTCATTACAGACCCGTTCTATCTTTCACCGGAGCATACCCTGGCAGATGCTAATGATGTGATGGGTAAGTTCCGTATTTCAGGAGTTCCCATAACAGAGAATGGTAAATTAGTCGGTATCATTACCAATCGCGATTTGAAATTTGAGGAGGATTTTTCTAAGAAAATCAAAGAATCTATGACCTCAGAAGGGTTAATTACGGCCAGAGAAGGTATTACATTGGAAGAAGCGAAGATGATTCTTGCCAAGGCGAGAAAGGAGAAACTTCCTATTGTAGATGCGAATTTTAATCTGAAGGGTCTTATTACAATAAAAGATATTGAGAAGCAGATTAAATATCCGGATTCTGCGAAGGACGAGCAGGGCCGTCTGTTGTGCGGCGCAGCAATCGGTATTACCGCGAACTGTCTGGAGAGAGCGAAAGAACTTGTAGACGCAAAGGTTGACGTGGTGGTAATGGATTCTGCTCATGGACATTCTGCCAATGTAATCCGCACTGTGGATATGGTGAAGTCCAAGTTCCCGGATTTACAGGTAATTGCAGGAAATGTTGCAACCGGAGAGGCTGCGGAAGCCCTGATTAAAGCTGGTGTGGATGCTGTTAAGGTAGGTATCGGACCAGGCTCTATCTGTACCACTCGTATTGTTGCAGGTATTGGCGTACCGCAGATTACAGCGATTATGAACTGCTATGAAGCAGCGGACAAATATGGTATTCCAATTATTGCCGACGGCGGCATTAAGTTCTCAGGGGATATGACAAAAGCGATTGCCGCAGGAGCAAATGTTTGTATGATGGGAAGTATATTTGCAGGATGCGATGAGAGTCCAGGAACTTTTGAATTGTATCAGGGAAGAAAATATAAAGTATATCGTGGAATGGGTTCCATTGCTGCTATGGAGAACGGAAGTAAGGACCGTTATTTCCAGTCTGACGCCAAGAAACTGGTTCCAGAAGGTGTGGAAGGTCGTGTGGCATATAAGGGTACGGTAGAGGATACGGTATTCCAGCTCCTTGGCGGTATTCGTTCGGGTATGGGGTACTGTGGTGCGGCAGATATTGAAGCGCTGAAAAAGAACGGAAGATTTATTAAGATATCAGCGGCATCCTTAAAAGAGAGTCATCCTCATGATATCCATATAACAAAAGAAGCGCCAAACTATAGTGTGGATGGCTAAAGTATGTGTGCATAAAGGTCGTTGTGTTAATTCCTTTGTAAATAATACTTGCTATTTACATCAGGGTTAATGTAATGGTTGTAATGGTATACTGAGACAATAAATATGCAGCGGCAGGAGATTTTCCTGCTGCTGTTTTGCGCTATGTAAAATCATAATCAGAGTTTACAGAAGTAATGATAAGTAGAAGTAATAAGAATAACATATTACAATGTGGAACATATCTGTTATGGTATATCAAATAATAAAGATATGCAGGTCATGTCAAAAGGAAAGTGGTTTTTTCTTAATATAATCCCTTATTTACGGTTATACTAAAGGAAATTATTTATCTGACAGAAGAGCGATTTAAAATGAATTTTGCTTATAATGGAGTAAATGCTGTTAGGAGGGGTTAATTTTATGCAGGAATCAGTCTGGAGGGACGGTCTGAAACTTCCGTCATTCGGGAAGCTAAACGGCAGTGTAAAAACAGAGGTACTTGTTATTGGAGGAGGATTATGTGGAGTTTTGTGTACGTATTTTCTGCACAAAGCAGGCATTGACTGCTGTTTGGCTGAGGCGGAGACAATCGGAAGCGGTATGACTGGCAATACGACGGCGAAGCTGACTTTTCAGCATGGGCTTATTTATGATAAGCTCGTGATGTCTCGGGGGAAGGAAATTGCAGCCGCGTATCTTGATGCAGGTAAAAGCGCGCTGGAGGAATATCGGAAATTTGCCGAGGAGATTGACTGTGATTTTGAAAAAAAGGACGCGTATGTGTATTCTCGGTGTGACAGAGAGAAATTGGAGCGAGAAGTAAAATCGGTCAATGGTCTTGGTTTTTCGGCGGATTTTGTGGAAGAATTACCGCTTCCTTTTTCGGTAAAAGGTGCGGTCCGGTTTCCGGAACAGGCACAGTTTCATCCGCTGAAATTTCTGGCAGCAGTTGCGGAGAGGCTTCCTATTTATGAACACACTTTTATTCGGGAGCTTGCGCCCGGAAGAGCCTATAGTGAACATGGGGAAATTCAGGCGGATAAAATCATTGTAACAACACATTTTCCTTTCTTAAATAAGCATGGAAACTATTTTCTGAAGTTATATCAGCACCGGTCGTATGTTATTGCCTTGAGGGGCGCGCCGGATGTCCATGGCATGTATGTGGATGAAGCGCAGACCGGACTGTCCTTTCGGAATTATCAGAATTTACTTTTCGTGGGAGGAGGAAGCCACCGAACTGGAAAGAAGGGAGGGAATTGGCAGGAGCTTCGGAATTTTGCCAATTTAAATTATCCCGAGGCCAGGGAATCCTATGCCTGGGCGGCACAGGATTGTATGAGTCTGGATCAGGTTCCTTATATTGGTCAGTATTCCGCTCATACGCCGAATTTGTATGTGGCGTCCGGTTTCCATAAATGGGGCATGACTTTGTCGATGGTTTCGGCTATTTTGTTGCGGGATATGGTAATAGGAAAGGAGAATCACTGGGCAGAGGTGTTTTCGCCAAGCAGGAGTATCTTGAAGCCGCAGCTCTTTGTGAATGGGGCAGAGGCAATAGCGAATCTACTTACGCCTGTAAAGAAGCGGTGCCCGCATATGGGATGCGCCCTGAAATGGAATCCACATGAGCATTCCTGGGACTGTCCCTGTCATGGGTCCCGGTTTGAGGCAGACGGCAGTTTGATTGATAATCCGGCAATGCGGGATGCGCGGATTTCCAGATAGGAAGTATTTTGTAAATTATTATTTCACAGAGGCGGGATTCTAGGGTATAATGATAAAATGGATATAAGAAAGGTATGTAAGAGAAGATGATTAATCACTTGAATCTGGTCTATTTTATTGCGGCTGCCAGGGAGCTGAATTTTACCAGGGCGGCCGAGAAGCTCTATATCAGTCAGCAGGCATTGAGTAATCACATTGCCTCTTTGGAAAAAGAGGTGGGGCTTACGCTGATTGAGCGGAAAGCGCCGATGAAGCTGACCTGCGGAGGAGAGATTTTTTATAAATATGCATTGCAGATGGAGGCAAGCTACCAGGAGATGATGCAGGAGCTTTCAGATGTAAAGGAAGAAAAGCGCGGCAAATTTGCAATAGGCATTTCTCATACCAGAGGAAGGCTTTTGCTGCCGAAGGTGCTTCCGGCTCTGATGGAAGCCTATCCGCTGGTTGAGGTACAGGTGTTAGAGGGCAATACAAAGGAACTGTCAGAGGCGCTTATCACTGGTACGGTGGACATGACGGTGGGGCCTTGTCCCCAGGAAAATCCGGAGACAGAATATATTAGACTTCTGACGGAAGATATTGTTCTTGCAGTATCGGAGGAGCTTTTTCTTCGTTATAATAAGGAAGAACGGGAGAAGATGAAAGAGGAATTGTCGGAGTCCGGTAAAATTACCAGTCTCAGAGAAATTCCTTTTCTGTTGAATAAGAAGGGGAATATTTCCAGGGAGATAGCGGATGTGATATTTGAAGAAGAGGGGATGGAGCCTCATACGCTGATTGAGACAGAGAACATTGAGACGCTGGGAGAGATGTGCAGCAGAGGAATCGGGGCGGCATTTTACCCGACTTCGCTTCTCAAGGCGCTTATGGTGGAAGAAGGGATGAGCAGGCTGAAGCTGTTTCGGCTGAATTATCCTTGTACTCATATGGTTCTTGCCATCGCATACCGAAAGAACCGTTATCTTACGGCTGCTATGCGGGAGATGATACGGATTATGCAGCGGGTAACAAAAGAATTGGGAAAGAAATAGCTACAACAATAAGGTTGTGGAGGCGACCAGAATAAAACTGTTTCACATTGGGCTCAGAGTGTATTACCTTGGTAGTAGAAGAAGATATTAATCAAGATGAATACATTACATATGGGGATAGGAACAGAGATGAAACAGAAGATTACAAAAGCAGGTTTTGTAGATTATAGTGTGATTACAGCGGCAGTAATTTTGATGGACATTGGGATTCACGTATTCAAATTTCCCAATCATTTTTCCTTTGGAGGGGTTTCTGGTCTGGCGGTTGTGCTTCATCAGATGTTGGGATTTTCAGCGGCTCAGATTAATCTGGTCATCAATTTACTGCTGCTTATTCTGGGATTTGCAGTACTTGGCAGAGGTTTCGGATTCAAGACAGCCTATGCGGTTATTTTATCGTCTTTGATACTGGAAGTGATGGAAAAAACTATGCCGGTTGTAAGACCTCTTACGAATCAGCCGGTACTGGAGCTGGCTTATGCAATTGCCCTTCCGGCTGCCGCCGCTGGAATGTTGTTTTATGTGGATGCGTCAGGCGGAGGAACAGATATTATTGCAATGATATTGAAGAAATATACGACCGTTGACATCGGAACAGCGCTTCTTGTTTCGGACGCGGCGATTGTTGCTTTATCGTTTCTTGCATTTGACGTTCATACCGGACTGTTTTCCATATGTGGACTGATTGCCAAATCAATTTTTGTAGACCGGACTATGGAACAGATGCGGTTGTGTAAATATTTTACGATTATTTGTAGCGACCCTGAGCCGATTTGTGATTATATCAGAGATGTGCTGAAGCGCAGCGCTACGCTTTATAACGCCCAGGGCGGGTATACACATGAAAATAAGACAGTAATTCTTTGTGCGCTGAACCGAAAGCAGGCGGTGCTTCTGCAAAGGTATATACGCAGAGCGGATTCGGAAGCCTTTATTATGGTTACAAAGAGCAGCGAGACCATAGGGAAAGGATTCCGGCTGAGTGTATAGCGCTGAATATGTCTGATTATCGAGCGGTTCAGGCGATGTAATAGGAGAAAACGATGCATATATTTGTAGTGGAAGATGAGCCGATTATCCGGAGAGAATTGAAGGTATTGTTGGAGAACGCCTTATATCAGGTGACGGCGCCGGATGGTTTTTCGGATGTTCTGGCGCAGATAATGGAAAGCCGGCCGGATCTGGTTCTCCTCGATGTGAATCTTCCAGGGGTATCCGGTTTTGATATTTGTACCCGGATTCGTGAAGAGACAGAGGTTCCGGTGATATTTCTCACCAGCAGGACGGATTCCATGGATGAATTGACAGGAATCTTAAAAGGCGGGGACGATTATATTACGAAACCCTATCAGGCGCCGTTGCTTTTAGCCAGAATCGGAGCTGTGCTGAAACGGACGAGGGGCGGAAAGTATAAGGAAGCGACAAGACTTACAAGAAGGGGTGTAACGTTGGACATTTCTGGCTGTAGCCTCTCGTTTCAGGGTCAATGCACAGAGCTTACGAAAAATGAGATGAAGCTTCTTCATATTTTATTTCTGCATAGTGGAGAATTTGTTTCCAGAATGGATTTGGTGGAATATCTCTGGGAGAATCAGATTTTTATAGATGATAATACCTTAAGCGTTCATGTGGCCAGGATTCGCGAGAAGCTTAAGAACATTGGAGTCAATGATTTGATTGAGACAAAGAGAGGAATGGGGTACCGGGTATGACAGTAAAAGATTTCCTGAGGGACCGATTTCTGATGATGCTTCTTCACTTAGTGTGTATGTGCCTGCTTACGGTATTCTTAAGGCTGACAGGTTATGGCATGGCTGCTGCAGTGTTGATTCTGATATTCTGGGGACTGATTCTTACGGTATGGATGTGTGCGGCTTATGTCCAGAGAAGGGGATATTTCCGGGAAGTAGAGGAGATTTTGGAAAAGGTTGACCAGAGATATCTTCTGGGTGAGCTTCTTCCAGATTCCGTTCGGTTAGAAGACAGGTTGTACCGGGAGATAATCTGCCGTTCTAATAAGTCGGTTATCGAGAGGATTCGTCAGATTGAGGAGACGCAGAAGGAGTATAAGGAATATATCGAAAGCTGGGTTCATGAGGTGAAGTCTCCTATAACGAGTATTTCATTAATCTGTGCAAACGGTCAGAAGAAGAGGAGCGAAAGAAGAACGTCTGCAGAGGTAAAGGAGGCTTTTCAAACAATTGGGCTGGAGAACCAGAGGCTTGAAAATTACGTGGATATGGTTCTATACTATGCCAGATCAGAACAGGTCTGGAAGGATTATCTGATTCAGGAGACAGACCTTGAGGGAATCGTGTATGAGGCGCTGGAGAAAAACAAACTATTGATGATTCAGAACCAGGTAAGGGCAGAGGTGAATGTGAAAGAACGGGCGTATACAGACCGGAAATGGATTGGATTTATCCTAAATCAGATGTTTCTTAACAGTGTAAAATATAAAGGAAACCAGCCGGTATTTCACATATATACAGAGCGAAAAAAGGAAGGGGTTCTTCTGATATTGGAGGATAATGGGGTAGGAATCCTTCCGGAAGAGCTTTCCCGAATTTTTGAAAAAGGATTTACCGGAAGCAATGGAAGAAACTATGGACGGTCTACCGGAATGGGATTATATCTGTGCCGAAAGCTCTGCGATAAGCTTGGAATCGGGCTTCGGGCGGAATCTGAATATGGCGGGGGAACCCGGATGATTCTAGAATTTCCAATCAGTAATTATATAAGCAGAAATCAGAGAGCACAAAATCTAAAATGAGTTCTCAAATATAAAATCGTAAAACCACGTTCATCGTGTCAGCTGTTTGAAATTAAGCCCATAGATTACTCCTTCCTGTAATAAAATGGACTGTCACATATAAGATTGAATAATCTCAAATGTGACAATCCGTAATTGATAAATTTGTTCATTGATTAAATGTTATGTTTAATTACTATTAGTAGTTTTTATTTTAGACTGTAGCGAGGTTTTTCTTCATGGAATATCCAGTATCTTAAGTAATCATCCAATATAATTGCCAAGAAGGAAATGAAAAACCAAATAATAGTAAATGGTAAACAAATCTGGCCAAGAATATTAAACGGCATATTACTGTAATCCCACACATTCCATTGCAGAAAAAGATTTACAATGATACCAGAAATAAATTCTAATCCAGTTATAATGATTGCTCCGATTGCCATCTGTTTGTAAAGCGGCATATCCCATTCAATATGTTCATTTATACAACCGATAAAATAGAAAGCCAGACCACCAACAAGAATCATTGTCCAATGTGTATATCCTCGGTATAATATTTCGATTAGCGTGTAAATCAAACCACCTATACCAATTAAAATAAGTGGTTTGATACCCTTACGCATTATTGTGTGCGGAATAGAAGTCCGCAAGCATTTCTGACTGATATTCTGTCGGAATATATATTCCATAATCGGCTGACTGAATACTTTCTTTATTCTGCATACTGTTCATGTAAAGTTGTAAATTTCTGAAATAAGTTACCTGAAAACGGAGGAAGCTGAGAGCTGCACTGGTAATCTTATTCATATCTTCTGTGCTGTAATATTTGCAATGTTCTGCATTAGTTGATTCATGCCATGGAATCCTTTCTGCGCTCTGTACCGCCAATGTCTGTAAACCCATGAGAGAAATCTGATTTTGAGATAGAATAAATCCATCATCTATTGGTGTGTTTCTATCGACAAATAGAATATTTTCCATTATGCCCTCCTTTGGATTGATGTAAAAGAAAATATATTTGTTGTTGTTAAATTATATGTTTTTATATTTTACTATATTTCTGTATTAATTTTAGAGTCAAATTATAATTTGATTTTCTTCATTTATTTTTGCTTTAAATAGAAAAAGAACCTGCTCTCACAGATTCTCTTTTTATCATGTAAATTTTATATTAAATAGATAATAATTCTCTGATTTCGTCAAGTGATTTTCCAGATTCTACAATCATGGAAGTAATCTCTTTGATTTCGTTTTCTTTCTTTTGCTCCTCTATCATTTTATCAAAAATAACTTTATCTTTTTTTAATTGCTTGAGAACTGCTTTTTCTGCCTTTAGCTCAGATGAGAGGGTTGCAATTCTGTCTTCGGATTCCTGGATTAATTCATCATAATTTTTTTCTTCAACTTTTTTTCTTCTAGCCATGTGTAATATCCTCCTTATTAAATATGCATTAAACATATCATTTATAGATGGAATAGTAAAGACATGGATTGAAAAATTTTGAAATTTAGCTATCATTATTCGACAACTGCATGTAATTTTACAACTGTTTTAAAATCCATTTAAATGTGAATAAATAATTAAATATTTTCATTATTGTATTTTAAGAAAAAATTATATGGATGTCCCCAATTTATAAATGTTTTTAAAAAGTTCCTTTAAGCAAGAATGCTATTAAAGCTGCAATAAAACAGAAAAGTCCACCCTCCGGGCACACCTGATGGCCATCCGGCGAAAATATAAGTAGAAACCTCGAATCTTAAGAAATTGTAAGATAACTTCAATCTATTTTTATACAAGGTGGAAAGGAAATGCAGTAGAATGAAAATGTAAAAATTCAACAGATTAGGAGTGGTTTTAATGAGTAATTATATCCGGGTGTGTGATGTGGAGAAATACTATGGAAACAAATCGAATGTGACGAAGGCGGTGGACCGGGTAAGTTTTTGTGTAGAGAAAGGGGAATTTGTTGGCGTGATGGGCGCTTCTGGCTCCGGCAAGACCACGCTTCTGAATATGCTTGCAACGATTGACCGGGTAACGGCAGGACACATTTATTATGAAAATACGGATATTACGGAGCTTAAGGAGGATGAACTTTCGGAGTTCCGCAAGAAGAACTTGGGGTTTGTGTTTCAGGAATATAATCTTCTGGATACGCTGACAATTGAAGAAAATATTATCCTAGCACTGACAATACAAGGGGGAAAGAAACAAGAGATTAGGCAGGAATGCGACCAGATTCTTAGACTTCTTGGGATTGTGGATATCAGGGAGAAGTTTCCCTATCAGGTATCAGGCGGACAGAAACAAAGATGCGCCTGCGCGAGAGCGCTGGTGAATCATCCAAGGTTATTGCTTGCGGACGAGCCTACCGGAGCGTTAGACTCTCGTTCGGCGCAGACATTGCTTGAGACATTTACGGATTTGAACCAGACCATGGGGGCTACGATTCTAATGGTGACGCATGACGCATTTTCTTCTAGTTACTGCAACAGGATTCTGTTTCTGAAGGATGGGAAGATTTTTCATGAACTTGTTCGGGGGGACAAACCGCGCAAGATATTTCTGCAGGAAATTCTGGATGTTCTGTCCCTGACAGGAGGTGAGCTATCTGATGTTCGGTAAACTTGCTTTCCGAAATATGAAACGTTCTGCCAGAGATTATCTGGTATATATTCTTACGATGACGGTAGTAACTGCATTGATGTATGCGTTTAACAGCTTGATTTTCCAGAATGATGTGAATCAGTATTTTGAGCTGGAAGCTATTATGGAAGTAATGATTGGGCTTGCAACTTTTTTCATTGTACTGATTGTGGCGTGGCTGATTAACTATATGGTGCGGTTTATGTTAGAAAAACGCAGCGGTGAATTTGGAATCTATCTGCTTCTGGGTATGAAAAAGAAAATGATTGCCCGGATTTATATGCGGGAAAATATCCTGCTTGGGGGACTTTCATTCTTGATTGGGCTCGTCTTTGGAATCCTGTTGAGGCAAGTGCTTTTGGCAGTAATGTTTTCCATGGTGAGGATGGAATATCATTTAAAAATTTCTTTTCATTATTGGACGATATTGATGACAATACTCTGTTATGCGGGTTGTTATTTGCTTGCATTATTCCGGTGTAAGCGGAAATTTAAGAAGATGAATATCCATGATTTAATGGATGAGAAGCGAAGAAATGAGGAAATCAAGGAGAACGGTGAAGGATTTAAGCGATTGTTTCTGCCGCTTTCCATTCTGTTTATTCTGTCATTCTGGGCGGTATTTTCCGGACTTTCCAATGCAGGAGAGATTGCTCTGTTTTTGATTGGACTGGTGGTAACTATCTATTTATTTTATATGGGACTTTCTGCATGGATTATCTGTTATGTTAGAAAGAAAGGGAATCGAATCTATCAGGGACAGAATTTGTTTCTTCTTCGGCAGTTTGCATCTAAGGTACGGACTATGCAGTTTACCATGGGAACGCTGACGGCGCTGTTTACTCTCGCTCTTATGGGAGCTTCGATTGCATTGATGTTCAGCGATTATGAGAATACAGTACTGGAAGAAAAATTTCCCTTTGATATACAGGTAAACAGCGTTGAGCCTATGGATGATTTTGCAGATGAAATTGAAGTTATTGAGGAAAATACGGAAGTGCAAAAGCTTTACTCTTATCAGATTTATACCGACAATCAGAATCAGGTGAATAGCTGGATGGTGACTCACTTACGGGCATGGGGAACCATGTACCAGAACAAAGACGGGAGTCCGAATGCGAAAAAGATTGAAAAGATGCTGGAATCAGAAGGGGTTTATTGTACCTATGACACATATATGGGTATTACGGATTATAACGAACTGAGAGAGATGCTTGGATATGATAAAACGGCGATAAATGACGGAGAATATCTGGTGCATATCAAGCCCAGGCTTTATGAGGAAGTAAAGGATATAGGGAAGGATTTGCAAATTGCAGATGCGACGGGAGAAGGAAAGCTTTCATGTGCGGGGGTATTTAGAGAGCCATTTTCCCAGGATGGACATAATGGGGGCGATTATGTAGTGGTTGTGCCGGATCAGGTCTTAGAGCGGATGACGCCTTATTATGCGGAGTTGGCAGCAGACATTAAAGGGGAGGCTCCGTTAGGGTTGAATAAAAAACTGGATGCATTGACTGATGATGAGGGGAGGGATTCGACCAGTCATGTTGTGCCAGAACTAGAGGGCAATAGCTGCTGCGGCTCTGATAATATCATTAGTTATGCGGCAGTGAATCTGGTGCGGGATAACCTGATTCCAGAGGTGAAATTTATGCTGGCGTCGCTAATTATTCCGCTATTCTATATTGGACTGGTATTTGTATGTGTGGCTGTGACGGTGTTGTCGGTGCAGCAGCTAAGCGATTCTGCCAAATATAAATTTCGGTATGATGTACTGGCAAAATTGGGATTGGAGCGGGAGCAGATTCACCGGTTGATTAGAAAGCAGCTGGGAGCATATTATTTGTGTCCGGCAGCGCTCGCTATCATTATTAGTGGGAAAATGATACTGTCTATGAGCAAAGGATTTGTGATTATGACAGGGGTTCCGGTAATCTCTAGTTCATTTTTTGTGAAAAGTATTGCGTTGTTTTTTGGAATTTATGCGGTGTACTATGTGGTAACTTACATTGGATTTGTACGGAATGTGGATGAGAAGGGGCGCTAGTGTAGTGACCGCATTATATTCAAATTTATTTTACTGCCATTATTTACCGCCTTATGATATACTAAAAAGAAATGGCGGTGGATGGTATGGCAAGATCTAAAACATATATTATTAAGCTTAGTGATGATGAAAGGACTACTCTTCAAAAAACAATCAAAAATAAGAATACCTGTAAGACTGTTTTGAAACGGTGTCAAATATTACTTGAACTGGATGAAGAGCAGGGG
>CAJSZQ010000026.1 GCA_910574185.1 Lachnospiraceae bacterium
TTCCTGCAGATGAAATCATCCTGAGTCCTGAATTATTAAAATAAACTCTAAAACATAATCAAAAAGCTGGGCAGGAATCTATTACAGCCATCATCGCAGAATCTCCACAGAGGTGGAATTTACTCTATCCGAAAAATCAACCGTAAATTCGACTTCCGCTCGGCATGCAATAAAATACCCAAAACCACAGCTTTTATTTGTATTTTAACTCTGATTTCGGGTATTTTCTATATGAAATCTCTATTTTTCTGTATTCCTATTGAATTTACTTTTTCAAAGCGGAATTTAATCTTACAAAGTGGAATTTACTTTTTCAATTCACCTTTTTTTGGTTTGTGTTACAGCTTGCAGGCTAATATAAACGGTAACATCCCTTGTCCCATATCACTGTTCACTCGACGCCAGACTGATTATTCAGACGTCAACAGGTAAACAGCTCCATTTTTCAGACAATTCTTCTACACAGTCCTCCGGCACCATCAGTTTTAACGCCTGCTGCTGATTAATAATCTCCACATAATCATGATAGCCTCCATATTCCCCGTCCAGAGTCCATGGAATCTCTACCTCTGACTCAAAGGCTATCTGCTTTGCCTTAAACGTATACATGTGTTTCGTATCCACCTGTTCAATCAGAAGGGCAGCTATAATTTCCTGAAGTTCAATGGGATTCGAGGGTTTGCGTATCAGCGTCACTTCAAACTCTCCGTCGTCAAACTTAACATTCTTCCCTATCATGTTGCGGAAACCTCCCACAGACCTTGAATTTGTCACCATTCCATAGATAAATTCATCGGCTATCACTTCTTCGTCATGGGTTACCTTTATTTTATAAGACGGTACATTGAACAGACGCTTTGCCCCTTCCAGAATATATGCCAGATGCCCCAGTACATTTTTCAATTCCTGCCTGGTCTCATAAGACACGTCGGTAAACAATCCAAAAGCTGCAATATATACAAATACATCGTCGTTAAACTGTCCAATATCGCAGGGGAACGCAGCTCCATTTACCGCATTATCAGCTGCAGCCAGTAAATCTTTTGGAATATGAAGGCTATTTGCAAAGTCATTTGTAGTTCCCGTAGGAATATACCCAATTGGAATCTTTCTTTCCCGGCCCATCATCCCCGTAACTACTTCATCTATGGTTCCATCACCGCCGCTGCACACTACAAGGTCATATTCTTCTGTAAACGCTGTAATCTTTCGATACGCATCCCTGTAGGCCTGCGTGGGATATACTACCACATCATATCCCGCTTTTACGAAAATATCCACAATATCAGATAAACTCAGCCTCAATAATCCTTTACCTGCTCGCGGATTATACACAAACAACATTCTTTTCATTCTGCCGCCTCCTATCTTGTAGAACAAAGTTTCCTAATATTAAAACAAAGAATGTGCTTCCACACATTCTCGCGCCCGGCGCGGTCGCCTGCGGCATACCTCTTCTTCGCGCCAGTGCGCATTCTCCGGAGAGTCTTATCATATTAAGGAACAAAATTTCCTATATGATTAAGAAAAGAGGCATATTCTATGCCTCTTCGTATGTATCAATTCTTGGATGACAAGAAATTCTCTACACCCTGTATTGCATCTTCTTCATCCTCACCATCAGCAACTACTGTGAGTTTCTCTCCATTGCCAAGCTGCAGGCTCATCATTCCCATGATACTCTTGGCGTTAATCTTCTTGTTCTCCAACTCAATATATACTGTGCTGGCATATTGATTAGCTTCCTGAACCAACAAAGCAATCGGTCTGGCGTCCAGACCCTCGCTCAACTTGAATGTGATAGGTTTCTTAATCATGCTGTCCCTCCCTGATTGTCCCTTAACTTCTCTGCTATTTCACTTAATTTCCGAAGCCTGTGATTCACTCCGGACTTTCCAACCGGCGTTTCTAAGAGCTCCCCCAGCTCCTTCAGTGTCGCCTCCGGATAATCAAGACGTGTAAGGGCAACGTCTCTTAACCCCTCCGAAAGACTGTCAAAACCAATACTATCGCGGATAAATATAATATCTTCTATCTGCTTTACCGCGGCAGAAACGGTCTTGTTAATGTTGGCCGTCTCACAGTTCACTTTACGGTTCACTGTATTGCGCATCTCCTTGAAAATCCGTACATTCTCAAGCTCCATCAGTGCCACATGCGCTTCCATGACATTCAGCATATCCACAATTCCGGCGCCGTCTTTTAAGTATACTACGTAACTCTTCTTCCTCCTGACAATCTTGGCCTCCATCTGAAAACCTGTCATCAAATGCTGCAGATACTGTGCCATCTCCTCTGTCCCACATACAATCTCAAAATGATAAGACTTTCTTGGATTGCTGACAGAGCCAGAAGCTAAAAAAGCTCCTCTGAGATATGCTCTCTTACAGCATACCGCCTGTACCGACGCATTCCGAATAGCCTTAAGACCTCTGCCCTGGGCGAGAAAATAAAACATCTTGCTTCCAGTCTCTGGATTGCTCCGAATAGAAGTGTACGAAGAAACTTCACCCCCTATATTATATGTTTTTTCTACCAATGTAAAGCATTTTCTCACAACAGCCTCATTTTCCGTATGAATGGTAAGAATTTCTTCCCCTTCTCCATCCGCTCCAAATGTTCCGCACATAGCGCTGATTGCCGCTAATTCTGCCAGAAGACAATGCCGTCCTCCCGGAAACTGTTCCGCTAATTCTTCCTTAACCTTACTCGAAAATGACATCTCGCATCCCTACTTTGCCTTTGTAATTGCATCCTTTTCGATATCTCTGTGCTCAATTTTTATCCCGTAATCACTTTCTGCCTCTGCCAGCGCATCATACAACGCATTCGCCAGCGTAACCGACCGGTGCTTACCGCCAGTGCATCCAATACCAATTACAAGCTGAGTCTTCCCCTCCGTAATATAATTCGGAATCAGAAAACGTACCATGTCCGTCAGCATTCTCAAAAACTTCCCTGCTTTATCATTTTCCATTACATAGTCCTGTACCGGCTTATCATTGCCGCTTAACGGCCTAAGTTCTTCTATATAATATGGATTGGGAAGAAACCTGACGTCAAATACCAGATCCGCGTCGCTTGGGATTCCATACTTGAACCCAAAAGACAACACTGTAACATACAGGTTTTTATACTCTTTATTCTCTACAAAGATATGGTTCATCTCTCGTTTCAGCTCCCGAATCAGAAGTCTGCTGGTATCCAGGATATAGTCTGCCCGCCTCTTAAGAGGCGCAAGCACTCTCCGTTCTTTTACAATTCCCTGGTCCACCCTTCCTTCTCCGGCAAGCGGATGATTTCTTCTGCTCTCCTTGTACCGCTTAATCAGCACCTCGTCTGAAGCATCCATATAAAGCATCTCATAGGCAAGTCCCATCTCATCCAGCTTGTCAAGGGCCTGCATCAAATCTTCAGACCCATAGCTGCTTCTGATATCCATGCCCAGAGCCGCCTTATTTACCTCTGCATTTGGCACCACCAGAAGCTCCGCAAGTTTCGGCACAAGCAGAATCGGCAGATTATCCATACAAAAGTACCCTACATCCTCCAGCATCTTGAGAGCCGACCTCTTGCCCGCCCCCGACATGCCGGTTACAATCACAAATCTCATCCTAAAATTCTCCCAGTCTTTTCACCTCCGGCTCAAGCGTCACGCCAAACTTCGCCTGTACCTGTTCTGATACCTGACGCATTAGCAAGTCAACCTCCGCAGCCGAAGCTTCTCCTATGTTAATCACAAATCCACAATGCTTCTCCGACACCATAGCGTCGCCGACCCGAAATCCCCGAAGCCCCGTATCCTGAATCAGCTTCCCGGCAAAATACCCTTCCGGACGTTTGAATGTACTTCCGGCGCTTGGATACTCCAGAGGCTGTTTCGAGACGCGTTTCTCCTTCAGCTCATTCATGAGTCCCCGAATTTCTTCAGGATTTCCTTCCTGTAACTGAATCTCTGCTCCCAGAACAATATAACCCTTTTTTGCAATCACGCTGGTACGGTATCCAAGCTCCAGATTTTCCTTCTCGATTTTTTGAACTTTGCCGGAGTCATCCAATACGGTAACATTTACCAGCACATCCTTCATCTCTCCGCCATAAGCCCCTGCATTCATCACGCATGCTCCGCCCAGCGTCCCCGGAATCCCTGCCGCAAATTCAAACCCGGTAAGTCCTGCATCCAGAGCCGCCGCCGCAATCTTAGCTAAAGACGCCCCCGCCTGAGCCTGAATGCTGTCTTCTCTCACCTGCACCCCGCTCATTTCTTTGAAAATCTGAATCACTGCCCCCCGGTAACCGGCGTCGGATACCAGCAGATTACTCCCATTTCCCACAATATAGTAAGGCACCTTTTCCTCCTTACAGATTGCAACAGCTCTTTCCACTTCCTCCCCCGACTTCGGCGTCACAAAATAATCCGCCGGACCGCCGATGCGAAATGTTGTATGCTTCTTCATCGGCTCCGATAAAAATACCCTCTTCTCATCAAGTTCAGCCACAAGCCTTTCATACACTCTTTGTTTCATAGACATTTACCTCATTTTTTATACTTTATAAATCATACACTAAATATTATCCGATGTAAATAAATGCTTCGTTATGATTTCTATGCTTCTGCTTTTATAGTTACTGTAAATCGGGCGTCTGGCAAACAGTAACCTCTTGCAATATTTCCCAAAATACGTTATATTATTTCCAATGCGGTATATAAATATAACGCATAATTTTAACAAAAAGAAGGAGTGAACATTTCATTGGACTCGGGTGACGCCATACAATTAATTGTATTACTGTTATTACTATTTCTTTCCGCCTTTTTTTCATCTGCGGAAACTGCAATGACTACTGTAAACAAAATCCGAATGCGAACTTTAGTTGAAGAAGGAAATAAACGCGCTAAGACGCTCTTGCAGATTACGGAAAATTCCGGCAAGATGTTGAGCGCTATCCTGATTGGCAACAATATCGTCAACCTGTCCGCGGCTTCGCTGACTACGACTCTGGCGTACAGCCTTGGCGGTTCTTTCGTAGCAATTGCAAGCGGTATCCTGACGCTTTTAATCCTGTTATTCGGGGAAATCACGCCAAAAACCATGGCAACTATCCATGCAGAGAAGATTTCCCTTGCATATGCGCCGATTGTCAGTATTTTTATGAAGCTGATGACGCCGCTGATTGCTATTGTCAACGGTATGGCAATGGGAATCCTGACCCTGCTCAGGGTAGACCCCAATGCCAAGCGTACTCTGATGACGGAGAACGAACTTCGCACTATTGTGGATGTGAGTCACGAAGAAGGCGTAATTGAATCAGAAGAAAAGGAGATGATCTATAACGTATTTGACTTAGGCGACGCCAAAGCAAAAGACGTTATGGTTCCGCGTGTCCATGTAACCTTCGCAGATGTGGAGAGCACCTATGACGAGCTGATTGCCATCTTTCGGGAAGACAAGTTTACACGTCTCCCTGTGTTTGAAGAGACTACCGACCAGGTAATAGGCACAATTAACATGAAGGATCTTCTGCTGTATGACACCAATAAGCATGATTTTCATGTACGGGATATCCTGCGGGAAGCTTATTTCACTTATGAATATAAGAATACTGCAGAGCTGCTGATTGAGATGCGCCAGGCGTCCTTCAATATAGCAATCGTACTGGATGAATACGGCGAAACGGCCGGTTTAATCACACTGGAAGATTTGCTGGAAGAAATTGTAGGAGAAATTCATGATGAGTATGATGAAAATGACGAAGACTTTATCATAGAACTAAACGAACGCGAGTACAGCGTCGAAGGCTCTGTCAACTTGGAAGAGCTGAATGGCAAGCTAAACTTAAATCTGTCCTCTGATGATTACGACTCTGTAGGCGGATTGATTATTGAACATCTCGACCGGCTCCCGGAGGTAGACGACGAAATCACTACCTCAGACGGTATTCGCATGGTAGTGGAAAAATTGGACAAAAACCGTATCGAACGAATACACATGTTTCTGCCAGAGCCAGACAAAGAAGAAGACTCTGTATAAAGCTCCTCTAAAATTGCTGAAAACCCGGATGAAATTTCGGGTTTTTTGTATGCAAGTTTTTTCATATTTATGCATTCTTTTAAACTTTTAAAAAATTTTCATCGTAAATTTTTCTTAAAAATAGGCTAATATTTCATCAGTGTAAGCGCCTTAAAGTAATAATATTTTCTTATTTAATACTTATAAAATTTTATTTTATGTCGATATTATATTAGTATTATATATACATTTAAAAACGAGGTGAAATATATGAGAATACAGCATAATATTTTATCTTTGAACGTTCACAGGAATCTGACCGGAACCAACGGAGCTATTGCTAAAAATCTGGAAAAGCTTAGCTCAGGATATAAAATTAATCGTGCTGGAGATGATGCAGCGGGCCTTGCAATATCCGAAAAAATGAGGGCGCAGATTACAGGCATTAATCAGGCAAGACAGAATGCAGACGACGGTATCTCTCTTGTCCAGACAGTGGAAGGCGCTATGACCGAAGTCCATTCCATGCTGAATCGCATGATGGAATTGTCAGTTTTATCTGCTAACGGCACATATTCCAAATCAGAGCGCATCATGATAAATCAGGAAATGCAACAACTAAAAACAGAAATAGATCGTATTGGAAAGACATCCTCATTTAACGGAATAAAGTTATTTCCAGAAAACGGACTTTCTAGCCCTCAAAGCGAGATGACTACCTATGGCATAACTTTGGACTTGACAAACCGCACCTGCACACTGGATTACATAAGCGGTCCTGCATCCATATCAACTGCTAATATGAACAGAGCCTCTTCAGGTTATGAGGCTCTTTATAACAAAATCTCCACTGAATATTTCCCAAATGCCATCAGTCAGATATTTGATGCGTTCCCCTCGCTAGAAGCGGCAGTTGGAACCGATAAGATTGGAATGGAACTTCATATCGGTAATATAGATGGATATGGAGGTACGCTGGCATACGCAAAGTTTTCATTCTATCCAACCGGAAAGCCTTTTAAATTAACAATTAAAGTTGATGCCGGTGATTTTTCCAACGAATCAATTAACGCCGGGAGTCCAGACGTCGGTATACTAGAATCTACAATCGCCCACGAACTCATGCATTCAGTAATGCAATATACAATGACTGACGCTATGAGCGGTCGAAATGGCTTCTCAAGACTTCCCGAATGGTTTACAGAAGGTACTGCACAACTTTCAGGAGGCGGATTCCCTACCAATTGGAATTATGAATTGGAACAGATTGCCAAACAACTTACCAGCGAAAATGATACTTCTAAAGATGCAGAAATTGGAAATTATCTAAAAAAATATTCTGTAACAGGACGCCCCTATGGACATGGTTATCTTGCCAGCGCTTTTATCGGTTATCTTGCCAGTGGAAAAACTTCCGTTACAGGTCAAACGATTGCAGAAGGAATGGATAAAATATTTGATGACCTTATAAATAAAAATTCCGGATTATTTACCGCAATTTCCGCTCATACAGGTATTAGCCACCTGTCTTCTTTGGAACACTTATTTAATACAGCTGATAAAGATTTAGTTGAATTTGTAAGAAAACTCGCTTTTCAGTCAAAAAATGGCGCTGGTTCCGTTATAACTCCCAGTTTAAGCGATGGAGGTTCATCAATTATCGGAGACACTGTAACAGCAGAACAAGCATTTCACGTTGTTGATAAAGCAACTATTCCACCAGCTCCGCCCGGAGGTTTTGGAGGTTACGGCGGTTTTACAAACCTGCAATTAATGGTCGGCGAGGACAATAACCTATATAACATCATCGATGTTGAGTTATTTCAGATGAGCCCCAGTTCCCTTGGACTTGCAGATACCAATGCTTTAACTCACGACGACGCCCTTGATGCATTAATAAATGTAAGATCTGCAATTGACAAAGTAAGTTCCATACGGAGTTATTATGGAGCGCTTCAAAATCGTTTGGAGCATACGGTTTCTTATCTTGACAATATGGGGGAAAACCTGACTGCATCCGAATCCCGCATACGCGATACAGATATGGCAAAGTCTATGATGGAATATGTTCGCAATCAGATTTTGCTTCAAAGCGGCCAGGCAATGCTTGCACAGGCAAACCAACAACCATCCTCCATTCTTCAATTGCTAAATGCATGATTATAAACTATAAAGAGGAGACAAATCATGGGACGAATCCGCGAATATACCTGTTCTTCCTGCAACAAAGTATGGCGCGTCCATACTGGTCACGGAATGGAACATGCAATTTTAAAAAATGTATTAGACGCATTTCCCACAGATATACAGCAAAAAATAATTTTAGATACAAAAGAAGAGCAATTTCCCTATTTTGAATTTAACTATCGTCCGGCAGTGTGCCAGGAATGCCAAAATATAATTGCCATTCCCGTAATACATTTGCATCAATCTGGTCACACTTACTCATCCACTTGTCCTGATTGCCATAAAGCGGTAGTAATTCAGGAAGAAGAGGCTAAGCTTTCATGTCCATTTTGCAAAGAAATTATGTCATTACGCGAAATCGGAACCTGGGATTAAGCTTTCACCCGTAGATTAAAGGGATGTTGCAAAATCGCCGCTATATACAAGATATGCTGTATGGATAACATGTTCATATCTGTATCTCTCATATAAGCTGCGTTTTGTAACATCCCTTTATTAATTCACCGAGCGTACTATATCATTGAGATAAGACGCCGGCATATTTCAACAATATGTCTTCCGCCTCTGCATTCCAGCATCCCTGATGCCGCTCGCAGGAATCTGCAAGTTCTTTAAAGAGTTTCTCTTTCTCTCCAAGCTCCCGAAAATCTTCAATCGCCGTTAACGGCAAGTCGATGTGCGGATATATTAATTTCTTTCCTCCCGGTATCTGCGGCAGATTCAGCGTTGCCTCTACAGCGCTCTCCAACCCTCCAATATGAGTAACCATGACCGCCGGATGAATCCGTCCTTCCTCCATCAACCGAAGCGCCTGATACATATCTTCCGTAGTGCTTCCGGTAAAGCCAACCGTATGCGTCCTAAAATAATGCACATTATAAAAATTGATTGTCGCAGACAAAGATTTATCCACAGGTCCCGCAAAGAAATTCAGGCATCCATCTTCCGCAAGCAGCGCGTCTGCCTGCTCAATCAGAGTTTTTACAGGCGCATATACAAATGCATCGTCAAAACCTTCTCCACCTGTTAATTCCATCAGCTCCTTTACTGAATCTTCAGATTCAGAAGCATTTACAAAAAACAATTTCCGCATATTGTCCGGCGCCTTTAACATCCTGTCTGCCCGCTTTATCCGCTCATTTGAAACATCTACCGCAACTACCAGCTTTGGACCGCCTTCCATATGCAGGGCATAATCGGTACATTCTAGTCCCATAGGCCCGCAGGCCCCAAAAATAATCAGATTGCCCCCTTTTTTTACTCCCATAATATGCTCATGATTCTTTTTAGATGTGTGATACATCCTGTTAAACCCTGCAATTATACACGACGTAGGTTCTGCCAGAGACGCCTCGAAGAAGGATTCTCCCCTGAAAGGAATCAGCGCGTCCGCCTCCATCACCTCTGACGGAAGAATCGCATAGGTACAATCTCCTCCATATGTACCGTAATTGTATCCAACCGTCCTGGATTTACCATTTACCACAACCTCCGGCTGAACCGTAAATCTCATTCCTTTCTGATATTTATCCTTCCATTTTTCTCCTATTTCCACCACAATTCCAGACATCTCATGACCGATTATCGCCGGATATTCTGCAAGATTATCGGTAACTCGTTTATGCCCTCCACCTTGCTGTACCAGCTTATAAGTGGACATACACACACTGTCAGAAATAATCTTCACGAGCATTTCATCCTCTTTCATTTCCGGCAGCTCAAACTCGTCTAGCCGTAGGTCCCTTTCACCATAAAGGCGTACTGCTCTTGTCTTCATTCTTTCTTCTCTCCTTACCAATATATTACAATTCCAAACTGCATTTTTACAGTTGAAGCGCCCTTCTTTTCCACTATTTTACATCAATACACTCAAAAATACACCTTAAAATTGCGAATCTATTCACTCGCTCCCCTTCAGCCGTTACTGTTCACACGTCGCCTGCCGGACGCGGGTTGAATCAGGAGCATTAAAATATAAGAGTTTGCCGGTCCTGTTGCTACTTGTCAAGGACTTATTCATCATTTTTCATCACTTTTTCTTGGTCTGCCCTGTTTTCCATGCTGTAAATCATGGAGAATAACACGCTTTAGTTTTTCCTCCACGCTTTGGGTACTTGTAGCAGAGAAATGTACCTCGACTAAGTAGGTTGTCTTATCAATCTTCTTTTGCAAACAGGGCGTTAATCGCCCTGTGGTATTGGTCTGAATGTTGTCGCTCATGTTCCTCCTTTTGGGCGTAAAAAAAGACGCATGGTTTACAATTTACTGTTCCATACGCCTTTACGCTGTTATTTTGATATTAAATTGTTTTAACGATTATGCTAACTGCATAATCTCGGTTTCGATTTCTTTCAATTCATCGAATGACAGTGTAGATACACAATCTGCAATTTCTTCAAGTGTCATTTTGCCTTTTCTTATTAGCTGTTCCGCCATTGCTCTTTCTGTATCATGCCTTTCGCTCTTGATAAATGATTTCATTATCTGTTCTTCATCAAACAAACTCATCATAATCGTCACAACCTCCTTTTCTCTCTGCGCTAAATATTCCCTTAAAACATTCCTGTCTTTGCATATGCGGATTGTTTCCATAACTGCCTTTTTTGTCATTCCATGCTGTTTTGTCTGCTCGTTAAAAACTTTGCAGAAAATAATGTACTGATTGATAATGTCATCGGTATCGCTTTCATAGATAACCTTTGCTTTTACCTCAATATCTATATCTGCGCCCTCGAAAAATTCTTTCGACAGAGATATTTTATCGGGTTTCCTCCCTTTGTTTCCCGTAAAAATCACATAAAGTTCAGGCTTTGGCATTTTTACTTTCCTGCTTTTGTAATAGTCTTGGCAGGTACGCTGAAAATATTCGTGATAGCTTTGCGCCAGATACAGCAAAACTCTTACTAAAATATTCACTGTCCATGTAGATTGTGCCTCCACAAGTATCATCAGCTTATTATTAGCAATAAAGCCTAAATCATTATACAGATTATCCGTCAATACATTTGTAATCGTCACATCTGTAAGGGAATCCTCTGTTGCTGTGGTGTCCTCTGGGTGGAGCGTTTTATACAACTTTAGCAGATAACTCTTGTTTTGAAAAAGGTCAAGGAATACGCTGTTTTTTGCTGTACGTTTTGCCATGACTTCCTCTATCTGTTTTGAATCGTCCTGCACTTTAACACCTCGATTTCTAAAAATCTGTGACGTAAGCTACGATATATCCTACTCCTGTCACACTTCAATTATACAAAAAAGCGCCTGTCTTTACAATAAAATTCACATTAAATTTCTTTCTCCCTCCGTTTTGTTCTGCTCTGTTGCCTGTTATGCTGTCGACTCTCGTTCTGAAGCTCCCTCTCAAGATTTTTCCTGTTATAGCTGATTACCTCGGCATATGCTAACTCTGTGGCGGTCTTGGTCTGTTCCTTGCCGATACTGTCATACTCGGATTGCAAAGACCTTATTTCCGCTTTCCATTGTTTCGGCGTTATCTTTTCGCCATTCTGTAAAAGGCTCTGCATACGCTCCTTTAATTCGGGGTACTTCGATAAGCTGTCCTTATGTTCTTTGTCATATCGCATTTTGGCAAGTCCTTTAAGCGACTGGCTCTCCTTATAGGTGGCTTGGATCGGCGCATAGAGGGCATACATTTTTGACAGTTCCTTTAATCAGTTTAATTTCTGCCCCTTTGAAAGATGTACCGTTTCCAACTGCTGATATTTCTGCTCCCTGTCCTCTGTGAATTTCGCAAGGCTCTCAAAGCAGTCTATCTTCCTTGTCGTGATGAATTTTTCTGCATTGTCGGCTGACTGCAATGCGGTTCTATCGGATATTTTTCTAAGGTGCTTTCCGCTGACAATCGGCAAGCCAAGCCTGCCTTTGCGCTCCATCACTTTTGCAATCATCTCCATGACTTCATTCTTCACGCTGACCGCTGTACTCTTTATCTTGGCATACTGTGCGCTATGAAGTTCCTGCTTGGCAAGCATGAGCATTTCTTTTGCCTGCTCCAACAGCATATTGTTCTTAATGATTTCTCGATTGATGTTTCCCGTAACATTCCCATCTGTACATAATTTCTTCCCAAACGGCTCATATCTTTCACAATAATTGTTCCGATATTGCCTTTTTCTACCTCTGCAAGCATGGCTTGAAGTCCTTCACGCTCAAAGGTCGTGCCCGATATTCCGTCGGTAAAATGGCGTATGCCCGTAAAGCCGTTCTTTTCTGCATAATCCTCTAACATTGCCTTTTGGTTGGATATGCTGTTGCTCTCGCCCTGTAACTCGTCATCATGGCTCAACCTCTCGTATAATGCTGTTAAATCGTGACTCATAATCAATTCCCTCCTTTCCGCCAGTACCGCATAAATGCTATGCTGTGGCTCTTTTGTATTTGTTTTGATTAAGAAGTCTTTTATATTTTATAACTCCAAACACAACAAAAAAGATTCCAGTTGTCAATACCAGAATCTCCTTTGTTGTTCTTCTGAAGTAACAGTGAAGCCGTAAGGCTGAACTATTACCTTCAGAATGTTTTCTGTATTCAATTTCACTACAAAATTTTCTATATCGGCCTTTCACTGAAGTGATTTACAAACTTCATGAACTCCGGCGCTTTCCTGTTAGATAACAAACTGTTCCATATACCGTTTACTGAGTCTTAAACTGTTAATAATATCTTCCTGTGAATCTTCAAACGCCCTGTCTTCCACTTCTATGCAAGTATAGCCGTTATACCCAATATCAGTTAAAGCGCTGACATATTTCCCCCAATCCACATCTCCAAGACCGGGAATTTTAGGCGACATGTATTCCAGCGGATAAGCCATTGTTCCGGCTTTGTTAAGTTTCTCTGGATAAATCTTAATATCTTTGTAATGTACATGAAAAATTTTATCGGCAAATTCGTAAATCGGCTCGATATAATCAATCATCTGCCATACAAAGTGCGAAGGGTCGTAATTAATTCCCAGATAATCACTTTTCACCAGCTCGAATACTTTCCTCCAGATTACCGGCGTAGTCATCAAATTCTGTCCGCCTGGCCACTGGTCCTTACCAAACAACATCGGGCAGTTTTCAATCGCTATTTTTACCTTATACGATTCTGCCTCTCTGATAATTTCCGGCCACACTTCCTTAACCAGTTCTAAATTCTCTTCCACCGACTTTGTCTGGTCCCTTCCGATAAATGTAGTAACCATGCCGATACCAAGCTTACTGCTAGCTGCGATTACTTTCTTTAAGTGCGCAACCGCAAGACGCCTTTTCTCCAAATCCTGGTCCATAGTATTCGGATAATATGCAAGGGAAGAGATTTCAACTTTCTTTTCCTTACAATAATTTTGGATATATGTAATTTTCTCATCATCCAGATTGTCTACATCAATATGACTCACTCCTGCATAGCGGCGTTCCGCATTCCCCTTGGGCCAGCAGGCAACTTCAACACACTGAAAGCCAAGTTCACTGGCGATGTCAATCATTTCTTCAAAGGTGTTCTCCTCAAGGATTGCACTGACAAACCCCATTTTCATTTTTCTGTTCCTCCTACCCACACTTTACTATGATGCCTTTTTCTGAGGATTCTTTCGCAGCAAAAACCGCCTTCATTGCATACAGCGCCTCTTCGCCTGATATTTCTGGCGGAATCCTGTTAACCAGACTGTCTACCCAGAGATCAATAATCCCGGATTTCGTCTGAGCGTCATTTGTCTGAATCTTGTCCAACTTATAATATGCTTTTGTTCCGTCTTTTTTCTCTACAACCAGCGAATATTCAGGGTTATCATAAATACGCATGATTCCTTCTGTTCCATATAAAATGGTGGAATTATCCTCGTCTCCATAGTATGTCCAACTCGCGCACATGGTCCCAACCGCTCCGCCTGACATCTGATAAATACAGATAGCATTGTCATCCACACTGACCGGATTCCCGTCTCTATCCTTTTTATCGCGGGTTCCCAAATATGCCATAACACTTTCCACTTTCTGCCCGGTCAAAAACTGAATCAAATCCGTTTTATGGATTCCCAAGTCGGCCATCGCGCCAAACGCTGCATATTTCTTGTCGAAAAACCAGATATTCTTACTGTCTATCGCCCAGGTTTCCGGACCTTTGTGTCCAAAATTCGTCTTAAACGTCAGGATTTTCCCAATTTCTCCGGCATCAATCAACTCCTTAGCTTTTGCATGAGTCTGAACCAACCTCTGATTGTGCCCTATCATAAGAAACTTTCCTGTTTCTCTTGCTGTCTGCACCATTTTTTCACATTCTTCCAATGTAACCGCCATTGGTTTTTCACACAGAACATCTTTCCCTGCCTGTAATGCTTCTACCGTAATCGTGCAGTGCGCTGCATTTGCAGCGCATACGCTTACCGCCTGAATCGACTCATCCTCTAAAAGCTCCTGATAGCTGTCATATGCCTTCGCTCCATACTGCGCGGCAATTTCCTCTGCCCTCTCTTTGCAAAGGTCGAATACTCCCGCTATCTTTACCTGTTTATTATCCGCATATTCTGGAAGATGCCGCACCTGCGCAATTTTACCGCACCCTATTACTCCTATATTTATCATACAAACCTCCCGCTTATCTCAAAGATGCCTCAATCGCCTTTAGATTCTCCAATGACTGGCGAGCAACAGAATCCGGATGGCAGGATCTTGTTGGGAATCCGTTCTCCATAGTAATATAACCGTCATAGTTTATATCTTTGAGCGCCTGCATAATTTCAACAAAATCACAGCCGTTAGTTCCCGGCGCCTTTCTATCATAGTCTGCCATGTGCACATGCTTCAGATTCTGGCCCATCTGATACACATAATCTGATGGCACTTCATTTCTGTATAATGCATGCGTCGTATCAAACATCAGCTTCACGTTGTCTTTTCCAATATCTTCCATCATATTAATCGCATCATCACAGGACTCCACCAAATTGCTGTCGGTAGCCGTTGGCTCTAACATAAGCGTAATCCCAAACTGCTTCGCGTAGTCAGCTATCTCGCTCAAGCCCTCTTTAGCCCACTTCCATGCATCTCTCTCTTTTGTTCCGTAAATATACCAGCCGCAGACGCAAAGCAGAGTCTTACAGTCTCCGATATCCAGTCCAAGTTCCATACACTTTTTCCAGTATTCCTTGGTCCATTCCCGCTCTTCCTTACATGCAGACGCGATGTTTCCTCCCGGACCGCCCCCTGGAGCCGGCAGCATAGAAGATACTGCAATATGATTCTCCTCCAGACATTTACGCATTTCTTTTCTTCTTGCTCCGTCTATATAATAAGGCCATGCCTGGGGCTGCGCACACCCAATCTCAATTCCGTCGTATCCAATTCTTGCCAGCCTTCTTACTACCTCCTCAAAAGGATATGCCGGTACCCAGCATGGAAAATGGCTGTAAGCCCATGTGTTAAATGAATATTTCATATCGATTCCTCCTTAAATATAAATTATAATTAATATAACTGCATAATTTCCACCAGGTTCATCTCCGGGTCTCTGACAAAGAACAGTCTCATACTGCCGTCCTCCGAAGTACATGGCTCACTGATTGTTTCACATCCCAGTTCCTGTATTTCTCTATATTTCTCATCTACATCATCCACCAGAAATGCAAAATGCCTAAGTCCAGCTGCCTGCAGCGAATTATCCCTCTGGGGCTCCACTTCGTGCCCCCGGTCCTGCAAAAGCTCTATAACGATTCCGTTTATGGTCTCATACTTTACAATCCAGTAATCCATCTGTGATTTTCCCTGAACAGTATCCAGAAATTTTCCTTTCATGGTACTGTCTGAAACTTTCTTCAAACCGAGACACCCTTCATAAAACTTCATCATTTTTTCCATATTTGTAACGCATAAACCAATATGGTGCATCTCTTTTACCATCTTTTTCTCCTCTTTATCTGTCCGTACATCTCAATTTGCGTCACGTTTTATTCATCCCCACAAGTCATCGTTGACTATGGCTGAAATGGCGCTATGCCCGCTTTTTAGTCTTCACACTTCCCAGCGCAACGGCCAGAATAATAATAATTCCCTTCATAATAATCTGCTGTGCAGTATTGAATCCGCCGATTACCAGCCCGTTATTTATCATATTAATAAGCAGGGCCCCTACAACTGCTCCAACGATTGAGCCGTTGCCGCCGGCCATACTGGTTCCTCCCAGTACAACTGCTGCAATTACATCCATTTCTACTCCATCCCCATATGACCATCTGGCGGTCTGCATCCTTCCTGCGTACAGCGCTCCTGCCAGTGCAGAGATGACTCCCATAATGATAAATACCTGGAATGTAATCAGTTCCACCTTTACTCCTGAATACTTTGACGCCATGTAATTGCCGCCCGTAGCCATCGTTCTTTTTCCAAAGGGCGTCCACTCCAGTACAAAATATCCCAGAACCAGCGCCAGAATGGTCCAGAGAAGCAATACCGGCACCACGCCTACATTTCCTGCGCCAAACCAATGATTAAAGGTCTTATTGACAATCGGCACTGCTTTTGTATTCGTTGTCCACATTGCGATTCCCCGAATGACGCTGCTTACTCCCAACGTCACAAGGAAAGCCGGCATTTTCAGCTTTACTACCGCAAATCCATTAAATGCGCCAACCACTGCTCCAAGCGCAAGACCTGCCGTCAATGCAAGGAAAATATTGTTTGTAGTTCTTAATATCATGGCGATAATCATGGCTGACAGCGCGACAACTGAGCCAATCGAAAGGTCAATATGCCCAAGACCGATTACAAATACCATTCCCACCGCCATCACTGCCGTAGCGCCGGCCTGTCTTGTAATATTCAGGATATTCGACATACTGAAAAAGGTGCCGCCCAGCCATACTGCAAAGATGGCAAGCACTGTGGCAAAGATGATATACACCATATAGTCGTTTATATCGATTTTCTTTCTTCCTTTAGTGTTGGATTGCATATTCTAACTGTTCCTCGCTTTCAATCTTTTCCCGTTCAAACTCCTGCTTAATCTTTCCTGAATGATAGACTAATATCCTGTCGCATATCGCCATCATTTCAGACAATTCAGAAGATACAAAAATAACGCTGTTTCCCTTTGTTACAAATTTCCGGACAATATCAATGATTTCCGCCTTTGCCATAACGTCTACTCCCGCCGTAGGCTCGTCCATCATTAAGATTTTCGGATTCGTATTCAGCCATTTTGCAATAACCGCCTTCTGCTGGTTACCGCCTGACAGACTCAGCATTCCCGCATCAACGCTTCCCGTTTTAATAGACAGCGTATCAATCGCATCTTCCGTCATCGCCCTGACTTTATCTCTGTCAATCCGAATCCCTTTCATTACAGAACGGAAGTTAGGTAAAACCACATTCTCCTTCAGCGTGTGTTCCAAAACCAGCCCCTGTCTTCTTCTGTCTTCTGGTATCAGCGCAAAGCCATTCTGTATTGCTTGCGATACCGTTCCCAGTTTAACCGGCTGGCCATTCATCAGGATTTCTGTTTCCTCTCCCTTTTTCCTAAGTCCAAAAAGAGCCTCCAGCGTTTCTGTCCGTCCGCTGCCCATCAGTCCCGCAAGTCCCAGAATCTCTCCTTTTCTCAGTTCAAAGGACACGCCGTCAACCCGATCTCCAACCGTCAAATTCCTTACTGTCAGAATCTTCTCGTCTCCAATCGGCTCCTCTCTCGGAATATACTTCATCTGTTTTTCCACATTTCCGCCAAGCATTACCTCTATCAGTGAATCCAGGGTAAAATCTTCCTTATTTCTCTCCTGTACGATTTCTCCGTCCTTCAATACAGTAATTTTGTCACATACGCGGAATATTTCTTTCATACGGTGAGAAATATAGACGATAGAAACACCCTTCTCCTTAAGCTGCTCAATAATCCGAAATAATGTATTTGTTTCCTTTTCCGTAAGAGAGGCAGTTGGTTCATCCATAATCAGTACTTTTGCTTCTACCGACAAAGCCTTCGCAATCTCTACAAGCTGCTGCACTCCCACATCCAAATCCTTTACTTTATCTGTCGGTTTCACATGAATATGCAGTTCCTCAAATAACTCTGCAGTTCTCTGATACATCTCCTTCTTATTCAGCGCGATTCCTTTCACACTCTCATTCGCAAGGAAAATATTCTCCATAACCGTCATCGTCGGCGACAGACTCAATTCCTGGAATATCATCTTAATGCCATTCTTCTGCGCGTCCTTCGTATTCCGAATCTTCACTTCTTTCCCGTCAACTACGATTTTCCCACTGTCACAGGTATATACCCCGGTAAGAATCTTCATCAGCGTAGATTTCCCCGCGCCGTTTCCTCCCACCAGAGCATGCACCGTCCCTTTCTCCAGATGAAAATTCACATCCTTCAAAACCTCGACACTTCCAAAGGATTTATATATATTTTCCAAAGAAATTGCATATGCATCGCTCATACTCAAAATTTCTCCTTATAAATCAAAAAACAAAATCCCTGCATCTCACACCAACTATAACCTGCGTATACCACATAACCTACGCGGCTGTCCCTGCCGTCAGGCGGTCCGGGAAGCGTCCTTCCTTGCACAAAGCATAAAAGGGCGTTTTTAGCGGATATAAAATCCACTGCTTACGGAGACTTGGATGTTCAGGCCATCCTGAACATCCTAGCCGAAGTTAGCAGTTAGTTTATAGAAGCGCTGCCCAGCTTTGCGTAAGGAAGGACGCTTCCCGGACCGCCTGACGGCAGGGACAGCCTCAACACACAGCCTCAGATGCAGTCTTCCATTTTTATTTACTCAGCTGCGTCGTACGCCTCTTTTACCATATCCGGCGTATCAATATTAAAGCAAACCTGATATGCCTCCAGCACGTTATCTCTTGCTACCGCCTGAGATGCAGATACAAGATATTTCGGAACGTCTTTTCCTAATAATCCGCATGCTGCGGCAAGACCCTCAATCTCTCCTGTCTCTACAGCCTTCGGACATCCAACGCCCTTAATCATTCCGTCGCTTGCAATCAGGGTTGCAGAGTTGTCTCCAAGGTCAACCGTTGTTATTACCAGATCATTCAGTCCTACAGCCTGTGCAGACGCCATTACATCTTCTGCCGGAATATCCCAGGAAGCGTACACACCCTTTAAGTCTGTATGCTCTGCAAACATACCGTCCGCAGACGCTCCTACTACATCAATACTTGTGAATCCGTATTCTCCTACAATCTCGATATCAGGATAAGATTCTGCCATTGTTTCTCTAAACGCCCGGTCTCTTTCATTTGTAGTAAAGAAATCTGCGTCATAATATACCATTGCCACTTTTCCTGAATATCCAATCTCTCTGGCAAGAATATCCGCCGCATATTTTCCATTGCCGTAAGAATCAGAGTTCGTCATCGTAATATATTGTTCTTCTGTAAACCCAGTCGGAACATTTTCCATAAATACAATCTTCGTTCCGGCATCTACAAATTTCTGATATGTGGCTGCGGTAACGTCCGGGTCGTACGGCATAGAAAACAGTACGTCCGGTTTCAGAGCCAGTGTAGTTTCCAGGTCATTTACCAGTTTGTCTGCATCTGACTGTGCGTCTGTTGTAGAAAGAACTTCAATATTTAAATCCTCTAACACTGCACAAGTTGCTTCATACTTACTAATATTCACCTGATTATCCAACTGATGATAACAAAAAGCTGCTGTATAATTTCCTTTTCTGATTTCCTCTTTTTCTTCATCGGTAAGTTGTACATCTTTAATAGAGCCTGCCGCTTCGCCCGACGGGGACACGCCGAACACCTCTGAACCGCTGAAATCTACCGGATCGTAATCTGCCGGCGCCTCTGTTTTCTCATCTGAGCCTGCGTCCGCGTTGCCTTCTGCACTATCTCCGCCGCCTCCGCACGCTGTCAACATCCCTGCTGTCATTGTCAGACATAACAATGCACATAAAATTTTCTTTTTCATAACTTCTGACCTCCTTTTGTAAATTTTTGTCTCTATTCCCATACAAACACAACTTTTTGTGTTGCACCAGAATCAAATAACGGGAAAGCTTCCTCTGCTTTCTCAATCGGATAAGTATGACTGGAAATCTTCTTTAATTCAATGTTTCTGTCTACAATAAAGTTTGCAATTTCCTCCCAGTCTCCCCGGTTAAAGTACCAGCATCCTTTCAGTTCAACCAATGTTCTTACAAACTGATTGCTTGGATCAATTACCGCTTCATTCGATTCCGCAATTAACGCCACCTGCCCCTTAGCTCTGACACAGTTTAACGCCGAATTGAGCGGAATATTTCCTCCTGCCGTCACAATTGCAGCATCGGCTCCCAGCCCTCTGGTCAATTCTTTAACCTTAGCTGTTCCATCTTCCTTCAGAGGATTAATCCGGTAATCTGCACCCAGCTCTTTTGCCATATCCAGTCTCTTTTCATCGGTGTCAATCGCAATTACGCGCGCCCCGAATCCTTTCGCCATCAAAATGCCTCCAGAGCCCATCGGCCCGCAGCCGATAATCACAACAGTCTTCGTACCATTCAGACCAACTTTTCGGCATGCAGTATAGAGCGTTCCTCCAACGTCTGTCGCCAGCGCTCCTGTAATGTAATCCATGCTTTCTGGCATAAGCAGGCAATTGTCTTCCGGTATTACCATATAATCTGCATGCGCTCCATTCACTGCAAATCCAATACAGGCAAAATCCTTACAAAGCATAACGTCTCCATGCAGACATTCCGGGCAGGTTCCACAGCCAAGTCCCAGATAAATCGCAACCCGGTCGCCTTTCTTTACCTTGGTAACCCCTTCTCCCAATTCTTCCACAATACCGCATGGTTCGTGTCCAGGAGTAATGTTCGCTGATTTTTCATCTTCTTCATCAAAAATTGCCACCCCATGATAACGATGCAAATCGCTTCTGCACAGAGCGGAAGCTTTCATTTTAATCAGGACTTCTCCCTTCTTTGGTACCGGAATTTCTTCCTCTACCACTTTAATCGTATTGGTTTTCGGTATCTTTGCTGCTAACATATTATCTTTCCCTCCTTACTGACAGATATACAAAACACCTTCCATAAGCCCCAGCGTTTCATCCCTGCCGGAAACTTGTTTCCAACCATATAAACCGCCAGTTCTTTTCTGAAATAATAATATCACTTTTCACAATTTGTTTCAATACATTCAATCTAATTGTAAATTTTTCATTATTATATCCACATTTTATTCTGTATTTTTATCTATTCTGTATACTGCAAAAACTCGTTTTCTGAAATTATTTCATTTTTCTGAAATATTTGCAAAACGCTTTCTTATGTACTATACTATTTACGTAAAATCATTTCCCTAAACCACTAACTATGAAATTGCAGCACAAATTTTGAGGGAGTTTACACATATCATCAAATTAAGAAAGGAATTAAAAAGAGAAATGATTACACACAAGAAAAAAATAACTGTCTCTGAGATTGCAAAGGAATCCGGCGTTTCTCCGGCAACAGTCTCCAGAGTACTGAACCACCCGGATCTTGTGAAAGAAGACACTCTCCGCCTTGTCGAAAATACAATGCAGGCTCTCGGACATACTCCGGTGATAAAAAATCGGACGCCAAATTCTATCAACCAGCCCATCATCGTCCTGAATCTTTCTGATATTGATAACGCTTTTTATACAGAAATCATCAAAGGCGCAACCGTTTCGGCAAACGCCCATGGCTGCTATCTACTGATTAATCAGATTCCTATCAGCTCACATACGATTGCCGACTACTGCAATCTGCTAAAACGGGTAAATGCTATCGGCACGATTTTATTAACGCAATTGTCAACAGATCTCCTGAGTAGAATTAATAGTCTTGCCCCTGTTGTACAATGCTGTGAATTTAATCCCGACGCCCCGTTTCCCTACATCAGCATTGACGATAGAAAAGCCGCCCAACGCGCAACTGAACACTTAATTGCATGCGGACGGAACAAAATTGCCTTTATTAACGGACCACGTTCATACAAATACGCTTCCGAACGTAAACTTGGTTTTTTGGATGCGCTGAATAACGCTGAATTAAGCTGTCCGCCCAACTGGGTTATTCAACTCCCGGAAGTCAATTACGATATGGCTTTCGCGGCCACAAGCCAATTGCTTAATTCGGATAATATCCCAAACGCTTTTTTTGTAATTTCCGACGCATTTGCCGCCGCAGTCATAAAAGCTGCAAAACGCTATCATTACAACGTACCGAGGGATATTATGGTTGTCGGATTTGATAATATACCTCTGGCCTATATGTTCAGCCCGTCAATCACAACCATCAATCAGCCCAAGTTCCAGGAAGGTTATTCGGCCTGTGAGATGCTTTTAGAAATTGCAGGGAATCCAGAAGCATCCCCCAAATCAATCCTTCTCGATACCGAGCTGATTATTCGGGAATCTACTTCTTTTATTCCGAATACGTTCAAGTGAAAAAGACTGAGCAAACGTTATTTATTAACAGGTGGGCGCGGATTGAATCTTCTGTATACCAGACTCTCAGTGAACAGAAACCGCGAAAAGAAAATAAAAATATAAAATTTCCGAAACGCAAAATCAGAGGGGCTTTTTCAGCCGCCCCTCTTTTTTAATACCCTGATGACTCTCAAAATTCAAAACTCCCGCCCCAGTTGTCGGGCCTTCTGGCAGGCGGTTTCCAGAAAGGCAGATGCCTGAGAAGAATCAACCTCCAGTCCACCGGCAATCTCTATGACAGCCGCAGTTCTCATGCCTTTTTATTTTCCAGTATATTGCAGCATTCCTCCAGCACTTCTCCGGCGTCTCCTAAGACTGCCACATCGCAGATGTCAAAAATCGGCGCGGCCGGATCATGATTTACGGCAATAATTTTTTTCGCGTTTTTCATCCCTAATGTGTGCTGCAGCGCTCCAGATATTCCGAAGGCAATATACAAGTCTGGCGCTATGGTGGTTCCCGTCTGGCCCACCTGAATCTCTGCCGGCGCCCAGCCTTCGTCTACTGCTTTTCTGGTCGCAGCAGCGGCTGCGTTCAGTCTGTCGCACAATTTAAACAATTTTCCAAAGTTTTCTTTGTTCTTTAATCCGTACCCTCCCGCAATTACGATATTTGCCTCTGCAAGGTCTGCAAATGCATTGTTCTTTTCGATACATCCTATAAGCTTTACCCTGTCTTCCGCAACCGATGAAAAATCTTCCAAATATTCTACTTTAACTTCCCTCTTCTCATCTGTCCACTGAATTTCCATGACATTCGGGCGTACAGAAGCCATCTGAGGACGGTGTTTTGGCGTCAGAATGGAGGCCATAATACTTCCTCCATAGGTGGGCCTTACCTGCAGTAAATGACCATTTTCATCAAGGGAAAGTCCTGTGCAATCTGCTGTCAGACCGGTTCCGACCCTTCCCGAAACCCGCGGCGCCAAATCCCGTCCGTTTACGGTTGCCGGGAATAGCACTGCTTCCGGTTTAAAACGCCGGATAGCGCATTCGATTGCATCTGTATACAGTTTCGCATCATACCCTGAATATTCGCTTGCAATCAGTAATATCTTATCGCACCCGGTTTTCTGCGCTTCTCTTTTCCAATCTTCACGTTCTTGTAAACCTTTTATCAGCAGGGTAACCTTCTCTTTTTTCTGGTCTGCCAGCTTCCTCGCCGTACTCAAAAGCTCCAGCGTAACCTTATTCAACGGCTCGCCTTCTTTTTCCAGCCCCACAACCCAGAACCCTCTGTACTCCTCCGTCTGCTGTTTCCCAGTCTCTTTCTGTTCAACACAAAAAGCGTTCGCCGGACACTTTTCTGCGCAGATTCCGCACTCTGTACAATTGTCGTCAATATAGGGAAAGCCTTCCTGTATTTTAATAGCTCCAAAGGGGCAGACCTTCTCACATAATCCGCAGCTACTGCAATTTTCTTTCTTATATTCCAACATTTCCCTCTCCTATTTCTTCATAATCGCATCCATAATTAATCTTGCCTGACTGGTCTTAGTTTCCCGATTTAGATTTTTCTTCTTCTTTTCCAGTCCTCCATTCATGATATATTCAATTCTCGTCTCACAATCCCAGCGATAATCGACCTTCAGATAATTCTGTTCCTTCCCTTTGACAGAAATCGCTGCAACCCGCGTCGGCGAACCTTGTCTTCCGATTTTCTCTTCTTCAAGATGCGCCGCATCCAGCATATGAATCTCAGGTATATTCTCCCTCGATTCATATGGTTTGTCTGCAAGTCGCTTATCAGAGATACATACCACAGCCGGACCCTTTACCTGATAGGTCTCCACACACTTTCCTGTGTCTCTGTAACAGAACAAGTCTTCCTGTTCTACTTTGATATCCGTTATATACGTCAGCGCCGGTACTTTCAAAAATTCCCCGATTAACGGTCCCACCTGCCCGGTACACCCGTCAATCGCCTCATTTCCGCACAAAACCAAATCATACCCAATTTGTCTGATTGTTTCTGCCAGCGCGTATCCCGTTGCAAGCGTATCGGCTCCGCCAAGCTTTCTGTCACAGAGCAGGTAACCTGCGTCCGCTCCCCGCCGCATTGCATTTTTCAATTCTTCTCCGGCCTGTCCAGGTCCCATACTGAGAACGCTGATTGTTCCGTTTGTCTGCTCTTTTAACTGCAGCGCCATCATAACTGCAGCTTCATCATAAGTGTTCATGATTCCCGGAACCCCTTCCCTCACGAGATTATTTGTAACCGGGTCTATCTTTACTTCCGCAGTATCAGGAACCTGTTTTACGCAAACCACTATTTTCATTCCTATAACCTCCTTGCCAGCTCTTCCGCCTCAAAAATAATCCGCAGAACCGTCCCTGGGGCAGCCGCGTCGCCAACAACATACGCTTCTCTGTCTCCCTTACTCTTTATCTGTTTATATAATTCGTTATCAGAACTGCTCTGCCCGGCAATAATCAGCGTATCGACATTTTCTATCCGGCTTTCCTCATGAGTCACTACATTTTCCAATACCACCGTACTCCCAGTTACAGCCTTCAGTCTGCTCTTAACAAGAGCTTTTCCACCGTTTTTCAAAAGACGCTTATACAGAATCTCCTGACAGGTTTCTTCGATGTCTTTCCCCGGATAATATTCTTTCGTAACAATCGTCACTTCTGCCCCGACGCTTCCTATATAATCCGCAACTCCCATGGCCTGCCAGTAGCCAACCTCATCAATCAGCACCACCTTTTCACCCACTTTTTCCACATGCTCCATTGCTTCCCTGGGATTCAAAAGCGTCACATCTCCGCTTTCTATATCCGGCATAAGGGGTTTAGAGCCAGTAGCCGCTATTACGATATCCGGATTCAGTTCTTCAATCTTCTCCTCTGTCAATTCGCATCCTGTATAAACCGGGACTTCCATTTCCTGTAACTGTACTCTCAGATAACGGTATACCTCGCTCATCTCCGCGCGGTATGGGATTCTCTCGGCAAGAAGCATCTGACCTCCCACCTCTTCATTCTTTTCAAAGACTTTAACGTCATGTCCTCGCTTTGCCAGAATTTCTGCAGTCTTCATTCCTGCAATTCCCGCTCCGGCTACCAGGATTTTTTTCTTTATTTCTGCCGGCTCTAAGGTTCCGATTCCCAATCTCTTTTCCCGTCCTGCCGCTGGATTCTGCACACAGACAACGCCCTCCTGTGTTGTTACCAGCCCACAGCCCTCTGAGCAGGCCATACAGTGACGAATATCATCCAGTCTCATTTCCATAATTTTATTTGGCGTTTCCGGATCGCAAATCAACTGCCTGCACATTCCAATCATATCCGCATTACCATCTGCAAGGATTTCCTCTGCCTGCACTGGGTCATTAATTCTGCCAAACGCCACCACCGGTATGTGCAGCGCTTTCTTTAACTCCGCCGCCATATATACGCCAAAACTCATCGGAATGTAATTATTGGGAATCTCCATGTTGTAATTACTAAAACATCCCGAATCTGAATTTATATAAGTAACTCCTGCCTCTTCCAGTGCAATCGCCATTCTCACCCCGTAATCCCAGCTATATCCCCAGTCTGTAAATTCATCCATACACAGCCGGATTCCGATAGGGTATCCTTCTCCAACCTTCTCACGAATCGCCTGTATAATCTCAATGGGATATCTCATGCGGTTTTCAAAACTTCCCCCGTACTGGTCTGTTCTCCGGTTCAAATACGGAGAAACAAAGGTACGCAGCAGACCGTCATGGGCGATTTTTAACTCTACTCCGTCAAATCCCCATTCTTTCTCCTGCACAGCCGCTTTTACATAATACTCTTTGATTTCTTCCATTTCATCCAATTCAATCTCTTTTGTATTCACATAACAATGCGGCCCAGGCATCTGCGTCGGCGCAAGAAGCCGAAACGGCGGCCGCTGCATGCAGGAGGTATGCCCCTGATGATTAAACTGACCGAACACCTTTCCGCCATATTTATGAATCTCTTCCGTCATAAAGCGGAACACTTTCTCATTGCGCGAATCATGCGCATGGACCATGGTACGGCCCATCTGTCCTCCCGGCGATACGCTCTGCGTCACGCACACCAGACCGGCGCCGCCCTTTGCTCTTTCAATGTAATGCATAGCCAGTCGCTCCGACGCCAAACCGTCCTCTTGATACCCATGATTGTTCCCAAAATTTGTCCAGTGCGCCAGGAAAATAATCCTATTTTTTAAAGTCACATCTCCTAATTGAATTGGAGACAGCAACTTTCTAAATACTTTTGCCGAATCCTGCCCCATTGTTTTCCTCCTTGTATATCTTGTCCGTTGGTTACAGTTAACTGTTTCGATTATTTTTAGTTGCAAGAATATTCTCATGATTTATGAAATAAAATAACATTTTTCATCATATTTTTCAATATCTCAGCATATATTGTTTAATTTTCATTATTTTGTCTTACTTTCAACTCCAAAAATTGTATGTATTATCCTTATATGTCCATTATTTTCTGAAATAAATTTACTAATTTCAGAAATGTTTTTTCCTGATTAAGATATATAAATTTTACTTAACGGATTTCGGAAATACCTGCCATATTACATGTAACAAATAAATTTCTCATAAACGTAAAACACCTCTAAAGCAGCAGATTTTTATATTTAATCTGTCTACTTTAGAGGTATCACGCCACAACCTGACAAAATTACAAGGGTGGATTGTCTTAATCCCGGATTAACACCGTCTGATATCCGTCCCTCTTTAATCTCCGTTCCATTTCCACCGCCTGATTCATATCTGCGTAATCCCCGACCTGTACCCGGATATAATCTCCGGAGTCAATCAGATACGCCGGATAGTCCTGCTCCAAAAGCTCATTCAGCAAACGGCCCGCATACATCTGGTTACGGAAGGCTCCTACCTGCACCCGATATCCCGGCGCCGCAGCGCCTCCTGGCACATTCCCTCCATTTACTCCGTCCTCATCCGGAATCAGCCCCTGACTCCTCAATACATCCAGAATACCGTCCGCAATTGCCAGTGCAATATCGTCAAAATTCGCATCAAATAGTTCATTATCTATATCCGAATTGATAAATCCCACTTCAACCAGCACCGCCGGCATATTCGTCCGTCTAAGCACCACCAGATTCGGCCTTGCTTTGACCCCTAAATCCCGGAATCCAACCGTTTCTAACTGCTGGTCAATAGATTCTGCTATCTCATATTTCAACCCCGATAAATCATAAACCAAAGACTCCACCCCAAAAGCCGTATTATCTGTAGGGAAAGAGTTGCGATGAATCGATATAAATAAATCCACACCCGCCTCATTGGCTTCTGCCGCCTTCTGATACGGAGTTTCATATATATCAGTCGTCCTCGTATACTCCACGTCAATCCCGTTGTTCTGTAAAATCTCTCCCACCGCAAGGGTAAGCCTTAGCGTATCATCCTTCTCCCGCCTGCCCTGATACACTGCTCCTGGGTCGCGCCCTCCATGACCGGCATCCATCATAATTGAATAAGGCATAAAAATGCTCCTTACCTTTTTATACTATGATATGCATCAGCGTTCATTTTGACAAACAACCGGACTATAAATCTATTATTTTAATTATCTTTACGCCCCATTACTTTATTAATAATACCATTTTCTAATCCTTTCTCTCACACCAGTGTAGTGTCCGCAGTTGCTATTCACACAGTACTTTGCAATTGCTGCGACGCAGAGCTAGTCCTTTAGGGCGACGCAGAGCGCTATCAATTTTCAAACACTCTCTGGAAGAAACATTCTAACCATGGTAGAATATAATTAACAGGAACGAAACTATCCTGAAGAGCTTCCTATTCAACTCTTCCGGATGCCAGCCAAAGAGGTGAAGATAATGACTCGCTTAACTCAAAGACAAATCAGACCATTCATTATCACTTTTATTATACTAAGCATTTGTTTTTCACTATTGATTCTTCCCACACCAAGAGTTTTCGCAGAAAATACTGACCGGCAGGAAGACGAGCCAATGCATTACACCGCGTTAGGGGACAGCATTCCAAACGGCTACTGTGCCGAAGGTACATCCGAACTTATCAGTTATCCTTCTCTGATTGCAGAAGATTTGCAGACTCTTAACCAAACCAGGACAACATTGGCGCAGCATACGAAAAACGGGCTGACCACTACAAAACTCAATGAAACATTTTTAACACAGCCTGAAGTACAGGAATCGCTTTCAGACGCAGACATTATCACTCTGACTATCGGCGCTAATGACTTGATGAACGAATTTAAAAAAGTTTCCCGCGAAATTCTCGGCAGCAAAACAAGATACCACACTGCCGATGAAGCGCTGCTTGCCTTACAGGAGGGAATTTCCGCCAACCCTCTTCTGCTTGTCGACGTAATCACCGCAATTACCGGATGGGATTATGACTCATTTGAAAAACAATGGATTCTTGCCGTAGAAACCATACATAATTATCGAAAACCCAACAGCCAAATGGTGGTGACAACTATTTATAATCCCGTAGAAAACGCCGATTTGCCAGATACGTTAAATTCTGTCGTAAAAAATCTTATCACAAAGATGAATGAAATAATCTATGAGCACGCAGAAGAATATAATTATCATGCCGTAGACCTGCTAAATTCAGGCATTGCAGAACACACCCAGTCAGACGGGCTTCATCCTGACCAGCAGGGACAAGAATTAATCCGCAACCTGATAGAAGCATCTCTCAATATGCAGATTGTACAAATAGATGAATCAACCAACGAAATATCGGACGAAGAAGCAGAACTTGCCAGAGAACGAATAGCCGCACAGAAAAAAGCTGCCAAACTCCGAGAAAAGAAAGCCCGACAGAAACGTATATTCCAAATCTGTCTGTTTGCAGGCGGATTCCTGCTCATTTCCTTAACTGTCACAGATATCTGCCGGAAAAGAAAAATGAATCGATAAACAAATCGATTCAAAAAACGGAGAGTGTGGGATTCGAACACATTGCTATATATGCTATTAACACCGAAAATACAGCATTTCATTATTTTCATGACTAATTTTATGACAAATTATCCCAATATTGCAGAAAAGAGCAACATCACTGCCGCCCTTCCTGTGTTCCCAGCTGATTATTCAACCTTTTTTTGCCCTGGGAATTTGATTCCGGGTATTTCAGCTAATGCCTTTAACGCTTCTATCTCGGTACTCCCCTTTTCAGCTTCTCGGTTTAAAAACTTTTGCATTTCTTCTTTCGTCATACCGTCCATTTATTCTCGCTTCCTTAAGACGACCATAGAGCCATGAGGGTCCGCTATAACCTGATAGACAGTACGGATGGCCGCAAAGCTGGATTTTGTCCCGGCGCGCCCTGAGGTCAGAATGATATGTTTAATCCGGCTGTTAAATATCGGCAGATACTTCGGAATAATAATTTCCGATATCCGTACCTGCTTCTTATTCTTCTTTTGCATCATTGACAACCTCAACTCCTTCCTCTTCTTCCAGGTCTGAATCCCTTCGCATCCGCTCCGTATTCGCCTTCACCTGTTCAATACGTGCTTTCCGCTCGTCTGTAGCTAAGTCCCGCCGTTTATGCAGCAGCTCATCGTACTGCTTAATATCACCTCTCAAAGCTGTCACATTGCCTTCCGGCGCTCCATGCCTCGTCGCGCTTCGGGCCTCTTGCTCTCGGCATGTCACCACCTCTCAGTTCTGGCTAATTTATTGCATTAGAAAAACCCCCCAATGTGGTGCCTTACCTGAATAATTATTTTATGTAGTATTATAACATTGCAAAATACTGCAATAAATATTCACCTTTTATATCTGTTTCGTCACGATCTAATTTTCTTTTGCCGAATAATTTGAAATGATTATTCTCATAGAATTTTATCAATTTTTCTTTTTCTTCACACTCCAAATATACAAAGCGTCCGCCTACTTCATTTTGCACCTTCCTTACTTTTTCAATTGCCATTTGGAGAATATCCGATCCTGAAATTAAACTGTCGTTCCCATTAGTATAATTTTTACCAAGCTGTGCAATCAAAGGGGCTGCAACTGTATATGCTCTCGCTTTTTCATCAAACATTCCATGTTCTCTCAGTTTACGTGCTTCTTTACTGTTTACTACACTTCTTTGAATAGCAATAAATTTTGAAGCGATTGTATAATAGCCAACAAACTCTTTCTCTTTACTATCCTGGGTTGTCCAATATACCAGATGTGTCTTCGAGAACCCTCTTTTAGAAAATTCTATTGCCTTCTCTCTTAAAAATCTTTCTACATCTGCATTCAAAGGACACGAAAAAGAAGAGAGGATAACTTTCACTTCATCCTCTCCCAGCTGATCTAATAAATCACTTAAATTAAACTGAACAAAATTTGTATCTGGACTAATTTCTGATAATCTCACTGTTTTCCAAAAAACTCCTTAATTTTATCACCTGTGATTTCTTCGCACTCCCTTGTTAGTTGCGCAGGATTATATTTCGCTTCTTCTACTTCTTCTAATGCTTGCACAAATGTATGGGCGAATTGCTTATCACTTATATTAATATTTTTCAAAATACTCTTCGTTGCCATGCTCGCCACCCCCTGATTATATTCCTTACACAACTTTGTCTTATTAATATATATTCAATATATTATTATTAAGTGTTTATCTGACTTTATTATATCTGATTTTCATAAAAAATCAATGCCTATTTTAGTTCTGTTTAGTACATTTTGTTACTGTACGGTATTATTTAGCACATCCTAAACCTGCCTATAACAATTTAAATCACATTTTATATCAAGGCCATCATTCAACGAAAAAAGACCCCTGCGATGCAGGAAGCCCTTCTTCCGGAGTTATTATATATCATATGGGGAGGAACGCTCTGGTAATTATCCCAGTCGTTCTAGAATAATTATAGCATATCTAAAAATTTAATGACTTTAATCTTTTAGATGTTTTGAAATTATTTGTGAAATTCTTCCTTCGCTGTATCCAAGCACTTCCCCGACCTCCCGCTGTGTCATCCCATCCAGATACACCATCTCAAAAATTTGCTTGTCCATCCCCTCTGGAAGTCTGGCTATAAACGCTTCAACCTCCTGTATCTTCTTTTCCAGCTCTGCCTTCCGCTGCTCCTTCTTCCCAAGGCGCGCTCGGATTGGCTCTGTGCGCTTCGGGTCAGGCACCTTCACCGTCATATGCTCTTCTATGTAGGGGAAATCCTTACCAGATTTCTTTACCTTACCACTCCCACAAAATGCTATGGATACGTATACAAAGGCCACCCAAACAGTATAACTCGGTTCCTTTTTACGGTACAGGACGCTCTTAATATCCCGCATTTCTCTATCCATAAACTCCGTCACTGCTTTGCGTCGAAAAATTCCAATTGCAAGCCACCAGTCTACTTTGTACCGTCAAAACCAAAAAGAGCCGCCAACTATTGATTCTGCTGAAATCAAACGGTTATGCGGCTCTAAGTCGAGGTATACGGATAACGGAGAGTGTGGGATTCGAACCCACGTGCCCCGAAACAGGACAACTGCATTTCGAGTGCAGTTCGTTATGACCACTTCGATAACTCTCCATACACACAATATATTTGTCTTTGTGAAACAATTATAGCCAATAATACCCACAAAGTCAATCATTCCTTAAACATTGCCATTTGGCAAACATAACAGTTGTTACTGTTCACTCCGTTCACAGCAACATTCGCAAATCCATTTAAAATTCACTTCGTGAATGGAATTTGCTCACATCTGAATCACTTTCTTACGTACTTTGCAGCAATTGCAAAGTACTGCGTGAACAGTAACTAACAGTTGTTACTGTTCACACATCGCCTGTGAACTGTTACGGTATCCTCCTACTTTAAGTAATACATCACCGCCTTATTTCCCAAGAATTTTCCTTTTTTCAATATCCATAATCATCTCGACTCTTTTCCCATGCTTGCCGCCCATAAACTCTGCGTCCAGCCAGGCGTCTACAATCATCTTCGCCATCTCGATACCGATTACCCTTGCGCCAAACGCCAGAATATTACTGTTATTATGCTCCCTGGAAAGTTTTGCTGAATATGGCTCGCTGCACACAACAGCCCTGACTCCCTCTACTTTATTCGCCGCTATCGAGATACCCACGCCTGTTCCGCAGATTAAAACGCCCAGCTCAACCTCGCCGCCTGCAACTGCCAGTCCTACTTTCTCGCCATATTCCGGGTAGTTGCAGCTCTCATTCGTATCTGTTCCAAAATTTACCACCTCATGGCCTTTCTCTTCCAGATACGCCTTAATTTCATTCTTCATATCTACCGCCGCATGGTCGTTGCCAATACCAATTTTCATTATTCTTTATTCCCCTTTCTGAAGAAATTGTCCTTCTCTACGTTTACAGTATAGCAACTCTCCCCGTTTGAGGCAATTACTTCTTTATACCAGTTAAAAGATTTCTTCCTTGAACGTTTCAGAGTTCCCTTCCCCGCATCATCTTTATCCACGTAGATGAAACCGTAGCGTTTCGACATTTCTCCTGTGGTGGCGCTGATTAAGTCCACACAGCCCCATGGCGTATAACCGATAATCTCTACTCCGTCCTCCTCTGCCGCCGCCATCATTGCCTGAATATGAGACTTTAAGTAGTCAATTCGGTAATCGTCATCAATTCTCCCATTTTCATCCGGAGTATCTACTGCGCCAAGTCCGTTTTCTACCACAAATAACGGCTTCTGATAGCGGTCATATAATGCGTTCAGCGTAATGCGAAAGCCTTTCGGATCAATGGGCCACCCCCACTGGCTGCACTCCAGATAGGGATTCTTTGCCGAGGCAAAGACATTTCCTCCTGAAGCCTCTCCCTGTCCGTCCGCACGCACGCAGCGGCTGTTATAATAGGATAATGAAATGAAATCCACCGTATTCTCTTTCAAAATCCGCACATCTTCTTCCCTTATGTCTATTTCTATCCCTTTCTGCTCCAATAATTTTCTGGCATAGGACGGATATTCTCCCCTGGCCTGCACGTCAATGAAGAAATAATTCTCCCTGTCTTTTTTCAGACTTTCCCATACGTCGTCCGGATTACAGCTATAAGGATATACGCTTCCCGCCGCCAACATACAGCCCATCTGAAAATCCTGATTGATTTCATGAGCCAGTCTGACCGCCATAGCCGACGCTGTAAGTTCATGATGGGCCGACTGGTATTTCACCTGTTCCTCATTCTCGCCTTCCTCAAAACGGATTCCGGCTCCCATAAAAGGCAGATGCATCAGCATATTTATCTCATTGAAGGTAATCCAGTAGCGAACTCTGTCCTGGAAATGCCGGAACACCACATCGCAATACCGGAGAAAAAATTCAATCATTTTCCGATTTTTCCACGAACCGTATTTCTCAATCAACACGAGCGGCACGTCAAAATGACAGACGGTAACAATTGGCTCAATTCCGTACTTTAAAAGCTCATCGATAACATCATCATAATATTTCAATCCTTCTTTATTTGGTTCCGTCTCCTCACCGGTAGGAAAAATCCGGGACCAGGAAAAAGAAAATCGATAACACTTAAATCCCATTTCGGCAAATAACGCAATGTCTTCTTTATAATGCCCGTACATATCAATGGCTTCTCTTCCAGGATAGTTCGTATCCTCCGGCAAATCCCGGTAATCCATTCTCCCCAACATGACCGGCATACGGTTGCTTCCATGGGGAATCACATCCACAAGCGCCATACCGCGCCCTCCCTCCTGAAAACCGCCCTCACATTGATTTGCCGCGGTAGCGCCGCCCCATAAAAAATCTTTTCGCATGATTATCCTTCCTTTCACATTTAAATCCTGTCGCAATATGCCGGCCGCGCCTCCATCCGTCGGCATACCCTCGCAAATCTGCGCTCTCCACCCATGTGCCAGAGCGCAGTCGAAAATTCACTCCATAAAAATCAGCCGCTTATTGCACACGAATCAGTTCGTCTCCGACCTGTATCTGCTTGGCGCTTTCCACAGGAACTACTTCGTCGTTTTCCCCTGTGTTCACCGCCAGTACCGGCGTCACCAGCGAATACCCGGCTTCCTGAATCAGTTTCATATCAAATTCCAGCAGTTTTTGTCCCCGCTTAACCCGCTCTCCAACAGCAGTAAACATATAAAATCCTTTCCCCTCAAGCTGTACTGTATCCATTCCTACATGCATTAGGAGCTCCGTACCATTGTCCATTGTCATACCGATGGCATGGCCAGTCGGAAACAATGCAGAAATCGTTCCGTCTGCCGGCGCATATAATACGCCTTCCTCTGGCATAATAGCGACGCCTTTTCCAAGCAGTCCAGAAGAAAACGCCTCGTCCTTTACATCTTCTAACTTTATCGTTTCTCCCTTCAGCGGACTGTAAATATAAGTCTCCCCATCAACAGAATCTGGTTTCACACCCTCTCTGGCGGCCGTTATTCCCATTTCGTCAGAGCTGTCGGCTTCTTTATAAAAAATCATCGTCAGCACAAAACCCACTATCATAGATATAACAATTCCTGCAAAGGCAACCAGAATATTCCCCATAGTTCCGTCTGGATTCATCATATTAGGAAGCTCAAAGATTCCCATACCGCCCAGAATAAATTTCCGAAAATTAAACTGTCCGTAAAAAGCGCCTCCGATACCCCCCGCGATACAACTGATAATAAATGGTTTCTTAAGGGGAAGTAAAATACCATATATCGCCGGCTCTGTTACTCCAAAAATCCCCGATATAAAGTTTGGAATTGCCATTTCTTTCAGTTTCTTATCCTTTGTTTTAAAGAAAATTGCAAGTACCACCGCCGATGTTGCAAAAGTACAGGCAAAAAACGGCATCATTACATTGTCATAGCCAAGCGTCATTACATTATTGATATAAACCGGAATGAACCCCCAGTGCATACCGAAGATAACCAGTATCTGCCAGGTCAATCCCACGATTCCGCCCGCCAGCATCGGACTGAAACTCCGAATCGCCAGTGTAAATTCTGAAATCAATGTTGAGCCAAACGTTGCAACCGGTCCCAAAAAGATTACAGATACCGGAAGGGTTACAAGGAGCGTCAGCATTGGAACAAAGAAAAACTTCACCAAATCTGGTATATATTTGCTGAACAGTTTCTCACATTTGGATGCAAACCACACAGCCAGAATAACCGGAATTACGGTTCCCGTATAGTCTACAGAAATTACCGGAATCCCAAAAAAGTTAATGTACACCGGAGAACTGAACATTGTCCCATTCAGAATATTATACAAAGGTTCAGCCCCTGCCGATAACGTACCCGCCTGTATTCCCGGATAGCACATGGCCGCTCCTACTGCAAGTCCAAGCATCGGCTTTAATCCAAACTTTTTTGCGGCCGTATATCCCAGAAACAACGGTAAAAATGTAAATAACGCATCCCCTGCCGCATTAATAATCAGATATCCTCCACAGTCTGCGCCGTACAGTCCAAGGGTTACAAACAGAGTATTCAGACCTTTCAGCATACCGCACGCCGCCATAATTCCAAGAATCGGCTGAAAAATTCCTGATACTACATCAATCGACCTGTCAAGAAATTTCCCTGACTTTTTTTCCTCTGTTCCTGCTTCCTCTTTCAAGTCAAGAAGCTGCATCACATCCTCGAATACTTCCGGCACATGGTTTCCGATAACCACCTGATACTGCCCGCCGCTCTTCATGACAGTCACCACGCCCTCCATATCTTTCAGCGCCTCATCCCTCGCGATTCCTTCATCCTTCAAAGTAAATCGAAGTCTTGTAATACAGTGAACCAGTCCCGCAACATTGTCTTTACCGCCGACATTCTTCACGATTTCCTCTGCCAGCTTCTGATATTTTCCCATCTGTTTTCCTCCTCATTTTATCGTATTACCTTTTGTTGAGCAAAATATAACATGCCTATATCTCTATCTCAATCTTTTCAAAAACGATTGGTTCACCGTTCCAAAAAAAGCAAAAAAAGAACCGCTGCCTCTGTAACAACGGTTCAAATTCTTCTATCGATTGTAAATTCTTCCAAAACTTTTATGCTTCTTCCTCTGAATCCATGTCTGTTTTATTCAGAAGCAGGTTGTTGTGCAGCAACATTTCCAGCGAAGATTTCGCATGCTCCCCATACCGTCTGGACAAAAGCAGCGAGAAAAAAATATCCATCACATAAGTTGCCGCGGAAAAAGAAGTAATTACGTCCAGACTCACCAGTGAATCCCGATTGGGAATCTCCACAATCTCATGACACTGCTTTCTGATAACTCCATTGTACGGTCCCACAACCCCTACAATATAGTTATTCGTCGCTTCACGCAAATATTTAGCCGCGCGGATCATCATCCTGTTCGCACCTGTGAAACTGACTAAAAAGGCAATGGTCTTCTTATTCTTTCTTGCCGCAAGATAATGCCCGTTAATGCTCTCATAGGCGGAACTCTCTATTCCTAACGTAGCGAATTTAAAGGCTGCCGACTGAGCAAGAATATAGCTGATTCCGGCGCCGTAAATATCGATGCAGTCCGCATTCTGCAATACATTATTAATCCGGTTCATCCTGTTCTTGTCAAGCGCCAGACGGGTATTAGTCACCGCTTTATCGTAGAGTCCCGGAAGCGTATTGATAATATCTGTATAGGAACTTTTCCCATGAATCGGTTCACTCTCAAGCATCTGGGCAAGCCGGTTCTTCTGGTTCATCTCTTCCACCAGCTTCAGCCTGAATTCCTGATATCCGGTAAGCCCAAGCTTCTGACTGAGACGCACCACCGTCGCCTTGCTTGTAAATGCCGCCCGCGCCAGTTCGCCGGAAGTCATTCCAGGAACTTTATCCAGATTCGCCAATATGTAACGCGCTGCTTCCTTTTCGTGATTAGTAAAGCCGGCTTCATCTTTTAACTTCTCTAACAGCATAAGCATATCCTGCCCTTCTTCACGCCATCGCCTGCCATTCTTTTACATCACTGCCATAGTTCCCTGCCGTATTACCAAATCCCACAATCTGCCCTGAAACCGATAACTCAGCTCCGGGAGACACATATAGTCGCTGGGCTTCATAAGAGACGTATCTTTCGGCAGTTTTAACGCGCCGCTCTTATCTAAAACCTCGCTGACAAACTGCGAACAGAAGTAATGCCGTTTCCGGTGATAAGGAATATTAAACTGACACAACAGAAGACCGAAAATATTATAATGATATTCTTCAGAATTTTCCATAATCCGCTGTACTTCCCTTTTTACCTGAAAATACGTCTCCTCGTCAACCTGCAGCTCATAGAGCAAGCAGGGAATCCTCGAAGCGTGCTTCCGATAATAACCGCAGCTAATCTGTTCCATACATGGACCGGCCGGCAGAACCGTACGTCCATTCTTCCGCGAAGAACTATATAGCTGCTCTAGATTTTCATCAAAAGCAATGGAGACATGGGTATATGAATCCATCGTGATAAAGTGAATAATCCTTGATAATATTGAATCTGATTTTGTCAAAAGAATATAAATCGTTTTCATGTCTCATTCCTTTTCTTTCCAGCCAAAGATGCCTTTTTATTTCAGTCAGGAACTAATCATAAATCAATTCCTGAATATTATTTTACCACATAATTATGCATTTTCCTATCCCTGCCAGCTTAAGAAACATCGAAGCCTCTTAATAATTCCTTAATCAAAATACCTTTCCGAAAGAAATCCGAAAGAACTTCTTAAGATATTTTTAACGGCTCTGCCCGCCTTTTTCTACCAGCCTTAATATAGAAATGACAGGCATAATTAAAATTCCGCAGAAAAAATTGCTGATTCCATGAATACAGTCCCATGGAAGTCCCGCAATAATCCATGCAGTTACTCCTCTTAAGTCCATTCCGAATAGCAGCGCCTGCGCCGGAGCATACAGCGTGCCGAATAAAAAACCATGAGCTGCAGATACAGTCATATACACGAACGGCCGCGTCTTTATTGGAAGATTCTCCGGCAGAAGCATAACTGCTCCCCACAGTATCGTCCATATATATAAATACGGAATCCACCACGCAGAAAATCCTCCAAAAATCCCACATAAAATCACATAAATATAAATGGGATATAAGGCTTTTTTCCGATATACCACTGTAAACGAAACAATAAATACCCCCAGCAGATGAATATTCGGCGCCATTTCCATAAGAACCTTAGACGCGTACATAAGCGCACCGAGCATTCCGAACACAGCAACCTCTCTGGTTGTAAGTCTCATACCTATTTTTCAACCTTGAAAGAATATACTCCGTCGTTTTCAACCGGCGTTGCATCTACACCTGTATCGGCATACTCTCCATTAATGTAAAACGCCCAGTATGTACCGTCCTCGTCATAATCAGCAGTAATCCCATTTACCGTTTTTACATAGAGTCCATATTCGCCTTCATCGCCTTCAATCAATCCAATATCCAGCAGCGCTTCCCCTACGGTCTCCTTATCCGTATGAATTTCAAATTCCGTCTCCGCGCCTTCCTGCTCTACCACCGTCAGCGAAAATTTGGTATTCCCCGTTCCCAGGACTGTACCATCACCTTCCGCGGACTCTTTTGCATTTACATCCGCTTCTGTCTGAACCTTCGCTTCTTTTTCCTCACCAGAAGACGTATTCTCCTGTTTGCCGCCACAACCATTCATAGACAGCGCCATAGCCACAGTAAGCGCTACACAAAGGATGAATGACGATAATTTTTTACTCCATTTCACTTGCATCTTCTTAATCTCCTTTGATTTTATTTCCTCCAAAACCGGCGCTCGCAGTTATAAAAAGAGGATGTTCCTGTCCGGATATTTCGACTTGACATTTCATTAACCGCCTTCTCAGATATTCTCCAATGGCTTTTCCCCCTGCTGTGGCTTCGGGTAAGGTTAATAACAATAACCTTACCGGCTAGAAACGCTCCGATAAGTATGTCTTACGGCGACGGGCTCGTACAGGATTTGCACCTGTTTCCCCGGACAATCCATTCTATATAATAATAGCTGCAGACGATTTCGTCAACTGGTTTATCGTTCCATTCAAGCGGTACTTTTCCTCAGTAAAGGTTCACTGGGTATTTCCAGTTCCTTTTGCCAGATTTTGTTTGACAAATACCGAAATGTTCCGTCCGCAAACGGCATAACCACTATCTGGTTAGTAAATGCACAATCTGAATCATAGTCCGGCCACACTCCGTCTACAATTAGCGTCAGCGTTCCATCCCCGTTCTCTGCATACTCGACAACTTCCCCGAAGGGCGGATGTGCCTTCGGCGTAATTCTTTCATAAATATAGCTGTCGCTTTCCTCCTCATACTGATAAGCTTCTCTCAACTGCTCTGTCGTCACCGGCAGACAGGTGGTAAGAATCTGCTCAAAAGTCTCCGCCGGTATTCTTCCGTTTTCCACCTGAAGCCGTTCTCCTGTATTCATCCGATACAAATCCTCAAACATTCCTTGCATTAGAATCTCCCCTGCATTTCCTGCATCCCAGTTTCTGATAAGCAGATTGTAATTTACATAGCTTAACCCGCTAATATACTTCTCCGTCAACTCCCGGCAGGTATCCGAAAGCGGCTTTACCCTCCAGTACTGCCGGAGAGATGCATGAGCAATAATAACTTTATACGCATAAATAAAATATCCCTTTTCTGTCAGTCTGATTTCCGCCACATCGCTGACGGATGTATCAGAAAGTGCCGGCCATCCCCCTTCCCGCCATCGAACTCCGACATAGTAGGTCTGCAGTTCCCCGTTACGATAAATAAATGTAATCATTCCCAGCAATCCGTCCCGGTTCACTTGAACTACCGTAGCCAGCGCTTCTTTTCCGTCAAGATAATCCTTGTAAAATGATTCCAGCTGCTCCGGATTTTCCATGTTACAGTTTTCTGTAATACTTGTATAACCTGCCCTGCCAAGAAGCGAGACTGCTTCCTTCCTTTGTTCCTTCGTAAATTCCTTAATATTTGAGCCGTAGGACGGTCCCTCCATAATCTCCACATCCCGGTATATTTCTTTCACCTCTTCGCCTGCCTTCAGCGCCAATTCCTGCAGGTCTCTTTTTTCCTCTTCCGTTAACAGGCAGTTTTCCGCCTGGGGCAGTACCCACAACGCCGACTCTTCCTGAGATTCTCCTCCAGACTGCCGGTCTTTGTGCCACGACCCGGTATCATTCTTTTCGGAGGGAATCACATGGTTCGACACATACCGAAATCCCCCCTCCGGCAGAATCCGAACGGTCACCTCATGAGAAAATACCTTTGATATATTCTTTTCTGGATATACTGCATTTACTGTCATTGTAATCAGTCCACTGCCATTTTCTGCAAAGTCTGCCACCTCCGGATAAGGAATCTCGGGATATTCTAATTCTTCCATTTCCCTGGTCCGAAATCCATAAGTGTTATCGCCGGGAAAATATATCGTCTTTCTCTGCAGCTCCCTGCGCTCTATCTGAAAATATGTCATAATCACATGCTCAAATTCCTCCGCCGGAACATGAACAATCACTCCTGTCCCTATGCCCCTTTCTGCATATGGATTCTTCTTCCCATATACCTGCGGATACAAAATGTCAAACATATCCTGAAAATCTATCTCACCAAAGTCATCCTCATTCCAGTCCAGCAGAAATAGATTGTTCCTCCCATATCCCACCGGACGGATATACTGTCGGTTCATTTTTCTTATTTCCTCGCCCAGAGGTCTGATTCTCATAGCCACATGCTCTGACATGACACTCATTGTCAGAGCATACTGTTCTTCCGAAAATAATTCCCCTTCAAACACCAGATAACCCTCTTGTGTATACTGCCAGGCTCGCGCCTCATACTGGTCGTTGCTTCCGTTTTCCATACATCCATCCTTATATTCATAATAGCTTCTGGAAACGGATACTGCTCCGTCTTCCGTCCGCATATCATATTTCGCAAATCCATTCGGGAAAAGAAGCCGGATTACGGTCAGTTCCCCTTCCTCTCCTAACTCCTGCTGCCCGATAAACTGCTCCGCCCTTTCGGCATTTACCATATCAATCTGATTATCTCCGTCAACTGCAGTTAACCCATGCTCTCCAAGGCGTTCTATCATTTGTTCCATAATCTCCATATCATCTAAGGTCTCATCCTGCGTTACCTTCTCATAGATTTCCTGATATAAATCAGCAATCTGCTCCTCCTTACCTGAGTTGTCTAGATTATGCTTCGATTCATTCTTCTTTTCCACAGCTTCCCTCCCTGCTCCGAAGACAAATGCCATGATAAAAATAAGCATACAAATTATTATACCTAAAATTTTCTTTCTCCTCTTCATCATACAGCCTTTCTTCTTACATCTGTAAGATTTAATTTTTCTTTGCTATAAATATTACATCTGTAAGATATAAAAGTCAAGTATTCTTAAATTACATGGAATAAAAGCTGTAACAGTGAAGCCGGAAGGCTGAACTGTTACTAAAAGCTCTGGTATTATCCCAAAGAAAAATACATAGAAAAAAGGCCATCCGCCTGCTTTTAATTTCCGTAGAGAAACGGCCGCTCAGATAACCTTAAAGATAAACTGATTTTCGATATAATACTATAAAGCTGCATCACCTCTGCCGTCCACAAGACGGTATCCGGTCTTTTCCACCCGCACTGCTAAATCCGCCCGACACTCAGCTGCCTCTTCTTCCGTACATATCTTATTATCATATAATTCATACTGCCTGCGAATCTTAACCGGCGACAAATTAGGCATCACTACATTCGCACCTGCCGCCAGTCCTTTCTCTCTTCCTGATGTATCCAGTGTTCCCAGCGCTGTGGTTGCCGGAAGAAGTACTTTGGGCAGAAGAATACGGACTATTGATAACAGCAATACTGTTCTCTCTATACTTCCTGCCGGTTCGCTGGCATACCGGGTATCGTGATGAGGAATAAAGGGGCCGATTCCCACCATATGAGGATTCAACTCCTTTAAAAACACCAAATCCTCTGCCAAATCCTGCTGGCTCTGTCCCGGAGCACCTACCATAAATCCTGCTCCCACCTGGTATCCCAATTCTTTCAAATAATACAGGCACTGCCTGCGTCTGGCAAATTCCATTTCCCTGGGATGCAGGCTGCAATACAGTTCCTCATTTGCCGTCTCATGACGCAGAAGATATCTGTCCGCTCCGGCCTCTCTTAAACGTCTGTAGCTCTCATAAGAACGCTCGCCAATAGATAAAGTAATCGCACAGTCTGGATACCCGGCCCGGATTGACCGGACAATCCCCGCCATTCGCTCATCAGTAAAATACAGATCTTCTCCGCCCTGCAAAACGAATGTTCTGAATCCAAGTTCATAACCGCTCTCACAACACGCAAGAATCTCTTCCTTTGTCAGACGATAACGTTTCACATTCTGATTACTCTTTCTGATTCCGCAATAATAGCAGTCGTTCCTGCAGTAATTGGTAAATTCTATTAGGCCCCGGGTGTACACATCTATACCGTAATACTTCCTGCGAAGTCTTACCGCCTCCTCTGTCAGCCTGCTCCGGATATCGTCATCTGCTTCCGCAAGCTGAAGCAGTTCCACGAACTCTTCTTTCGTTAAATTCTCATCCCTAATAAACTTCTCTGCTATATTCATGTTCTTATTGTACTCTCCCCAGTCAAGAATAATCATCCTCTGCTACAATATAATATTATCTCACCTTACTACTAACGCTTGTTATTCCACAAAAAGAGGAGTTGAATAATATCTGTCACCACTGTCCGGCAACAGCGCTACAATCGTCTTTCCCTTATTTCCTGGACGTTTTGCCAGTTCAATCGCTCCGGAAAGAGCCGCTCCGGAAGAAATTCCAACCAGAATCCCCTCTTTTTTCGCCAAAAGCTTCGCCGCCGCAAAGGCTTCCTCCGCCTCCGCCCGATACACCTCGTTATATATTGTTGTATTCAGTATATCCGGCACGAACCCCGCTCCGATTCCCTGGATCTTATGAGCGCCGCCACGTCCGTCGGAAAGCACCGGAGAATCTGCCGGCTCTAACGCCACCACTTCAAGCTTGGGATTCTTTGATTTTAAATACTCCCCGACGCCGGTAAGCGTTCCACCTGTTCCCACGCCCGCAATAAAGATATCGACCTCTCCGTCTGTATCCTCCCAGATTTCCGGTCCTGTGGTTTTTTTATGCATAGCCGGATTCGCCGGATTGTCAAACTGTCCGGGGATGAAACTGCCCGGAATTTCTAAGGCAAGCTCCTTTGCTTTCTCTATGGCTCCCTTCATGCCCTTTGCCCCTTCTGTCAGAACAATCTCTGCTCCATATGCTCTCAAAATATTTCTTCTCTCCACACTCATCGTCTCTGGCATGGTAAGAATAATCCGGTAGCCTTTGACTGCTGCGATAGACGCAAGACCAATTCCAGTATTGCCCGAAGTAGGCTCTATAATCACAGCGCCTTCTCTCAGAAATCCTTTCTCCTCTGCATCCTCAATCATTGCTTTGGCCACCCGGTCTTTGACGCTTCCCGCCGGGTTTAAATACTCAAGTTTTACAAGCACTCTGGCCTCAAGTCCCAGTTCTTTCTCAATATTCTTTACCTCGACCAGCGGAGTATTTCCTATTAAGTCCATTATTCCTTTATATATATTTGCCAATTCTATTTCCCGCCTTTCCTATCGTTTTAATATGATAGCTGTTCGGATAACTATACCACTGCCAGATTTAACTGTCAACCGGTACTCATTTTTCATACATTTCAGCATCTCTCCCATTATGAGCCTCTTTCCATAAGTCACTCATCGGAATGTTCCCGATGCATTCTCCTATGGGTGTTCTGTTATCTTGTTTTCATGACTCACAACTTTTCTCCTTTTACTTTACAGCCTCAAACCCTGCGCTCAATGCCTCAATCAGATCTTCTACCTTCTCAATTCCAATAGAAAGCCGGATTGTGTTCGGCTTAATCCCCTGCTCCAAAAGTTCTTCCTCTGTGCACTGGCTATGGGTCGTTGTCGACGGATGTATCACAAGGGACTTTACATCTGCCACGTTGGCCAAAAGTGAAAAAATTGCAAGATGGTCAATGAATTTCTGTGCGGTCTTTGCATCCCCTTTAATCTCAAAGGTAAAAATTGAGCCTCCCCCATTGGGAAGATACTTTTGATATAACGCATGGCTTGGCTCACTAGCCAGGGAAGGATGATGAACAGCCTCCACCTGAGGATGGTTTGCCAAATATTCCACAATTTTCAATGCGTTGCTTACATGGCGCTCCACACGCAGCGACAGCGTTTCCAGGCCCTGCAGAAAAATGAATGCATGAAACGGAGAAATAGTTGCTCCGGTATCACGAAGGAGCACAGCACGCATATAGGTAACAAAGGCTGCCGCTCCCACCGCGTCCGAAAATGATACTCCATGGTAGCTTGGATTAGCTTCTGAAATCCATGGATATTTGTCCGCCGCTTTCCAGTCAAAATTTCCGCTGTCAACAATCACGCCGCCAATGGCAGTTCCATGCCCTCCAATAAATTTTGTCGCAGAATGTACGACAATATCGGCTCCGTATTCAATGGGACGGATCAGATACGGCGTTGCGAAGGTCGAGTCCACAACCAACGGAATCTGATGTTTGTGCGCGAGCTTCGCAAGCTCCTCCAGATCAATCAGATTGGAATTCGGGTTTCCCAGCGACTCTACAAAGATTGCTTTTGTATTTTCCTGGATTGCCGCCTCAAAGGAACCTTCTGTCTCCGGATCCACAAATGTCGTATAAACACCATTGGTTAATGGGAGCGTATGTGCCAGCAGATTATAGGTTCCCCCATAAATTGTCTTGGATGCCACAATATGTTCCCCTGATTTTGCAAGGGCCAAGAATGTATAATTAATAGCCGCTGCCCCAGATGCCACTGCAAGCGCCGCCGCTCCTCCCTCCAGAGATGCAATCCTCCGTTCAAAAATATCTTCTGTAGGGTTTGTCAGCCTTCCATAAATATTCCCTGCATCTCTAAGACTAAAGCGGTCAGCCGCATGCTGAGAATCATGGAAAACATATGAAGTCGTCGCATAGATTGGAACGGCTCTTGCACCCGTAACCGGATCTGCTATTTCCTGTCCAATATGTAATTGTCTTGTTTCAAATCCCCAATTTTTAGAATCTCTGATATTTGCCATTTTTATTTCCTCCAATTTATTTTATTATCTGTTTTTTCCTGTATTACTGCTTCTTTTTCTTATTTCTGCTTTTTAACGGCTTCTTTGCACATTCGGTTTCTGCTTAAATGAACTACTAATTGATACATTCTTGTGCCTCCTTTATTAATTTCTATAAACATACTAATACGACAGATTGAATCTGTCTAATACGCAAAAATAATACCCGGTTATAAATTGAATTTATAGCCGGGCAATTTTAACAGAAACAGAGCCTGCTTCCTGAACACCCTTAATCATTTCAAAGCCGCTCATCCTGGATGCTCCGCCTGCCTGTTGTATCCAGATATTGTTTTAATTTATCTATATATAACTCCCCCATCCGGCTGAGTATTATATTTTTTCTCACCACGTATCCAATCTCCATGGTGCTGTTAGGATTCTGCGCGTCATCCCGGAACGGAACCGCAATGTAATCGCTTCCGTTTAGTTCTTCGCATATAACCCCGGAACAAAGCGTATAACCATTCAGCCCTACCATCAGATTCAGCATAGTTGCACGATCATTCGCCCGGATCACCTGGGAATATTCATTTGTAGACAAAATCTCTTCCGCAAAATAAAAGGAGCTATTGTCTCCCTGTTCAAAGGCCAGACATGGATACCCTTCAAGTTGTTCAAAGCTAATGGATTCCTCCTTTGCCAGTGGATGATGCTTCCAGATATAAACATATGCCTGACAGTCTATGAGATGATGAAATTCAAGACTGGCAGACTTCAGAAGTCTCCCCATGGCTTTCCGATTGAAATCACTAAGATACAAAATCCCCAGTTCACTTTTCATGGTACTGACATCCTGAATGACTTCTACTGTTTTCGTCTCCCGAATTGCAAATTCATACTTTGACATATCAAATTCTTTTACCATATCTACGAAAGCTTTTACAGCGAAAGAATAATGCTGCATAGATACGCCGAACTTCTTTTTATACGTCCCGCCCTTTCCATACTTTCCCAGGACGCTCTCATACTGACTATAGATTTGTTTTGCATAGAGCAGAAATTCGGTTCCATCATTCGTCAGGGTTACTCCTCTCCCACTTCTATAAAACAAAGTAACCCCCAATTCGTTCTCCAGTTCTTTCATAGCGTTAGTCAGGGACGGCTGAGATACATACAACTGCTCGGCTGCTTTATTCAACGACCTTGTATCTGCTATCACAATCATGTAGTGTAACTGTATTAATGTCATATTCTCTCCTTCAACGGTACTGCATCAATCTCTCTAGGGCTTCCATTTTATACCTGGCAGTTCCAGCATCATTTTCAGAAGACGCGCTGTCTTCTGGCAGAATTTCTTATACTATATCATTTCCCACCGGCTTCTCCCGGATAACGCACAGTTCTTTCACAACCTCTCCTGCAAGAATCAGCCCCGCCGTCGCCGGAACGAATGCAATGCTTCCGGGCGGACGGCTGCTTTTAACCGGCTGCTCCTTTGAATACACTACTTTCAGGCCTGGAACTCCTCGCTTCTTTAACTCCCGACGCATCACTCTGGCCAATGGACACACCGACGTCTGGTAAATATCCGCAACCTCAAATGCCGAAGCTTCCAACTTATTCCCCGCTCCCATGGAGCTGATTACCGGTACTCCCGCCTGCTTTGCCTGCATAATAAGAGCGAGCTTCCCTGTTATCGTATCAATAGCATCTACTACATAATCAAATCTGCCAAAGTCAAATTCCCCTTCGGTATCCGGCATATAAAAAGTTCGGTAAGTGTGCACTTCTGCTTCCGGATTAATATCCAATATCCGCTCCTTTGCCACGTCTACTTTATATCTGCCAAGGGTACTGACCATTGCAATTATCTGCCTGTTTAGATTACTCACACTAATCTTATCATGGTCAATTAAATGGAGACGACCCACTCCGCTTCTTGCCAGCGCCTCCACTACATATCCGCCTACGCCGCCGATACCAAACACCGCAACCGACGCATTCTGAAGTCTCTTCACTCCGTCGTCGCCCAATAATAATTCTGTTCTGGATAATGCGTGTTCCATTATTCTTCCCTCCCTGCCAAACATAATATTCCACCTCTGTCTATATTACATCTTTTTGTTGAAACTCGCACGTGTATTACCTCATGTACAAGTGTATCTCTTTATTTTAGGTTTTCGCAAGAACTTCTTAAGAAATTTTCTTTTTCTTTTAGAGAAAGAACATACTTCTGTCATATTTGTCCATTATAATAAATGTCAGATAGTTGAAAGACAAACAACTATCCCCCTCATTAAGTTGACGCACTGTGAATAAGACCTTTGCAGTGCCACACTTTACTCTCATTCCTTTTAGATAACTATAACAAAAAGAAAACCCTTCACAGCCAGCCACTGTGAAGGGTTTTTCTTTGCTTTGCTACAATACATGAGCGTGCGGGGATTCGAACCCAGACAATTAACAAAAACACCGCATAGAAAGGGGGTTTTCCACGTCATCTAATTAGGTGTACTCAATATGTACTCAGCCTCCCCTGCAATTACTCAAATTACTGAAATTTCCCTGTTAATTTATTTCTATTATTTCTTCGCCCCACAGCTGCATGCATACCCAGTGAGTTCCTGATGAGTTCCTACAAGTTCCTGGTGACTTCCTACTGCTACCTGCTGTGTGCCTACCTGAACCTGCTGTGTGCCTACCTGTACTGTTTCTGTGCCTACCTGACGCTTTTCTATGGTTACGTAGTAGCCACAGTGACAAGCTGTACCGTCTGCGTGCGTCCAACAATTATTTGCTGCTTCAATTTCTTCTGCTGTTCCCGCGTATAATCCACAGTTTCTGATCATGACTCCTACGTTTTCGTATACTGGACGGGTTTCGTAGATTGGCTGTTCCTCGTAAATCGGCTGATTTTCGTAATCTGTAACTGTCTGATAGTCTTCTACCGTCTTGTACTGTGCTATCCAATTGTGCTCGTGACCTGTCTGCTTACTCAGGCGCGCAATCATCGTAGCACATACTGCTCTGCTAACGTCGCCTTGCGGATTGAGATTACCATTATCTCCACCTATAATTCCAGTACCCACAGACCACTTCATTGCATCAACAGCAAAATCACTTACACTTCCCGCATCAGGGAATGAATCCAAGTTGTCCGAAGCACTCATATCATACTCTGCTGCTCCTGCATATCGATACAGCATTGTTGCAAGCTGTTCACGTGTAATCTTATCGCTCGGTCCAAAACTTCCATTCTCGTACCCTTTAATGACTCCTGCATCATTCGCCCATGTTACTGGAGCAGAATAAAACTTGTCACCCGTTACATCTGGGAACCTATACTCATACGACGCTTCCGCGCCATCCATTCTATACAAAATAGTAGCAAACTGGCCCCTTTCCAGATTTCCATTGGGATTAAAGGTCACATCATCCATACCTGTCATAAGCTCTTTCTCAGACACCTCCGCTACATACGGATAAAACCAATCAGAATCATGTACATCACTATAATCCCCCACATCTTTAGCCTCTGCCGTTCCTCCTACCATCATTACAGATACTGCTACTCCTAATTGAACCCCAAGTTTCTTCAATTTCATGTTACTTTCTCCTTTCTACATATGTATGATTTATAATTTCTCGAAATTCTTTTTATAATCTTCCCTATTCCAATAACTTTATTTCCTATGTATTATATCGTATTATATAATGCGTTTAATAACATTTTTTCAGAATTTAATTATAATTAAACCAAAAACTGAATACGCTAAAATGTTTCGTAAACCTGTTATTTCATGTATTGAAAATACTTTAACCTTAACCTAGCAGCCTATTATAATACTGAACATACATATCTATAAAGTTTTCCTCAATTTCCAACTCTTTCGCAATCTCTTTAGAAGACATCCTTTCCGCAAAATGCATATGATACACCGCACACGCAATTTGACAAGATTCCTTGATTAATTCTTTTATGTTACGTTGCATCATCTCCGAAAACTCCAATATAAAGTTATCTCCTACAGTGATTTTATTATAATTTTTTACTTTCATATGAAATCTCCCTTCATAACATATTTTAGACTGTTTTATTCTAAAAATCAATAGAATGTTTTGTTCTTAAATATAATACGTTTATACGGAGGAATGCCTATGGATATTAAACGTATTAAAAATTTGCGAGTAGATTCCGATATATCTCAGGAAAAAATTGCAAATATTTTACATATAAGCCAAAGAGCGTACTCTTACTACGAAACAGGAAAACATAATATACCGCTAAATGTCCTCTGTTCTTTAGCAGATTATTATGACTGTTCAATAGATTATTTGCTGGGTCGGACTGATAACCGAGAAATTAATAAATAATTTTAGATTATCCATAGATATGTCAAATATAGATTTAAAAAGATTAAAAGTGCACTTTTAAAAATATATTTAATTAACTGCAATGAATGGTTCTTCGCAATCCATGCACATTACATTGATAGCTTTTGTTGCCCGGAAACTGTTTCCGCAACAGGGGCAGACATATTTTCTTGTACTGCTCGGCTTTTTCGGTCTGACGGTTGCTGCTCCATTGCCGGACTTTCCACCAGATACTCCCATACTTTCAGATGAACCTCTGAAAATTTCAATATCTTCAAATCCTCTGCTGATGCAGAAATCTATAGTTTCTTCCGTTGGACTGGTAATTGTCCAGCCGTATCTGTCATGTTTTTCTATCTGCAAGCCCCTTTCTTCTGCAAGCATTTTAAATTTTTTATTGTGGTATACTCCCCGGTTACTGGTATCCTTAATCCCATTTTCCATAGCATACAGGTGACAGCCTTCATGTATTAAAGTGGCAACTACATTTTCAATCGGCCTGTTCAGATAATCAGCCGACAAATTCAGCTCATAAGAAGATGCTTCGCCATTGTGCCAGATACGCTGTGTGGATACATGGCTGTATGCCCCTATAGTAGACTGAATCGTAATAGTAGGTATTTCTAATGAACCATTGAAATATTCCTCATTGACAGCTTTAAATACCTTTACTAAATACTGTGTTGCCCTCTGGTAATTCGTTAATTTTTTCATGTGTACACCCTCGCTTTCACAAATGTATAGTTGTCCGCGCTACATTTTAGGTAGACGGCTTTCCCTTTCCCTTCTTGGTTATTCAGGAATCAAAAAGGACAGGATGTCAATGGCTTGAATTTTTTAGAAAATTAAAATTTTCTAAAAAATTTTCTGCAAGAACCATTGACAGTATGGCATTTTTGATTAAAGTCGGCGAGGAAGGAAAGGGAATCAGATATACATGTGATTCTTTGTTATTCTGTATAATTTTTCAAATTTCCCAACTACATTTTCCGTTAGCTTGTATATTCTCATAATCCCCTTGAATTTGACTTAATTCCCTCTAAGAATTTCCCTTTAAAAGCTTCTTAAAAGAAAGTAAATTTTCCATTGGTTCTCTGTCTATAAAACCAGTTTAAAAAGGTATATCTTTGCATTCCCCCAGCACTTACTATTCTCCCGAGTAGTCATTCTTTCCCCTGAAGGTTTCCCAAAAACCTTTTATAGTATCACATTTTAAATTATTGCTATGAAAGGAGACATAATGAGAAATCGAAAAGCACTTACCGAAAGGGCAGAAAAATTTATGGAGAAATTTCAAAATAATTTAGCTTATTTGCGAGACGAAAACGGACACACACAGGAGTCACTGGCAATAGCGATAGGCATTCGCACCAACACATTACAAAATTATGAATATGGCGTAACTTGCCCAGATATCTCTACCGTATATGAAATATGTTGTGAATGCGGCGTAACTTTGGATTATTTTTTACCCGAAGACAAAGAAGAAAAAAATACTTTAATGAGTCGAATCAATAAATTAAATACGGAAAAAAAGAAATTACTCGAAACGTATATTGATTTGTTAGAACAATTATGATGCCACAATCTTTTGGGTGAACTCACCCAAGATTTAAGCAATATATTTTGATATTCTGGATTACGAAAGAAGGGAAAAATATCTTCAAAATAATATTTAGAAAGGAGAAGCGCAATGGCTCAAAAATCTGTAATTTTAAGGAAGCTTTTGAAACTGGAAGATTTTCTTCCAGCAAACGTCTTCTGTCTGAATGAGGTTAAAGCCCGTCCCAATTATGAAGACGGTAAGCCGACCGGCGCTATTGCAGGGTACGTCTATACTGCAACAGATACGACCTTGTACACAAAAATTGAGATTTTTGTGGAACACCAGAAACCACTGATTACACCCGAAGAACTGGCTGAGAAGCAGGATGCCGGAGAACCGGTATTTGTTGAGTTTACGAATGCAATTATAAAGCCTTATTATAATTCGGCTATGAAATGCATCTGCGATAGCATACGGGCGAAGAGTATTAATTTTTCAGTTGATGTCTAGCTGAATTACTTTTTAGGGAAGGATCTGGAATCCACCCCTTCCCTAAACTATTTCATAACAATATTTATTGCCATTATTAATAAGGAGGGATTTACATGGCAAAAAGTAAAACTCGGATTCTCAATTTATCTATTGAGAAATCTGCGATTAATGAAGCACTCGAATGCCATTTCGACAAACACAAATTCGATGGCATTTGCGAGGAGAACTTCTCCGACAAGGCTTGGACAAAATTTTGCGCAAGTTACATCAAAACCGAATATGCCGACCTTACTATGAAAGAACTGGCCTGTCTTGTAGAATATCAAATAATTGATTTTCTTGAAGATCTTCTATGGGGACACCGCTTTGAAGCTGTTGTCAAAATCACTCCACCAGATGATTTCGGGTGGTACTGTGTTTATGCCGATATCAGTGTTTTGAGGGAGGATTACTAAATGATTGAAGCACCAAACACAACCATTACATTTTTCACCCTGATTTCAGTTTTGATTCTGGTATCATATGCACATTTCTTAGGAAACAATGATTCGGGCACGTTCTTTCAGAGCGTGCTCGCTGTCCTTAAAGGCGTATATCGCTTCTTTAAAGGCGAGCCACAAGAACCTACTCCATATTCTACTACAGGCTTTACCGAATCCGCAACCCAAATTTTAAAAACTTTCAGCCTTCTGAAGCAGGAAGAACTATATCGTGCCGGATGTCTGAAGCCGGGACACTTTGTCGTCGAATATATTGGAACACAGGATAATTTACTCTTTGCATTGGAAGCATTTAAACGCTGTATACAGACCGCATTACAACAACAGGGATATTCCCCTATGCTGTACGGTGAATCAGAATGGATATCTCCAAACACATGGAATATTCATATATATTTTTCTTCTACGACAAAAGGAAAAGAGGAACTTTCTAACCTGATACAGCAAAAACAGGAGATTCAGCGTAAAGCTGTGTCTGAGTCGGCGGATGCTCCTGTTGATGAAGAATTAGAAGGAGAAAACTGGAAAAATCAAAAAAAAGGCTAACCCGGATAAAATCATGCTTGGCTTTAGCCTTTCTATGTGGATGCAAGGCATTAAAGTTCCGTTATTTGTCGGTTCCAACCTTTTGCACTGCTGCATAGTCGGCGGTTCTGGAAGTGGTAAAAGTACATGGTTATTATACTTTATCTATCAGATTCGTAAATCCATACCCTGTGAATTTGTTATCTGCGACTTTAAGCGTTCCGGCGAGTTCACAGGCATAACAAACCATTATGCCGAATACGAAATCTGCATTGATGAAATACGCCTTTTCTATGAAGAATTTTCAGAAGCCCCGGATGGCGGGAACGGCATAACCCGGATATTAATTATTGATGAAATTGCCGGACTTCTCAACCATTTAAACATGACCAAAGAAGGCAAAAAGGAAGCAGACGAAATCAGAATGATTATGTCAAGTATACTGATGCTAGGCAGAAGCAGGAAGCGTTTTTTAATTCTGTCCATGCAGAGATATTCTGCTTCTGTCTTTCCGGCTTCGTCCGGCTCGGCAGATAACTTCATGATATCTGTAGGACTGGGAAAGCTGAGCGTTGACGGCCGTCGCGGTCTGTTCGCCGGAGAACATTTTGAAGGAGAAGAAGATATAACTTTCGGCATGGGAAAGGGACTGCTCCTCCGGGACGGATACGAATTATGCGGCCTGCAGGTCCCCCGTCTGGACAAACAGAAACTGTTATTTATTTTACAGTCAATGAACCGTTAAACTGTTTTAAATTATGTAACTATACTCTGGTTCCTTTTGCTGGACTGAGTGGCTGCCGCAGGCAGACGCGAAGGGAAGTAAAAGGAATCAGAAGTGCGCTGGGTGTAGTATTACCCAGCGCACAAACAAAGGAAAAATATAAAAAAATCTTGATTTTACAAGGGTTCTACAAAGCAAAAACTTGTTCGCACCCTGTGAACAAAATGAACAGCGAAAGGACAATACGAAATGAAAACAGAAAACAGAGCAGCAAAAAATATCCAGCGTCATGCATTCCAGCTAACCATCAATAATCCTGCGGATTATGGATATGACCATACAGCCATAAAGAAATTATGCGTAACCAGTTTCTCAACATTAAAATATTTCTGTATGGCTGATGAAACAGGGAAGAACGGAACGCCCCATACGCATATATATATCTGCTTTTCCTCAAGGGTACGCTGGGCGAAAGTAAAAAAGGCTTTTCCGGAAGCCCATATTGAAGTAGCCCATGGTTCAGCAGAAGAAAATATTATGTACATCAAAAAAGATGGCAAATGGAGGGATACGGAAAAAGAAGAGACCAGAATTGAAGGCAGCTATGAGGAATGGGGCGAACCTCCGAAGCAGAAAGGAAATAATCAGGATATGGCTGAACTTTACCAGCTTATAAAGGCCGGATATACTGATTCAGAAATCTTTGAAATCAATAATGACTACATAAAGGAAGTAGACCGAATTAATAAGGTCAGAACAACCATCCTTGTTGACAAATACAAGGGCACCCGGAGAAACATTCATGTTGTGTACATCAGCGGAGCAACTGGAACAGGAAAGACACGCGGTGTACTGGATACACATGGGGATTCTAATGTATACCGGGTATCCGATTATGACCATCCTTTCGACCAGTATGCATGTCAGAGTGTACTCTGCTTTGACGAGTTCCGGTCTAACCTGAGATTATCTGATATGCTGAATTACTGTGATATTTATCCGATTCAGTTACCTTCCCGCTACTCAAATAAAGTAGCCTGTTATGAAACAGTATATATCGTATCTAACTGGGATTTGGAAAAACAGTATCCCGACTGTAAAAAGAATGATAAAGAATCTTATGACGCATTCTTACGGCGAATCCATGAAGTCAGGGTATATAATGCAGACGGCACAATAGACACTTATAACTCTGTAAAAGAATATATGTATCGAAATACCCCATTAAAGGAAATAACAAAATGTGAGCAGCAGAAGCTGCCCTTTACCAATTAATCCAAAGAAATAAAAATGTGAAAAGAAAGGAGATATTTTAGCTGATACACGCACCGTATTGTAAAGTTTTGTAGCGTAGTAAGATATCAGGCTAAATATTTAATATATAAATTATGTACTGCTAAATTTAAAGCGCAGCATGAACGCAAACATAAGTTCTGATAAAGTATTGCAATATTTGCAGGAATCTGGTAGAATAAATTTAGATGACGTGGAACAGGCCATGAGAAAAACCGAATTAGAAAGAATCATCAAGCACCATCCTTACAGCATTACCTTTTGCTCGGGACGCTGGCAGACCTATGTAAAGGATGATACACAAAAATCCGGCAGAAAAAAGCTGGTTAAATCCACAAAAGAAAAATTACATACCGCACTTTATGAGTATTACAAGCAGCAGGAAAAAAATAACAGTCTTGCTCATGCCACAGTAAAATCGCTGTATCCCAGATGGAAGGAATACAAATCCTTACGGACTTCTGCTTCTAATTACATCCGCAGGATTGATAATGATTGGAAACGCTATTATACAGACGCTGATATTATCAATATTCCAATCCGTAAATTGACAAAATTAGTTCTTAGTAACTGGGCGCACACTTTAATACAAGACAATAACATGACCAAAAACCAGTATTATAACTGTACAGTGATTATACGTCAGGTCTTGGAATATGCTGTGGATTTGGAAATCATAGAAAGCAATCCTTTTTCTCTTGTGAAAGTGGATGGCAGACGCTTATTCCGTCAGCAGAAAAAGAAAGCAAATGAAACTCAGGTATTTCTGAAAGAAGAACTTCATACTTTGCAGACTCTGGCTATGGAAGATTTTCTCTATGATACCCGTTTGAAATATCGTCTTGCACCTCTCAGCATTATTTTTCAAACCCTGACCGGACTGAGATTAGGAGAATTGTGTTGTGTAAGGTATTCCGATATAGAGGGAAGTTACATCAGCATTGTACGAATGTACCGCCCAGAAACAAACGAAATCGTACAGCACACGAAAGGCTATGAGGACAGAAAAGTATTTCTAACAAAGGATGCTAAAGAAATAATCAGTAAAGCCCAACAATACCAAAAGACACATCATTTGAATAGCACTGGCTATATTTTTTCCTGTAATGACGCTCCTTTATCTGTACGCTCTGTAAATGGACTTTATAGGAAATATTGCAGCAAAATGGATATTACCTATAAGTCGTCCCATAAAGCGCGTAAAACATTTATTTCCGCACTGATAGATGGCAATGTCAATATCAACACTATCAGAGAGTGTGTCGGTCACGCTGATGAACGTACAACATACAATAATTATTGTTTTGACCGTAACACAGTTTCAGAAAAGGAGTCGCTGATAGAACAAGCTCTTTCATAATAAGTGTACTCAAATGTACTCAGATCTATTTTGCAGGAAGTGTACACCTAATTGAACACCCATGTAATTGTTAAAAGCTTGAATCCCTTGAAAACAGGGACTTTTACAAAAAATACTGTCTAAGGAATCTCTTCCAAAGACAGTATTTACACCTGAGCGTGCGGGGATTCGAACCCCGGACAACTTGATTAAAAGTCAAGTGCTCTACCACCTGAGCTACACGCCCCCATTTTAGTTTTTTTACAAAAAAAATGCCCAGAACCGGAATCGAACCAGTGACACGAGGATTTTCAGTCCTCTGCTCTACCAACTGAGCTATCTGGGCATTAATTGCGGGGGCAGGATTTGAACCTACGACCTTCGGGTTATGAGCCCGACGAGCTACCAGACTGCTCCACCCCGCGATATTATATTTTCTTGAGCACAATCACTCAAAGCCGATGATCGGACTCGAACCGATAACCTGCTGATTACAAATCAGCTGCTCTGCCAATTGAGCCACATCGGCAAATTCCGTAAAGCAACTGATTTGTAACCAGCGCTCTGCCTGCGATTGACTTTGTCAATCTAGAAGAATTGAGCCATATCGGCACGAGAATGGATGGAGGTGGATTCGAACCACCGAAGCAACTTGCAACAGATTTACAGTCTGCCCCCTTTGGCCACTCGGGAACCCATCCATATGGGACCTACAGGGCTCGAACCTGTGACCCTCTGCTTGTAAGGCAGATGCTCTCCCAGCTGAGCTAAGATCCCAAAATACATCATCTCTTCACTAAGCTCAAAAAAATTCGCTAAGTTCAGAGATGGACTTTCACACTAGATTTGAAAACACCTCATCAAGTGTTCAATGTCAACGACCCAGAAGAGACTCGAACTCTCGACCTCCGCCGTGACAGGGCGGCGCTCTAACCAACTGAGCCACTGGGCCACATATGTACCTTCAAAACTGCATACAAGAATTAACATCTTCTCTTACCTATCTGCCTTCCCTTGGTTATGCCCTCGACCGATTAGTAACAGTCAGCTCCACATGTTGCCATGCTTCCACCTCTGCCCTATCTACCTCGTCGTCTTCAAGGGG
>CAJSZQ010000027.1 GCA_910574185.1 Lachnospiraceae bacterium
ATAAACACATCTTAAAAGAGGGGTCTTATCTTAAGCAATATATTTGGATGACCACAATATATAGTGGTGGCTCCCAAGCTTTAAAATACACTGGATTCAGGTGGCTCTCAAGCTTTAAATAGATGGCTCCCAAGCATTAGAATAATCAACAGTTCAGCCTTCCGGCTTCCTGGCTACTCAGGTTCATTGGCTGCTAACTGCGCAGCAAGTGCGCAGTTGCAGGCTGAACTGTCACCTTAAAATAACGCGTTGTATCTGTTCAGATAAGCCGCCTGTTCTGTTCCGCAAACGATAACTCCAAAATATTGTATGCAAAAAAGCCGGCAGCGGTTCATTTTCCTGAACTCTGCCAGCTTTATTTATTCTTGTTTCCTATCTGCAGTGATACAGCTCGAATCCCACTAACACACACAATACTGCGCATAATATCTGTACAAAAAGATTAGGCAGCAGCATGCATATTACCATGCCAGCCGCAATCCAGAATAATGCAAATCCTATCACCTGCTTCATTCCTGCTCTCCCATGAGACAGTTCTCATAATATCTATATGCCGCAGTCCTTCCGGCCATTCCCAAATTTAGGATTCCATCTCATCTAAGATATCCACAACCTCTTCTTCCGTCATCTTATCGTCATTTCTCGAAGTAAAACGGTCTACTAAATCCGGTACCATATCAAGAATCTTCGTAACCGTATCCTGATTCTTAATATTCACCAGTTTCGTCTTGCCATCCTGAATTACAAGAACGGCACAAGGCGTCATCTTACCGCCGATTCCGCCTGCTCCCCGCTCCTTCTTATCCGCATTGAACGCGCCTGCTCCTACTCCGAAGGAAACATCCACCAGCGGCAGAATAATCGTATCCTTAATCTGGATTGCCTCTCCTACGACTGTCTTGGAAGAAATGACTCCATCCATTCCATGAAATAACGCTTCTACGGTTCCTTTGAAATTATTCTCTGCCATCTTATGATTCCTCCTGTATTATAACTTAAATTTTCTTATATCCTTAATCGTTCGGCGCACATCTCCATCAAGCAGCAGCTTTACAGCCATCACAGCTAAATGCCTTACATAGATTCTGCCTTTTACATACAGCTTTCCCTCCAGTATCTTTTCCTGAAAATCCGGCGTAATCTGAACGTTATCTCCAAGAAACGGATACAGGATACCAAAACCTGCCAGGACTCTTCCTGTGAGAGACGGGTCCTCAAAGCCATAATGAATATCTGCCTGAAGCACTTTCGGCGACAGACGTCCAAGTAACTTTATCAGCTCTTTCTTTCCCCGTCCGAAAGCATTCCTGTGAGCCGCATCTGCAATAAATGCTTTCAGTTTATCTTTCTTTTCTGAAGTTTCCTCTATTCTATCACACAATCTCTGAATTGTACATTTGAACTTGTCCGCAGTCTGCCTGATTTTGCGGATAAATCCCTGAAACTTTTCTGCTATCTTCCCAGAAAATGATAGCTTCTCTGCCCTGCCGTAAGCAGATTCTTCATGCTCTTCCTGCCCTTCTTCATGACCTTGCGCAGCATCTTCTCCAACTTCTTTTTGTAGTTTGAATTTTTCTTCAGGAACGTATTCACATTCTTTGTATCCCTCAAAATCTTCCGGATACTTTTCCTGGCCTTCCCTACACTCTTTAAATTCTTTCCCGCCGTCAATGCTTTCTTTAATTTTCTTTTCCCCCAGAGCGCTTTCTTTCTCTCCGTCTCCAGAAGCTTTTTCCCTGCCTTCTCTCCGCTCTTTTCCAGCTTTTTTAAATTCCTCAGACTTTTCTTTTCCATATCCTTTAACTTCTTCATCTTTTTTTTCCTCTTCCTCCTGAATGGATTCTGATCTGCCGCCTATTTTTTTCCAGGCAATCTTAATATAAATATCCGGAGATTTATTCCGGACGTCCACCACTGCTTTTACGAATCCAAACAGCCAGCTCACCTGCCCATGAGCCCGGATATCCTTAAGCCCTCCCTCGCTTCCCACTTCTCCTCTATAGCAAATTGGAACAAACAGGACGATACAGACCAGTAACACCAGTATTCCCAATATTACCGCCAGTATGATACCAGCTATTTTTAAAATCATTAACAAAATATGTAGCATATCAGCCTTCCTGTTCCTTCATGAGAATAAATTTTCGAATATCCAGTCCTTTTGTCTTATCATACACCTCCTGAGATATTTTTTCCACAAATTCCAGCGCATTTTCAAAACTGTCTGTAATCCCCACCACGAATAGACCTTCCTTTGGATAATCCGGCTGAAGAAGGTAGGCGGCATTTAATATCTCAAGCTGATTCTTTTCATTCTGTGGAAGTAGAATCAAATGGATTCCCGGCCAGAATCTGTTCCGCTCCAGCCAATCTATCACTTTGTCTCTTTTTTTCTCAAGCTTTTCTGACAGATACAGATATCTATAGTATTCCATCATTCACCTCTTTTTAATCTAGTAGCCGACACATTTACATTTTGCCAAATGTATCAGCACGCTAGTAATAATAACTGTCAAATACTTCCTTTGCCACATCAACCGCCTTCCGGCCGCCGTCAGATTCCTCCACAATCACGCTAATCACCAGCTCAGGATTGTCAATATTCGTAAATCCCACAAACCAGGAATGATTCTTGTCCGAAGATTCCATACTGTATTCGGCCGTTCCAGTCTTTCCCGCCGCCGTATAACTCTGCCCGCTTAACACTGAGGCCGTCCCATAATTTACCACGTCCGACATATAAGCCTTTAACTGCGCAGACTCGTCTAAAGTCATCAAATCCGCGTATTTTTCCGGCGTAGTCTCCGATACGATTGTCCCTGTATAATTGGTAACAGAATCAATCAGATATGGACGCATCAAATAGCCGCCATTTGCAATGGAAGCCGTAATAAGCGCCATCTGATATGGACTTACCTGCGTCTTTCCCTGCCCCATCGCCGTCATCATCTTATCCGCCATAGAATCCGTCTTCTCCAGTCGGAAGCTGCTCTTTCCAGTGGCAAAATCTCCCGGAAGCTTCGAGCCAATCAAAAGCTCCTCTGCCGTACTCTGATATCCTGACACATCCAGATTCATGCCGATGTTGCAAAATGAAGCGTTGCAGGAATTAGCAAAAGACCCTGCAAGATCTTCTGTTCCATGGACATTGTGCCCCGCGCAGGGTATGACTGTATCCTCATAACTAATTTCGCCGGCGCACTCATACATATAAGCCGAATAATCCTCCGGATGTTCTCTCATATATTCCAATGCAGTTACAATTTTAAATGTGGAACCGGGCGCATACATTCCCTGGGACGCACGATTCAAAAGGATGCTTTCTGGGTCTGAATTTAGCCAGTCCCAATTCTCAATCACAGAATTAGGCTCAAAGGACGGCTTTGAAACCATGGTCAGTATCTTCCCGGTACTTGGCTCCATCACAATAACCGCGCCTTTATTATCACCCAAAGCATGATAGGCAGTCGTCTGTAAATTCACATCTAAAGTCGTAACCACATTATCCCCGATATTCTTCTCGTCCTGAAACTCTCTTTTTAATTTTTCTAATATAAATGCATTCGAGGTCAGAAGCTCAAAGTTCCCAGTGGATTCCAAGCCAGATTTGCCCTGAACAGAATACCCTACAACATGAGCAAATATCTCTCCATAAGGATAATAACGATACTCACTGCCGTCCTCCGCGACTTCAGTCTCCGCCAATACATTGCCTTCCCGGTCAAGAATCTTTCCTCTCACAACCCGGTCCGCCATAGAATCAAGCCTTGGATTATAGGGACTTTTTATAATATCCTGACTGGTTACAACTGTAAAATAACCGATATATCCCATCAATGCCAAAAACAATCCTACAAATGCATAGGTTACTCTGGCAAATTCTTTATTTCTGGCCCGCTTTTGCTTTTCCTGGCGGTACTCTTCTTTTTTTAGCGCTCTCCGCTCTCTCCGGCTTAACTGCTTTCGTTCCTGCTTTTTCCGCTCCCTGTCTTCTGCTTCCCTCAGCTCGTAACTGCCCTTTTGCTTCCTTCCTTCTCTCAGCCTGTAGCTGTCTCTGGGCTTCCTTTCTTCTCTCGGCTCGCAGCTGCCGTTCCGCCTCATTTCTTCTTTCAATTCGTAACTGTTCTTCCATTTTCTCTCTTTCAATATTCTCTTCCTCGTCTTCTCTCAGGATATAAAGTCCCTGAATAATTGCAAACATAATCAGCGTACTTAAAAGCGAACTTCCTCCATAACTGACTAACGGCAGCGTCACTCCCGTAGAAGGAATAAATTTGGTTACTCCCCCAATCGTCAGAAACACCTGAAAGATATAACAGGTCCCAAGCCCCAGCGCTACCAGCTTATAGAACTGATTCCGAAGCTGCATAGCAATATTTAAAAACATGACGTAACAGCTCAGACAAATCAACGTCACACAGAGGGCAAATATAATACCCAGCTCCTCCGCAATTGCCGAAAATATAAAATCCTCGGCTGCAACCGGTATCGTATCCGGCTGTCCCTGGCAGAGTCCCATACCAAGCCATCCTCCGGTTCCAATCGCAAATAACGACTGGGCAACCTGATATCCTCCGCTGTCATAGGCTGCAAATGGGTCTTTCCACGCGGTAACCCTGGTTCTTACATGTCCAAATAAATAATAAGCAACCACAGAAGCCCCTCCTCCTGCCGTAAGTCCCGCCGCCATATAAAGAGGCTGCCTGGTAGCTACATAGAGCATGGCCAGGTATACCACAAAAATAATAAGCGCTGCTCCAAGGTCCGTAGAAGCCACCAGAATCAACACATGAACCGCCGCGACCACTGTCGTAATCACCACATTCTTAAAGTCTCTGGAACCCTTAAAACTTGCCGCCACAAAAAAGACAAATACAATCTTAACCAGCTCCGAAGGCTGAATACTGATTCCCGCAATCGTAAAACCAAGCTTGGCGCCGTAAGATACCTGTCCCATTACGGCAACTACGCCCAGCGAAATCAAACCCGCCACACCGTAAAGCATCCTCCATTCCGACAAAAGCCTGACCCGCCGTATAATAACCGGAATAACCAGACTGATTCCGATAGTAGCAGATGCAATCAGAAACTGCTTTAACGCCTTCTCATAAGAAAGTCTGGTCAACATAATCAACCCAATACAAAGAAGCATACACATATTATTCACGACAAGCCTTGACACTTTGGAATAAAGACGCGTATACAAAAGAATCGTCGCCGCAAACAAAAGCATCTGCGCTACATAAAATCCTGCCACCTTCTTATCGTCCATCTCCAGATACAATACAATGAAGGCAATCAACTGGAACAAAAACATCAGCACATTCTGCTGAAGCAGCATTCCTTTCTTCTTCTCCGAATCATGATATCCAAATATACTGAAGCACAGATAGGTATACATGATTATAATTACAATTATAATATATTTAGAAAGCTCTACAATAATATTAGTCAATAAATCACCTACTTTACACCACGTTTAAAATGTCCTCTGGTAAATGCTCCTTCTGGCATCAGACATTCTTTTTCTTTTGAATATGCCGATAGATAGACAGCAAGAATCTCTCTCACTCTCTTCCTATTCTCTGTGCTAAACTGAAGCCTTACTGCTTTACACCCAAGCTTCCTTAACTTCGGGTACTGGTCTGCCAGTATCAGCGGAGCCGAATTATAAATGACATTATAACAGTAAAGACACTCATTTTTTACAATAATTTTCTTATGCTGACGGTCTGTCATAGACAGAAATCCTGCCCTCGGCTCACACTTTCCCACGTTCTTTTTCACACAGCCCGCCGAAATCATAACTGGAAGATATCCGTATATAATCAGCTCCATATCCCGCACTCCCAGTTCCTCAAGTTCCCACCTATTCAGCTCCACAGGCGCTGTACTATCTCCCGGCAATAACTTCTTCCAAAATCTCTTAGCCTGGCGATTCCATTGATAGATACTACTGTCCGTTACAATAGGCAGCGCGTCATACTTTTCTCTCACATAGAGAAAACTCTCCAAATTCCTCACCAGCACGCCGTCAAAGTTCTCTGCAAGCTGACTAAAATGTCTATCATAAAAATGCCTTGCTTCCTGTCTGAAAATACGGGCCATTGCAAAATAAACTTCCCTTCCAGCGTCTTTCAGCTTCAGGAGTATCTGCTCGAACTTCTTTCTATTTTCATAAAATTCCCACAGGGAATCTTCCACATAGATTCTGGCAATCTCTGAATAAGCAGCAACTGCTTCGAGCTGTTCCATGGTTTCGACTAATGCAGTAATCTTCATACATTCTGCCTGATAATCCTGCCGCGCATCTTCTCCACAACTCTCCCCAGACTCCGAAAGCTTCTGCGGACTTTTCCGCCGGAAGTTCTGCAAAATCCGCTCCTCTAACATCTCTAAGCCTCTGCGCCGCAGTTCATTCACAGCCTGAATCGGAATAAAAACATCTCCCTCAATATATATATCCAGATTTTCAAAAATAAATGGCGTATTCCCTGTCTTTTGGAGCTGTTTCTCAATCCGCTCTTTTGTCAAAGGCTGCTTCGCCGCCTTTTCTGCCTTCGGACCGACAATCTCCGCCTCGATATCCTGATACTTCAGATATAATGTAACATGTTTTCCTGAAGAAAGTATAAATTTACCATTAATTTTTTCTTGGATTCTAATTTCTGGTTTCTCTGGAGCATGAATTTCCTGCTTTGGACGCTCCAGGGAAAGCATCTCTCTGCCATTATGTCTGTAATAATAGCCGTCACAGTATCCGCGCCTCTGATAAACGCATTCCAGCTCTCTTACGTCTTCTTCAAATACTTCAAAACTTTCTCTTCCTGAATTTAAATAGATATCCGTATATTTGCGGTACATCCCTGTAACAGCTGCAACATACTCTGGCTGCTTCATACGTCCCTCAATTTTAAAAGAATGGATTCCACTCTCAATCAAATCTGGAATATGCTGTATGGCGCAGAGGTCTTTGAGACTCAGCATATCTTTTGGTTTCTGATTCTCCACAGCATAAGAAAGCCTGCAGGGCTGCGCGCACTGGCCTCTGTTGCCGCTGCGCCCTCCAATCATACTGCTGAGCAGACACTGACCAGAATAGCCGTAACACAACGCCCCATGTACAAAGCATTCTACTTCAAGCCCGGTACCGCCGCTGATTTCCTGAATCTCAGCCAAAGACAGCTCCCTGGCCGGTACAATCCGGCTCACTCCCAGAGATTCCAAATACTTTGCTGCAATCACATTCGTTATGGTCATCTGGGTGCTTGCGTGTATGGGAAGCCCCGGAAACTGCCGCATTACGTAGTCCATCACTCCCAAATCCTGCACGATAACCGCATCCAGCCCCTGCTGATAAAAAAGCAGCAAATACTCGTACAAATCCGCAAATTCTCTCTCCTTCACCAGCGTATTCACCGTAAGATACAGCTTCCTGCCATGGAGATGTACATAATCAATTGCTGATAACAATTCCTCTCTGCTAAAATTGTTCGCATAAGCGCGGGCCCCAAACCGTTCTCCTCCTGCGTAGACCGCATCCGCTCCCGCACAAACCGCCGCTTTTAACGTTTCATAATCACCCGCAGGTGCCAAAATCTCAATCACTAATCTCTGCTCCTATATCTGGCGCCCTCTTCTTCTCCAGCATTCAGCCGCCCGATTCCGTCCCAAACACTTCTATAACCTAATAAAACAGCCGAACGGCCATAATGAGCCCAGAAGGCAGGGTATACCTAAATAGAGGCTGTCATCTGACAGCCTTATTTACTCTTACTATTCTTCATCTCTGTTTCCAACTGTACAATCTTCATCTGCAGCGTTCGATTCTCTTCCTTTAGCTTGTCCAGCGTCTTATCTGCATTCTCAAGCTTAATCTGTACAGAAATCAACTCGTGCTTTAAATCGTACATCTCTTTATCCTTCGCCTCAATATCGCTCTCCAGAGTGCCGCCCTGCTTCTTCGCCTTAAAATAATCATCAGCAATATTAAGCGCAAGAAGAATACTTCTGGTTTCCGCACTCTGCTTGCGGTAACCTTCGCTGCTGCTGCACTCCTCCAGCTTATGATTCAAATAGGTGGAAACTCTCTGCAAATATTCTTCACTCTCAAATCCGCTTAAAGTAAATACCTTTCCGCCAATCAATACTTCTGTATAATTTTTTGATGATGCCATTGCGACCTCCCGCTCCTTTGCGTAAACTCTGACTCTATTATAAACTATAAAACCCTAAAATCCAACTATTTTCTTGAATTTGATATTGAAAAATGGTAACAGTTCAGCCTTTGGCTTCGCTGTTACGGAATCTGCCCATTCCAAATCGCCTGCGGCGATGGACAGATTCCCTCTTGGCCAAATTTACACATTCTCACGAACTTTGCAGCAAGTGCAAAGTTCTAGGCTGAACTGTTACGGAAAAATAGATGCCGTTCACCCGCCTCTTACTCTGGCCTGCAAACGGTTTATGAACTATAACCAAAAATCATTACTAAGAAATCCCTAAATGCCCATAGGCCAGCTCAGTGGCCACCCGCCCTCTGGGCGTTCTCTGTATCAATCCATTCTTAAGCAGATAGGGCTCGTACACATCCTCAATCGTTCCCGAATCTTCCCCAATCGACGCAGCAAGCGTCTCCAAACCAACCGGACCGCCGCCGAACTTATGAATCATGGTAAGCAGAAGGTTCCTGTCTACATGGTCCAGTCCATATTTGTCTACGTCTAACAAATCCAGCGCCATATCCGCCACCTCTCTGGTAATCACCCCTTCATACTTCACCTGTGCGAAATCCCGCACTCGTTTGAGAAGACGGTTGGCAAGCCTCGGCGTCCCCCTGGATCTCCTGGCAAGCTCTTTGGCCCCCTTCTCATCAATCTCTACATCCAGCACTCTGGCAGAACGCAGAATAATCGTACAAAGCTCCTCTACTGTATAAAATTCCAAACGATTTATTACCCCAAAACGATCTCGGAGCGGCGCAGTCAGCATGCCGGCCCTCGTGGTTGCTCCAACCAGCGTAAAATATGGAAGGTCCAGACGTATGGACCTGGCGCTTGCTCCCTTTCCAATCATAATATCAATGGCAAAGTCCTCCATCGCCGGATATAATACTTCTTCCACCTGCCGGTTCAGCCGGTGAATCTCATCCACAAAGAGCACGTCCCCCTCCTGCAGATTATTCAGAATAGCAGCCATCTCTCCCGGCTTCTCAATCGCAGGCCCGGATGTAATCTTAATCCCTACTCCCATCTCATTCGCTATAATTCCCGCAAGAGTCGTCTTACCCAGTCCCGGCGGTCCGTAAAATAACACATGGTCCAGCGCTTCCTTCCTCTCCTTCGCCGCAGCAATATAAATCTTCAGCATCTCCTTCGCCTTCGCCTGACCAATATAATCATCCAGAGTCTGAGGTCTTAGATGATTCTCAATCTTTGCATCCTCCTCCAGATTCTCTGTGGTAATAATTCTTCTTCCCATAATTCCCCTCAATCATGTAAAAATTTATACTATGTGGTTTGCGCTGTTCATTCGGATACCATACGCAGCGGCTTCTGTTACATCATAAATTTCAATGCCTGCTTCAATACGTCTTCCACCTTGGCGTCCAATCCAACCGACACCTTCCTAACCGCCTTTAAAGCCTCTGTGCTCCCATAGCCAAGGGCTGTCAGCGCCGCAACCGCATCCTGCTGGATATCGCCGACGACAGAACCTTCCCCTGCATCTGTCTCCTCCGTCCGCGTATGCTCCAGAACATCCTCTAAACGCAGCTTGTCCTTCAATTCCAGAATCAGCTTTTCTGCAGTCTTCTTCCCAATTCCCTGAGAAGCGGAAATAGCTCTTACATCGTTCGACAAAACAGCAAATCTCAAATCATCCGCCGATAACTGGGACAGAATACTTAGCCCCCCCTTCGGGCCAATGCCGCTGACCATAATCACCTGCTTAAAAACAGCAAGGTCATCCTTCGAGAGAAATCCAAAAAGCTGCATGGAATCCTCCTTCACATTCAGGAACGTATGAATGGTCACCTCCGTTCCCGTCTGGGGAAGCTTCGCCATCACCCTCCCAGGCATAAATATCCCATATCCCACTCCCCCCACATCAACAACAATCTTCGTTTCCTCTATAGCCGCAAGCTGTCCTCGTATGTACGATATCATATCCATTCCTCCCCAATCAGACTTCAAATCCCATAGACAGGTTTACAAGGCGTTTTAACATCTCATTTGCGGTAATTCCTATAATTAGTCCGGTTACAAGTCCCGCAATTAAAAGCACCGGCAGATAATATGCGATACTTACATTCTCTACCACAAGAATAGCAATGATTAGCTGTCCAATATTGTGAAAAACGCCTCCCGCAACACTGACTCCCATCACGCTGAAGCCCTGATTCTTCTTCATCAGCGCCATCACAGTCAAACTGGTAAGCGCCCCTGCCAGACTGTACAAAATCCCAAACAAATTCCCGAATATAAATCCAGATAAAACCACTCTGGTTACCGACAGAAGATATGCCGCCCCTACATTCGTCTTATAAAGGGCAATCACAATAATCAAATTGGCCAGCCCAAGCTTAACCCCGGCAATTCCTATGTGAAACGGTATCAGCGATTCCACATAGCTAAATATCAGCGCAAGCGCGGTAAAAACTCCAAAATATGCTGCTCGTACTTTCAAAAGTTCCTCCCTCTGCTCCCCTCAAATCACATCAAAAGCCTATTACTGTAAAAATCCTTTGCATAAATTCTTAAACCTGATTTACACAAAGCCACTCCGAACAGCTAATTCGTAACCGCATCAATCTGGCTTTCTCCTTTCGACCTGATTTCAACAACAACCTTGTTCGGCAGGCAGATAATATTCTCATTGCTCGCAGAGACAGCCCTCTGATGTACGCAAAGCTGATCCGGACAATCTGCCTCAATCATATTCGCTTTGCCATTCTTAATCTCCAGCAGATTGCTTCCCTGGTTAATCGTAATCTCCTGATCCTCATTCAGGCTGTAAGTTCCAGTAAGCTTGCCATTCACCTCGACGATTACTTCTCCCTTCCCCGTATCGCGGAGAAAATAGTGAGCGAGATAGGCACTGGCCGCCACACATAACACCACAAAAATTAAAATCCAATCCTTTTTCTTCATAATCCACACATCCTATACTGCGTCGCACAACGCTATCTTAGGATATTCTATCACAATAAAGAAAGATATGCAATCACATGTTCGATAAGAATCATTTTAATATATTTAATATATTGTAACCGTACTGTCCAAGAGTAACCATTTGCATAATTATTTTTTTGTGATATACTAATTTTATTCCATTTCCAAAAGATAAGTGGAATTTATTCTATATCCAGTGAGGTGACCTATGAGAATCCGTAAAATTGCAGCGTTTCTGATGGCCGCAGTTATCCTTTGCATGACAGGCTGTTCGGAATATTCCAAAAAGCCTCTATCTTATACAGGCATAGCCCTTGATACGGTAATAAATATTCAGATTTATGATTCCCATGATGCAGAACTGATTAAACATTGTCAAGAACTGTGCGAAGAGTATGAATCCAAATTTTCCCGAACACTAGAGTCCAGCGACATAGCCCGGATTAACGCCGCAAGCGGCGCTCCTGTAGAGGTATCCCCAGACACCGTCGCTCTCATCAAAAAAGGCATCTATTACTGTGAGATGTCAGACGGCGCTTTTGACATCACGATTGGTTCCGTCACAAGCCTGTGGGATTTCAAGGCCGAAGACCCTTCTCCTCCGTCGCCGGAAGCGATTGCCGAAGCAGTGAATCACGTCAATTTCAGAAAGATTCTGATTGACGGCAATAACGTCAGACTGTTAGACCCGGCGGCAAAGCTTGACCTTGGAGCTATCGCAAAAGGTTATATCGCAGACCGAATAAAGGAGTACCTAAAGGAAGAAGGTGTAAAGCACGCCCTGATTGATTTAGGCGGCAACATACTTGCCATTGGAGGAAAATTAGACGGCGCTCCGTTTAACATAGGCGTTCGGAAGCCCTTTTCTAAAAGCGGCGAGCCAATTACCTCGATTAGAATTAAAAACAAGTCCGTCGTCACCTCTGGAACCTACCAGAGATATTTTGAAAAGGATGATATTCTGTACCATCATATTTTAAGCAGCTCCAGCGGAAATCCCTGTAATAACGGGCTGAACAGCGTTACAATTATCACGGATTCTTCCTTAACTGCCGATGCGCTGAGCACGACCTGCTTCCTGCTTGGTCCTGAAGCTGGAATGAATCTAATCAATCAGTTAGATAATGTTGACGCAGTATTCATCAATACAAATAACGAACTATCCTTCTCACGCAACTTCGATAAATAAAGTAAACCCAGGACCGCCCCGACGGCGGCGACCCTGGGTTTTACTATATTACAGATTACTTGTCTTTCGCAGTCTCATCTTATCCTTAATACGTACTCAATGCACCTGCCAATGAAACGCCCCAGATAAGCACCACAATTACATACAACGCCAACACTACAGCCGTAATAATAAGCTGCGCCCTGCAAAAATTCCTTCTGTTTATATTTCCATGCTTTCCAAACGCCCATACAAGAGAAAGAATCGTTCCCGCACAGGGAATCATACACGCCAGAAGCGTAAGCAGCCAGTCTCCCATCGTCAATGGACTGGTATCCATCTCGTCATATGGAGAATTGGGATGATTGGAATAATTCTGCTGATAACCAGTACCCGGGACTCCAATATAATTCGACTGGTATCCTCCGTTTGGATTAGGATTGTAACCTCCATTCGGGTTACCGTTATAGTTCTGCTGATAACCGGCATTTGCATTCCCGCCATAATTCGGCTGCTGATACCGGGCATTCCCATAAGCTGGTCCATTCTGATTATAATTCTGATAACCGCTCTGATACGGATTCTCATTCTGCCCCGTTCCTGGATTCCCGTAAGACTTTTGTCTTCCGTCTCCATATCCTCCCATATTCTGGTAAGCATCCGTATTCTGTCCGAATCCGCCGTTGGGATCTGCATAGGTTCTCTTCTCGTCGGAAGAAGTTTCTTCCCCGAAATCTTTTTTCTCCTCTGTGTCTCCTACAGTCGGCGCCTCTTCTGATAACCCCTCTTTGAAAATATCGGTCTCCGGCGTCTGATTATTCGCGGAATCATCCGGTATATTTGGAATCTGATTGTCCATCTCTTAATCCTCCTAAAAGTAAAATCTGATATCTTCATCATCATACCATAGTACCTGGCAAAAAACAATTCTTCACCCCAAACAAACCGACAAATCCTATGTTCCGCCGTTTATTTTTATAACTTTTTACAGCCCATAGCTATCCATAAACCGCATGATAATCGTTGCGCACTGCGCCCGTTCCGCGCTTCCCTGCGGGTTAATCCTGTTCTGGTCTCCCCGTATTAACCCTTTTCCGACTGCCCACTGCATTGCTTCATCCGCAAAGGGGCTGACGCTTCCGGCATCCGGAAATTCTCCGATATTTCCTCTGTCAGAAGTATCCAGCTCTAACATATTGGCGTAGCGGAACATCATCACCGCCATCTGTTCTCTGGTAATCGTATCCGCCGGTCCGAATCTTCCGTCTTCGTAGCCGCTGATTACGCCCGTATCCTTTGCCCACATTGCCGGACAGGTGTAGAACTGTCCATCCGCCACATCCGGGAACGCGCCGCCGTCGTATCCTGTCTCCGGTTCATCCTCCATACGGTAGAGAATCGTTGCAAACTGAGCTCTTGACAATGTAACGCCCGGCCCGAACTCCTTCCGGTTCATTCCTGTCATAATCTTTCGTGAAAATACATAATCCGCCGCGTCGTAATACCAGTCCCCGGCATGTACGTCTGTAAATGGAATGCCCGCCTTGTCCTGTATTTTCAGATTCCACTGCCCTCTCTCGTCAGAATAGATATACCGCGTCTCGCCGTTGGCTAATTCACAGAGCATGGCGCCAAAATATACGTCCCCAAATGTGTAATTCTTCACCGGATTATAGACTGACAGCGACACATCGTTAGCCGAAAGAGTTACCTGACCCTTTTCAATCTCACACATGATACCATCGTCAACCTGACCGCTGGCGCTGTTTTTTGCATAACCGTCTTTGGCAATCCAGTAATAATACAGCTCATTCTCATTCCCTGAGCCTTCCTCAAAAAAGACAACCTTTTTGATATCCGTAACCGCATAATCTCCGGCGCCATTCTCAAAGTGAAGTACCAGATCCTCCGTACCGTTAAAGGTATAATCCTGATTAACGAGCCTCGGCATACCTTCCGGCGTTCCTCTTTCTTCCCACCGGAAAGTCCAGACCGGAGAAGTATCGCCGCCGGAAACATATCCGCCTTCAGCATTCCGCCCTGAAAAATCTACACGCGCCTCTGTAAGAGAATAACCGGCTCCCCAGCTCTCAATACGATTTTCCAGTCTCTTAAGCGCATCCCCGTATAAAATAACTGTTCCATTCTCTATATCATAATCGAAGTTGCCTAACAATAGCTCCTCGTATGCTATCCCACATGGCTCGCCCTGATATGAATAGGTATAGGTAACCCCCACTACTGTAATTTCCTCTACCCGGAACTCGCCCGTACCATTCTCAAACCTGTATACCAGATCCTGGGAACCGTCCGCGGTATAAGAAGCCTCTGTCAGAGAAGGCTGTCTGCTGTTCTCTTCTGTGTATACGAAATCCTCCGCATCCCCGTCCGGATTCTTTGAAACTGCTTCACTGCTGCTTCCATCCTCCGTCCCTGGTTCTGCCTCCTGCTGCGCGGCTGTTCCGGCTGCCGCCTGTCCTTCTGCAGCCGATGCTCCCATCGGCATAAATGGCAACGCAGCCGCACAGATTCCGATTGCTATGACAGTTCCCCATCTCTTTCTGTCTCTCATAAATTCTCTCCTCCATTCTTCATTTGTACTTCTCTCCTTTCACATGTTTCCCCGTCTCAGATTTCCCCTCGATGTCATTATACCTCCCCCCCCGGTATTTTCAAGCAAATCTGAAATAAAGAGGGCCGATAGACTGTGATTTGTTACTATTCATACGTTGACCAGTATACAGTAGATTGAAGCAGGCGAATGTCTCTTAGCAGACAATTCGGGAGCGTTTTTAATGGAGATGAGATAGCGACTTACCGGGACTTAGGCACGAAGGCATTCCTGAGTGGCTTAGTCCCGGTTGGTCGGTAGCTCACCTACAGAACCTGCCACCGGCAGCTTCTTCCGGATGCATGGCAGCCGGAATGTTGCTCCGTCTGATAAGAGACATTCGCCTGCTTCAATCTACATCCGTTGGCTAAGGTGTGAAATGTAACTGTGATTTCTCACAAGTCTACCGTCCTGCTTACTCATAACTGGCGCCTGCCTGCAGTTCTTTCTCTAAAAGCTGCTTTATGTACGGATTGTTTTCTTCACTCAATGCAATACCAGAAACGCCATATAACGGCATTTCTGGTACTGCCCACCATCCAATAGAAAGGTGTATCCCATGATACATTTCGGATTGCAGTCATCGGGATTGATAAGCCGTTTGCAGACGGAAGCTTTCTTGATTTCTTTTTTTACCTTTTCGGGCAGTGTATCAAGAAAACTCTGGTATTCCCCTATATGTTAGACTTATCCCTAAACTTTTCCTCTCTATCCCTGCACAAAAAAGAGAGACGCTATTCTGTCTTACGATACTGCGAAGGCCGCATCCCCGTCTCGCGGATGAAAATCTTTGAGAAATAACGGCTGCTATAATAGCCAACCTTCAGGGCAATGTCCTGTACCGATAATCCTGGCTCGGTAGTCAGAAGGCGTTTCGCATTCATAATACGGACTTCTGTGAGATAGTCAACGAATCGTCTGCCGGACTTTTCATGAAAAATTCTGCTGAGATAATTCGGGGTAATATGGTACATCTCGGCAATGGTATTGATAGCGATATCCTTCATGTAATTGGTTTCAATATAATTCATGATTTTAGCCACCATTTCAGTCTGATAATTCAGCCCCCGGACATGCATGGTTTCGGCATGTGTTTCCAAGTCCCGGAGTAATTCGCCAAATCCACAGGCAGATGTTCGTAAGCCTATGGCCTGATAAAGATAGCTGGCAACAGTTCCTCTGTCTAATAAAGAGAATTTATCCCGAAGAATCTGACTCCTGCGGAGTTCCTCTATATGATATTGAAAGGAAATCTCATCCTGCCGCCGATATGCACAGGTAAGAGAATCAAGCCTTTGGGACAAACGAACGGCAGGATAAAACCATGGACATCCCGTAACAGTCTGCAGTTTTATGCAGCCCTGTATGGGTGCGCAGGCGCCAATTAATCGAAATTTTTTGAGATTAAGCGCCCGGTGCAGAGCAGCCGTTAAAGTCGGATAGGTACAGACAATGCTCATAAGACAATCCTGACTGTTTAGCTGCTCCTTCACCAGATAGCGATGACTGTTTTTTAACTTAGAGGGTATCGCCGTTAACAAAAATATACTATCGTCAAGCGTAGTAAGCGCAAAGTATCCGTCATGTAATGACCATGAAGACAATGCATTCTTCAGCCGCTGCCGGCACGATTCTAATATCTGCCTGCCGACAGCGGTAATAATATAAAGCTCAAAAATATCTTTCTTACCGGCAGGCAGTAAAGCAGTCTCTGATTTTTCCTGCTTTTGATTCAGAAAAACGGAAACGTAAGCATGAAATTGCTCATTTCCCCGAGTCCAGCGTTCATGGATGATTTGCCGGGCTTTCGTCAAAACATTGCTCAACTCTGCCGGAGAAGCTGGTTTTAACAGATAATCCAGGGCCCCATGTTTTAGGGCAGTCTGAGCATATTTAAACTCGCCGAACCCGCTTAGAATAATACAAATCGTCTGCGGAGAAATCTGATGAATCCGTTCGAGGCAGACCAGCCCGTCCACCTGGGGCATCCGGATATCAATAAAAGCTACGTCCGGCTTTTCTTTCCGGGCAATCCCAAGAGCGCTCCGGCCATCGGCGGCTTCATAATACTGGCATTGCTGGGGATATAATTCATTAATCATATCAGCGAGACCCAAACGTACCATGCGCTCGTCATCAGCCAATAGTATTTTCATATTCTCCCTCCTCTCCGGTTAAACGAATCCAAATCGTACTGCTCGTAAAATGACCCGGTAACGTATCAATTTCAAAGAAGGCGTCTTCATAGAAATAAGAAAGACGTTCTTCAATATTTTTCACTCCTACCCGTTTTGAATCTTGATAGCGCTGCATGTTAAAACCTGCGCCGTCATCTGACACCCGAATATAGAGATAAGATTCACTGTCTCTATCGGCAGAACCAATCTCGATGGCGATGGTGGTAAGCCCGGCTTTTGGCTCCATGCCATGAATAATCGCATTTTCAACCAATGGCTGAATCAACAGCCGGGGAATCGTGAAATCACGATATGTCTCATCAAACTCAATTTGATATTGCAGCCGTTCTTCAAAGCGTAATTTTTGAAGCGCCAGATAATCCTCCAGAAAATGAACTTCCTCCGTCAGACTGCACAAGTCCTGATTACGGCAGGTATAGCGGAACAAGTCGGTTAGCTGGAGAATGCTTTTCTCTAACTTATCCCGTTCGCCCAAACGGTTCAGAGTGATAAATCCGTTCAGAGTATTATAAAGAAAATGGGGATTGACCTGCATCTGCAACGCCATATATTCGGCGTTTTTCTGACTTAGAACGGCCCGGTACTCATTATTGATATGGACGTCCAGTTTTTGAAGCATATGGTTAAAATTGCGGCTAATGACGGCCACCTCGTCATTCGCATGATCGGCTACCTCAAGCTGTGTTGTCAAATCTCCCTTTTCTACAGCTTTCATCCGCTCAATCATACGATTTACCGGTCCGGTAATGCGCCGGATATTAATCGCGTAAATGGTTCCGGAAATAAGAATGGTCAGGGCCGATAACAGGGCTCCCAGTATAAAGATTGGCTGCGACTGCTGCGCAATATCCCGGCCGGACGACAAATAAGCCAATCGCCATCCAGTAATCGGAATGGCCTCAGAATATACACGCAAGCGGTCGCCCGGGATTTCAATCATTCCACCGTCACCGGGAACGTCTGCAGCCAGCCTATCAAACCTTGGATTGGTCGTATAAATGACCTCTCCCTGTTCATCAAGCAGCATCAGACAGGAGTTGGCGCCGGTATCCATCTCCTGAAAGATTTCTTTCAGCCGGGGAAAGGAAGCGTCAACCTTAATAATCCCCAGCGAACGTTGATTACTGATATTTCTGGCCAACCGAATCACCGAAAAGACAGGCTCCCTATGATTGCTTCCGGCATGATCTTTCCAGTTGTTCTGGGAAATATATACAAAATTACCGTTGGCTGCAATAGCGCTCTCAAACCAAGGCGCATCCCGGTAAGGATAATCGTTCGTGACCGAGATATTCATATTTTTATAAGCCATATGGTAGGCATTGTCAGGCGCATCCAGTGGTGCAAAACCAACCCCCATGATATTGCTGTCAGAAAAGATGAGCAATTTTTGAATCACTTTTCGGTAATGATAGTGCTTTAAGAAATATTCGTAATCATCGGATATTTTATAATAATCTTCACTGTTCACGTATTGGTAAAAATCCATCACTTCCGTATAACCAATTAAAGAAATGGAAAAGTCCCGTAATTCTTCCGCATAGTTTGACAGATTCTCCTGCATGGAAACCAAAGTATTGCGCATCATTTGCTCCGATTGCTTTTCAAACCGGTTATTAAAATATGACATTAAAACGGCTGTCAGCAAAAGCAGCGGAATCAGAGTTCCTCCTAAGAACAGGATTAACAGCCGGGCGCGAAATGTTTTACGATACTTCATAAGTCTTCTCCTTAACCTCCATCGCTGACGCAATGGATTGCAGCTCTGTATGATTCTAATGAGTCCGATGTAATCTTTTAGCATTATATCACAAAAAAATATTATTATTTGTGATTTGTAGAAATAGAGACTTTTTGTGTGGAATTAGGACATTTAAAAGGGGAAAAAATAGACTTATAATGCAGGTATAACATTGTTACGGCCGTATGATGTTAAATGAGCACTTGTTTTAAAACCAAAAAGAAAGGATGGCACCAATGAAAAAGTTATTAAGCGTATTGTTATCAGCGGCGTTAATCGGCGGTCTGTGCGCCGGATGTTCCAAAGCTCCGAAAGAAGAAGGCGGCGATTCAGGAATAGAAGTTTCCGGAGAAGAATCTGAAAAAAGCAAAACCACACTAACCTTTGTTCAGCATATGTCCGGCGTCATCACAGATGAGCTTCAGGCCGTACTGGATGAATTTGAAGCGGAAACCGGAATTGCGGTGGAAATGTCCAGTCCGGGAAGTGACATTGAGGAAGTTATGAAAACCCGGATGGCCTCGAATACTCTGCCGGATCTTTGGACCACCCATGGCTGGTCGGTTGCCCGTTACGGCGAATATTTACGCCCAATGAATGATCAGGACTTTGTAGAGCATATCGTGCCTTCGATTAAGGATTTAATCACCGGCCCTGACGGAAATATCTACGTATTGCCGATCGACGCCGACATCTGCGGAATTTCCTATAATGCAGAAGTATTAGAGGACGCAGATGTTGAGCCGGAATCTATCCTGACCTGGGAAGACTTTGAAGCGGCCTGCGACAAAATCAAAGCGATTGGCAAGACGCCCCTGTTCTTTGACGGCAAAGACCCTCTGGCATTTGGACAATTCTTTGATTTTGTAGCGCCCACATTATACACAAACAACGACGATATTAACCGGCGGGAAGAATTTCTGGACGGCAGCTTTGATTGGAAAGACTGGCGTGAGGTTTGTGAAATCCTTGAGCGGTGGACGAAGAAAGGATACCTGAATACAGATGCATTAACTGCTGATTATGCCACAGCCTGCCAGGCTTTAGGAAAAGGCGACGCTGCTTTTATGCTTCGCAACGCGAATGTAATTGTCGAAGCATGGACAACCAGTCCTGATGCAAGACTCGGGATTCTGCCGATTCCCGGTAAAGACAGCGATAATCCACGCTGCATCATCGGCGGAGAGCGCTTGGCAGTCGGCATATGGAAGGATTCGCCTCATCAGGAGGAAGCGCTTCAGTTAATCGAATATCTGGCACAGCCGGAAGTATGCGCCAGACTGGCAACAGCGGCCGGAATGCCTGCAGGACTCGATAACGCAGAAAGCGACACCGGTAAACTGGCCCCTTACTATGAGCGGGTAATGTCAGATGATATCCTGACCATTCCTTACTTCGACCGCGAGTACCTGCCCAGCGGAATGTGGGATGATTTGTGTGTGACTGGCGCTAATATTGTAGCTGGAAATAGCGGGGCTATTGATGAAACAATTGAACAGATGCGCCAAAGCTACGAGACCAAAAAGGCGCAGCAATGATGAAAAAAAGAAACAAGAATATCATCAATCTGTTTTACGTGCCGGCTCTTATCCTGTTTTCTGTCTTTGTAATTTACCCGTTTATAGAAGGGATTCGTATCTCATTCACAAATTGGAACGGGTACTCACAGAATTATACATACGTGGGCGTAAAGAATTACATACAGTTATTTCAGGACAAGAATGTACGTACAGCGCTGATTAACACATTAATCTATGGAGTCGGCAGTACCTTTTTACAAAATGTTATCGGGCTTTTATATGCGGTCTTCCTTGACAGCAAATTTCGCGGCCGTATGCTTGTCCGAACCATTATCTACCTGCCGGTAATGATTGCGCCGCTGGTTATGGGTTACATTATGTATTTCCTGGTGCAATATGACAATGGTGCAATCAATGATATTCTGGCTGTATTTGGCAGGCAGCCGGTGGACTGGATGAATAACGGTTCCCGGGCAGTTATCATCATGACCCTGATTAACAGCCTGCAATTTGTCGGCATTTCCATGGTTATTTACATGGCCGGACTTCAGGGAATCCCCGGCGTATATTACGAAGCGGCGGCTATTGACGGCGTTTCAGGATTCCAGGCATTCCGCAGTATCACTTTGCCGCTTCTGACTCCCGCTATTACTTCTGCGGTGGTTATTAACCTAATCGGCGGACTGAAGCTTTTTGATATTATTATGGCTTTGACCATGGGCGGTCCGGGATATTCCTCTCATTCGCTTTCTACTCTGATTACGAATCAATATTTCAGAGCTCAGAATGCCGGATACTCGGCAGCGATGGGAATCGGAACATTCCTGCTGATTATGTTTATCAGCAATGTAACGATGCGCTATTTTGATAAAAAGGAGGTTTATTCATGATGAAAAAGAAAACCTCCGCCTGGAAATATTTGTTGTCGGCCCTGATTATACTGATTCATGCAATACCGCTCTACATTCTAATCGGCGTAGCTTTCAAGTCCAAGATGGATATGAGTTCCCGCTGGATTCTGCCGGGATACATCTGGTGGGACAATTTTAAAAACGCGCTGTTTCGGGGCGACATGCTGCTGGCCCTGAAAAACAGTTTCATCATTACAGCCGGCTCAGTATTACTGATTACTCTTCTGGGTGCGCTGGCGGCCTTTCCTCTGGCCCGGCATACCAGCCGGCTCAACAACGGTGTCCGCGGGCTTATTATGGGAGTTATGATGGTCCCTCCCTTAAGCATACTGGTGCCGCTTTATTCAAACCTGGCTCATGTCGGCGGTTTGTCGACCTATTGGGGGATTATTGGCGTGCTGACGGCTTTTCAGCTGCCAATGAGTATTTTCTTATTTACTAATTTTATCAAGTCCATCCCCACAGGCTTAGATGAAGCGGCGGCTATTGACGGATGCGGCCCGTTTCGGACTTTTGCCCTGATTATCCTGCCGCAGTTGAAGCCGGTTATTGCATCGGTGGTAATCTTAACCGGAGTAAACTGCTGGAATGATTATCAATTTTCACTCTATTTGCTGCAGTCACCGAAATTCAAGACCATAACTCTGGCTATTTCGAGCTTCTTCTCGCTTCAGTCGAGCGATATCAATGCAGCCGGAGCCGCCGCGCTGATGGGAATCACGCCGGTGGTAGTATTCTTCCTGTTTCTGCAGAAATATTTTATTAAGGGAATGGTGGACAGCGCCATCAAATAGGAGGTAACTTTCATGATTACAATTCATGACAATCTATTTTTCCTGCATGGAAAAGATATGTCTTATATTATGAAAAAAGACGAGGCCGGATACCTTTATCATCTGTATTATGGAAAGCGTTTGGGCCAGCGCGAATACCAGATACCGGTTAATTATCTGCGCGGATTCAGCGCCGCCGACATCAATGATAAAACCGTCCGGGACACCCCAAACAACGACGTTGGCTGGCTGCCAAAAGACGAACAGGGAAAATCGCTGGACGAGGCGCCTCAGGAATACCCGTCTTACGGCCGTTTTGACTTGCGGACGCCGGCCATTGAGATTGAATACGGCGATGGCAATCGTATTACTGACCTGCGCTATGACAGTCATGAAATCATCAGCGGAAAGCCGGAACTGCCCGGTCTTCCGGCCGCGTATGGCAAAGAGAATGAAGCCCAGACCCTTCGTATTACTCTGAAGGATATGGTAGCGAAGATTACCGTTATTTTGAGCTATACCGTATATGAACAGCATAATAATATCTGCCGGAATGTCCGGATTCAGAATCAAGGAAAGGAAGCAGTCATACTTCGGCGGGCGCTGTCCGTTAATATCGACTTTGCCGGCGGTGACCGCGATGTCATCAGCTTTCCCGGAAGCTGGGCAAGAGAACGTCATACCAATCGTCAGAGGATTCACCATGGAATACAGGAATTTTCCTGCGCCCGGGGCGCAAGCGGTCATCAGATGAATCCCTTTATCATTGTCTGTGATACCGCTTCAAACGAAGATTATGGCAATTGTTACGGCTTTTCACTGGTGTACAGCGGCAACCACAGCGCCATAATCGAAAAAGATCAGTATGATATCACCCGGGCACAGATGGGAATCCATCCAAATACCTTTGCATGGGAACTGAAGCCTGACGACTGGTTCCAGACGCCGGAATGCATCCTGGCTTTCAGCAGCCAGGGCTTAAATTCCCTGTCACAAAGTTACCATGATTTTTTCCGGGAGCATTTTCTTCATGGCTACTGGTCGAAGCGGGACCGTCCGATTCTGTTAAATAGTTGGGAGGCCAGCTACTTTGATTACAACGAAGAGACGCTTTTAACGCTTGCAGAGAAATCCAAAGCATTGGGCATAGAAATGCTGGTCATGGATGACGGCTGGTTCGGTAAACGCGATGACGATCATTCCTCCCTTGGGGACTGGTATGCGAATAAAAAGAAGCTGCCCGGCGGCCTCAGCCGTTTGGCAGCTAAAGTCAACGATTTGGGACTGGGCTTTGGACTGTGGATGGAGCCGGAGATGGTTTCGCCTGACAGTGAGCTGTATCGCACGCATCCGGATTGGGCCGTTCAGGTACCGGGGCGAACGCCGGCAATTACCAGATGGCAGTATGTGCTGGATTTGTCAAGAACAGAAATCCAGGACTACATCATAGACGCAGTATCAGAAGTACTTAGCGTACCCGGAATATCCTATCTAAAATGGGATATGAACCGCCACATGACCGACATGCCTGATTCCGGTTATAACCACCGCTATATATTAGGGCTTTACCGGGTTTTGGAGCAATTGACCAGACGTTTCCCCAAGGTGCTGTTTGAAAGCTGCAGCGGAGGCGGCGGCCGGATGGACCCAGGAATCCTGTATTATATGCCGCAAACATGGATTAGCGATAATTCCGATGCAATTGAGCGGCTTTATATTCAGGAGGGTACTTCCTATGCTTATCCTCTTCCATGTATGACAGCCCATGTATCGGCAGTACCGAACCATCAGACTGGTCGAATCACACCCTTAAGTATTCGTGGACATGTCGCGCAATTCGGGATGTTTGGTTATGAGCTGAATCCCGATGATTTGCCAGAAAGTGAGAAAATTGAAATCGTGCAGCAGATAGAAACGGCTAAAAGACTGCGTACATTAATGCGTTCCGGGGACTTTTACCGAATTGCATCCCCATATGCGGGAAATGACTGCGCATGGCAGGTAGTGTCAAAGGACAAACGGGAGACTGTCTTACTATTTGCCCGTATTCTTTCGGTACCGAATCCCAATGTTACAACGGTGAAATTAAAAGGTCTGCTTCCCGGTGAGAACTATCATGAGTCCGGCAGTCAAAGAATATACGGCGGTGATGAACTCATGTATATGGGAATCCATATTGAAACGGGCGCACAGGATTACTTCAGTATACTGAAGCACTTAATCGTTAATTAGAATCATAATTTAAGTAATAGCAGCAAAAAAGAAAGCAATCAGCAATATACTGGATGCTTTCTTTTTATATTTATGACATCTTAACCGGCAAATTGTAATATAAACCGCATCAAATTATTCGGATAGTAAGTCATAGGCGGCGTATCCGGAAAATACCGCGCCATCCTGTAAATATAGAATGCTATCATGGAGAACAAAATCACAATCAGGCACTGCTTTGCCCACTTCATCTGCTTCTTTAACAAAAGATAGCGCCAGACTCCCACAGCCAGCAGAAATAAGCCCAGTATATAGATAAAGGGCTGTAAATTCCAGGCTTCTGCAAACCGCCCCTTAAGAAGCAGACCGCCAGCCCTTGTCATGCCGCAGGAAGGGCAGGGATAACCCGTTAATAATACCATAGGACAGAGACTATATAAAAAATGCCGTAATATAAGGAGGTGGGTGGCTGCAACCACAGCCACCCACGCGATCACCCGAACGCTATAAATCGCATCCTTTATAATCTTCTGCCTAACCTTTTTGATGTAACGACCGAAATCAATCCTCATAAAAATCACCTTGTCTACGAGTTCGTTGAGGAGACAGTGAAATTTATTGAATCTGGATAATTTTCTTGGGACATTTTTCAGCGCATGCACCACAGTTTGTACACTTTGAGGGATCGATATGCGCAATATTGTTCTCTACGGAGATTGCCTGGCTCTCGCAGACTTTCACGCACATCTTGCAACCTATACATCCAACGGCACATGCTGCCATTACATCCTTACCTTTGTCCTGAGAACTGCACTGAACCAGATGTTTCTGGTCGTACGGCACCAGCTCAATCAGATGCTTTGGACAAACGGCAATACACTTACCGCAGGCCTTACATGCATCCTTATCCACCACTGCTACTCCATTTACAATATGAATAGCGTCAAAGGGACACGCCTGTACGCAGGAGCCTTCTCCAAGACATCCATAATTACAGGATTTCGGTCCTCCATTCTGCATCATGTTAATCATAATACAGTCACTTAATCCATGATATTCATAGTCAGATTTAGCCTTGTCACAGGTTCCGGCACACTTCACATAAGCCGCCTGACGTACCTGCTCTCCAGCTTCCTGACCCATAATCTCACCAATCTTCGCGGCAACTGGAGCTCCGCCCACCGGACAGGCGCCAATCTCCGCTTCACCCTTCACAATTGCGGCCGCAAGACCGGAACATCCCGCATAACCGCAGCCGCCGCAGTTGTTGCCTGGAAGAACACCTGTAATCGCTTCTTCTCTCTCATCAACTTCAACCGCAAATTTCTTACCGGCAAATCCAAGGAATACGCCAATGAACAAACCGGTTCCGCCGACGATTACCGCCGCAATTATAATACCTGTTATCATAGTATGCTCCTCCTTAGATTAATCCTGAGAATCCGAAGAACGCAATCGCCATCAGCGCTGAAGTAATCAGCACGATAGGAGTTCCTCTAAAGGATTCACTAATATCATTATACTCCATTTTCTCACGAATACCAGCCAAAATTACAATAGCAACCAGAAATCCAACTGAAATTCCGATTCCGTTGATTATGCTCTCTAAAATATTATAAGATTTCTGTACATTGGTAAGCGCAACGCCAAGCACTGCACAGTTGGTGGTAATCAGTGGAAGATATACGCCGAGAGCCTGGTAAAGGGACGGCATAGACTTCTTCAAAAACATCTCTACAAACTGTACCAGACAGGCAATAACCAAAATAAATACGATTGTCTGCAGGTACACAAGCTTTCCATCCATAATAGCCTCATTGGCCAGGATAAATTTGTTAATAACCGCCGTTACAAATGATGCCAGCGTAATAACGAATACAACTGCGCCGCCCATGCCCGCAGCAGTATCTACCTTCTTAGAAACGCCGAGGAACGGACAGATTCCAAGGAACTGGCTGAGTACAACGTTATTTACAAGGGCAGATCCGATTGCAATAATCAATAATTCTTTCATCTATGTACTCCTCCTACTCTTCATTTCCTGTGGGAAATACTTTACCGCCGCACGCGCCGTTGGTGCAGGAAGCACAGCCGTCTGCACAGGAAGCGCTCTCCGGCGCCTTCTTGCCCTTCTTCGCCATATTGTTCTTTACCTTATTCTGCAATGCAGTAAGTCCTGCCAATACCAGGAATGCTCCCGGCGCCAGAATAAATATGGTGATTGGGGTATATCCTGCCTTCCCTGCCGCTTCATCCGCAAGGGGAAGAATCTGTGCTCCAAAAATCTTACCGGAACCAATAATCTCACGTACAATACCGATTGCAGTCAATCCTACCGTAAATCCAAGACCCATTCCAATACCGTCAAAAATAGACAGAACCACCGGATTCTTGGATGCATAGGATTCCGCACGTCCTAAAATAATACAGTTAACAACAATCAGAGGAATATAAATTCCAAGAGACGCATAGAGACTTGGAACAAATCCTTCCATCAAAAACTGTACAATCGTTACAAAGGATGCTACGACTACGATAAATGCCGGAACACGCACCGAATCCGGAATAATCTTACGCAGCATGGAAATCAGCATATTAGAAAGTACCAGTACCACCGTCGTGGAAAGTCCCATACCAAGACCGTTAATCGCAGAGGTCGTAACCGCCAAAGTCGGACACATACCCAGCATCAGCACGAAGGTAGGATTTTCTTTTACTAAACCGTTATATAATCTTTCAGTACAGCCATTCATTTTCACTACCTCCTTATAATAATTCACTGTTAAAATATGCAAGCGCGGTATTCACAGCGCCGGTAACCGCCCTGGATGTAATCGTAGCGCCGCTCAACGCGTCAATCGGCTCTCCGTCGCCTCCGTCCTTGGAGACTACAAACTTCTCCGTCTGCTTGCCTTCATACTGGCCATAAAATTCAGGCTCTGCGGCCCGCATACCAAGGCCCGCCGTCTCGCTGATAGACAGAATGGAAACACCGTTCACTGTACCGTCGCTGGTAATCCCCACCGTTATCTGGATATTTCCGCCGTAGCCTTCGCTGTCTGTTACCGTAACAACATAACCCATATCGCCTACTGCGCATACTTCATCCACCGCAGCCAAAACGCCAAGACCCTCTGCCGCCGCTTTCGCCGCGTCTGCGTTCACATCCACCACTTCAAAATCATCCAGAGACGCTTCTGGAAACACCTGTTGCCACGCTTCCTTTTTTGAAGCGTCCTGAGCCTGTGCAATCGGCTCCTTGGTAATCTCATAGACCAGTCCTAAAAGCAGACCGGAAACTAATGTAATTGCCGTAAGAATTGCTGCATTTTTTACTATTTTATTCATTATTTCTCTCCTCCTTTACCGAATGGTTTTGGAAGAGTAACCCTCTCAATCAGCGGAACTAAGAGGTTACTGATAATAATTGCATAGGATACTCCCTCTGCCGAACCGCCGAAGAGACGGAACAGACCGGTAAGCACACCCAGCAAAATTCCAAATATAATCTGACCCTGTTTGGTAATCGGGGAAGTTACATAGTCTGTGGCCATAAACCATGCGCCAAGCATCAGACCTCCTCCACAGAGCTGAGCGGTAATATAGTTCGGATCGAAAAATCCCACGTCTGCAGCAGTAAACTGTCCAAAAATACCAACAAAGATTACAAAAGTTACAATGTATGTACCTGGAATGCGAAGATCAATGATTCCCATAAGAATCAGGAAAATCGCACCAATGATAATAGCAATCACAGAAGTCTCGCCAATGGTTCCAGGGATTCGTCCAATCAGCATATCCATGGAATTAACGCTTGACATAGAGCCTTCCTTGATATATGCAAGAGGCGTAGGCCCTGTCTCGCCGTCATAGATAAATCTTGTCATAGGTCCGGTAAATGAAATCAGCAGGAAACATCTTGCACCAAGCGCCGGATTCATAAAGTTTTGTCCCAGGCCTCCGAATAACTGTTTTACAATCAGAATACCGAACACACTACCAAGAGCGCCCATCCACAGCGGCGCTGTAGGAGGCATATTCAGTCCCAGTAAAAGACCGGTTACAACTGCGCTGAAATCACCAATTGTAATCTTCTTGTGCATCAGTTTCTCATAGATATATTCTGTCAATACAGCCGCCGCCGTTGTCACAATCAACATCAGCAGCGCATTCATTCCAAAGTTATAAACTCCAAATGCAGATGCAGGCAACAGAGCAATCGTTACCATGAGCATAATATTGCTGGAGGTAATCTTGGAACGTATATGCGGTGAAGACGAAATATTTAATTTATTCTCCACTTTTGTTCACCTCTTCCTCTCTTTGTTATTTCTTTCTGCGGTTCGCAAGAACAATCTTTCTCATGGAACCAATCGCCTGTTTCAGCGGTCTCTTAGCCGGACATACATAGCTGCAGGAACCGCACTCCACGCACTCCATACCTTCCATCTTCGTAAATGCTTCCTCATTGTGATGCTGGGCATAATCTGCCAGCCTAGAAGGAATAATTCTGCTTGGGCAGGCCTCCACACAGCGTCCGCAATTGATGCAGGCCGTCTCTTCCAACCCCTTTACCGGGTCCTTTAAAAAGCTCAGAATGGAAGAAGATGTCTTTGTTACCGGAACATCCAGAGTAAACATTGCAAATCCCATCATCGGTCCGCCGGAAATCACCTTCTCTGGCTCTTCCTTAAATCCGCCTGCGGCTTCCACAAGCTCCGTCTGGTTCATCCCGAAAGGAGCCCTGAAATTCCCCGGCTTATTCACTGCATCGCCGCTTACAGTCACAATACGCTCAATCGAAGGCATACCTTTTACTACTGCCTGATATACGTTAATCATTGTCTCCACATTATCTACAACACAGCCTGCGTCCGCCGGCAGCATCGTAGAATTAATGGCTCTTCCGGTCGTAGCATAGATAAGCTGACGCTCAGCTCCCTGAGGATACTTGGTCTTAAGAGCCATAACTTCCATCCGGGGCTCGTCCTTCGTTAGCTCCTTGAGCTTTTCGATACAATCCGGCTTATTATCCTCCACACCGAAGATTCCCTTGGCCTTATCAAATACAGACAGAATGACCTTCATACCTCCTACTAACAGCTCCGGAGTCTCCATCATCCTTCTATAGTCAGCCGTAATATAGGGCTCGCACTCCGCACAGTTTGCGATAATATAGTCAATCTTCTCCGGCTCCTTGGGAGACAGCTTCACTCTGGTTGGAAATCCTGCGCCGCCCATACCGACAACTCCGGCCTCACCGATTGCGCCTAAGATTTCTTCCTTTGTCATCTCCTCCAAAGGCTTAACAGGAGCATACTCCACTTCCTCATACTCGCCGTCATTCTCAACCACAATACAGTTAACCTTCGCGCCTGTCGGATTAAAATGAGGTTCAATCGCCTTTACGGTCCCTGATACGGATGCATAAATAGGCGCAGACACAAAACCGCCTGCTTCTGCAATCTTCTGCCCCCGAAGCACCCTGTCGCCCTTTGCAACAATCGGTGATGCCGGAGCTCCGATATGCTGAGAAAGCGGATATACCAGGTCGCCCTTCGGCTTCACATCAACAATAGCCGCATCCTTTGCCAGGCGCTTGCCGTCATCTGGGTGAATACCACCCCTAAATGTTAACAGTGCCATCCTTTTTCCCTTCCTTCCTTTAAAATCCTTTATTTATACTTATCGGACTATTCATGCCTGATAAGGTATACCCTCCAGACATACTTTTGCACACGCCCCTTCAGGGGCAGGCGTGACAGTATGCCCTTGGATATACTATACAAGAAAATGCTCTGTCAATCCAGATAATCAGAGACAATTTATTGTATATTTCGAGAAACATCTTGTCGGTAATTTAACAGATTTTGTTGTTAATTTAACGTTTTTTACCTTAACAAACACAGAAAGATAGAGACCTGTAACGCCCCTATCTTTACCGTTTATAATATTACCATCCCAGAACAAAATACGATTCAGACGCCTTCGCAATCAATGAAAGCTTTCAAAAAACTTACGCCTCTGTATCTTCTGAATCATAAGATGCCGGCGCTTCTGACTCAAGCGCCTTGATACTTAAGCTAATCTTCTTCTCCGCCTCGTTCAAGTCTACAATTTTTGCTGTGATTTCCTGACCTACCGACAATCTGTCAGAAGGCTTCTCCACATGTTCGCGGGAAATCTGGGATACATGAAGCAATGCATCTACACCTGGCGCCAACTCAACAAAAGCGCCAAAGTCTGTCATTCTTGCAACCCTTCCTGTAATCTCTGTTCCTACTGCGTAATCCTCCACTGCATTCGCCCATGGATTAGTCTCCGGGAACTTCAGACTAAGAGCAATCTTCGTGTCACGAATATCCTTCACCAGTACTTTCAGCTTCTCGCCTACCTGGAATACCTTCTTTGGATTCTCAATCCTTCCCCATGACATCTCGGACACATGCAAGAGTCCATCAACGCCGCCAAGGTCGATAAACGCACCGAAATCAGTAATATTCTTAACAATACCTTCCACTGTATCTCCGACGTTGAGATTCGCAAAAAGTTCTCTCTGCTTCGCCGCTCTCTCAGCAACCAAAAGCTGTCTCCTGTCTCCGATTACGCGGTTTCTTCTTGGATTAAATTCGCTGATAACAAATTCAATCTCCTGTCCCTGATACTTGTTCAAATCCTTCTCGTATGTATCTGAAACAAGACTTGCCGGAATAAATACTCTAGCCTCATCCACAACAACGCTCAGGCCTCCGCCAAGAATCTGTACAACAGGCGCTTTCAAAACTTCTTTGTTCTCAAAAGCTTCTCTCAGTCTCTCGTTGCCCCTCTCGGCAACCAGTCTCTTATACGTCAATAACACCTGACCTTCCCCGTCATTCACCTTCAGAACTTTAACAGTCATCGGATCACCAACTGATACCATGGTTGTAAGATCAGCATTCGACTCGTTGGTATATTCACTTCTCGTAATAATTCCGTCAGCCTTGTAACCTATATTTAAAATAATCTCATCAGGCTTAACATCGATGACGGTGCCGTCTACCACCTCTCCATTGCGTATCGTCTTGAATGATTCTTCCAACATCTGTTCAAAAGTTAATTCTGACATAATTTTGAACCTCCTCAATTATTTTATTGGGCGTGGATGCCCCTGCTGTAATACCTACTGTTTCCACGGACCTTAATTGATTCACATTCAAATCGTCAAGTGTCTGTATATAGTACGTATTGTTACATGCATGATCGCATATTTCAAATAGCTTCTGGGTATTGGAACTATGCCTGTCTCCTACGATAATCATCGCGTCTACCCTGTCTGCAATGCGGGCCGCCTCTTCCTGTCGTTCTTTCGTAGCATTGCAAATCGTATTTAAAACAACTATATCATAACCCTTTTTTGAAATAATTTCAACCAATTCTTTGAATTTATTGTAATTATATGTCGTCTGAGCCACTATACACACCCTGCTGCCGCCTGGCAGAGCAAGATTCTCAGCGTCCTCTACCGTAGAAACCACCGTAGATTCCCTGCCTGCCCATCCTTTGATTCCCTCCACCTCCGGGTGGTCGGCATTCCCAACAATTACCAGAAATCTTCCCCTTGCTTCCTCCTCCATAGCAACACGATGGATTTTTTTCACATAAGGGCAGGTAGCGTCCACATAAGAAATCCCAGAGGCGTCCATCCTGTCACAGACCCTTTTGGGAACCCCATGAGAACGAATAATCACAATTCCATCCTTCGCCTCTTCCAACTCCTCTTCGCTCCTAAGAACCCTTACGCCCCGTTTCTCCATATCCCGGATAACTTCTGCATTGTGTATAATCGGCCCGTAAGTATAAATCCTCCTGTCCGGATTCTCCTTGAGCTGCTGATACACCGTATCCACAGCCCGCTTCACCCCAAAACAAAACCCGGCCTTCTCCGCAAGTATAACCTCCATACTCCTTCTTTATCCTTCCTCTTTTCAATTTCCGTCCTTCCTTACGCCGCCTGAACTGCAATATGGCAGGAAGGGCATTTGTTTGCAGACCAGAGCAGGCGGTGCAAGGACGAAAACACATCTATTCACACAATTCTAGGATTGCTTCCGTCACTTCTTCAATACTCATTGCAGAACTGTCCACTAGCACCGCGTCCTCCGCTTTCTTAAGCGGCGCGTTATCTCTCGTCATATCTCTGTAATCCCGCTCCTGAATATCAGCGGCAATCTGCTCCATATCACAGGAAATACCTTTTGCAGCCAGCTCGTCGTATCTTCTCTTTGCGCGAGTCTCTACACTGGCCGTAAGATAAACCTTTACATTTGCATCCGGCAGAATATTCGTCCCGATATCCCTTCCGTCCATGACAACATCCTTTTCTCTTGCAAGGCTCCTCTGTAACATAAGAAGCTTCTCTCTCACCTCCGGAATCGGCGAACTCTTAGAAGCCATATCTCCAACCGCTTCTTCCCTAAGCTTCCCCGTAACATTCTCACCGTTTAAGTAAATCTGCTGCACACCGTCCTCATATCCAATACTTACATCCGCATCCTGACATGCCCGGATAATCCCTTCCCTGTCCTCTGGGTGAATCCCGTTTTTCAGAAAATGAATGGCAAGTCCCCGATACATCGCCCCGGTATCTACATAGATAAATCCCTTCTTCTGTGCCACCCGCTTCGCGACGGTGCTTTTCCCTGCCCCGGCAGGTCCGTCAATCGCTATATTATATCCCATATCTTACGCGCCTTTCTATTATTATAACAGTTTAATTCCCTTCGTAACCTTCACACAACGCTCCAGAAGAAATTTCTTCAAATCTGCAAGGCTTCTTCCCCTCACGCTGCCTTTCTTCAAGGCGAGGAAAGATTCCTTCTTTCGATTTTTACCCGCCACAAAAACCAGAGTTGTGTCCGTCTCAAACATCGCTTCAATCTCAGAATATTGATATTCCTGAATCACGTCTCCTGTGGTACATACAAAATGGTTCTCAAAAAATTCAGCCTTAATGTTCCGTTCTCTGCGGCTGATTTTTCGGATTTCTTTCCAGCGCTCATCCGCTTTCTCCTGCGCCTTCCCTCGGATATCCGGGGATTTAAATATTCCCAGTCTCTTTGAATTTTTATACTTATAATAGGCGTCAAACATCTCCTCAACCGCCTTCTTTGACTCTCTGTACTCCATATAAAATATCGCTTCCACTTATTTTCTCTCCTTTATCTCTCATCGTAACTGTCCGCAGAGTGTCTGGCCTGCCCGGAAAGCTTAGCTGCAGGAAGCCGGGCAATTCAGAGACGTTCTTAATGAAAGTGAAATCAGTGCTTACATAGTCTTAGGAGCGAAGGCATTCCTGAGCTTCTTAGACTATGTTAATACTGAGTTCACTGGAATGTTGTCTCGCCCGGCTTCCTGCAGCTAAGCTTTCCGGGCAGGCCAGACACTCTGCGGACAGTTATTATCTAACTGCACTGGCCGCCATATAGGCGGTAGACCAGGCAATCTGTAAATTAAATCCGCCGGTTACTGCGTCCAAGTCAAGCACCTCTCCAATGAAGTACAAATTCGGCGTCAGTTTTGACTCCATAGTTCCCGGATTTATTTCCTTCACAGACACGCCGCCTCTTGTAATAATCGCCTCATTATAATCCCTGAGTCCTGTAATCGTAAATCTGAAGTCCTTTATCAGACGGACAAATCTCTTTCGCTCCTCTTTTGAAATCTCATTCACCTGCTTCTTTGGTTCAATCCCACTCAATTCTACCATAACTGGAATCAATTTTGCCGGGAATATTTTTCCAAGAGCATTCTTAAAACAGCGGTTTTTATTTTCTTCAAAATCCCGAAGAAGCCTTTTGTCAAGCTGTTTTTCCGAAAGGGCTGGTTTTAAATCAACCGACATCGTCAGTTTCTCATTCTGGAGCCTGTCTCCAATTCTGCTGCTGGCGCTAAGAATTGCCGGCCCGCTTACTCCATAATGGGTAAAAAGCATCTCGCCAAATTCTTCATATAACTTTTTCCTGTCACTCCAGATTGTTACTGTAACATTTTTCAGCGACAATCCCTGCAGCTTCGATACATAAGACTCCTCTGCCTCCATCGGAACCAAACCGGGAACAAGACGTCCTACCTGATGTCCAAAATCCTTTGCCCATCGGTATCCGTCTCCGGTGGAACCGGTAGACGGATAGGAAAGCCCGCCCGTAGCAACGATACAGCTATCTCCTAAAAACTTCTTCCCGTCTGCCGTCCGCACCGCAAATCCTTCTTCCTCTGGGAATAGTTCTTTCACCGCCGAATTTAGACGAAGAATGACACCCTGCTTTTTCATCTCTTCCACCAGAACACGAATCACGTCTGACGAATGGTCTGAAACCGGAAATACCCGGTTTCCCCGCTCCACCTTAAGCCGCAGTCCAAGATCTTCAAAAAATCTCATCACATCCTGATTGCTGCACCCGTAAAAACTACTGTATAAAAATCTGGAATCACCGGAAACCGCCTCGAACAGTTCCTCCATATCACAGGCATTAGTCAGATTACACCTTCCCTTTCCCGTAATAAATAATTTTCTGCCGGGACGGTCGTTTTTCTCAAACACCTGTACCTGATGTCCCTGTCTTGCGGCATGGACGGCGGCAAACATTCCCGCCGCCCCGCCGCCTATAATCAACACTCTGCTCATACTATTCGTCATCTCCGCCAAGGTGATGAAATTCCACCTTATCCGTTACCATGTTCAGCTCGTCCTTACTGTACACCTCGTACTCATCCCAGATTTGTTCCAGCGTCTCTAACGTGGCGACCACCTCGTTCTGCTTCTTCATGCACAAAGCAACCACCAGGGCGTTTACAACGCTTAACGGAGCCACCAGAGAGTCCACAATGGACGCCATATCGCTTCTTGCAATCAGATTGCAGGAAGAATACAAATTAATCGGAGAATGTACGCTGTCTGTCAGCGTAATTACCTTTGCGCTCCGGTTGCTGGCAAATTCCAATGCTTTCAGTGTTCGCATGGAATAACGCGGAAAACTGATGCCAATTACCACATCTTCTTTGTCAATCCGAATCAACTGCTCAAAAATCTCACTGGAAGTATTTGAATTTACCAACGTTACATCCTCACAGATTAGGTGTAAATAATAGCTCAAAAAACTTGCGAGAGGCGCGCAGCTTCTGATTCCAATAACATAAATCCTTCTTGCATTCAGTATGGTATCTACAGATACTTCAAACGCCTCCTGATCCACGCTTCCCATCGTAAGTTTAATCTTGTCAATATCTGACTGCAGCACCGATGCCAGAATCTCTCCCTGACTGATACGCCCGTAGGTCACTTCCATTCTTTGAATCGAATTTAGCTTCGTTCTCACCAGCTCTTCCAGAGCTTTCTGAAATTCCGGATACCCCTTATACCCCAGCGTCATTGCAAACCGGACGACTGTAGACTCGCTGACGCCTACCACCTCGCCCATTTTAGCCGCCGTAAGAAACGCTGCCTTATCATATTCCTGGCGGATATAGTCAGCCAGCTTCTTCTGTCCTTTGCTGAGCCTTGTATATTTCTCATCCAATTTCTGCAGCAATTCATTGTTCATTCTCATAACTGCTTCTACACTTTCTATTTTCTGCACAGGAAAACGCCATAAATAATTATGACGTTTTCACTAAACTTAAGAATCTGTCTCATCTGCCTTCGTATGCTTCTTATGATTTTTACTACTCTTATTATTCTTACTCTTTACTTCCGACTGTTTTTCCTTGGCATATTCTTGCTCAAACAGCTGATGAATCTCCGGAAAACTCTTTTTCAAAGAAATAGGCCGCCCCTTGTCGTTCAGAAAACAATGTCTGGTTATACCTTTGCATTGAACCATATTGTTAGTCTTATCAATCACCTGATAGGATACCGCAAGCTTAATACCGTTATATTCCGCTATAACCGCCCGGATTAATACGCTTCCGCCGAATCGCACCATGCGCAGGAAATCAGCCTCCACAGACAGCACCGGGCTGATAATTCCCATATCTTCCATTCTCTTATAGCTGATTCCCATCTGGTCCATCAGATTGTTCCTCGCCTCTTCAAACCACCGGATATAATTGGAATGATGCACAATTCCCATCTGGTCGGTTTCATAATATTGTACTTTATGTCTGTATAATTTCATCTTTCATCTTTCCTTCTAGTCCGTTGGTAAACACAGTTTCTTTGATGTTCCTCTTGTACTTCCTCCATCCGGGTGCAGCCCTGACCACCCGGTCTGGGCAAATGTCCCCAGCCGGTACATATCTTCTTGTGTAATCTCAAAACCAAAAACATCCTGATTCTGCTTCATACGCTCCATAGCCGAAGACTTCGGCAGCGGCACAATCCCTCTCTGCACTGCATAGCGGATACAGAGCTGTGCAGCCGATACCTGATAATGTCCTGCAATCTCCAGAATCATAGGATTATTAAGAAGCGCGCTTCTTCCAATAGGGCTCCACGCCTGAACCAGAATATCCTTCTCCTGACAGTACCGCACCGTCAACTCCTGCGTATATCCTGGGTGAAATTCAATCTGATTCACCGCCGGTTTGATTCGACAGTGTTCCAAAAGATTGTCTATGTGATGAGGCAGGAAGTTACTGACGCCAATCGCCCTGATTTTCCCTTCGTCATACAACTCTTCCATTCCCTTCCAGGTATCCGTATCTAACTGTTTCCAGCCCTCATAGCCTTCTTCCGGAATCGGCCAGTGAATGAGATACAAATCAAGATAATCCGTCTGAAGGCGCTCAAGCGTCTTTGCAAAAGCTTCCTTTACCTGTCTGTAACCCATCTCCGTTTTCCATGCCTTCGATGTAATAAACAGCTCTTTTCTGGGAATCTGCTTTTCCTTCACAGCCCTTCCAAGACTCTCCTCGGTCTCATAAAAAGAAGCTGTATCAAAATACCGGTATCCCGCGTCAATCGCAGTCTTTAAAACTTCTGTACCATGACCGTCCGCCGCTTTAAATGTACCAAATCCTATGCAGGGATTCTTCACTCCGTTATTTAGTGTATAACTGTCATAAATTGATTTCATCTGTCTGGTTCACTTCCTTCTCTGTCAGGTTTCCTTACCATACCCCGTCTATTCAATTTCTGAACAGGCAGTGCATGTACGCCGCTGCATTGCTTTTTAATTGATTCGCGCGCTGTCTCTCATAATCTGCATCCAAATACTATCTGTTTGTCCGTTTCATGTTCATCCAGAAATTATCTTCCGCAGCATTTTTTATATTTCTTTCCGCTTCCGCATGGACATGGGTCATTGCGGCCAATCTTTTTCTCCTTGCGGATTGTACCGGATTCCTTCTGCTCCTTATATAACGCCTTCAGCTCCTCCTCTGAATAAATATTCTTCCACTGAGGCAGTTCATACAGCCAGTCCGCCTTAGCGGCAACCATATTCTTATAAAGAAGCGCCTTGTCAAATACCAGATTCACCTGGGTATCTTCCTCCATGGTCTCAATCGGATTCGCCTCCTTTAAGCTGTCGTTGATACCGTCAAGGAATCCAACCATAGTAAGTACATCCTGGCCATACTTCTCAGCCAGTTCCTTCACCGTCCCCCGCACCTCAGTATCCGGCTCATCAAGAAGCTTCTCATAAATCTCTTTCTCAATCTGAAAATACTCGTTCCAGAATCTCTGAAGCTGACCTCTGTCCGCCTGTTCGTTATATGCAATTTTACGCCACTGATCTAATAATGCAGCACCCATACTGATGTTCTCCTTTATTCTGATAAATTTTCTATACTGACTTCCGTCATTTTTCTGCACAAACTATTATATACCATTTGTCATAATTTTCAAAGTATTTCCTTCTATTAAATTGTCTATTTCCAGAAATAGGTGTATGATAGAGGAAATGCTTCTCCTGCCTGTCGCCCTTTTTGTCTGGCATGGCCCTGTCTCCGAATCTCTGCCCTCTGTAAGCAGGGCATTTAAAAGACGTTTTTAATGGAAGCGAAATCCACTGATTACGTAGTCTTAGAAACGAAGGCATTCCTGAGTTTCTTAGACTACGTTAGCAGTTAGTTCGCTGGAATGTTGTCTTGCCCTGCTTACAGAGGGCAGAGATTCGGAGACAGGGCCATGCCAGACAAAAAGGGCGACAGGCAGGGGGAAATAAATAACCGGAGGTAAATTATGAAACAGATTACATTAGGAACCACAGGAATCACTGTCCCCCAGAATGCTTTTGGCGCTCTTCCTATCCAGAGAGTAGATTTTGAAACGGCAAAGACCATCCTTTTACGCGCTTATGAGGGTGGGATGCGCTTTTTTGACACCGCAAGGGCTTACAGCGACAGTGAAGAAAAGCTGGGATATGCTCTGTCAGATTTGCGTGAAAACATTTATATAGCAACCAAGACGGCCGCCAAAACACCGGAAGATTTCAAGGCTCATTTAGAGACTTCCTTAAAATTTTTAAAAACAGACTACATCGACATTTACCAGTTCCATATGGCGGATACCTGCTGGCGTCCCGGTGACGGAAGCGGAATGTACGAATGTATGCTTGAGGCAAAAAAACAGGGGAAAATCCGCCATATCGGCGTAACCGCCCACAAACTTGACGTAGCAAAGGAATGTATTGAATCCGGACTATACGAGACCTTACAGTTCCCCTTAAGCTATCTGTCTTCTGAAAAAGACTTAGAACTTGTCCGGATGTGCCGGGAACATAATATGGGCTTTATCGCTATGAAGGCGCTGGCCGGCGGACTGATTAGCAACTCAAAAGCCGCCTTTTCCTATATGGCCCAGTTTGACCACGTACTCCCAATCTGGGGAATCCAGAGGATGGCTGAATTAGAAGAATGGCTGAGTTATATGGAGAATCCTCCGGTAATGGACGAAAAGCTTCGACAATTTATCGAAGATGAGAAAACAGAATTAATCGGCGATTTCTGCCGGGGATGCGGTTACTGTCTGCCATGTCCCGCAGGCATTCCAATCAATAACTGCGCCCGGATGTCTCTGATGGTCAGACGCGCCCCCTCAGCCGCATGGCTTAATGAAACCTGGCAGGAGAATATGAAAAAAATCGAGAACTGCCTGGAATGCGGCCAGTGCAGTTCCCGATGTCCTTACGAGCTTGACACACCGAATCTTCTGAAAAAAAATTATGAAGATTACAAAAATATTTTGGCTGGCAAAACCGTTATTTCCTGATAATAATTATCACATCCAATCAGAAATCAAACTTATCGTCTGTCCGGTTCGTATCAGCGCCAGACAAATATTCGACAGCGATATGAGTGCACCGTCTAAAACTTAACAACGTATTGGCGCGAGACAGACCCTTCACAAGTTTGATTTCTGACTGGATAACGCACCAGAAAGGAATATAATTATGAAAAAATTCAAGCGTATTTTCGCCCTGACTGGCGCCATACTGCTCATACTCCTCTATGTAAGCACTCTGGTCTTTGCATTCATCGACCACCCGGCATCCATGGGGCTTTTGAAGGCCGCTGTTGCATGCACCATTCTTCTGCCGGTACTGCTGTACGCATATGCCCTTGTCTATAAAGCAACCAGGAAAGAGGATGAGGATTCTGAAACAGAGAATTAGCGCTGCGCCTCTGTATTAAACATAAAGTTCTGCCAATAGCCAGGTAGGACTTTTTTCATGCGCTTTTATTATTCTTTCCTTCTGTTCTGATTCTTTCATTTTCTGTCGTTTCCTTAAATATTCTTCTATGGAAATGACCTCCTGGTAAGTCTTTCGTAATTTCCCCTTATCCATACTGTTTTCCTCCATTTCTAAGTAATATGTTCTCCGCTGCTACCCCCGACTTTACTATATATATGCCGGCTCCCCTGATAATATGACATATAATCTTCATTGTTCGCCTCTCGTTGAAGGCAAATCGGAAATAGCCCGGATTTCGCTGCGTTTTGAGTTAAATGTGGAGCTGTAATGAATACTTCTATAGAATACACTTCAAATGTGACCGTCATATGGATAGTTTCTAAAAAATACATAAGGAAAATCTTAAACTCATATTAATCTCTGTCGCAAACAAATCTAAAAAGAGACCGGCAAATCTAAGCCAGCCTCTTTTTTACCTACATCAATATATTCTATTCCGCAACATCTTTCATACTGAACGAAAGACGTCCCATCTTATCTTTGCCAAGGCACACAACCTTCACCACATCGCCAAGTGTCAGCACATCCTCCACTTGCTTGATTCTTTCCTTAGAAATCTTGGAAATATGAACCATTCCTTCCTTTCCCGGAGCAAATTCAATAAATGCGCCAAATTCCTTGATACTAACTACCTTGCCCTTTAGAACCATTCCGGCTTCAAAATCCATCACAATTGTCTCTATCAGCTCTTTTGCACGATCCATTCCCGCTCCGTCAGTTCCACAGATGGATACGGCGCCGTCGTCGGTAATATCAATCTTTACGCCAGTCTCTTCAATAATCGCATTAATCGTTTTGCCTCTCTGGCCAACCACATCGCCTATCTTCTGAGGGTCAATCTGCATCTGGATAATCTTTGGCGCGTAAGGACCAACCTCCGGTCTCGGCTTGGCAATAGCCTTTGCCATTACCTCGTCCAAAATATAGGTCCTTGCCTTCTTCGTGGCAGCAATAGCCTCCTCAATAATCGGTCTTGTCAGTCCATGAATCTTGATATCCATCTGAATAGCAGTGATACCATTGTGAGTACCTGCCACCTTAAAATCCATATCACCAAAGAAATCTTCCAGTCCCTGAATATCTGTCAGAACCAGATAATCCTCATCACTGTCTCCAGTCACCAGACCGGCGGAAATACCTGCAACAGCCGCCTTAATCGGAACTCCGGCTGCCATCAGCGACATGGAAGACGCACACACGCTTGCCTGAGAAGTTGAACCGTTCGACTCAAAGGTCTCAGAAACTGTACGAATTGCATATGGAAATTCTGCTTCTGTCGGAAGTACCGGAACCAGCGCTTTCTCAGCCAAGGCGCCATGTCCAATCTCACGACGTCCCGGTCCTCTCGACGGTCTCGTCTCACCTACGGAATAAGACGGGAAGTTGTAGTGATGCATATATCTCTTAGAAGTCTCGGCTTCGTCCAATCCATCCAGTCTCTGGGCCTCAGAAAGCGGCGCCAGCGTACAGATATTACAAATCTGCGTCTGTCCTCTGGTAAACATAGCGCTGCCATGAACTCTTGGAATCAAATCCACCTCGGCAGCCAACGGACGAATCTGGTCAATCGCTCTTCCGTCCGGACGTTTGTGATCCTTTAGAATCATCTTGCGTACTGTCTTCTTCTGATACTGATAGACAGCCTCCCCAAGCACCCCAAGCCACTCTTCCTTATCAGCAAAGCTCTCGCTTAGCTTCTCAGTAATCTGACGGATATTCTCTTCCCGAACCTGCTTCTCATCCGTAAAGACAGCCTTCTCCATCTCCTCTGGCGGGACAATCTCTTTGATGGCTGCGAATAATTCCTCTGGAACCGCACAGCTCTCATATTCATGCTTTGGCTTGCCGCACTCTGCAACAATTGTATCAATAAAAGCAATCACTTTCTGATTCAGTTCATGCGCTGCAAAGATTGCCTCTATCATCTTATTCTCCGGAATCTCATTGGCTCCGGCCTCTATCATAATAACCTTCTCTCTGGTAGACGCAACCGTAAGGGCCAAATCAGAAATATCTCTCTGATCTGCTGTCGGATTGAATACAAATTCCCCATTAACAAGGCCAACCTGTGTGGTAGAAATCGGTCCGTCAAACGGAATATCTGAAATTGTGGTCGCAATCGCCGCTCCAATCATGGCAGTAAGCTCCGGTGAACAGTCCTGGTCCACCGAAAGAACCAGATTCTCCAGAGTCACATCATTGCGGTAATCCTTCGGGAACAATGGTCTCATAGGACGGTCAATTACTCGATCCGTCAGCACTGCATTTTCAGAAGCTTTGCCCTCTCTCTTATTAAAACCTCCCGGAATCTTACCCACCGCATACATTCTCTCATTATACTCCACGCTCAGTGGAAAAAAGTCAATGCCGTCTCTCGGCTTCTCAGACGCAGTTGCAGTACAGAGTACCGTCGTGTCTCCATAGTGCATCAGAACCGCCCCGTTCGCCTGCTTCGCAACTCTGCCCACGTCAACGCGCAGCGTTCTGCCGGCTAATTCCATTTCAAATTGTTTGTACATAATAGTAATCCTTTCTCTCAATCAAATATAATTCTTTATGAGAACAGAAACTACCGAAACTACTGAAAAATTCATTTTAACAAATGTACTTTTCAGTGGTCTCGGAATACATGTCTCTGCTCACAATCTTCCTTAGTATAACACAGTAATCAGAAAAAGGCTATAAAAAATAAATTTATATTTAAATGATCTTAAATGAAAACTTAAATGAAATTCTAAGATTACAAAATCAATTTAGAAATCCTTTGTAATATACAGTATCCTGTGTTAGAATGAAGAGAATATTCACAAAATCAATATTTTTAAATATTATAGACAAATTTACCGGAAGGAACTATATAATTATGAAATTAAAGATAAAAAAATTTGTTGTGTCAATAGGAATTTTTGCCTTAACATTTATGGCCGGTCTTACAGCGGATGCGAAAGATGTATCCGACTATCAGGATGTGCAAAAAGGAGACTGGTTCTATTCTACTGTAGCAGATATTTCTGAGAGAGGATTTATGACGGGGATGACGGATACGGTATTTGCCCCGGCGGAGAATTTGCAGAGAGGCCAGCTGGCAACGATTATTTATCGAATGAACGGTTCGCCAAAAACAGCTTACGAATACCATTTCCCGGATGTGGCAGACGGCCTGTTTTACTCTTCGGCTATCACATGGGCGTATAACGCCGGAGTCGTTGAAGGGTATGAAGACGGTACGTTCGGTCCTTCCGATCCGATTACCCGCGAACAATTAGCGACGATGCTGTACCGTTACTCTGAGAAAATGGGCTACGATATAACCCTGATAGGTAATTTGAATGATTATGAGGATGTGGGTAAGGTCAGTGAATTTGCTGTTAACGGAATGCAATGGACGGTGGGAACCAGAATTATAAAAGGCGACGGAAAGAGATTAAATCTGCTGAATCCCCAGGGGGATGTCAGTCGCGCGGTATGTGCAACCATGATTTCCAGACTGATTTCTTATGTTGAATCGGGCGGACAGATTCCCGAAAGAGAACCGGTTCAGATAGAAAATGTTGATTTTACCAGAATCTCCAGAAAAGAACTTCAGATTACATGGTCTGATCAAAAGAATCCTTACGTCCGGGAATACATTATTAAGAGAAAAGACAAGAACTCGGAATGGACCGAGCTTGCCAGACAGACCTCGGACGGCATAATTGACAATCGGACATTGTCTTTTGCAGACGTCTTTGAAACAGACGCGCCGCAGCAGTTTGAATACCGGATAGATATAGAGACTTCAAACGATACGAAATATGAAGCTATCGAGGGGTCGCCTGTCGTGGCCAGCAACCTGCTGCTCTGCCTCGACCCAGGACATTTTGCCGGGGAAAATGCAGTGAATGAGAACGGAATTTATTATTCAGAGGGAGATTTCACCCTGGAACTGGCAAAAGAACTGAAATATATATTAAAGGAATCCTATGGAATTACGTCTTACATGACCCGTGAGACCGGTTCCATCAGTATTGACGGACATACAGACGCAGAATTAGACAGCAAGTATCTCAGTTTGCGTGGAGAATATGCAAACGGAAGCGATTTGTTTCTTTCTCTTCATACGAATGCGAATGTGGAAGGCGCAAATGGATACGGCACATATTCACAGCCGGTCAAAATTACCAAACCAGTTATCATCGCCAATGCAATTGCCTGTCGGAATACTACAGCGCTGGCCATTGGAAACGCTGTAGGAGCACGTCTGGCGGATTCAAATTATGCCTTGGGAATCGGTCTTCAAAATAAATTTCGGAAAATAAACAATTCGGACGAAATTGTTTTGTGGACGAACGCGTGGAATGACGGCCTGGATAATCCCGGCGCGATTAGCTGTCGATGGAACAGCCGGGGAACCGATTACTACGGCGTGCTCAGGGGAGCGGCAAATGTTGGCGTACCTGGGCTCATTATTGAACATGGCTTCCATACGGTGCCAGAGATGAGAAGGTCGGCTGCTTCCGGAGAATTGCAGATAGAATGGGCAAAGGCAGACGCGGCAGGAATTGCGGCAGGCTTTGGATTTTAGTCGGCGTCTGTGAAGCGATATTCGCATTCTACCCACTCAATAAATACTATAACAAGAGCCGGGAATCCGTTGTTAATAAGGTTTCCCGGCTCTCTGTTTACACTTTAAATTCAATCATGCCCGATTGTCTTACTTACGCAGTCCAAGTCTCTCAATCAGGGAACGATATCTCTCAATATCCTTCTCCTTTAAGTATGCAAGAAGTCCTCTTCTCTGTCCAACCATCTTAAGAAGTCCTCTTCTTGAGTGGTGATCCTTCGGATTCGCCTTAAAATGCTCGGTAAGGTCATTGATTCTAGCTGTCAGAATCGCAATCTGAACTTCCGGAGAACCTGTATCTCCCTCTCCTCTTCCATACTCTGCAATAATCTGACTTTTCTGTGCCTTTGTTACCATGATTCTTTCCTCCTTATTCTTTACACTGCCGGCATTAAGTAACGGTCGGAGTTCTCCGGTTACCGAACGCCAGTTGATTAACACTTCGTCAGTATAGCATACCACCCGTCTAACTGTAAAGCCCCATTTTTATAATCCGTATAGACAAAACTCTGAAATTGTTACCGTTCACTCCGTTCACAGCAACCTGAAAATAATCTATGTCTGCCGCCCCTACAATTTCTTTAATCCTTTCACCGCAGCCGTTATAGAATCTGACTGGAAGACAGAACTGCCAGCAATCAGTACATCGGCGCCTGCTTCAACCAATCTGCGCCCTGTCTGCACATTCACGCCGCCGTCAACACTGACTGGCACATGATATCCTGTCTCATCCATAATCTCTCTTGCCCGGCGAAGCTTCTCATACACACTTTCCTCAAAAGTCTGGCCGCCGTACCCTGGCTCTACGCTCATAAGAATCAAGCCGTCCATGTGATGAAGCAGATATTTCAGACTCTCCACATCATATGCCGGGCCGATTCCAACTCCCGCCTTCAAACCTGCTTTGTGAATTTCCCGCAGCATATGAATCGGATTCGGACAGGCGTCTAACTGAAATGTAATGATGTCTGCTCCCGCCCTCGCAAACATAGGAAGGAATGTCTCCGGTCTTAAAAGTTCCATATGTACAGACAACGGAAGTCTTGTAATCTTCTTTAAATCAGTTACAAGCTGGGGACCAAAAGTTACATTCTCAACATACACCCCGTCCATCACGTCAATATGAACCACATCGGCTCCTGCCCGTTCCGCTTCCTGAACCTGTTCTCCGATTCTGGTCTGGTCACAGGCCAGAATCGATACCGATACCTTTGCCATAGTTCTCTTCTCCTTGTCCCGCTATTTCTGTGTCACATGCATGGTTACCGCATGCATCCAGTCTTTTGCGAGCGCATAGATTTCTTTATATTTCTCAAAATAGAACCTATACTCCTCATGCCTTGCCTGGTCCGGCTCCACCATATAGTCAATGGTTGTCATTGCTTCAGCCGCCGTATCAATATCAGGATAGCATTTACCTGCTACCGCACCAAGAATCGCCGAGCCGAGACATGGGCCTTCCGTACATTCAGGCACTACAACCGGAACATTACACACATCTGCATGAGTCTGCAGCCAGAAACGGCTCTTTACAGCGCCTCCGGAAACAACCATTGCTTTCGGCATAAACCCTGCGCTCCGGAACACTTCCAGAATCGCCTCTGTTCCATAACAGATACTCTCAATGATTGCACGATACATGTGAGCCGGCGTGTGTCCAAGAGACAGTCCGTAGAACATTCCTCTCACATCCGGATCAACATGAGGCGTGCGGTTTCCCTGAAAGAAATCAAGAGCTACAATACCTTCCGCTCCGATTGGAAGTTTCTCTGCCTCCCTGTTCAGGATATCATACACGCTTACTCCTTCTTCTTCCGCCTGCGCCTTAACCGTTCCACACAGTTGATTCTTAAACCAGTTCACTACAGAGCCAGTGGAGGTCTGTCCTCCTTCCACCATCCGAAGCCCCGGCACTATTGCATCCGGATAGGAACCCCACATTCCCTTTTTATAAATAGGGTCTTTAAACTGCGCGATATGCAAATGCGAAGAGCCTGTAATTAAAGTCAGCTTTCCTGGCTGAAAAGCATTTAAACCAATTACGCCCACAAATGCATCCGCTCCGCCTTCTCCAACCGGAATCCCTTCTGCAAGTCCCATATCCTCCGCTGCCTTTTTCGTCAGACCGCCTACAAATTCACCAAGCGGCAATACTCTGGAAGGAAGCTTTGGTGCCAAATCTTCCAGTCCAATCGTATGATAGAAATCTACCGGATAGCCGCCCTCCTCTGCATTATAATACCAACGGCAGGAAGCACAGTTAATGCTCGCTGTATATTCACCGGTCAGCATATACATCAGCCAATCCGTACATTCATAGAATCTGGTTGCTTTGTGATAAAGCTCCGGCTCGTTTTCCTTTAACCATAATGCTTTCGCAGGCAGGCATTCGGCAGATACCATACCATAACCATTATATTTCAGCGAATCATGTCCGGATTCCGAAATCCGTTTGGCCTGTTCTGACGCACGAACATCCATCCACATAATCGCCGGACGCAAAGGAACCATATCGTCCCCTGACAGAAGTACGGTACAGCAGGTGGTATCTACGCTCATCCCCTTAATACAGGCCGGGTCAATCCCGCTTTCGCTTATCGCTCTCTTTGAAGCCTTGCAAATCGAATCCCACCACTCGTCCGGCTTCTGCTCTGCCCGCCCGGATGCCGGCGTATACAAAGGATACGGCTCTTCACAAAAGATAATCGGCTTTCCCTTCAAATCAAAAATACCAACTCTGGCGCCGCCAGTTCCCATGTCAACTCCTAATACGCAATCTAATTTTCGCATTTACGCATGCCTCCGTCCCTTATGCAAGCTCCATTCCAACTGTTTCATCCAATTCTTTGAAATAAATATCATCATGACTTGTATTATTCTTAAAAATAACCGTACACCACACACTCTCACCCAATACATAAGGTGCAAAATGCCATACGCCGGGCGCACAGCAGATACCGGTTCCCTTCGGTACATAAAAAGCCTTTAAATGTTCCACATTAAATTCATCCTTCGGCATCATCGGAACAATGACTCCGCCAGTCATTGCAATCAGAGTCTCCTCTGTATAATCATGCGCCTCAAACTTTTTACATACAAATTCCTTTGGAAATACCTCCATCAAATTCACAGACGTTGGTTCTTCTCTTACGACAACCTGCGGAAACCAGCTATGTGAACCAGGCGCGCCTAAATCCTCTCTTCCCTCTGACGATATAATCTTTCCGTATGGCGCAAATGCTTCTTCCGTTAACATTTCAACTTTAATTTTCCTCATTTATCATACCTCACTTATAAAAATGTGACGACCTGCCACATTTACCCGGCTGTTTTTATATCCGGCATAAATGCAGCAGGTATCTAGTGTGCTGACCGCATTATATCTGGCGAAACTCCGCAGAATATTCGCTCATCTGCAAGGCGGATTTTCGACGGCGTAGCGGTGGCTACGGATAGAAAATCCAACGCGGCAGATGGACGGATAGGCAAGGAGGTTTGGCTGAATATAATGCGGTCAGCACACTAGTCTGCCAATAATTTACTATTCGTTGTACCAGTACAGCATTCCTTAAATTACGCATACACTAAACACCTACTATTTCCGTCAGTACCACGCTGGCACAAATATCAGGCGCTTAATATATGCGCATTAAGGAAATGCTGTATTATACAGACGCCGCCGCTACTGCCTGCATAATAAGCGCCGCCACACAGGCTCCCGGATCATCCATCTCTCTGGAAGCCTCTCCTTTCACTGCCGGCTTTCCATGTACTGCCAGCATAGACTTTGCCGCTTTGAATCCTTCTTCTGCGGCTTCAGCCGCCTTCTTTGTGGCTTCTGCAAGAGAATCTCCCGCATCCAGCGCTCCTTTCATAGCCTTAACGCCCGGGTCAAAACCATCCAGGAAAGTCTTCTCGCCAAGCTTTGCCTTGCCTCTCGTCATAACCGACTCTTCATAGGCTGCAAAGAAAGCAGCAATGTCTTCGTCCGCCAAATCAGTTTTCCCTTTCAGAACCTTGCCGCCCTGCATCAGTCCGAGAGCCATCAGGGTTCCCATTGTAGAAGGAGCCGCACTGGACATTGCCTTCCCTGCATTATAAAGAAGTCTTCCTGCGTCTGCTTCCCCGGAAGCTTCCGCCGTATCATAAGCTGCCCGAAATCCCTTAGTCATAGTAAGGCCAAGGTCGCCGTCGCCCGCCACGCTATCCAGTTCAATCAGCCGTTCTCTGTTCTCATCCATCGTTTTGCTGATTTCACCCAGCATTTTTACCAAATATGAAGCATCCATGATTCAGTCCTCCTGTCAATTACAGTTGTTTGAAAAACGGTGTTGCAGCCGGAGCGTCCAAAAGCTCTTTCAGTTCATCGTCAAGCTTCAATAAAGAAATGGAAAATCCAGCCATCTCCATCGCTGTCGCAAATTCACCCACATAGTAACGGTGAACCTTGATTCCTTCTTCTTCCATCCGCTTGCTGATATGGCGCGTCACAATATACTGTTCATCCAGCGGCGTAGCGCCAAGCCCGTTCACAAGTACGGCAACTTCATCCCCCTTTGTATAAGGGATATCTGGAAGAATCTTCTCTAACATCTCATCCACGATTTTATCTGCCATCTCAAGCTTGCCGTTGCGGATTCCCGCTTCGCCATGGATACCCATACCGATTGCCATCTCGTCGTCAGCGATGGCAAATCCCGGAGCTCCTACTTCTGGAATGGTACAAGGCGTCAGGGCGACTCCCATCGTCCTCACATTCGCCGCTGCTTTCTCTGCGATTCGCTTCACCTCATCTAAGTCTTTCATCTGGGCTGCCGCCGCTCCCGCACACTTGTATACAAATACAATGCCTGCAACTCCCCGGCGGTGATTCGGCTCTCCGGGAGCAGCCGGCGCCGCTGAAGCCACATCCTCGCCTGCAACCACCGTCTCAACACGAATATTCTCTTCAAAATCCGCCATCTCAGCGCCCATATCAAAATTCAGAATATCTCCGTTATAATTTCCGTAAATATACAGAACACCCGCACCGTCGTCTACTTCTTTTGTAACATTAAATACCTGCTCCGGACTCGGAGACTGAAACACTCCGCCTACACAGCAACCGTCAAGCATTCCTTTTCCCACATATCCAAGAAACAGCGGAAGATGGCCTGAACCCCCTCCTGTGACAATCCCCACTTTCCCCGGAACCTTATTTGAGGTAACCAGACAGCGCAAATCATCGGCCGTATAGGTAATATAATCCGGATGCGCCGCATAGAGACCTTCCAGCATCTCGTCCACATAGTTCTCAGGCTTATTAATAATTTTTTTCATGATATCAGACTCCTTTACCTTATTTCTTGTTACGCATCACAAAGTGGACCGTAACTATTTCTTCGCTTTCGCCGCTCTGCTTGCAGAAACATTCGTTATAATCAGCGCAATAATCAGAATAGCTCCATATACAAGGTCTGTAATAACCGTATCAATCCGAAGAATACTGAATGCAGATGAAATCAACTGGAGAAGAACGATTGCCAGCGTAACGCCGATTACTTTTCCCTTGCCGCCGTCAGGATGAACTCCTCCTAATACTACAATCAACAGAGAAAGCAGCGTATAGGACGTATTATAATTTGATTTTCCTGAGCCATAATGGGAGGAACTTAAAATACCGCTGATAGAGCCCAAAACACCGGAAATCAAATAAGTGGTGATGATTACTTTCAGGTTATTGATACCAGAATATCTGGAAGCCTCTGCATTACTTCCAAGGAAATATACCTTCTGCCCGTATGTAGTTGATTTCAGGACAAATGCGACAACCAGCGTCACGATTGCAAATATCGGAAACGTATAAGGCATTCCTGCAAACGTTCCGTTCGCAATACTGATATACCCTTGTGGAAGTCCTGTGATTCCAGGGCCTGTTGTAATAACCATAGCAAGCCCGGTATATAACTGCAGTCCACACAGCGTAACTAACATCGGCGGAATCTTTACATATCCAATCAGGAATCCATTAAAACATCCGCAAACAGCGCCTACCAGCAACGCAGCCACAATTGCAAGAATGATTGCGCCCGCTCCCGCTTCTGTTCCTCCCATATGTACCATAATATAAGCAGCTACTACACCGGACAGATTGGCAATTCCAACCAGAGACAAATCAATTCCTCCGGAAATCATGCAGAGCATCATACCAAAGGTCAACACGCCATATTCCGGAAACAGGTAGAACATGGACCGGATATTCAATGCAGAATAATATCCCGACGGATTCAGTATCAGCATAGCCACAAGAACAACAACATACATTCCCAGCAAAGAGAGAGTATTATGATCGAATTTTTTTAATATCTTCATTGTATCTTCCTCCCTTTAAACTTTTTGATTCTGTTCAACTGCTTTTGCTTTCAGCGATGTAATCGAAGTACCTATTACAATTACCGCACCTACGACAAACGTCTGCCAATAAGTGGGCACGCCCAGCATAATTAAGTTGTTTTGAATCAATGCAATCAGAATAACTCCGAGAATTGTACCGGATACGGAACCATGTCCGCCAGTAATACGCGTTCCGCCGACAACTACCGCCGCAATAATCATCATCTCGCTTCCCATTAAGTTTAACGGGTTCGCACTGTCGCAAAGAATACAGTAAATCATGCCTGCGATACCTGCCATAACTCCTGAGAAAATATAGACAATAAACTGCAGCCTAATTACATTAAATCCTGCAATACGCGCCGCATTCTGATCTCCGCCAATGGCAAAGATTCCTCTTCCCAGCATGGTATAACGCAAAATCAGATGTACCGCAATACATAAGATAATGGGTACAAGTATAAATACTGTCAATGAATATGTAGCGCCGCTGGCATTGGTATAATTCAAAATAAATACCTTACTCAGCGCGCTGACCGATTCCGGAATCCTTGAAATTTCCCTTGTTCCGAAAAAGGTAAGGAGCGCGCCGCTTGTCATACTGCTCACACCCAAAGTTGCAATCAGCGGAGGAATCTTCAAAATTGAAATCAAAATCGCGTTCACGATTCCCACAACCAGACCGATTACCGCTGCAAAGAGAAACGCCAAAAACACATTATCAATCTCTGCATCCGTCATAACCTTTACCGGAATATAAAGCGCCGCGCATGCAACCGCTGGAAATGAAACATCAATTCCACCGGAAATAATAACCACCATCTCGCAAATCGCAAAGCACAGAGTGACCAGCAGAGCTCTGCTCAGAGTAATAACGGTAGAAAAATCAAAGAACGCGGAATTTTTCATACCGATTGCCAAAGAAAGAATGGCAATAATATAAATGATAAACATCTGATTAGAAGTCAATACTTCTTTCCATTTTATTGATTTCATTATTGCTCGCCTCCCTCTTCACTGAACATGCCGTACAATTCATTCTCATTTACAAGTTCATCCGCCTGATCCAGATGAGCTACCGCCTGTCCGTTTCTCATAACTATAATCTTATTGCAATTCTGTACCAGCTCTGACAAATCGTCAGAAATAACAATAACTCCCACGCCTTCTTTTGCAAGCTCATGAAGAATCTCAAAAATCTCGCTCTTTGAACCAATATCAACGCCCACCGTAGGTCCGTTCAGCACAATCAGCTGAGGGTCTGTATTCAACCACTTCGCAATAACTACTTTCTGAGCGTTACCGCCTGACAATGTACGAATCGGCACCAAATCATTAGCAGTTACCACCGCAACCTTATCAATCCACATCTGGGTATCGTCTGCAATCTGTTTATGGTCAAGCTTACCTTTCTTGAAATACTTACCGATAGAAGCCGCGACCATATTATCGCGAATGCTTCTCTCCAGGAAAAGACCCTGCGTCAGTCTGTCCTCCGGTACATATGCAATCCGGTTTGATACTGCATCTTCAATCCCTTTAATCTTTACCTCATTGCCGTTTAATACAATCCTGCCTGTCTCAGCAGGAGCAATGCCGAATATCGCGTCGCCAATCTCGCTTCGTCCAGAACCCAAAAGACCGGTAACCCCCAATACATCTCCCTTATTTATCGTAAAGGAAACATTTTCAAAAGCACCTTTTCTGCTTAAATTTTCAACCTTCAATACCTCATCCTGACTTACCTTTTCTGGATGATAGGTAGTTTCTACAATATCGTGACCGGTAAGATCCCTGATAAATCTTGCCCTGTCATATTCACTAATATCTCCGCTGGATACGTACTCACCATTTCTGATAATCGTAAGCTTATCCGCAATCTCGTAAATCTCGTCCAGCTTATGATTTACAATCATAATTGCGATTCCTTTTTCCTTCAGTCTGCGGATAATTTGGAACAGATTCTCAACCTCTTTTTTGGTCAGGGCTGTTGTAGGCTCGTCAAGAATCAAAAATTTCGCATCATTAATTATAGCGCGGCAAATCGCTACCATCTGCTTATTCGCTACAGTCAGTCTTTCTACCAGAACATCCGGGTCCATATTGGCTCCTACCTGCTTCATCGCCTCTATGGCCAATTCTCTGGCTCTCTTCCAATTCATGACCTTTGCGCCAGTCATAAGCGAATTATTCATGGCTATATTCTCAGCCACAGTAAGATTTGGAAAAACCGCAAAATCCTGATAAATTACCTGGATACCGGCACGAATCGCATCAATTGGCTTCAGTTTGTCAACTTTATTTCCATCTAGAATGTACTCTCCTGAATCTGCGTCATGAGCTCCGGAAATAACTTTAATCAGCGTTGATTTTCCACAGCCGTTCTCACCTGCAAGACACAGAACTTCTCCTTTTCGTACTTCAAGATTCACACCCTTCAAGGCCTTAACGCCGCCAAATGATTTCTTAATATTCTCCAGTTTCAGAAATACTTCTGCCATGTCGAATCCCTCATTTCTTTTTAATAAAGCCCCATAGAGAAGTGCCTTTAGACAAATCTCCATGAGGCTTAAGGCTCATTTTTAAATCTTTCTTAATTCCTTAGAAGTCGTAAGCCGGATCGTCTACATTGTCAGCGTCAACATCAATCCAGGCGCTTCCTGTATATACATTGCCTTCCAGTGTCAGCGTCTCGTATCCAGGAACATCAATAGAAAGATTCTCGTCTGCTGTTCCGTTCAGGGTTGCTACTGCCAGCTCAATCATAGCCTGTCCAGCAAGCGCAGGATCCCAGAAACTCATAAGCTCAACAGTTCCGTCTTCAACATACTTGCCGCATACAGATACCAAAGATGTACCGGCAATATGAACCTTTCCTTTCAGTCCAAGCTCTGCTACCGCACGTGCAGCGCCTGGAGTCTCGCTCATAGCCGCACACTGAATAGCAACGATATCCGGATTAGCTGTCAACGCCTCTTTAACCTTATTGTAAGCTGTATCTTCGTTATCATCAGAGATAATCTTGTCGCCGTACATCTTAAGCTCTGGACAGTTCTCGTCCGCATAAGCTTTTCCGCCGTCGGCTTCCTCAACGTGTGAGATAGATGTCAGAGCGCCAACCGTCTGGATGTATTCACCCTTGCCGTCTGTCAGTTCTGCAATCTTCTCCATCAAATGAGCGCCATATTCTGTTGTGTCAAAAGCCTCGATATCATAATCCATGTTCTGTACCGTAGAAGCCTCATGACAGATAATCTTAATACCCTCGTCTTTTGCTTTCTTCAGAACCGGATCAAGAGCCTCTACGTCAAACGGAACTACACAGATTGCATCATATCCCTGAGAAATAAGGGTTTCTACATATGCTGCCTGTCCGTCGCCTTCCGGTGAACCACCGTAGAATACTTCCGTACCGTTGGCGTCGTTGTAATCATTCACACCGTCTTCCATACGCTCAAACCATGCAAGGTTTGTCATCTTCGGAACCACTGCGATCTTATAATCCTTCGCTGTCTTCTCTCCTGAAGCGCCGGCATCGTCGCCAGCATTGTCTTCTGTTGCCTGTGCATCGTCTGCAGGTTCAGAGGAGTCGCCGCTTCCGCATCCCATTAAAAGTGACGCTACCATGGCTGCACCCAGTACTGCACTCAAAATCCTTTTTTTCATGTTACATCCTCCTTGTATACTTTATTGGAGTATTAGGGGACACTCCATATCCCTTCTTCTTAGGCTTCTATAAGATTATAGAAGTATATATCTACGCTCTATCCAGGATTTTGCGCGAATAGAGCATTGATATCCTCATACTAATCAGCAAATTATGTTAAATAATCGTTCTACACACCGCTATGTAAGATTCGCAGAGTATTTTACTCTGCGAAAAGGAAAAGGGGCTGTCGGGAAATAGATAGTCCAATGCATGGGAGGCGACGATACATGTGTATCGTCGCCTCCATTAAAATTAATGATAAAATAGAAAAAAGATGGCTAACGA
>CAJSZQ010000028.1 GCA_910574185.1 Lachnospiraceae bacterium
ATTGACACAAAAAAGGGAGGTCATTGCTTTTTTCTTTGAAAAAGTGGTGAAACCCTTGAAATAATAAGGTTTGTTAAAAAAATATGGTAGTTAACTTGACACTACCGGAAGGGGAGAGGAGGATAAATTAATGTTAGAACACAAAGACTTAGAAATGATTACTGAAATCATTGAAAGGGTTGTAAAACCGATTAAGTCAGATGTTGGAGCGCTTAAAAGCGATATGAGGGCATTACAACTAACACTTGAAAACGAGACGAATAAAGGAATTAAAATTATCGCTGAAGGTCACTTGGATTTAAGCCGGAAGCTGGATGAAGCGTTGAAAATCGAAAACGAAAAAGAGATGCTTAAGCTGAGGGTAAACCGCTTAGAAAGTGAAGTGGAGAAATTGAAGGCGAAGTTAGAAGAAATAGCTTAAGCGGAAACAGAAAAATGGCGGCGGTAAAAGCCGCCTTTTTTGTGTGAAGTATGATAGCGGAACATCCGAGACGAATGTGCAGATTTTGTCAAGAAGTTAGCATAATAGCCAATTTTAAAACTTTATAGGTTATAACAAAAAGGTCATCCAGTTCGGACACTGTACCTGCCGTCCGTCGCAGTACTGGGTCAGGATTGGCTGGCGCACATTTGGTCTGGACAGATAATCGGCAAACAGCTCATCTACAATGACAGAAATGGATTGAAAGATATTCCGTTCCGGTATCCATTTGTGGTCGAAAGCAGTGGAGGAGGTGATGGTGAAATCATAACCCTGGTTTCGATACCACTCCGTATATACCCGATTTAAGGTGAAGGACATAATGGCAAGCACGTTCGCGCGAATCGTATTGGCCGGCCATGTGGCGTAGATTTCACTGGAGGCCACGTTCTTAATATAATCTTTATATTTCACATAATAATTTTTTGCAGTACTATCTCTGGGACTTCCGTCGTGCACCACAATATATTCAGGAACCACTACTCGGCTCAATACAATCTCACCGCTCTCATTTACCGGTTTGATTTCATCCTCCGGTATTTTGGGTGGGTAGGTGCCATATAATGTATGGGCCGGAATGACGAAGACTTCTTCCTCCGTACCGGTGGTATCCAGAGGGTTTAGCTGTACATTCTGAATAGCTGTCGTATCTGCAAGTATTTCTGTGCCTGCAATGCTTATCGGCTCAAAGCCGGGGGCCTGTATCTGCAGGGTATATTCAGAATATGGCTGAATATCATTTTCCGGGTTTAAGCTGTATTCCACCGGAGGGGCGGAGAGTTCCAGAATCTCAGTCTGCCCGGAAGAATCGGTCGTTACCTGTTCCAGGGTGCTTTCTGGAACTCCAGTATATGAAATACTGATGGTAGCATCAGAAACCGGGAAAGAAGTGATTTGGGAAGTAATATTAATCTGAAGACGTCCAACATCAGGAGTGTCAGAAGATGGTATAGGATCGCTCATTGTGTAACCTCGCAAATTCTGTTACAATTAATATATACAGATAGATATAGATTGTGAATAAATCTTAGTGTTTGCAGAGTGAGCGACAACAAATAAAGTATTTTACGGGGAGTAGTTATGAAGAAGAGAAAAGGTGGCTGTCTGAGGTTTCTGTTAAGATTTTTACTTATATGGCTGTTTGTTTTGCTGCTGCTGATAGGATTCCGGTTATTTAAGGAGCATAAGTTTGCTCAGGGCGAGAAGGATGTAGAGGCTTATCAGGAGATTCCCTATCAGGAAGATTCCGAAGGAGAAGAGAAATTTGCGCTTCATTATTATTATAGTCTATTGAGTAATAAGGAAGAGAAGAGAATTTACCGGGAGATTTATCAGGGATTGAAGAATCGGGAGGATGAGATTTATATTCATTGTAAGGATGCAAATCAGGCAAACCGTATTCTGGGAGAGGTTTTGCGGGATTATCCTGATTTTTTCTGGTGCGATGGAGGGGTAAGTTCTACCTCTTATGAGATGGATTCCGGGCAGGAACCCTATACGATTGTGAGTCCGGAATACAATTGTTCTTTAGAGGAGAAGCAGGCCAGACAGGAACAGATTGACAGTGCGGTTCGTGAAGTTCTTCAGGGCATATCTATGGATGCGTCGGATTATGACAAGATTTTGTATGTGTATGAATATATTGTTAATTCTGTTGAGTATGATTTGGAGGCTCCCGATAATCAGAATATATACAGTTCTCTGGCAGGGAAACGTTCGGTTTGCGCTGGTTATTCCAAAGCGGCACAATATCTTTTGGAGAGGCTGGGGATTACAACAATCTATGTGACGGGGACTGCGAACGAAACAAATTCCCATGCATGGAATATGGTACAGTGCGGCGGGGAATATTACCATTTGGACACCACTTGGGGAGATCCGGTATACCAGCTTGCAGAAGGAGAGGAGGCGTCTCAGTGGGAAAATATTACATATGATTATATGTGTTGTAATGATGTAGAAATAAACCGCACTCATAAGGCAGATGTGGAATATCCATTACCGGAGTGTACCGGTATGTCCTGGAATTATTATGTGGTAAATGGGATGTATTATGATAGCTATGACAGTGATACGGCGCTGAATGCGTTGAACGGGGCGATTAATGAGCGGCGTAACCCAACCGTATTCAAGTATTTTGATGAGGCTAGTTATCAGCAGGCGAAAGAAGAGATTCTCGGAAGCCTGGTTCATATTGCGGCTCAGAATCTATGCAGTATTTATGGATTGGGAGAAGTACAGTATTATTATGAAGACCGGCCGGAGCTTTGTAAACTGACTATATACTGGCAATATTAGGCATTAAGAAAGAATGTAAAATTTAATCGCGAAGCGATTTCAAATGGAATGTTACTCCGTCTGCTCAGAGACATGCTCCTGATTCAATCCGCGTCTGGCAGGCGATGTGTGAACAGTAACGAACTGCTACCACAGGCTATGAATATTCGTTGTATCAGGGTTGAAAAATACAGGAACTTGTTGTATAATTTCTACAATTTGTGCAGTTATATTTTTAAAGAGAAAACACAGAAAGGGAACAGGTGAGTGTATGAAAGCATTTCTTATCTTAGAAGATGGGACAGTCTTTACCGGAACCAGTATCGGTTCTGAGAAAGATGTAATAAGCGAGATTGTGTTCAATACTTCTATGACAGGATATTTGGAGGTATTGACAGACCCATCTTATGCCGGACAGGCAGTGGTAATGACCTATCCGTTAATTGGTAATTATGGAATTACACCGGATATGGAATCGAAGAAAGCGTGGCCGGACGGATATATTGTGAGGGAGCTTGCGAGGATGCCAAGTAATTTCCGCTGCGAGGGAACGATTCAAGAGTTTCTGAAAGAACAGGATATTCCTGGGATTGCAGGGATAGACACCCGGGCGCTTACCAAGATTCTCAGGGAAAAGGGAACCATGAACGGTATGATTACGACGGATGAAGCGTATGACCTTCAAGAAATTCTTCCAAAGCTTAAGGAATACCGGATTGGGGACGTAGTTTCTGAGGCTGCTTGCACAGAAAAAGAAGTCCTTGTGGGAGAAGGATGTAAGGTTGCGCTTATGGATTTCGGCGCAAAGAGTAATATTGCCAGGTCTTTGAACATCAGAGGCTGTGAGGTGACCATTTATCCGGCACATACGGCTGCTGAAGATATCATAGCAAGTCATCCGGACGGGATCATGTTATCCAATGGACCCGGAGATCCGGAGACGAATGTTTCTATTATTAAGGAAGTCAAGAAATTGTCAGATACAGATATTCCAATCTTTGCAATTTGTCTGGGGCATCAGCTCATGGCCCTTGCACATGGAGGGAAAACGTACAAGCTGAAATATGGACACCGGGGAGGCAATCATCCGGTGAAGGACCTTGCAACAGGCCGGGTGTATATCTCGTCTCAGAACCATGGCTACGCGGTGGATGCTTCGACGATAGATGAAACGGTTGCGAAGGAAGCTTTTGTAAATGTAAACGATGGAACCAACGAAGGTCTTGCATACATAGGCAAGGATATCTTTACGGTGCAGTTTCATCCGGAGGCCTGTCCGGGACCGCAGGATTCAGGATACCTGTTCGATAGGTTCATTCAGATGATGAAGGATAGAAAGGAGAGGAAAGATGCCTAAAATTAAGGATATTCAGAAGGTACTTGTGATTGGCTCCGGTCCGATTATTATCGGACAGGCAGCAGAATTTGATTATGCGGGTACGCAGGCATGCCGCTCTCTGAAGGAGGAGGGAGTGGAGGTTGTATTATTAAACTCCAACCCTGCGACGATTATGACAGACAAAGATATTGCAGACCGGGTCTATATTGAACCGCTTACGGTAGAAGTAGTGGAGCAGTTGATTTTAAAAGAGAAACCGGATAGCATCCTTCCGACTCTGGGCGGACAGGCAGGACTTAATCTGGCGATGGAGCTGGAAGAGACCGGATTTTTGAGAGAGAATCACGTGCGGTTAATCGGAACTACGTCCGAGACCATTAAAAAAGCGGAAGACCGCCTGGAATTTAAGGCAACCATGGAAAAGATTGGGGAACCCTGCGCGGCGTCTTTGGTAGTGGAAAACGTTGAGGACGGTATTCAGTTTGCGGAAAGTATCGGGTATCCGGTCGTTCTACGTCCGGCATATACCCTGGGCGGCAGCGGCGGCGGTATTGCAAATAGCCGCAGGCAGTTGGTGGAGATTTTAGAGAATGGTCTAAGACTTTCCAGGGTAGGACAGGTTCTCGTGGAACGCTGTATTGCCGGTTGGAAAGAGATTGAATATGAGGTGATGCGTGACGGCAACGGCAACTGCATTACCGTATGTAATATGGAAAATATTGACCCGGTAGGCGTGCATACCGGAGACAGCATCGTTGTGGCTCCTTCCCAGACGTTAGGGGATAAGGAGTATCAGATGCTCCGTACTTCTGCGCTGAATATTATCAGCGAGTTAAACATTACCGGAGGCTGCAACGTGCAGTATGCTCTGCACCCGGATACCTTTGAATACTGTGTTATCGAGGTAAATCCTAGAGTGAGCCGTTCTTCTGCCCTTGCATCTAAGGCCACCGGATATCCAATCGCCAAAGTGGCTGCAAAGATTGCCCTCGGCTATACCCTGGATGAGATTCAGAACGCGGTTACAAAGAAGACCTACGCCAGCTTTGAGCCGATGCTGGATTACTGTGTAGTGAAGATTCCAAGGCTTCCTTTTGATAAATTTATCAGTGCGAAGCGTACGTTGACCACTCAGATGAAGGCTACCGGTGAGGTGATGAGTATTTGTGATAACTTCGAGGGCGCTCTGATGAAGGCGATTCGCTCTCTGGAGCAGCATGTAGACAGTCTGATGTCTTATGATTATTCCTACCTTACGGGAGAAGAGCTGTTAGAAGTATTAAAAGTGGTGGACGACAGACGAATCTGGAAGATTGCGGAGGCAGTCCGTCAGGGAATCAGCATTCAGGAAATCCATGAGGTCACGAAGATTGACAAATGGTTTATCGACAAAATTGCCCGGCTGGTAGAGTTAGAGACGAAGATGAAGCGCAGCGCTTTAAGTGAAGAGCTTTTGAGAGAAGCGAAACGGATGGAATTTCCGGATAATGTAATCGCAAAGATTACCGGACATACCGAGCGGGAAATTCATGATATGCGTCATCAGTACGGTATTACGGCGGCTTACAAGATGGTAGATACCTGCGCGGCGGAATTTGCGGCGGAAACGCCTTACTATTATTCCGTATACGGAAGCGAGAATGAGGTAGAGGAGACGGGAAGCCGCAAAAAAGTTTTAGTGCTTGGCTCAGGTCCCATCCGAATCGGGCAGGGAATTGAATTTGACTTCTGCTCAGTGCATTGTACCTGGGCGTTTGCAAAGGAAGGCTATGAGACAATTATAGTAAATAATAACCCGGAGACGGTAAGTACGGATTTTGACATTGCGGACAAGCTGTATTTTGAGCCTCTGACCCCGGAGGATGTGGAGAGCATTGTAGATTTGGAGAAGCCGGACGGAGCGGTGGTTCAGTTTGGCGGCCAGACGGCCATTAAGCTTACGGAAGCGTTAATGAAAATGGGCGTTCCTATTTTGGGAACCTCGGCAGAGAACGTAGATGCGGCAGAGGATAGGGAATTGTTTGATGCAATTCTGGAAAAGTGTGAGATTCCAAGACCTACCGGAGGAACGGTATATACGGCAGAAGAGGCTAAGGAAGTGGCCAACAGACTTGGATATCCGGTTTTGGTAAGACCTTCCTACGTGCTGGGCGGTCAGGGTATGCAGATTGCGATTAACGATCATGATATCGATGAATTTATCGGAATCATCAATCGGATTGCGCAGGATCATCCGATTCTGGTTGACAAGTATCTTCAGGGCAAGGAGATTGAGGTGGATGCGGTCTGTGACGGAACCGATATTCTGATTCCCGGAATTATGGAGCATATTGAACGGGCCGGAATCCATTCCGGGGATAGTATCTCTGTTTATCCTGCGAAAAGCATCAGCGAAAAGACGAAGCGGACCATTGAAGAATATACCAGAAAGCTTGCGCAGTCTCTCCATGTAATCGGGCTGATTAATATTCAGTTTATTGTGTGTGGGGAGGACGTATATGTAATTGAAGTAAATCCGCGTTCCAGCCGTACCGTTCCATATATCAGCAAGGTGACCGGAATCCCTATCGTGCCGCTGGCTTCTAAGGTTATTATTGGCCATACGATTCAGGAACTCGGCTATACTCCAGGACTTCAGCCGGAGGCGGATTATTTCGCGGTGAAAATGCCGGTATTTTCCTTTGAAAAAATCCGGGATGCAGATATCAGCTTAGGGCCGGAAATGAAGTCCACAGGGGAGTGCTTGGGGATTGCTAAGACTTTTGACGAAGCGCTGTACAAGGCCTTTTTAGGCGCAGGAATCAAGCTTCCGAAGCATAACAATATGATTATTACCGTCAGGGACGAGGATAAAAAGGATATCGTGGAGATTGGGCGTCGATTTGCGGAGATTGGGTACAAGATTTTCGCTACGGAAGGTACTGCCGCAGCCCTAAAAGAACATGGAGTGAAAGCGATTGCGGTCAATAAGATTGAGCAGGTGTCGCCGAATCTGATGGATTTGATTCTGGGACATAAGATTGATTTGGTTATTGATACGCCGCCTCAGGGAGCGGAGCGTGCGAAAGATGGTTTTGTAATCCGAAGAAGCGCGATTGAGACCGGGGTGAATGTGCTGACAGCCATTGATACGGCCCAGGCGCTGATTACCAGTCTGGAGAATACGGATATTAAGAAGCTGACACTGGTTGATATTGCGAAAATATAACAGTACTATTCTGGCAGGATATAACAGTATTGGAAAATAGTTATAATTGAATTTTATATGGACGCATGATATGATGCCTTCAGTACAAAATGTAACAATTTTGTAATAATTGTAATAAAGTTGAAAAAAATGAGTATACTTTATTAACAAAACAAAGTATGTATACAGGAGGGAATCATATTTATGTTGAAATACAAATTTCATTTAAAAAACGGAGTAGCAAAGGCGCGAATGTGTATGGCCGCTTCGGTGGCTCTATCTACGATGACATTAGGATTTACCAGTCATGCGGCGGATATACAGGATGGAATTTTACCAGGGACCGCAGTATTATCAATGGAACTGCTTTTGTCAGATGGTTTTGAAGAAATGGCAGATGGTAAGATGGCCGAGGTAAACGAAAAGCCGGCGGAAACTGTGAAGGAGACTCTGAAAAAAGCGGAAGAAAAGGCGGAAGAGTTAAGGGCGCAGAAGGAAGCTGAAGAAAGACAAAAGGCTGAGCAGGCGGAGCGGGAAGCACAGGCAGCACAGGCGGCGGCCAGAACGGCGTCTGCTGCCGGAAGCGGTTCAGAGAGAGAGCTTTTGGCTTCTATTATTTTCTGCGAGGCCGGAAATCAGTCATTTGAAGGACAGGTTGCCGTTGGAGCGGTGGTTCTGAACCGAATTGCCAGCGGCGCATATCCTAATACTATGGAGGGCGTTATTTATCAGCCGGGACAGTTTGGTCCGGCAGGCAGCGGATGGTTAGACCAGGTGCGGAGCTCAGGAGGGTATACTTCGACAGCTATGCAGGCGGCAGACGCGGCGCTTGCCGGTCAGAATCCAATCGGGGGATGTCTGTACTTTGACCAGGGAGGTTACGGAATGCAGATTGGAGCACATTTCTTTCACTAAAAATGAAAAGAGGAATATCTATCTTGGATAAAACATAGCAGACAAGTCTCATTCTCTGAGAATTGCCTGCTATGTTTTTTATGATACTAGGAAACTTTGTTCCCTATATCATAAAAAACCTCCAAGGGATGCGAACTCGCGTCCGGCAGGTGACGTGTGAACAGAAACATAACAAAGCAGGCGCAGCGAAAATCTGTTAAAATCATATGTACTTTTTCTTTATTTTGGTTTAATATATCATCAGAAGTCGAATTTTGCGAAATGCTGCATTGCATAGTTAATAAGGTAGATTCTATTATGCTGAAACATTTACTTTCAGTCAAATGTTTCAGCACAATAGGTGCGGTAAGGCATCATAATCAGAAAGGGGAGTATAAATGCCGGAAGAAACATTGTATACGGAAGAGAAAGCAGGAAAGGAAGAGCCTTTTGCTGGGGAGGCTGCTTGGGAAAAGGAAACGGGCGCAGGGGGAGAAGCCCGTACAGATGAAAGAAAGACGGAAGAGGAAGCTGGGAAGAGTGAACTGGAATCAGAAGAACCAATAAAAGACGAGCCAGAAGCAGAGTCTTGGGAAGCTGAGTCGAAAGCAGAAGAGCCGGAAAAAGAGGAGTCAGAACCAGAAGGGCCAGAAAAAGAGGAGCCAGAAGCAGAATCTGGGGAGGCTGAGTCGGAACCAGAAGAGGCAGCAAAAGAGGAGACAGGAACAGAAGAAGTCGGGGAGGACGAGTCAGAAGCCGAAGAGGTAATCCAAGAGGAATCGGAGGTAGAAGTAGTTAAGGAAGATGAGCCAGAAGATGAAAAGTCTGTGAAAGAAGAATCGGGCATAGAACAGGCTGGGGAGAATAAAGTAGTAATGGAAGACGTTTACGGTGAAAAGATAGATATAGAAGAAATAATTGACAAAGGGGAAGGTGAGGAAAAGATGGCAGAGCAGGATTGGAATGTGTCGGCAGATGAAGAAAAACCGGAGCTGGAATTTATAGAAGAAGAACCGAAGAAAAGAGGATTTTTCCGCAGAAATAGGGAAGAAGCTCATTTTTTAAGAGATAAATGGATTCTTTCTAGAATCCGCGACGAGGATTTGATGGAATATCTCATTCTGGAGCAGAAGAGAAATGAACAGCTTCAGCAGGCGAAGGATATCCGGGAGAAGAGATTCATTTCTGCATTTAAGTTGTCGGTTTCCCTTGCAGCCGGTGTCGCTGTTGTGTATTTACTAAAGGATAATCCTACGATATTTGTCAATATTCTTTACATAGGAGGGATACTCGGAGGGTTTTGGTTTTGGAAGAATTTCCATGAAAAATAGATGACAGACGGAACAGGGCGAAGAACAGTAACCTGCATTTGGTCACTGTTCACACGTCGCCTGTCGGACGCGGGTTGAATCAGGAGCAGGTCTCTAAGCAGACGGAGTAACATTCCATTGAACTATCAGCTAACGCAGACTAAGGCGCTCAGGAAAGCCTTCGCGTCTAAGTCTGCATAAGCTGATATTTCAATTCCATGAAAAGCACTCCTGAATTGTCTGCTTAGAGACCTGCTCCTGACTCAACCCGCTGTATACAAAATGACCTGTGAACTGTAACTGCATTTGTTACTGTTCACACAGTACTTTGCAATTGCTGCGACGCAGAGCTAGTCCTTTAGGGCAAAGTGCGTAAGAAAGCGATTCAGGTGTGAGCAAATTCCATTCACGAAGTGAATTTTAAATGGATTTGCGAATGTTGCTGTGAACGGAGTGAACAGTAACCTGCATTTGAGGAAGTGGAATTATTGCAATAAGCGGTTTGTTGCGGAGAAAAACGTACTGTGATAGAATGTTTATAAGGCGTTGATAAGATTGAAAGGAGGACTTTGTAATGCTGAAGACAACAACGAAGGACAGAGTGAAGACGGATGTGGAGCGTGTGTATGGAGGCGCAGGATATATGACGAAGGAGCTTCTGATTACACCGGAACAGTGTGGAGAGCACTGCCGGATGTTCAGCCGCATCACGTTAAAGCCAAACTGTGAGATTGGGCATCACGAGCATCATGACGAGGCGGAAGTTTACTATATTCTGTCTGGGAAGGGAATGTATGAAGAGGACGGACAGGCAATTGACGTAGAGGCAGGAGATGTGACCTACTGTGGAGACGGTCATGGTCATGGCCTAAAAAATACCGGGGATGAAGAAATCGTAATGGCGGCATTGATTTTGAAAAAATAAAAAAGAAGAGGTTTTGATTATGCTGAAAACTACCAAAGATGAGAGAACAAAAACAGATGTAGAACATGTGAACGGCGGCGCTGGTTATATTATCAGAGAGGAATTGATTACGCCAAAGCAGCGTGGGGAGTATTGTGGAATGTTTAACCGCGTTACATTGCAGCCGGGCTGTGAAATCGGTCATCATGAACATCATGGAGAGGCGGAAGCTTACTATATTATAGAAGGAAGCGGAATGTATGAAGAAGACGGACAGGAGATTGCGGTGGAGGCAGGAGATGTGACCTACTGCGGTGATGGTCATGGCCATGGTCTGAAAAATACAGGCAGTGAAGAACTGGCGATGATTGCTTTGATTTTAAAGAAATAAGAGCAAGTAAATGAAGGACGGATTTAGGCTTAGAGAAATCAGGCAGCCAGATGAATTTTAAATCTGGCTGCCTGATATGTTATGACAGAAGTTCTCCAAGGCACCGAAGCAGTTTTGTATTATCCTCTGGCTTCATAATACAGAACCGGATATATTCTCCTGGAAGCCCCTCAAAGGAAGAGCAGTCCCGAATCATAAGGCCCTGACGGATGGCATGTTCAAATATTGTAAAGGAATCCATTCCTTCTTTGCAGATTTTAACCAGAATAAAGTTGCCGTAGGAAGGGTAGACTTTTGCATAGCGGCAGCCTTCCAGCGTGTGCAGGCATCGCTCTCGTTCGGAAGAGATAAGCCGTCTGGTTTTCCGGATATAGTCAGTATCCTGAAGCATCAGTTCTCCCGCATAAGCGCCGATGCTGTTGAGACTCCATGGATTCTGATGCTTTTTTAAAGTGGTAAGAAACTCCTGATTGCTGGTAATGCCGTAGCCTAAGCGAAGTCCTGGTGAGGCAAAGAACTTGGACACACCCCGGAGGACCATCAGGTTATTGTAATCCGGCACAAAGGGCATTGCGGTGATTTCTTCTATAGAGGGAGCAAATTCCACATAAGTTTCGTCTATCATGACAAAGATATTCCGTTTTCTGCATTCGTCCAATACAGCTTCCAGCTCTTTTCGGTTCAGGGCAGAGGAGGTTGGGTTATTGGGATTGCAAAGAATCAGAAAGTCTACGTCTTTCTCTAATGCATGTTTCAAATCCTCTATATCCAGCAGGAAATCCGCTGTTTCTTTTAAGTAATAGTTGGAAATTCGGCCTCCGGTAAGCGACAGCTCTCGCTCGTATTCGGAGTAGGTGGGGCCGATTACCAACGCGTGACGGGCGTTTCTCTGACTGATAAGCAGGGAAATCAGTTCAGTAGAACCATTGCCGGTTACCACATAATTCATATCAGTATGACAGTATCTGGCAATTACTTTTCTGAGGCTTTTATAATCCCGGTCCGGATAACAGGTAATCACATCTAAGTTGGCTGAAAGCTTCTCGCGAAGGGAAGGCGACAGGCCGAGAGGATTAACATTGGCTCCGAATCGAATTATATTTTCCTTTGGAATGCCGTAGCAGCGCTCAATTTGTTCAATATCACTTCCATGAAATGCAGGGCGTTTCTGTGGATTCTTTTTATCTGTCATATAATTCTCCTATATTTTGTGCTTTGACCATTTACATACTTCATACAATAATGCTATAATTTATTATAGTGTGTTTAAAATAAAATGCAATGCTAAAGAGGTGAATGGCTTGAAAAATAAAATAAAAAAGTTTTCAAAAGGGGACTTTCAGGTGCAAAAGCCGCAGGTCGTCTTTCCTGAGACAAGCCTGATTCTTACAATTGGTGAAGGTGAGATATACCGGGGAAGTTTTACAGTTAAAAACCGGGCGGAGGGGTCTATCAGGGGACTTGTATATCCGTCTTCCTATCGTATGCGCTGCATTGATCAGGGATTTGAGGGGAATCCTGTTAAGGTGGATTTTGAATATGACGGAAGGGGACTGCTTCCCGGACATGTGGAGAAGGGAGATTTTACGGTAGTTTGTACGGGAGGGGAATACCGGATTCCGTTTACAGCAATTATTGAGAAGCCCTACGTTATGACAAGCTATGGCAAGGTTCAGAATACCGATGATTTTAAGAGGCTTGCAATTCGGGATTTTGTGGAAGCGCAGAAGTTGTTTCGCTCCAGAGAATTTTACGAGGTGTTGAAATACGAGAATCCCAGAACCTTCTATTTATATGACAATATGAGGAAATGGTCTTTGGGAGAGCAAGCGATGGAAGAGTTCCTTGTTGGTATTAAGCAGAAGGAGTGTATCTTCTTGACGCTTCCGGGCGAAGGCATGTTTTTTGAGGATATCAAAGAGGTCACCAAGGGAATGGTGACGATTATTAAGAACACCTGGGGGTATATGCCTATTGAAGTGAAGACGGAAGGGGAATTTCTGTCTGTGGGACGGACCCGCCTTTCTACCGACGATTTTGTGGGCAATGTCTATCAGGTGGATTTTTTGGTAAATCCGGACAGATTGCATGCGGGGCGTAACTTTGGCAAAGTGCTTCTGGTGACTCCCTATGAAATATTGCCATATGATGTAGAAGTAATTCAGAATGTCAGCATGAATGAGGACCGGCGTGAGATTGAATTTATGATGGCCCAGGTTGTAAAAGAATATGTTTCTTGTATGGGTGGACGCATGGAGCTGAATCAGTGGGTAGACAGCGCTGTGGAAAAGGTCAAGAAGATGCGTCAGCATGATCCTATGGATGAGTTTCTTCAGTTATTTCAAGCGCATGTCTATCTTCGGGGGCGGAGAGTTGAGGAGGCTAAGTGGATTCTGGAGAACTATAATTATAACCGGTTTGCCATCGGTAAAGACCCGATAAGTAATGCATATTATCTGTATCTGACAGCTCTGGTACGCGGTCCAGGCAGCCATATGAGCCGGGTGGTGGACGAGGTTGGCAAGATTTATATGCGGCATCAGGATTCTACCCTGCTGCTTTTGATGCTTTTAGAAATCGATCCGCAGTATCGGGACAGCAATCGCAGACTCAGGGCTTTAGAACAGCACTACTATAATTATCAGATTAATGAGGTGTTGTTTCTTCTTCAGGCTTTTGTGTGCTACAAGGAGCGCAATATGCTCCTGAAGAAATTGGGGCAGTTTGAGCTGATGGTGCTGAATTTTGCGTCCAAGTACCGGTTGATGCCGAGAGAGTTTGCGCTCTATGTATCGAATCTTGCGAGTCAGAGGAAGAGTTACAGCCATTTTCTGTTTCGTATTCTGGAGCGGATTTATGGGATGTATCCGGAGCCGATGATTTTGAATACCATCTGTACGTTGTTGATTAAGGGTAATAAACTGGATAAACGGTATTTTGTATGGTATCAGAGAGCGGTGGACGCGGAGCTTAAGATTGCAAGACTTTATGAGTATTATATGTCTACCATTGAGGAAGACTATGTAAGAGAGGCTCTTCCAAGATCTATTTTCCTATATTTTATGCATGGAAATACGCTGAATTATAAGAAGGCGGCACTTCTCTATGCGAACCTGATTACTTATGAGGAATATGCGAGCGATTTGTATATCAGCTACCGGGAGCAGATGGTAATATTTGCCTGGGAACAGCTTATGAAGCGGCATATAACGGATTCTCTAAAGATTATATATAAGAGATTTTGTGTGGAGGAGGAGATGACCGGCGAGCGTCTGGAGGCCATGCGAGATATCTGTTATGCCTATGAAGTAAAGACAAAGGTCCATAATCTGAAATGTGTTCGCGTGATTGAGAAAGACGGGACTATTCAACAGAGAGTACCTTATAAAAAGGAAGGTATGGTTGTTTATCTGTATGACAAAGAAGCGAGAATTGTGTGGGAGTCCATGGATGGGTTTTACCATACGGATTCGGTGGCTTTTGAGACGAAGCGTCTGTTCTACGAGCCTCGCTATATGGAGATGTGCAAGAAATACATGTCCAGGATTGCGAGCTGGGGCGGTGAAGGCAGTAAGCTGGAAGTGAATTTTGAGAACATTATGCAGCATGGGGTAGGCGCTTTTGATGAGAAAGAAGTGTTCCGGCTGTGTACGAAGCGGATTCGGGACGACAGCTATGAGGAAGATGATTTCATGCTGTATTTGAGTTTCGAGATGTTTAAGCGGCAGCAGTACGATAAAGTAACGCTGACTTATCTGGCTAATTATTACTGCGGTTCTACCAGAAGTATGAAGGCGCTCTGGAAGGTGGCGAAGGAATATGAGCTTCCAGTTACCAAGCTTGGGGAGCGCATCATAACACAGATGCTGTTTTCGGAGGATATGTTTGGAGAAGAGGAGATTTTCGTAGATTATTATGTAAATGGAAATCCCTATTTCCGGTTGAAGCAGGCATATCTTGCTTATGTGTGTAAAGAATATGCGGTGTATGGCAGGGAGATTGGTCATTCGATATTTGAGGTGCTTTTGAATGAAGAACACCGAGACGAGGAATTAGCGGATATCTGTAAGATTGCGCTGCTTAAGTATTATTCGGACAGAGATATTGTTTCTGAGGCAGAGGAGATTCTTCACAGAGTCTTAAGGGAGATGTGTGAAAAAAGGATTATTTTCCCGTTCTATCTGAATTATCCGGAGAGCTGGCTCAGGGAGGTTCAGTTGTATGACCGGGTGATGATTTCCTATCAGGCGTCGCCGGGAGGAAAGGTAAAGATTATATATAAGATGCGGCGGGGAGAGCTGGAAGATCTGGGATATCAGACCGAAAGTCTGACGCCGATGTATGAGAATATCTATGTGAAAGATTTTATTCTGTTCGGGGACGAGTTGGTGAAATATTCTTTTCATGAAAGTAATGACAGAACAAAAAAGGCTCATACGGAGCCGGAGCAGATACTGAGGCAGGAGAGAGAGATTACGGCGACCGGAAAATACGGAAAGCTCAACGCTATGGCCTCTATGGGGCCGGCTGAGAGAAAACGTGCGATGATGGAGTATGAACAGGAACTTTATTTTGCGGATAAGATGTTTCAGGGACATAATAGGAGGATGTAATAAGTGCGGGGCGGCAGCATACTTGGACTTGAATTAAACGAAGAATTTTGCCAGATTAGTTATTATGACAGAGAGAAGCATGAGCCAGAGACGATGGAGGCAGCGGTGGATAATTACCAGATTCCGCTGATTCTGGGATATGTAAACAGTAAGTGGCTCTACGGAAAAGAGGCGAAGCATCTGGCTACGGTGGATGAGAGCTGTACAATTTCTGAGCTGTATGGCAAAGCTGTCCGGCAGGAGCGGGTGAACTTTGCCGGACAGATTCGGGATGCGGTTTGGCTGCTGGCAAAATTTCTGCGGCTGGCGCTTGAGAAATTTGAAAATATTGACTATATTACATTTTCTGTGCCGAAGACAGATATTGATATCAGCAAGATGTTAAAAGGTCTGGGGCGGTTTTTAGAGGTGCCGAAAGAACGAGTGTTTGTACAGGATTTTAAAGAAAGCTTCTGTGATTATATGTTTTATCAGCCTAAGGAATTGTGGCAGTATGAGGCGGCGTTATTCTATTGCGACAGGAATGAGATTCGGGCCTATATGCTGCGCAGGCTTAAGACAGTAAGCGGCAGGGGAGCCGATATGTTTGTGACGGTGGACGAGGTGGCAAATGCTCAGATGAAAGAGCTTGCGGCTGTGTATCCGGTGCTGAATGTGGATAAAGCCAAGGATGCAGACGAGCGTTTTAAGGCGTTTATTCAGAGCGTATTTGATAAGAAAGTGGTTTCTTCCGTATTTCTTACGGGGGAAGGCTTTGAGAATAACTGGTATCCTAGTTCGCTGAAGGTGCTCTGCAACGGGCGCAGGGCTTTTATCGGTAATAATCTGTACAGTAAAGGGGCCTGCTATGCCTCTCACCGCAGAATGAGCGAAGATGACGAGATGCCTATTTATCTGGATGAGACGAAGATGATGGAGCAGGTATGCTTGAGGATGCGGGTACACGGCAAGGAAGGATGGTATCCGATTGTAGAGTGGGGGAGTCATTGGTATGAGTCGGATGGACAGTGGGACGTGCTTTTGGAGGACACTTCTGATATTGAGATTCATATCGAATCGCTGGCAACGGGAGAGCTGCAGGCTGAGACAGTGTCTTTAGCAGGGCTTCCTGAAAGAAACGACTATGCGCTCAGACTTTCTATTGAAACGATGTTTCTGGACGAGAATACCTGTAAGATAAGATTTCGGGATATAGGCTTTGGAGAGTTTTATCCGGCGACAGATTTTCAGGCTGAAAAAACGATACATTTAGGAGGAAGCAATGGGCAGTTTAATTCTCTGTCATAAGAAAAAAGCAAAACATCCATATGAGATTGCAAGGGTCCATATGCATATCTATACCATAGAAGAGCTGTGTTATTATTTCTGCAATAATTTGTATCTTGTGGATTATACAATTGTGAACAGAAAGCTCTGCGACTGGCTGGAAGATGAATTGGAGCTATATGATTTGGCGTCGGAGTTAAGAAATCAATTGGAGCATAACGCGTCGGTTGAACAGTTTCTTCTCACAGTTTTAAGCTATGCGTCGATTTACTCGATGGCAGAGATAACGAAGATGCATAATGTGTTGGAGAGACTGAGGAACCAGAACGAGGTGGAAAGGGAGAAATATAAGGCGGATAATTTATTAAATTCTGGTGAGAACGCCTCGGCAATTCTGATTTATCAGTCTATCATTCACAAAGAATGGGATGATTCGGTAGGGAAAGAGTTTTACGGCAGAGTTTATGCGTGTCTGGGGGCGGCTTATGGCAGGATGTTCTTTTATGAGGAAGCCGCACATATGTATGAGAAAGGATTTGAAATCTGCCAGGAGCCCTATATGTTGAGAGCGTTTTTGTACTGTTGTTACCGGTATCTGCCGGAAGCGAAGTATGTGAAAATGCTGTCGAAAGAACCTGTTTATCTGATGCTGGACGCAGAGTTTAAGGAAGAATTGAAAGCGGCGGAGAGACATATGAATCCAGATATTACAGATGAAGCCTATGAGCGTTGGAAAAAGGAGTACAGAAGAACAAATAAGTAAAATGGCGAGCAAAAGGAGGAAAATCATGAGTAACGACAGATATGTAAGTCCGTTGTCTGAACGGTATGCAAGTAAGGAGATGCAGTATATTTTTTCGCCGGATATGAAATTTCGCACATGGAGAAGATTGTGGATTGCACTTGCGGAGACGGAGAAGGAGCTGGGGCTGGATATTACGGAGGAACAGATTGAGGAACTGAAAGCCCATGCAGAGGATATCAACTATGATGTGGCAAAGGAGCGGGAGCGGGTTGTGCGTCATGATGTAATGTCACATGTATATGCCTACGGCGTGCAATGTCCTAAGGCGAAGGGGATTATTCATCTGGGGGCTACCTCCTGTTATGTGGGGGATAATACGGATATTATCGTGATGTCTGAGGCTCTTAAGCTTGTGAAGAAGAAACTTGTAAATGTGATTGCAAAACTTGCTGATTTCGCAGATAAATATAAAGCTCAGCCTACTCTGGCATTTACGCATTTTCAGCCGGCTCAGCCTACTACGGTGGGAAAGAGGGCGACGCTCTGGCTTCAGGAATTTGCCATGGATCTGGAGGATTTGGAGTATGTAATGGGAACTTTGAAGCTTCTTGGATCCAAAGGGACTACAGGTACACAGGCAAGCTTTTTGGAATTGTTTGACGGAGACCAGGAGACGATAGACAAGATTGATCCGATGATTGCAAAGAAGATGGGATTCGACCAGTGCTATCCGGTATCCGGTCAGACCTATTCCCGCAAGGTGGACACCAGAGTACTGAATGTGCTTGCAGGGATTGCCGCCAGCGCCCACAAGTTCTCTAACGATATCCGTCTTTTGCAGCATTTAAAGGAAGTGGAGGAGCCTTTTGAAAAGAGTCAGATTGGTTCTTCAGCAATGGCCTATAAGCGAAATCCGATGCGGAGCGAGCGGATTGCTTCTCTGTCCAGATACGTGATGATTGACGCGCTGAATCCGGCGGTTACGTCGTCGGCGCAGTGGTTTGAGCGTACGCTGGATGATTCGGCAAATAAGCGTCTGAGTGTTCCGGAAGGATTTCTTGGCATTGACGGGATTCTGGATTTGTGCCTGAATGTGGTGGACGGTCTGGTGGTGTATCCGAAGGTGATTGAAAAACGTCTGATGGCGGAGCTTCCGTTTATGGCTACAGAAAATATTATGATGGATGCGGTAAAAGCCGGCGGCGACAGGCAGGAGCTTCATGAGCGCATCCGGGAGCTGTCTATGGAGGCCGGACGCAACGTAAAGGCCGAGGGATTGGATAATAATCTGCTGGAGCTGATTGCGGCAGCTCCGGAATTTAATCTGACATTAGAGGAGTTAAAGGAAACTATGGACCCGGCGAAATATACGGGAAGGGCGGCTTTGCAGACCGCTCAGTATCTGGAAGGAATTATCCGTCCTTTGCTTAAGAGAAATCAGGAATTGTTGGGAGTAAAAGCTGAGATTCATGTATAAACGTAAAGGCTGGGCCAGGTATGTTGGATACGTTTTGGCGGCGATATTTTCTGAGGACTGATTCATGAGAATAGAATAAGGAAAATTTGTAATAATGATGAGTATGGAAGAGAATAAGAAAATATATGACGTAATGATTTTGGGAGCAGGGCCGGCGGGACTTACAGCCGCCCTGTATGCGGCCAGAGGCGGACTGTCAGTTTTGGTTATTGAAAAAGGAATTGACGGAGGCCAGATTGCAGCGACAGATAAGGTTGAGAATTATCCTGGGCAGGTATTGGAAGGAGAGAGCGGAGAAAGTTTGTCAAAGCGGATGGCTCTTCAAGCAGAGCGCTTTGGGGCCGTAAAAGTGCAGGATGTAATTGCAGAGGCGAGTCTGGACCAGGAGGTGAAGGAGCTCCGGGGGCAGAAAGAGACTTATCTGGCCCGCTATGTGATTCTTGCTATGGGAGCTTCGGCAAGGCCTATCGGGTGTAAGGGAGAAGAGCGGTTTAAGGGGAGCGGAATCTCATACTGCGCCACCTGTGATGGGAACTTTTTTACCGGACTTGACGTTTATGTTGCCGGCGGAGGAGACGCTGCGGTGGAAGAGGCAGTCTTTCTGACCAGATTTGCCAGAAAGGTTACGATTGTTCATAGGAGGAATCAGCTTCGGGCGGCAAAATCGATTCAGGAAAAGGCATTTCAGAATCCGAAGATTTCCTTTCTCTGGGACAGTGTGGTGGAAGAAGCTTACGGCGAGGGCGTCTTGCAGGGACTTGTGATTCGGAATGTGAAGACTGGGGAACTGACAAGGATTGAGGCAGATCCGGCGGACGGAATGCTGGGCTTGTTTGGATTTGTGGGAAATATACCCAGTTCTGCACTGGTAAAGGGAATTGTTGATATGGATGAGAAAGGATATATTCAGACGGATGAGGATATGCGTACCAGTTTAAAGGAGGTCTATGCAGCTGGGGATATTCGGGTAAAGAATGTAAGACAGGTGGTAACTGCGGCGGCAGACGGAGCAGTTGCTGCGGTTCATATATCGGCGGAGTACCAGCCATATGTGTAGCTTCTTCAGTTAAGATTTAGAGCCGACGTCGAAGGTTACTGGTATTACGTCTGCTTATAGATTGGATGAATAAATATAATAGGAAAATTAAAAAAAGAACTGTAATTTTCAATTTGACAGTGCTATAATGTGTGAGGTTTGCAGAGACGGATTGATAAAGGGCCGAATGGCCATAGTGGGGTGCCTGGAAGGTATAGGAGTGAAACAATGGGAATGAGAAAATGGGGTTTCTGATACACGCTGAGGGGGATGAGCGATGAGAATTGAGCACATTATAGAGAACAAGACAGAATATATGGATTTACTTTTGCTGACAGATCCTCAGAGGGACATGATAGACAGATATCTGGACACTGGGGATATGTTTGCGTTATATGAAGGGAAGGAGCTCTGTACGCTGGCGGTGGTTACTGTTTCCGGGAACCGGGAGTGCGAGATACGTAATCTGGTGACGACATACGGAAACGGAGGTAAGGGCTATACCCGCGCAATGATTTATTTTTTGAGCGAAAGATACCGGGAAAAATGTGATTCCATGTATGTGGGAACATGGAATTATGATGAAAGTTTGAGGGTTTACAAGAAATGTGGATTTGTGGAGGTCCATAGGCAGGCGAATTATTTTGTAAAGAATTACAAAGAGCCTATTTATCTGGACGGAAAACAGATGACAGACCGAGTATATCTAAAAAAATCTCTGGATGCGGAAGTTGATATCAAAAGGGTTGTTAATTTTGCACTGGACGCCGGACGGATTCTGCTGAAAAATGGCGCGGAGATTTTTCGTGTGGATGAGACGATTCAGCGCATCTGCAAGCGTTTTCATGTGGAAAAGGTGGATACGTTTGTTTTAAGCCATGCGATTTTCATCAACGCGGAGCGGGACGGAGAAGAGGTGTATTCCAAAATAAAGCATGTGCCTTTATCGAGTGCGAATCTTCTAATCGTAGCAGAGGTGAATGATTTGTCCAGAAAAATTACGGCGGGGATGATGAATCTGGAAGAGGCGATTGATGAATTGAACAGAATTGAACATTTGCCTGCAAAAAAGAAATACCAGCTTATCATATCTGCCGGAGTGGGAGCCAGCGCTTTCGGACATCTTCTGGGAGCCAGCGCGATGGAGAGCATCTGTGCGTTTTTTATCGGGTGTGTTCTGTACATATGGGTGTTGTTTGCGGGCAGGCACAGATTGTCAAAGATTATTATTAATATATTCGGAGGGATTCTGATTACCTCCATGGCAGTGATGATGTATGTTTTTGTTCCGGTTTCCATGCAGATAGACGGCATGATTATTGCCGGGATTATGCCGCTGGTTCCGGGAGTGGCCTTTGTCAATGCAATCCGGGATATTGCGGACAGCGACTTTTTGTCGGGTACGGTAAGGATGATAGACGCGCTGCTTGTGTTTGTATATATTGCTACCGGAGTGGGGCTTGCGCTGGGGGTTTACAGCAATTGGATTGGAGGTATCGGAGTATGCTTGACTGGATTATTGTAAATGTTATCTGTCCCTGTCTGGGTACGGTTGCTTTTGCCATTATGTTCAATGTGCCAAAGCGATTTTATGTGAGCTGCGGAATAATCGGGACTTTGGGCTGGCTGGTATATTGTGCTGCGGTGAAGCCGACCTCGCCGTCGATGGCGTCGTTTTTCGCATCTCTTACAGTGGTGTTGATTTCAAGGGTACTTACAGTGCGGATGAAATGCCCGATTACCATGTTTTTGATACCGGGCATTTTCCCTTTGATACCAGGAGCAAGCGTGTATTATATGGCGTATGATTTGGTAATCGGCGAGACCAGGGAAGCCGGACAGAGCGGGTTCCTTGCCATTAAAGTCGCGTTTGGAATCGTGCTGGGGATTGTGTCGGCGGTGTCGATTCCGAGAGAAGTATTTGGAGGGGACTACTGGAGAGAAAGGAAGACAAAAAGATAGCTGCGGTCTGCTGTTTACCAGATACCAATTAAGCAGTAACGGCAGAATAAATTTGTCTGTAGATTGAGGCAAGTTTTTATTGACGGCATGTGGGGAATCTGATAGTATTATGTAAAGAAATGTATGTAAAATGAAAGAAATGGAGATATAAAATGAGTAAAGTCAGAACAAGGTTTGCACCCAGCCCTACGGGAAGGATGCATGTGGGGAACTTAAGGACGGCGTTGTATGCGTATTTGATTGCAAAGCATGAGGACGGGGATTTTATGCTTCGTATTGAAGATACGGACCAGGAGCGGTTTGTAGAGGGGGCTCTTGAGATTATTTACAGGACTTTGGAGAAGACGGGATTGAATCATGATGAAGGGCCTGACAAGGACGGAGGCGTAGGACCTTATGTACAGAGTGAAAGGAATGCTTCCGGACTTTATCTAAAGTATGCGAAGCAGCTCATAGAGCAGGGAGACGCCTACTATTGTTTCTGCGATAAGGAGAGACTGGAGTCATTGAGAAGTACGGTGTCTGAATCGGGAACGGAGATTGTGGTATATGACAAGCATTGTCTGCATTTGAGCAAGGAAGAGATTCAGGCGAATCTGGATGCGGGAAAGCCTTACGTAATCCGTATTAATATGCCGACAGAAGGTACTACGACCTTTCACGACGATATTTATGGGGACATTACAGTGCCGAATGCAGAGTTAGACGATATGATTCTGATTAAGTCGGACGGATATCCTACTTATAATTTTGCCAATGTGGTGGACGACCATCTGATGGGGATAACTCATGTGGTGAGAGGCAATGAGTATCTCTCTTCTGCGCCGAAGTACAACCGGCTTTACGAAGCCTTCGGATGGGATGTGCCAACTTATGTGCACTGTCCTTTGATTACGGACGAGACGCATAAGAAGCTGAGTAAGAGATGTGGACATTCTTCCTATGAAGATTTGCTGGAGCAGGGATTTGTTTCCGAGGCTATTGTAAATTATGTAGCTCTGCTTGGGTGGTGTCCAGAGGATAACCAGGAGATTTTCTCTCTAAAGGAACTGGTAGAGGCATTTGATTACCGGCATATGAGCAAGTCGCCGGCAGTATTTGACGTGGTGAAGCTGCGCTGGATGAACAGCGAATACCTGAAAGCAATGGAGGAAGAGAAGTTCTTCCAGCTTGCGAAGCCCTATATGGAGGAAGTTATCGGAGCTAAGTATGATTTGCATAAGATTGCGAAGCTGATTAAGACCCGTATTGAGACATTCTTAGAAATCAGGGAGCAGATTGATTTCTTTGAGGCGGTGCCGGAGTATGATACAGATCTGTACTGTCATAAGAAGATGAAGACAAATGAAGATAACTCGCTGGAGCTTTTAAGGGATGTGCTTCCTGTCCTGGAGATGCAGGAGGATTTCAGCAACGATGCATTGTTTGAGGCGTTGAAGCAGTACGCTGCAAAGATTGAGAAAAAGATTGGATATGTGATGTGGCCGATTCGTACGGCTGTCTCTGGCAAGCAGAATACGCCGGGGGGAGCAACGGAGATTATGGATGTGCTGGGTAAAGAGGAGTCTCTTGTTCGTATCCGCGCAGGAATCGAGAAACTGGAAGCGAGGTAGTTCATGCAGCCAAATCAGGTGCAGGAGAATGCAATTCGGCATTTTAAGGGTCCCTGCATGGTGCTTGCAGGGCCAGGGTCCGGGAAGACTTTTACGATTGCTAAGAGGGTTTGTTATTTAATAGAGCATTATAGAGTAAGGCCAGAACAGATTCTGGTCATTACTTTTACCCGGGCGGCTTCTTATGAGATGCAGAAAAGGTTTCAGATGATGATGGAGGGAAGGAGCCTGCCGGTGACCTTTGGAACTTTTCATGGCGTATATTTTGGGATTTTAAAGTGGGCTTACCGCTTAGGTTCAGAGAATATTCTTACGGAAGAAGAAAAGCTTCAGTTATTGCGTCAGATTATTTCTTCGCCGGAACTGGGATATACTTTGGAGACCTCTGATGAAAGAGAAGAACTGCAGGACTTGATTACTGAGATTAGTACGGTAAAAAACAGGGGAATCTCTATCAACAGATATGAATCAACCCGTCATGGGGCGATGTTCAGAAGTATTTTTAAGGCTTATGAGAAGCGGCGGAAGGAGTTGCGTAAGATTGATTTTGACGATATGCTGCTGCTTTGCTATGATTTGTTTCGACGTCGGGAGGACATTTTAAATCAATGGCAGGAGAGGTTTCGTTTTATCCTAATTGACGAATTTCAGGATGTGAACCGGATTCAGTATGAAGTGATACGGATGCTTGCCCTGCCGGAGAATAATTTGTTTGTTGTGGGGGATGATGATCAATCCATTTATCGGTTCCGGGGCGCCAGTCCGGAGATTATGCTGGGATTTGGGAATGATTATCCGGATACCAGAAAACTTCTTCTGGGAGTAAATTATCGCTCCAGTAAGAATATTGTGAATGGCGCGCTGAAAGTGATTGGCTGTAACAGCCAGAGATATGAGAAGAATCTCTCCACAGAGAATGCGAAAGGTTCCTGCGTTCATGTGCAGGAGGTGAAGGATTCCACAGAGGAGAGCCGGTATCTGATTCAAAAAGTAAAGGAGCTGAATGAAAAGGGGTTGGATTACCGTCAGATAGCAGTGCTGTATCGCACTGGAAATGATGCGAGAATCTTAATGGAGTTACTTGTGGAGAACCAGATACCTTTTCAGGCCAGGGAACAGGTACAGAATATTTATGAACATTTTGTTGTGAAAAAGCTTCTCAGCTATGTAAGGATGGCGGAAGGAGACCGGAGCAGAAGAGTATTTCTGGATGTGATGAATGCACCGAAACGATATATCAGCCGGGAGAGTTTGGAAGAGGCGCAGGTGTCTTTTGAGTCTCTGAGGCGGTTCTATATGGACAAGAACTGGATGCTGGACAGGATTGACCAGTTCGAGTGGGATATTAAGATGCTGGAAGGTCAGACTCCTTACGCGTCTGTCCAGTATATTCGCAGACATATTGGTTATGATGATTATTTGAAGGAATATGCGGCGGCGAAGAAAATTAATGTTGAGGAGTTATTTTCGCTGCTGGCGGAAGTAGAAGAGCGGGCGAAGGAGTTTGCATCTGTTTCGGAATGGCTTTCCTACATAGAGGCCTATGCCGGAACCCTGAAGGAGCAGAAAGATAAAAAGGCGAAAGACAAGGAAGGCATCTGTCTGATGACGATGCATGGGGCGAAAGGTCTGGAATTTGATACGGTTTTTGTTATCCAGAGCAATGAGGGCGTGATTCCTTATAAGAAGGCAAAGTTAGATGCGGAGATTGAAGAAGAGCGTAGAATGTTCTATGTGGCGATGACCCGGGCGAAGCAAAGGCTAATCATTAGCTATGTAAAGACAAAAAACGGCAAAGAGGCGTCTCCTTCCCGTTTTGTCAGTGAACTCCTTGCCAGCTGCAGATGATATAAAGCGCTAGACCATTTCTTCAAATTCCATTGTGTCCAGCCATTCATCAAAGCCGTCCGAAGCGATTTCATATTCTTCATCTTCCTCAATTAATTGGAGTTCTGGTTCATCATCTCCATGATCAATATAACGATAGAGATAGACGATATCGTCTAGAGATTCATCCTGCGGCGCAAGAGCGATATATTCTCTTCCTGCTGCGGTATAAATGGTGAGGATTTCGCATTCCAGTTCTTTGTCGTTTTCCAGAGTCAGGGTTACGGTGCCTAAATTCTCCGGAGCGCTTAATAAATCATTCATGTCTGTTCTCCTTTTTGATTTCTACTTTAACAGAGAGCCTGTGAAAATGCAACACCAAAGCGCTGGCGTAGCGTCTGTATTGTAACAGTGAAGCCGGAAGGCTGAACTGTTAGTTACTGTTCACACAGTACTTTGCAATTGCTGCGACGCAGAGCTAGTCCTTTAGGGCGACGCAGAGCTAGTCCTTCAGGGCGACGCCAAAGTACGAAAGAAAGTGATTCAGGTGTGAGCAAATTCCATTCACGAAGTGAATTTTAAATGAATTTGCGAATGTTGCTGTGAACGGAGTGAACGGTAACAACTGTTACACGGTATCAAATGAAGTTCATAATTTTTTCTAGTCAAACACTTTAAAATGTTGTAGAATAAATATGTATACGCAGGGAGGAAGGAACTATGAAAAAGAAAGCATTGATTATATTTGCTGCTTTGCTTATAGGTATTCTGGCCTTGTATGGCTGTAAGAAAGCAGTGGGAACGCCGGAGGATAATGCCGCTTCGTCGGAGGAAGAGTCTGAGACGGAAGAAGTGAAGGAAGAAGATATAGGATATAAGTTTGGATTCAGTGCGATTGATATGGAGAATCCTTACTTTATTACACTGGAAAGTGCGATAAAGGAGGTTCTTGACAAAGAAGGATATACGCTGGTTACCAAGAATCCGCAGAGCGACCCGGATATTCAGAATCAACAGATTTTGGAGATGATAGACGAGGGGATAGATGCAATTTTCATCTGTCCGGTGAACTGGGTGGAGATTACGGAAGCTTTGGAAGCTTTGAGGGAAGCGGATGTTAAGATTATTAACGTAGATACGCAGGTTAAAGAGATGGAGTATGTGGATGCATATATTGGTTCTGATAATGAGAACGCTGGGTATATCTGCGGGGAGGATTTGCTGGAGAAATGTCCGGATGGCGGTAAGATACTGATTCTGGAGTGTCCGACTCAGAATTCCATAAATGAGAGAATAACAGGATTTGAGAAAGCTATTTCCTCTGCAGAAGCGGGATTCGAGATTGCAGGCAGGGCAGATACCAATGGGGAGTTCCAGAAAGCATTGGAAATTACGCAGGAGATGTTAAAGGAACACAAGGATACGGACGTGATAATGTGTGGGAATGACCAGATTGCAGTGGGGGCTACCACCGCAGTGAATCTAGCCGGGATGCGGGACGTAATTATTTACGGTGTGGACGGTTCGCCGGATATAAAGAAAGAGCTTGAAAAACCGGATACACAGATTGCTGGAACGGCGGCCCAATCGCCTATCGGCATAGGAAAAAAAGCAGCAAAAACCGGAATTTTGATTTTGGATGGGGATGAATACGAGAAAGAGATTTATGAAGATGTGTTCATGATTAATAGTGATAATGTGAAAATGTACGGAGCTGACGGATGGCAGTAAGGAGGATCATATGAAGCAGACACAGGGAACACCATTACCTCTTGGAGTAACAGGAACGGATAAAGGGATGAATTTTGCAGTTGCTGTCCCACAGGGAAAAGAATGCGAGCTCCTGTTATACCAGAAGGGAGGAGAGGTCCCTGTTTGTGTTTGTGAGCTTACGGAGGAGACGGCTGTTGGAGAAGTGCGCTGCGTGAGGCTGAAAGATATGGATGATAAGCCTTACGAGTATCTTTACCGGATTGACGGTGAGAATTATGTAGATCCTTATACGAAGAGAATTATAGGTGTAAAAGTGTCGGCAGAGCGTAAGAATCTGATTGCCGGACAGCTCGAAGAGCCAAAGAAAAGTATATCTGTAGAAGAGGCAAATCATGGAACAGCTGCTAAGGAACTGCGGGGAGAGCTTGCATGGGAGCAGTATGACTGGGAAGGGGACAGGCCTTTGAATATTCCCATGAACCGGGTAGTTGCATACAGCCTGCATGTGAGAGGATTTACCAGGCATTCTTCTTCTAAAGTGAAGCATAAGGGAACGTTCCAGGGCGTTGTGGAGAAGATTCCATATTTGACAGAGCTTGGTATTAACCAGATTCACTGTATGCCGGTATATGAGTTTGAAGAGCGTACAAGAACGGTGATTAATTACTGGGGATATGGTCCAGGATATTATTTCGCTCCGAAAAAGAGCTATTCTGCCTCTGGGGATGCGGTAACAGAGTTTAAAGATATGGTAAAATCCTGCCATAAGGCAGGAATAGAAGTGGTACTGGAGATGCCGTTTGACGGCGGAGTGTCAAAGCAGATGATGCAAGAATGTCTCCGGTATTATATGATGGAATATCATGCGGATGGATTTATCTTAAATCCTGGAATTGCACCTATGGATATGATTTATGCTGATCCGATTCTGAAAAAGGTGAAGATTCTTACACATAAAGAGGATTTTCAGAATACTATGCGTAGATTCCTGAAAGGGGACGAAGGCATGGTGGGCGGCGTAATCTATTGGCTGAATCAGCATACGAGAGAGAATTATAATTATATTACCAGTCAGAATGGATTCACGCTCAATGATTTGGTTTCTTATGACTGCAAGCATAATGAGGCAAATGGAGAGAATAATCAGGACGGCCCGGATTACAATTATAGCTGGAACTGCGGAGCCGAAGGGCCGAGTCGGAAAAAGGCAGTGAACGAGCTGAGAAAAAATCAGATACGCAATGCTTTTCTGCTGCTGTTGTTTGCACAGGGAACTCCTTGTATTCTGGCGGGAGATGAGTTTGGTAATACCCAGAAGGGGAATAATAATGTATATTGTCAGGATAATCCGATTTCGTGGCTTGACTGGAGCAAGTTAAAGAGACAGTCAGAGACTTTTGAACTGGTAAAGAAATTGATTGCCCTTAGAAAGTCTCATCCGGTATTTATGCAGGAAGAACCTTTAAGGGGCTTAGATTCTATGCGGTGCGGGATTCCGGACGTTTCTTACCATGGGGAATATGCATGGCGTACACCGGACGAATTTAGCAGCCGGCAGCTTGGAGTATATTACAGCGGCGCAGTCGTAGGGGATGAGGATTACTTTATCATTTATAATATGCACTGGCTGGAGCATAGTTTTGCATTGCCGGCCCTTTCTGGTAAGAGAAAGTGGTATGTGATTGTTTCTACGAAAGAGGGAGTTCTTAAGGAGCCAAAGCTTCTTGAGAATCAGCATGAGACGATAGTGGCGGAGCGTACAATACTGATTCTGGCAGGCAGGTAATGATGGACAGTACGATGGAAAATGTAATAGAAAGAAAAGCCGGACTGACGTCTTTTCAGTTGAAAGTTCTGGCAATTATATCAATGCTGATTGATCACATGGGCGTGATACTTTATCCGGAGGCGGTATGGCTTCGCTATGTGGGGAGACTGGCATTTCCAATATTTTGTTTTTTGCTGGTGGAAGGATATTATCATACTAGGAATGTGGCCAAATATATAGCAAGGCTTGGGATATTTGTAATTGTTTCGGAGATTCCTTTTGATTTGGCGTTTCACCAGTCTTTATGGTATCCGGAGAAACAGAATGTTTTTGTAACGTTGTTTATCGGACTTGGAATGTTATGGTTTCTTGATAGGGAAAGGGAAATAATAACCAGAGTCGGCATTGTGATTCTTGCTATGTGGGCGGCTGAGTTTATGCACTCAGATTATGGATTCAGAGGGGTTCTTTTAGTTGCCGTTTTTTGGATGACAAGAGAAAAGAAGGCGGCGCGGTATATTGCAGGAGCCGCATGGAATTTTCTTTGGCCCAGCAAAATCCAGACGGCAGGTGCTTTGGCGATGCTGCCCATTGCTTTGTATAATGGACAGAGAGGGCGGAGCATGAAGTATTTCTTCTATGTTTTTTATCCGTTGCATTTGCTATTTTTATATTTTTTAGTGAATATACATATGTAATTATTCCGCTGAAGCATTATTCAGTTTTGGATAAAAAGAGAGTCTGCAAAGTTTTTTAAAAGGCTTAAATTAAGTTACACAGGAGAAATTTTACAGGGAAATACACCTTCCAGGTATCCCATGATGGCTATTCGGCCGTTTCATTTAAGAAAAGAGGTTATAGTATGAAGGCGTTGGAACATCTGCGAACGATTAATCATCACAAATTACTGGTTATGAAGGGCTGCTTTAAAGTAGGGTTGTATAAGCAAGGACTTCTCCACGATCTGTCCAAGTATTCTCCTTCGGAGTTTCTGGTTGGGTGTAAATATTTTCAGGGAAACAGAAGCCCGAATAACGCGGAGCGGGAGGCCACAGGAGTGTCTACGGCGTGGCTTCATCACAAGGGACGTAATAAGCATCATTATGAATACTGGATTGATTATACCGCGGAGAAAGAGCGGCTTCTTGCAGGTTCAAAGATGCCGACAAAATATGTGATTGAGATGTTTATGGACCGAGTGGCGGCCTCTAAGACATATCAGAAAGGGAATTATAGGGATTGTCATCCTCTGGAATATTATGAGCAGGGAGCCGCAAGGCTTGGCAATATGGTACATAAGGATACTGCGGCGCTTTTGCATCATCTTCTGAAAATGCTTGCGGAGCAGGGGGAGGAAAAGACTTTCTCTTATATTCGTAGAGTTGTGATGAAGAATAAAAATAAACGGCGGCTGCGGTGTAAATAGAACAGAGATGTAGTTTTAAGAGATATCAAAAAAAGATGGAAAGTGTTTTTAATTGGTAATGGCATTAAATATCAAAAGGCTGGTAAAAGCGGTGTGAATAACCGTTTTTACCAGCCTTTTTAAGCTGTTGTTTTGAATCTTATTCAAAGATAAATTATTTGCATAACTTCTTTCCTCGTCATTTTTTTGCATAATCTTTTTATAGTGTTTTCAGGAAATGAAAGTGTTGATTATAAAAAATTCCCAAAAAGTGTAGTTTTTGGGAATGGATTTTTCTATGCAAATTCTTACTCATTCTATTATATTATCGACAATACGTCAAGAAAATTAATATCTTTTTTATACAAATTATCGAAATATTTCTGATTGGAAAAAATTCCCGAATACTACGCTTTATGGGAATTGGGAGTTTTGAAACAAGGTTTCTGCAAAAATTCTTACATCATTTCAGGAGGATGAAAAGATGCCTTCGGATAAGATTGTAAAAACGGTTCACCAGTATAATAGAGAGCCGATTTCCGAAGAGGATATGCGAAAGCTACTGGATATTGCGGAGGACTACCAAAAAGTTAAGAACTATATATACAGCCGGTTTGGTGGTATTTCCAGTCTTTCTAAGCTGTATCCGGGTTATACGGTACAGAATGAAATGACTGCCAGCGGTTATCGGGATGTGTTGGGACTTCCTTCCGTCTATTTTTATCTTGCTGTTTTCGATGCGCTGGGGGAAATCAAGAGCCGGTGGACGAAGACGAAGGGAAAGCTTACGAAGCTGATTAGCCGGAACGAGAACTTTACGGAGGAGGAGAAGCATTATCTGCGCTTTCTTATAAAGGTGAATAATGCGTTCGAGGCGGTTCTGAATCAGAAGCCGGTAGAACTGACGGCGAAGATGCGGAAGCAGTATGAAGAGCTGGCAGAGAAGGTGGATACAGACAGGCTGCACCGCTATCTGTGCAGACAGGTGCGAAAGCATCATGGGAAGCTCCATACAGAGAGGGCCGACGGATTTACCATTGCGGAGCGGGCTTACCGGTATGCGGACCATGGAATTTATATTTCTATAAAAGAGAAGAGGAAGCGGATTTTTATTCCTCTGACAGATGGAAACCAGTATAAGAGCCAGCTGTATATCAGGCTTTATCCGAAGGAGCGCCGGGTGGAGATTAAGGTTCCGGTAAATGTGGCGGTTCACAGATATGAGGATTATCAAAGTCAGGTAGGAGTGGCGGTTGGATTCTATACCATGTTTATGACGGATGAAGGACGCCGGTATGGAGAGAAGCTGGGGGACTATCAATCAGCCTACGCGGAATGGCTCCGGGAGCAGGCAAGCAGCTACAGCCGTAATAAAGAAGATAATCCGGGGCGGAAGAAATATTTTGCGAAGAAACATCGTCTGGAAGAAAGCCTGCACAGCTATATTAACCAGGAGCTGAACCGGTTTTTGCGGGAGGAGAAGCCTGCGGCAGTCTATATCGTCAAGCTGCCGAAGCCACAGGCAGGAGGAAAGAATAAGAAGATTAATTATTCTATGACTCACTGGAAGAGAGGATATATCCGGAAGCGTCTGGCGCAGAAGTGTAAAGAGCGGTCGGTGGAACTTGTGGAGGTGCTGGGAAAGGATATCAGCAGGGAATGCAGCAGATGCGGCGCTCTGGGAAAGAAAGAGAATGGCAGATTTGCCTGCGCTGCATGTGGGTATGAGACAGAGGAGAAGGTGAATGCTGCCCGGAATGTGAAACGGCGGGGGCAGGGAGAGGGAAGGATTTGTTAGGGGAGTCCGGAAACAGGAAGAAAAACTGCTGGAAACAGGATAATGGATTATGGTCATAGGAGCAGCCATTTAGATAAATTTCGGTGATGAGCCGGAGTTTTACCGAAAGGACTAAGAGGCGGGTTCTTGATAGGGCGGATGCATGGCGTCCGCTATAGAAAAAGAAAGAACGGCATTAGAAGGCGGGGGATACATGAGAGATTGTGTGGAAGCTGCGTATTGGGTAGGCCAGGACCCTGTGAACATGGGAGACTGTGAGGTAGCGGGGAGCGAAGCAGACGGAATTGGGAGCTGCATCAGTCATTGAAAGATGAGAATGACTGACCAATGTATTTTATTTATATCAGCAACAGGATATGTACAAATTGTATGAGGATATAAAAAGTATATGTATCTTATTAAAAAGGAGTAAGAAAGGTATTTGCTCAGGCATATGAATTACATATTGCAGGAGTAGATATAAATTTTTCAGGAGGAGATATGTAATGGATAGACAGAAAAATAATAGGAAAAGGAGGGTATTTATTTGCGTTACTGTTGTAATTGTTGCAACATTAATCGGAATCATTATTTATCTTCTGTTATCACGAAATAGTGAGGAGCCGGAAAAGGAACGGCGTAATGTGGTTATTACACCTGAAAATGTAGAGAGTGTACTGGAAGAATTGGATGAGATTCAGGAACAGGGATATTATACTGTAACGATGAATCCTACATGGCATTTTGAGGCCGGAAATGAGATATCATATGATGCGGTTGTTGAAAATGTGGCAACAAACACAAATGACGTCTACTTTGATATTGTTATGGAAGAGGATGAAGAGAAAGTGCTGTATAAGTCCCCAGTTATTCCAAGAGGCGGGCGTCTGGAGGAAATTGCATTTGATGAACCATTGAGTGCAGGAACATATAATTGTGTAGTAATTTATTATCTGATTGACGAAAACCAGAATACACTTAGTACTTTGCGAGTTGCCCTGAAAGTTATTGTGGAAGGGTAACTTAAAGCAGCAAATAAAAGATTAAGGAGGATTTCATGTGATGAAGAATTTTAAGAAATTTACGGCGGTTACATTGGTTGCAGCAATGACGTTTGGGAGCGCAATGACGGTTTTTGCAGAAGAAGCTGGTGTTGGAGAAGGTACAGGTTCTTATGAAGGCGGTGAGATGAAATATCCTACACTTACTGTAACACTTCCGACAATTCCTGCTGGGACTTACGATTACATTGCGGATCCTAATGGATTGATTGAAGAAACGAAGAATGATGATGGAACAGCATCAAAATATGCAGACTCAACATTTACTGGAACTACAGGTATTTTCTTCCTCACATCCACTGCGGATGATGGTGCAAAGACTTACACAGATAAGAGCGCTGCATTGACATTAGATAATGAAAATGCGCAGGATATTGATGTAACAGTTAAGCTTGAGCAGAAGACAGCAGGTGATGCAGCCATAAAGTATGCAGAGAATGCAGACTTTGATGCAGAAGATAAGGAGAACAAGTTATATCTGGCAATTACAGATGGAAAGACAACAGATCCGGAGGTTGCAGCGCTTTCAGCAGAAGTTCCAGCTACAATTACAACTACAGTTGCAGGTGTACCAGAAAATTATGTTGCAAGTTATGATGCAACAACCCAGAAATATGGGTATGTGAAGAAAGAAGAGGCCGATTTAACAGACTGGAATGGATGTTCTTTTAATATGGCAGGTGCCTTGAATAAAGGAGCAACATGGGGAGATAGCGTTACATTTCCAGAAATTAAAGTGACTTGGAGTTACGCGGAGCATGTTGACGGAGTAGATGCAAATGGTTCAGTTTCAGGTGGTGAACTTTGGCTATCCGTTGATGGAACAAATGGCTTTTCAGCACAGCCATCTTCTTTTAAAATTGATGGAACTTTAACAACAGCATATACTTATCATGATGGTGGGTGGATTTCTATGGAAGCTCCAAGTTCGGGAAGTGTAGTTCAATTTGTTGTGGAAAGTACTACATATAAATTTATTCTTCCTTAAATTTAGATTGAAAAAATGTCTGTGTATTAATCTAGGAGGGCGAAGTATCGCCTTCCTAGTTGATTATGAAGTGTTGATAGGTGAAAGAGATTTTAAATAAAGTATAAAAATTAGTAATGGAATAATTAAAAAAGTAGGAGTATTCAACTTATGGCGATTAATGTATTGATGACGACAGATAAAAATTATATATTGCAAGCTAAAATAACAATATATTCAGTCTGTAAAAATACTGATTCAAATAATGAATTAGTTTTTACAATTCTTTGTAATAAAGATTTAGATAAAGAATCAAGGAAATATCTCGTTTCAATGGAAGGCAAATTTTCAAATCTAAGTGTGAATTTCTATGAAGTTGATGAAAAAGATTTTGTAAATGCAAGTTCTAATTATCGTGTTCCGATTGCTAGTTATTATAGGCTTATTTGTCCCAAAATTTTGAAAGTAGAAAAAGCAATATTTTTAGATTCTGATTTATTAGTTGGTTTGGATATTGCTGAATTATATGCAGTAGATATTGATAATTATTATGTTGGAGGTGTTCGGGATTTGACACCTGTTATGAGTCCTAATTTTGCATTATGTTATTCTGAAAAACATAATATAAAAAATTTTTATGATTATATCAATTGTGGTGTATTGTTGATGAATTTAGAATTGATGCGAAAAGAAAATATTGTGGAGATATTTTTAAGTGAGTTAAAGGAAGAAAATCTTTGGTTAGATCAAGATATTATCAATAGAGTATGTTCTGGAAAAATACGTTTAATTGATTGGAAGTTTAATCATGTAGCTTATTATACAGATACAGATTATATATGGAATTATAAAAATTGCAGAAAAGATACAGATTATATATGGAATTATAAAAATTGCAGAAAAGATACAGACAGAGAGATTATTCATTTTTGCGGTCCTGATAAACCTTGGGGAAATCGTTTTTTAAATTGGGCAGATGCTTGGTGGGATGTAGCCAAAGAGGTATTAGAAAAAGATATATATGAGAAAATGTATAGATTTGCATCAATTGGGTATGGTTCGGAAAAAATGTCTGAAATTATTAATAAGTGTTTGGAGATGAATAAAATAGTAATTGTAGGATATTCAGATCATGGAATGTTTATAAGAAATGCTTTATTAAAATATGGAATTAAAGCAGAACTATTATTTTGTGATAATAATCCTAAAAAGAGAAAATTATGTCTTATAGATGGAGAAATTTATTCTCCAGAACAAATAGTAAAAGAATATAAAGGAGCTATATGGATTAATGCTGTTCAAGAACATAGAAATCAAATAATTGAACAATTGATTGGATTGGGAGTTCCACATGAAAGTATAGTAAATTTTTATTATTAGCAAAGGGGAAGATATAATGATTAACCCAAGTAAAACTAAAGATTTTTTTGGAAGATTTGGAGTTTCATATAAGGATGGAAATACGATATTTGCTTATGATGAAATAACACATGGGTTATATAAATTGTCATTGAGATATAAAGAAGCTTCACTTTTACTTTCTCCAATGGAAATTCATAAATACACTTCTGGAAGGATTCAGGGTATTTCAAAAATTAATAATGAGATTATACTTGTACCACAATCTGTCGGCTCAAAATGGATACTTTATAATATAGAAGAGAAAACGTTTAAATATTTTCTCCCATTTGAAGTTAATACTAAAATATCGGGTGTAATAACAATTGATAGATATCTTTATCTTGTACCGTTAAATACAAATGAACCGATAATTATACTTTCGCTTGATGGTTTTAAGATAATAAAAAAGTACGATGATTGGTATGGAAAAATTAGCGATAGGACAGATGAGGGAAATTCTATTTATGGAGTATCTTCATTTGGTGACTTTGTAGTTTTTCCAATTGTAGGTTCCAATTGCATCGTATATTTAAATATAGAAAATGTAAACATGATAACTTTAGATATACGATGCCAAATACATTCGGCTAGCATGCATAAGGACAAGTTTTGGATATTACCAGTGTCGGGAAAGTATTTATATGCAGTGGATTTTAAAGGGACGATTATAAATAGAGTAAATCTAAATAGTATCAAAGCAGAAATTCTTGCAAATGATTTTGCCAGAATAGTTGCTACAGAAGAACTCATTTTTTTATTTCCGGTGAATGAGGGGATTGTGTATGCTTATCAAATTAAAAAAAATGCTTTAATAAAAATGAAAACAAAAGAAAAACCTCTGGTTGGAAGTATATTTGTAAAGGTTGGGGCAGCTTACTGGGAATATTTAATAGAGGACGAAATATTGCACTTATTGCCATGCAACTATCCATATAAAACAATCGATATAAAGACTTTACGGATTAAAGAGTATAATCTTTGCTATGGAAATAATATTAATGATAGTAAATATTGGAAGATTGCCGAACAAGTACATGGGGGACGCATATATAAAGAATGGAAAAGAGATTTAGAAGAATTTATTCAATTTGAAGGTTATTTCTGTGGTAAACATTATATGAATGAAGAAAACAAAATAGGCATGCAAATATGGAAAAAATTACAAAAAAGTGATTTTATTGGATAGATAAATTAGAAAAAAGAAGCCTTTATAATCAATGCAAATATAAAGTTAATTTTTTGGGTTAAAAAAAGATGGGGGGTTGGAGTAAGTTATTTTGATGCAGTTACAGATTTAATTCTGTTTATAGGATTTAAACAATTGAAAAGAAATCAGTTTGCAAAGGTAGAAATAAAAGATAATTAATAGGCCGAAATATCATAAAAAAATTAGTAGTTGATTATAGAATTGTAAAGGAGTAGGGTCTTGAAAATTTATATTTGGGGAACAGGATATATTGCTAATCAGACATTAAAGAATAGTGAGATATTAAAAAAATACGAAGTAAAAGGGTTTATTGATAATGATGCCTGTAAACAAGGAAAGCAATTTTATAATAGGGAAATTTATGCACCAGATATACTTTTGTCTGAAAAAGTAGATAAGATTGTTATTTTAACTAAAAATTATGAGGATATTTATCAACAAATAAAAGAAAAGATGAAATTGCATCAAATAGAGATTGAGGATTGGTTATATTTTTATAAGCAGTTTACTGTGAAACCTAGGATTTTAGAGCGCTATAAAGATTCAGGTGATTGGGAAATTAAAGAAGTATTAGAGTATATAAAAAATAATGAATTATGTGTATTTAATTATGGGTTTAGAGAAAAGTATAAATATTCAAATCAAAATGTAGTATTTGATGAAGCTTGTGGAATGTTTTATGTTATGCATCAAGAAAAGAAGATGTATTTTGCAAAATATTTGAATACAAAAGAGAAAGTTATTGATTATTATAGAAGTATTTTGTTAGAGCAAGATGAGAATTCACCACATAAATATTTAAGTGAAGAGTTTAAAATTTATGATGGAGATATTGTTGTGGATGTAGGAGTGGCAGAGGGGAATTTTGCGCTGGAGGTCATTGATAGAGTTTCTAAAATTTATTTAATAGAGTCAGATTGTGAATGGGTAAAAGCATTGAATGAAACGTTCAAAGAATATCAGGACAAAGTAGTTATAGTAGAAAAATTTCTTAATGTACTGGATGATGGAAAATATGCTACCTTGGATGGACTTGTAAAGGAACCTGTAAATTTTATTAAGATGGATATTGAAGGAAATGAATGGAATGCATTACTAGGAACAGAAAAATTAATTAGAAAATCACCTAAATTGCAATGCGCAATTTGTTCATATCATTCAGATTATGATGAAATTTTAATTAAAGATATACTAACAAAATATGGATTGCAATGTACAACAACATTAGGATATATGTGGTATCCATCAGCTTGGTTTAATGAGGAAATGTCATTTAAGTTGTGCCGAGGAATTGTAAGAGGGGTTAAATGGGAGGTACAAAAATAGAAAAGGGATAAGAAAAATGAAAAATAGAGAATTATTGTCGATTATAGTACCCATATACAATACAGAAAGATATCTTAGAAAATGCGTTGACAGTATTTTGAATCAAACATATTCACCAATTGAGATTATTCTGGTAGATGATGGTTCAACAGATTCCAGCGGTAGTTTGTGTGATTTTTATGCAGAAAAATATGAAAATATTTCTACTATTCATATTAAAAATAGTGGGATTACGAAAGCACGTTTAAGAGGTGTAGAGATAGCTGAGGGAAGCAGAATTACTTTTGTGGATTCAGATGACTGGATTGCTAAGGATTATTATCAGATGGCGTGCATAGATGATGATAGCGAACTTATAGTCACCGAAATGTATGGTTATTATGAAGAAAATTATATTATAAAACATGAATTGCCTTATGAGGAGGGAATTTATAGAAGAGAAGAAATATTGAAGGATATAGTGCCTAATATGTTGTGGGATTTCGGAATGAGACGTTGGGCGTTTGAACCAAGTCTTTGTACTAAAATTTTTAAAAAAGAGAGAATTCTCAATGAGTTAAGGAAAGTAGAAAAAGTGGGAAGTAATTATGGAGAAGATAGTATGGTTACGTTTCCTCTATTGTTTCATATAGATAAGCTAAGAGTGATTAAAACGGCATTTTACTACTACAGACAAAGAGAGCAAGGGGAAATAGCAGATTATATTAAAAATGATAATTTTATTACAAATGTACACAAAGTTTATACATACTTAGCACAATCTTTTAAAAATGTGGGGTTTTACGAACTGATGAGAGAACAGCTCGACAATTTTTATATTATATCAATTGATTTGAAAAGACAATGTTATCCTTGTCATGGGTATGAGTTTGCAGCGGTGTTTCCATTTCAGAACGTAGAAAAAAATTCTAGAGTTATTTTATATGGAGCAGGATTATTGGGAAGAAAGTACATAGAGCAGAATTTAGTTTATGATTTTTGTAATATTGTACTCTGGGTAGATAGAAATTGTATGGAAGGTTCATTCAATGGGTTTTCCATAGAAAAGCCAGAAGTGATAAAACTATATTCATTTGATTATATCGTTATTGCAATAGATAATTATTTTACTGCGTTAGAAGTAAAAAGTGAATTGTATAAAATGAATATTTCAAAAGAGAAAATTATTTGGCATAGTGTCAGAATAGATTTTGATAATGGTTAAAAGCTCTAGAAACCAGATATTTTACCAAAAAAGTAATGAAAAAGGAGAGATATATGTTCATCAGCATTATCATGCCTGTATACAATAATGAAAAATATTTTCCATTAGCAGTAAAAAGCATCCTGGAACAAAGTTATACAGATTTTGAACTGATTATTATTGACGACGGATCCACTGATAAAACATCTATGATTGCGGATGAACTTGCAGAACAAGATGCGCGGATTAGAGTCAGTCATCAGAGTAACCAGTGGATATATGCTAGTTTTAACAGAGGTATAGAAGAAGCCGGGGGAGATTATATCTATATTGTAAATTCGGACGACCGGCTTCGGCAAGGGACTCTGGCATTGATGGCTGAAAAGGCTTTTAAGTATAAGCCGGACGTCATCTGGACAAAGGTTCTTATGCATGAATGTGATGAAGAACAGAATATTTTATCTTACAACTTGTTTAAATTGGACGAGTGGGTAGAACAGGAAATATATTGTGCGGATGAAGAAGAGGTACATAAAATCTGGCCTTTTTTATTTGTTAGTTCACTGGCGCAGAATCAGGCAAATCTGTACAGGAGTTCATTGATGAAAAAGCATAAATTCCGGAATGATGTCTATGGAGCTGATACGTTATTTAATATCAGTATCGCTCCGGATGTAAAAAGCGCACTGATAATGAAAGAACCGGTATATGATTTTTTTCTATACCAACAAGAGGGAATGAACGCATCCTCCGGTAAATTCTATTCCTATGAGCATCAGATGTTCAATGAAATATATGTGAAATATAGAAGGCTGTTTTCAGAATGGAATCTTACGGAAGAAAGTTATAAAGAGATGTTGGTTGACAGACGTATTCCGCAGGTGACGGGAGAGATTAGGGCGCTTTCTTTTAAAAATTGCGGGATGTCAGTAGAAGAGAAATTAAATTATATTTTATCTGTGATTGCTGATGAAACGGTAAGGGACTGTGCAAGGTGGGGAGAGCGGGAGGAAGAATTGGAGAGCCGTATTTTATCCGGAATCCGATCAATACTTCTTAAGGAAACGATTGCAAAAAAAAGCGAACTGTATTTTGTATATGAACTTTTGGATTCTCTGCTCCGGTATGAAAAGGATGAAGAGGATTATAGAAAAATAGAAGCAGCCATACGGAATCCCCGTAATCCCATGCATATTGGGAAAATATTTTATGATAAGCTGGAAAAGAGATAGTAGAAGATGAAAAAGAATTTAAAAAACGGTATAGATAACAGTATATTTAAAGGAAGGACACTTTTGATTACTGGAGGAACAGGATCCTTTGGCAACGCAGTGTTAAAAATTTTTTTAGAAACAGATATTGAGGAAATCCGAATTTTTTCCAGAGATGAGAAGAAACAGGATGATATGAGACATGAATATCAGACAGAATACCCGCAATATTTTTCAAAATTGAAGTTTTACATTGGAGATGTAAGAGATATTCAGAGTATCAGAAATGCTGTGTATGGTGTAGATTATATCTTTCATGCGGCAGCGTTAAAGCAGGTGCCATCTTGCGAGTTTTTTCCGGTGGAGGCGGTGAAGACAAATGTGCTCGGAACAGAAAATGTTCTGACGGCTGCCATAGAGGCAGGAGTAAAGAAGATTATTTGTCTGTCTACAGATAAAGCGGCATATCCGGTAAACGCAATGGGGACTTCGAAGGCTATGATGGAAAAGGTGATTGTTGCAAAAACTAGAACAGTGTCTCCGAAGCGGACAAGTATTTGTTGTACGCGTTATGGAAATGTGATGTGTTCCAGAGGATCGGTAATTCCGCTTTTTATCAGTCAGCTGAAGCAGGGCTTGCCTATGACGATAACAGAACCAGCTATGACAAGATTTATTATGAGCTTGGACGAGGCGGTAGAACTGGTATTGTTTGCTTTTGGTTATGCACAGTCGGGGGATATCATGGTTCAAAAGGCCCCGGCGTGTACAATTGATGTACTGGCAAGGGCGGTATCAGAACTGTTTTGTCATAAGCACAATGTGAAAATAATTGGTATCCGTCATGGAGAAAAAATGTATGAAACGCTGCTGACAGAAGAGGAGTGTGCGCATGCAGTTGATTTGGGACACTTCTTCAGGGTTCCTTGTGACAGACGGGATTTGAATTATGATAAGTATTTTAAAGAAGGGAACATGAAAAGAACAGAGCTTACTGCATTTACTTCGGATAATACAGAAATACTGGACATCGGGCAGGTGAAAACCAGATTACTAGAGCTACCATACATACAGAAAGAATTGAGAAATTGGAGATATTGATATGAAAATTTTGGTGGTTGGCGCAACAGGATTTCTTGCAAGGAACCTGATTGCCGCGTTAGAGAATATTATATCGGGAATGGACAGGTCCTATGATATTCCGGAGGAGCTTTTCTTATATAAATACAGCAGAAGTATGGGAGAGGATAGACTTAAGGAGTATTGCAGGGATTGCGATTTTGTATTCTATCTCGCAGGGGTGAACCGACCGAAGGAGTCGGAAGAATATATGCAGGGCAATGCCTACTTTTTGGAAAATACATTGAATGAACTGCGTTGTCAAAAGTATGCTTGTCCGGTTATGTATGCATCTTCTATTCAGGCAGTTCTGGATAATCCCTATGGGGAGAGTAAAAGGGCAGGAGAAGATTTGCTTGAAAGATATGGACAGGAGACAGGGAGCGCAGTATATATTTATCGTTTTTCCAATATTTTTGGGAAATGGTGCCAGCCCGATTATAATTCGGTAGTAGCTACATTTTGTTATTACATTGCAAGAGGACTTCCTGTAAGGATAGATGATGAGGAGAAACAGCTGCATCTACATTATATTGATGATGTTGTGAAAGAGTGTATTGGACTACTTAGCCGAGAACGGACGGAAAAGATTCATAATCCTTTAAGTATTAGAAATACATATCATGTGACATTGGGAGAAATTGCCAGTTTGATTTATGGGTTCAGGGAGACCAGAGAAACAAAGTGGATACCTGATATGAAGGAGAGAAGTTTTTCTCAGAGACTATATAGTACCTATCTTACCTATCTTCCAGAAGAAGAACTTAGATATGTATTGGACATGAACCATGACGAGCGGGGAAGTTTTACAGAATTGTTCCGAACAAAGGAAAGAGGGCAGATTTCTGTAAATATTACGAAACCTGGAATTACAAAGGGAGAACACTGGCATCATACAAAAAATGAGAAATTTATCGTGGTAAGCGGAAAAGGATGGATCAGACTTCGTGAGATATTCAGTCGGGATATTTTGGATTTTCATGTTTCGGGAGAGAAGATAGAAGTAATAGATATTCCACCAGGATATACCCATAGTATTATCAATGAGGGTGATACGGATTTGATAACGCTTATATGGGCAAATGAGTGTTTCCGGAAGGAGAAACCGGATACTTATTATCGAAAGATACAGGAAAATGAGGGAGAAGAATGGAGAAACTGAAAGTAATGACGGTAATCGGGACGAGACCGGAAATTATCCGATTATCTGAAGTGATTAAAAAATGTGATACATATTTTCAACATGTGCTTGTGCATACTGGCCAGAATTATGATTATACACTGAATCAAATTTTTTTTGAAGAACTGAAACTTAGAGAGCCGGATTATTACCTGAATACAGTTGGAAACAATCTAGGAGAAACGATGGGAAATATTATATCAAAATCCTATGAAGTTATGGAGGAGATTAAACCAGACGCAGCATTAATTTTAGGTGATACAAATTCAGCCTTGTCTGCGATTTCGGCAAAAAGGTTGAAGATACCGATTTTTCACATGGAAGCAGGAAACCGGTGTTGGGACTGGAATGTACCTGAGATGATTAACCGGAAGATTGTGGACCATATTTCGGATATTAATCTGCCATATACAGAACATTCCAGGAGATATCTGTTGTCAGAGGGTGCGGATGGAAAGACAATTTTTGTGACAGGTTCTCCAATGTGTGAGGTGTTGGAAAATCATGGAGAGGAGATTGAGGGAAGCAGGGTTTTAGACAAGCTGGGACTAAAGAAGAAAAATTATATTTTACTGTCGGCGCACAGGGAAGAAAATATTGAGCAAGAGGGGAATTTTGTTTCTCTTATGAATGCCATTAACAGTATTGCAGAGATTTATCAGATGCCCGTTATCTATTCAACGCATCCAAGGAGCCGGAAGATGATTGAAAACAGGGGCTTTCGGTTTCATCCTTTCGTTCAAAGTCTGAAGCCTTTTGGTTTTTTTGATTATAATAAACTGCAAAAAGAAGCCTATTGTGTATTATCGGACAGCGGAACACTTTCGGAAGAGAGTGCAATTATGGATTTTCCGGCGGTTCTGATACGGACTTCTACTGAGAGACCAGAAGTATTGGATAAAGGGAGCATTGTGATTGGTGGAATTACGGAACAAGCAATTTGCCAGTCGATTGATATGGCAGTCAGGATGTCTGACATAGGAAAAAAGATAGTGAAACCGGAGGACTACAAGGAACAGAATGTTTCGGAGAAAGTCGTAAAGATTATTCAAAGCTATACAGATATTGTAAATAGGACGGTCTGGAGAAAATAATGAAAGTACTATGGTTGTGTAATATCGTACTGCCTGATTTTAGTCAGGAGTTTGGAATAAAAAGGAATCCTTTCGGCGGTTGGATTACGGGTATGCTGCATGAATTGGAGAGAAGAAAGGATATAGATATTTGTTTGTGCTTTCCGATTATGGATAAGGCGCGTCTGAAAAATGGCACATGTAATGGACATGTGTATTATACGTTTTTGTGTGATATGGATGCAGAAACATATAATGCAGAAATGATAGAAATGTTTGAAGAAATATTGGAAAAAAGCAAGCCAGATATTGTTCATATATGGGGAACCGAATACTCTCATACGGGAGCAATGCTGCAGGCATGTAGTGAAAAGGGGATATTAAACAGAGCAGTAATAAATATACAGGGTCTGGTGTCGGTGTATTCTAAACATTATCTATCAGGGATTCCGGAAGAGATTCAGAAGTTTAAGTGTGAAAATGGGAAAAGTATAGAAGAAGAAAAGATAATATTTGAAAAGCATGGGAAATGTGAGATAGAGAGTATCAGAATGGTAAGACATGTGATTGGGCGTACAGAATGGGACAGGGCATGTGTTGGGACGATTAATCCAATGGTCGATTACCATTTTTGTAATGAAATTTTAAGAGATATGTTCTATAAAGAAGCAGGAACATGGAGATATGAGGAATGTCATAAGTATAGTATCTTTGTAAGCCAGGCGTCTTATCCAATAAAAGGTTTCCATTATTTATTAGAGGCATTGTCCATTGTGATCAGAAGCTTTCCAGATACGCAGGTGTATGTGGCCGGAGCAGATGTTCTTGCCGAAAAGCAAAAACATTCGTACGGATTTTATCTGAATAAACTAATCGTACAGTTTGATTTAGCAGATCATATTACTTTTCTTGGAAATATAATGGAAGAGCAGATGGTTCGGCAATACAAAGATGCAAATGTGTTTGTGTCTCCATCCACTATTGAAAACTCCCCAAATTCACTGAGGGAGGCGAGAATGATAGGTGTTCCGTCAGTGGTTTCTTATGTTGGAGGAGCATATAGTGGGATTGATTTCGGTATGGATGGTTTTTTGTATCCGCATGATGAGCCGGTACTACTAGCATATTATATAAATAAAGTTTTTGAAAATGAAGATAATTTATGTATGCGATTTTCGGAAAATTCGGTGAAGAAGGTGTTAAAAGAGAATGGAGCTTTCAAGGTGGCAGATAGTAATGTGGCTATATATAAGGAAATTTTAGAGAAAGATGGTATGTAGGTTGTTCTTATTAGAACTGATTTATGACAGGAATGTAAAGGTATATTATTTCATTCCGTAAGTATTTTATATTCATAATGATTACTATATGACAAATGGAATTAAAAAGGGAATAGAAATGATGAAAATAGTTATTTTTGGAATAAGAGGATTCTACAGACAAAACAGGGAGCATATTGCAGATGATGATACAGTTGAAGCGTTTCTGGACAATAATGAGAAAATGTAGGGGAAGAATATAGAAGGTATTCCTGTTTTATCATCGTTAAATGTACATAAGATCAATTACGATAAAATCGTAATTATAAGTAGTAATGTGCTGGAAATGAAAAATCAGTTGCTGCAATTGGGATGTCACAGGGATCGGATTCTTGATTTTACAGAATATCTGGGTCGGCAGGAAAAGGGGAAAATGGAAGTTTATCTTTCTTTCCACAAAAGGAGCAAAAGCAAATGTTTGATTATTGCATCTTCACTTGGATATCATGGCGGTTCAATTACGGCGGCGTACGCTGCATTGGAACTACAAAACAGAGGCTGCGAGGTAGTGATAGCAGCGCCGGATGGAAATATACAATTTATAAGTGAGGACGGAGGGGAACAGTATGTTTCAGATATACATATGGGGAGCCGGTTTTTATGCGAAGCAGGTGTTAGGCGAGATAGATGATTCAAAAGCAGAAGTATTAGGAATTATTGATTCTGACAGGAAAAAACAGGGGACAAAGTTATTTGATACGATACCAGTGCTTTGTCCTTCTGACATATCCGGCAGACGGTTTGATTATCTGATTATTTCGGTAAGGAATTACGGGCCTGTTGAGGAAGCTTGTATAGAATCTGGTATTCCGTCTGAGAAGATAATTGTTTATTGGAAAGAAAGTCCGGACAACTCTGTTTTTAAGAAACGTGCAGAGCGGGTGGAAGGGTTAATCTGGGAAAAACAGGTCTGTCAGTACCGTTTAGACAGCGCGCCCTATGAATGGAGCCTCAAGCCGTCTCCAAAGATTTGGGAAGGAGCTGAACTTTTAAAAAAGATAGCTCAGGACCACAGCAGTTTATGCCGGTTTGGGGATGGGGAATTTGAAATGATACGAGGGAAGGTACGGCCTTGGTTCCAAAAGCCGGATATTACATTGGGGGAGCGGTTAAAGGAAGTCTTATGTTCAGACGATGTCAGAATTAATATAGCCATTCCGCAGAATTTCTGTGGGTTTGATAAATACAAAGAAGATGCAGCGGATAATATCCGCAGATACATGTTTGGCAATACGAGAACAGATATCCTCGCGCTGCTTGATAAAGATCGGCTTTATTATGACGCCTATGTCAGCAGGCCCTATATGATGTACAAAGATGGGAAGAATGCAGATGAAATCTTTCCTTTGTTTCAAAAGTTGTGGAAAGACAGAGATGTGCTGATTATTGAGGGGGAATATTCAAGGATTGGTATAGGTAATGATCTGATGGCAAAGGCTCGTTCGGTTTCGCGTATCTTATGTCCTTTTAAGAATGCGTGGGATAAGTACGAAAATATTTTGAATACGGTTTTGGAAAAGGCGAATAGGGAAGCGCTGATTTGTATCTCACTTGGGCCCTGTGCAACGGTTCTTGCTTATGATTTGGCAAAGAGAGGGTATCAGGCACTTGATATTGGCCAGATTGACAATGAATATGACTGGTATATGCAAGGTGCAAAAGTCCGGGAAGATATACCCGGTAAGCTGGTTGCGGAACGTCCGGCAGGGCAGAATCTTGAACTGGATGAGGAGATAGACTACCAGAAACAGATTATTGCAAGAATCAGAGGAAATTAGGCTCAAAACATAAACCATATGCTTTATATGGTCAGATATCGAACTTCTGAAGCAGGACCTGTGAATTTAGTTTTTGACGGAAGTGAGAATGTGTGGAAAGATGGGCAGGGTCTGTCGGACATAATGAAAAGAGGTTGATATGGCGGGCTGGGGAACAAAGGAAAAAATGGTATGAAACGAATCGGTGTTTTTGTATTTTATGATTCTGACGGTCATGTGGATGAGTATATTGAAGTGCTTCTGAGCAGTATGAGAACTGTTTTACAGAAATTAATCATTGTTGTAAACGGCAGAGTGAAGCCTTCTGGTTATGTAAAACTGAAAAGATATTCGGACAGTATCATTATAAGGGAGAATTTCGGGTTTGATGCAGGAGCGTACAGGGAGATTTTTACGAAGAATTTGTCTTCAGATATGCTTCAGGGATGGGATGAAGTGGTTTTGTTTAATGATACGTTTTACGGACCGTTTTATTCCTGGAATACTGTCTGGGGGAAAATGGAAAATGAACAAGCGGATTTCTGGGGGATAAGCAGACATCCGAAAGGCGGGAGAAAACTTACGAATGGGAAGAGTATGCCGTCCCATATCCAGGGATATTTTCTGGTTTGCCGGAAATCTTTATTTTTGTCCCGGGACTGGATGGAATTCTGGGATACGATGGAATATCCCCAGACATATCAGGAAGCAATCGAAAAATATGAAATTCGATTTTCGGAGTACTTTTTGAAAAAAGGATATGGGGGGAAAGCATTTACGGATAAGAGCTGTATACCGGTTGCTTATGGAGAGAATCCCTGTATGTGTTATTTCAGGCCTCTGATAGAGACGGAAGGTTTTCCGATACTGAAAAAAAAGGTGATGCAGCTTGAGTATCTGGACGGGGTCAAAAATGTTCTGAATTACTTAGACAAAAATACGGATTATAAGACAGAGCTTATCGTTTCTAATATAGAGCGGCTTTGCAGAGGCGGAAAAATAAGTCCGTTAGAGCCTTTTGAGGGGATACGGCTGGAGCGTTTTTATCATTGTCATAAGCAGATTTATATTTATGGGCATGGAGCTTATGGAAAAGGGATAGCTGGGTATTTTACATACAGGGGATGGACATATAAAGGCTTTCTGGTTACGGAGAAAAGGGAAAAAGATGATAGAGTATCTGCATACCGCGATGTGAAGATTGAGAACGGAGACGGCGTTGTGCTGGCTCTGGGAAAAGAATTTTTTTATGAAGTATATTCGGAAGTGAGAAAAGATTTGACGGAAGAACAGTTATGCTATCCGGAATATAAAAAGCTGTAATTTGAAGACAATGAATGATAGCAGGATATGGGAACAGAAGGAAAGAAAAAGCAATAATATAGAAATATGCAAAAGGTAAGCAGAGACATGAAGAACATATACGACGTCAGATATGAAAAAAACTTAATCTATATCTTACCCTCAGAACCGGGTTGTTTATCGTCCTCTGTCCGCAGTGAAGTGTATCCGAATACAGTGATTCTTGTTTATCTCTACTATCTGGACACGCTTTCTGTTTACTGGTCTTATCTTGACGGGATACCGGAAGAAATCCAGGTCTGTGTGATTTCTTCTAAAGAAGAGGTTCTTAAGGAAGTCAGAAGACATATCGAAGCATCCGGCAGAGCGGGCGTTCAGTATATCCTTAAGGAAAACCGGGGGCGGGACGTAAGCGCGCTTTTAGTTACCTGTGCGGATTTGATAAAGAATTATGAGTATCTCTGTTTCCTCCATGATAAGAAGGAGCACAGCGAAGAAGTAAAAAAGGATACGGATTTGTGGATTGAAAATCTGTGGGGAAATATGATTGGCAGCTCCGGATATATCAGCCGTATTTTGCGTTTGTTTTTGGAAAATCCGGAGCTTGGAGTTCTGGCGCCGCCGGAGCCGGTGGGGGATTATTTCTGTACCTGGTATGGTTATGGCTGGCATGATTCTTTCGGTATTACGAGTGAGCTTGTGAGAAGACTTCAGTTGAATACGGATATCAGGCCGGATAAGCCGCCGATTACGATAGGGACGGTTCTCTGGTTTAGAAGAGAGGCTTTGAGGAAATTGTTTGATTATGGGTGGAGCTATGCTGATTTCGATGACGAGGGTTTGAGAAGGCATGATTATCTGAGTTACGGAATCGAGCGTCTGTTTCCTTATGTAGCGCAGGATGCCGGGTATGATACAGGTACTGTGATGACAGGAAGGTACGCGGAAAAGCAGACGAATTATCTGCAGCACGCGGCGAATCTGATGTTTAAAGAGGCGGAGCCTTATTTTCCAGTGAATCAACTGGCAGACCTGGAATGTTACCAAAGGAATAAAGGAAGAATCATGGAGTTTGCCAGGAGGAATGAGGAAGTATATTTGTATGGAGCCGGGACGATGGGACAGTTTTGTCTGACGGTGTTAAGGAAGGAGAATATTCAGCCGGCCGGGTTCCTGGTTAGTGAGAACAACGGAGAGTCTGTGGTGGAATGTGTTCCGGTGACGGAGCTTCAGAGGATGGAGCGTCTGCAGGAAAGGGCTGTCATTATTACCGTTTATGAATTGGCGGCGCAGCGTGAGATTGCAGAAGAGCTTCGCAGGCGGGGATGCAGGAAATTTATCTGTATGTGGGAGAAGGAGTAGTATCAGGGAGATTAGGGAACCTGGGATTTAGGCGGAATCTATTGTGGAGAGTAAAAGGGCGCAGGTATGGCAGAGTTCAGGGAGTTTTTCTTTGCTGGAGGCATCGCTGTAGGAGGCGGATAGGAAGATGGAATTTATTAGTGAATGCAGGAGTGCAGAGTCTCTCTATATTTACGGGGCGGGCGCTGTTGCGGATATGTTTTATATTTATTTGAAGCAGATAGGGCTTAAGGAAAAGGTGAACGGGTTCGTAGTTACAAAACTTGGAGGAAATGTATCGGAAAAGTTTGGCTTAGAGGTTATGGAACTTGCCAGCAGACTGGAAGAGTTGAGGAAGGCTCTGGTGATTGTGGCGGTACAGGAGGGAGTACAGGAGGAAATCTGCAGGATTTTGAGTGTAAACGGCATATCTGGTTATTGCTGTGTGGATTCCGGGGAACTGCTGGACGACTTTTATGAAGAGCTGTATCGGGAGCCTGTTGACGGTTATAAGGTATTGTTTCAGAACCAGTCTGGAAAAGGGTATGGCGGCAATCCGAAATATATTGCGGAAAAGATGCTGGAGCTTGATAAGAGCCGGAAGCTTACGCTTGTGTGGGCGGTATCTCATTACAGATTAGGCTTTCCAGAACGAATCAGGCAGGTGATTTTTGGCAGCGAAGAATATTACCGGGAGCTGGCTACGGCAGGGGTTTGGATTGACAACAGCAGAAAGGGGCTGTCTGTTAGAAAAAGGGCCGGTCAGTTTTATGTGCAGGCATGGCATGGAGCGGCGCCGGTGAAACGGGTAGAAGGGGATGTGGAGGAGAAACTTCCTTCCTATTACATAGAGGGGGCGAAGCATGATTCTAAAATGGCGGATGTATTTTTATCCGGGAGTGAATTTTACTCGAAGTTATACAGAAGCTCATTCTGGTACGATGGAGTGATTTTAAAGTATGGGCTTCCCAGGCATGATGTTTTCTGGAATACGGGGGAGATTCGGGAGAAGGTACGCCGGTTTTACCGAATTGAGAAGGAAGAGGCAATCGTATTGTATGCGCCTACGTTTCGGAGTTATGAGGATGTGGAGTGTTATGATCTGGATATAGAACGGGTGGTATGGGCGTTGGAAAAGAGATTTCATCAGTCTTTTCGGATGATGGTCAGCAGACATCCGGTCAATTATCGGGCGTATTCGTTTCGGAGGGATGCAACGTATTTATCGGTGGGTGAGTATGATGATTTTCAGGAGCTTCTTGCAGCGGCGGATGTTCTGATAACGGATTATTCGGGCTGTATGTATGACTTTTCTTATACGGGGAGACCGGTGTTTTTGTATCAGAAGGATTACAGGGAATATTTGGAGGACCGGAGTTTTTACATATCGATGGACAGGCTTCCATATATAAAGGCGCATACAAATGACGAACTGGTAAATGCGATTGAGGATTTTGACGGGGAGAGATATGCGTCTGAATTGGAAGTGTTTATGGATTCTATGGGGAATTATGACCGGGGAGATGCTTCGGAGAAGGTAGTGGGGTATTTGAGGGAGCATGTGCTTGATTTTTAGAGAATGCGGATGATGGATGACAGATGCTGTCGGAAAGGGACGCGCCTTTTCGTCTGGTGGAGAATCCGCCTTATGCCTGGGCGGCGGACCCTTTTCTGGTTGAATATAAGGGAGATGTTTACCTGTTTGCGGAGCTTTTTTTGTACCGCTCTGAGCGGAATGGGGTGATTGGGTATTGCCGTTATGAGAACGGAGGGTTTGGAAAGTGGCAGGTTTCTATGGATGAGCACTGGCATCTTTCTTATCCGAATGTGTTTGTCCGGGATGGGGAGCTGCTGATGTGTCCGGAGTCCTGGCAGAAGAATGAAGTGGGGATTTATAAGCTGGTGGAGTTTCCGGATAAATGGGAGCAGACGGACTGTCTGTTTCGGAATGCCAGATATGTGGATACGACGTTTCTGGAGCAGGACGGGGAACGCTATATCTTTACGTTTGCTCCTGATTTTATGGGGGATGAAGGACGGCTTCTGCTGTTTCGGGAGAAGGGGAACGGAGGGGTAGAGGGACCGCTGGTTCTTACTTCAGATACGGGTCTTGCAAGGCCGGGGGGAAATCTGCTTTGGCGGGATGGAAAAGTATTCCGGGTATCGCAGAATTGCAGTCAATCCTATGGGGAAGGACTTGTGTTTAGCGAGATTGATTCCCTGTGGCCGGAGTACCGGGAGCATGTGGTCAGACGTATTTTTCCGGGGGATTTGGAGATTGAAACGGGAAGAGAGGCGCTGGGGGTTCATACGTATAACCGGCTCGGAGCCATGGAGGTGATTGACCTGAAATATTATGAACCGTCGTTTTCCGAGTATCTGGCGGCGAAGCGTACCCATAAGGTTTTTTTGAATAAGTATGAGGGGTGAAGGGATGAGTAAGAAAGAAAAGGTGATTCTATTTGGAAAAGGTATGGTGTATGAGCGGAAGAAAGAGCGCCTTTTCCGGGACTATGACGTGACGGTGATTCTTGATAACGGGGTGACTTTGGAAGCGGATGGGGGGACTGAGTGGGAAAATGGGATTCAGGTGGTGAATCCGGCGGAGATTATCCGTTATCCGGAAGGGAAGATTCTTTTGCTTTCCTATGCGGTGGGAGAGATGTATAACCAGCTTAGGAGCCTGGGCGTAGACGGGGAGCGTATTGGGTTCGGGGTAATGGAGGAACCTTATAATACGTTTGAGCGGATGTTGTTTTCTGACGGTGGAGAGCTGGTATTTGAAGAGGGGGAGATTTTTTATCGGAATGATGTATGGGGGCTGTATCTGAAAACGGATGCTTCTGATTTGGAGAAACTGACGGAGTCTGTGAAGGGCACGCCTCTGTATCCAGACTCAAGGAGGATTTTGGAGGGGTTTGCATTAGAGCCGTTAGATGATACGTATGGTATGGGACGGGGAACGCCGGTTGACAGGTATTATATCGAAGCGTTTCTGGATTGCCATAAGGATTTGATTCGGGGAAGGGTGATGGAAATCGGAGACCGTTTCTATACGGAGAAATTTGGTGGGAACCGGGTTCGGGAATCGGTGATTCTGCATGTGGACAGGGAGGCGCCGGAGATTGGCCAGATAAAAGGAGATCTGTCAACAGGGGAAGGACTGGAGGCGGAGCGTGTGAACTGTCTGATTTGTACCCAGACACTGCCGTTTATTTATGATTTTGCGTCTGCGGCAGAACGTATGGTTGGACTTCTGGAAAGCGGAGGGGCGGCGCTGATTACGGCGGGAGGTATTTCGCAGATTATTCAGTATGAGAAGATTCATTATGGTCATTTCTGGAGTTTTACGGAGCAGTCTTTGAGAAGGCTGTTTGAGAGTATGGAGGATGTGGAATCGGTAGAGGTAAGGGTGTATGGAAATGTGAAGACGGCGTCGGCGTTTCTTTATGGAATCAGCAGTGAGGAGCTGGAGGAGAAGGAGCTGGATTACCGGGATTCCTGTTATCAGGTGATTATTGGGGTGTTGGTAAAGAAAAGGTGAGGAAGAAGAGATGAGGAAGATTTTACATATGATGCCGCCGGAGGTTAGTAACGGCGTATTCCAGTATGTTTTTAATCATATGCCTTATATGGATTTGTCGGAGTTTGAATTTTCTTTTCTGACCAGAGCGGCAGGGGAATTGTTGAACACGAAGGAGTATGAAAGGTACCGTTTTCCGGTGTATGCGTTAAACGGCGTTCAGAGAAGCGGGCGGGAGGGGTTTATCAGGGAAGTGAGGAGTATTCTAAGCCAGGGATTTGACGCCATTCATTTGCATACCAGTTCCTGGAGGGGATTTTTGATTGAAGAGATTGCGATGGAGATGAAAATCCCGAAAGTGATTGTGCATGCTCATAGTTCAGGGATTGATTTTGCAGACGCTGGGGAGAGGGAGAAGCAGGTGGAGGAACATATGGCGTATCGGGAGCAGTTTCGTATGGAGTATGCGACGGATGTGTGCGCGTGTTCTAAACTGGCGGCGGACTGGCTCTTTCCGGCGGCGATACCGAGAGAGCGGATACAGATTCTTCCGAATGCAGTTGATGTGAAAAAGTTTCGATTTGATAAGAGGGTCCGGAATGAGGTACGCAGAAGACTGGGTGTGGAAGGACGGATTGTGGCAGGACATGTGGGGCGTTATAGTTACACGAAGAATCAGGAGTTTCTAATCCGGTGTTTTGCGGAAAGCTGTAAGAGGAATCCAGAGTTGTATTTGATTCTGATGGGACAGGGGGAAAATATAGAGAAGGTTCGGGGAGTTGTGGATGAGCTTGGGATGAAGGAGCATATAAAATGTTATGGATGGAGGGAGGATACGCGGGATTTTTTGCAGGCGATGGATGTGTTCTGTTTACCGTCTGTATTTGAGGGTCTGCCGATATCGGTGGTGGAGGCGCAGGCATCGGGGCTGAAATGTCTGGTGTCGGATTGTGTGACGCGGGAGGTAAAGATAACGGATTTGGTGAAATTTCTTCCATTGGAGAAGGAGAGCTGGGTGGAGGAACTGGCAGGAAGCAGGATAGAGAGGGAGAGAGGGTGGATGGATGAATGGTTTGAGAGGGCGGATTATAGTATGGAGGCGTCTTGCAGGAAGCTGGAGCGGCTGTATGGGTCTGTCTGAACTATTTGAAAGTTATCGGTTTTAAGATATGTTGGAAATGAGGGCTGAATAGAGATAATAATCTTTTTTCAATGCAGCGGATTGAAAGAATGTATGGACCAGAAGGTGTTCATGGAGGCTAAACATAGAGGAGGTGAATAGAGAAGGATTATGGAGAGAATATATATCTTTGGCGCGCATTCGAGAGCGCAGACACTGGCGGTCTATTTGGAATCTCTGTATCCAGAGAGGAAGGTAGAAGCGTATTTGTATGATAATGAAGAACGGAATCCAGAAAAAATAGGAGAAGTATCTGTATTTCGATTAGGCAAGGGGATACAGATAAATACCAGGTATCCGGTGTATATTGGGACAAGAGGAATCTATCATGCTAAGATAACAGACAAGTTAAGTAAAATGGGATTTAAGAAGATTATTCCTGCTACGCCGAAGTTGGACCGGCTACTTCGCAATGC
>CAJSZQ010000029.1 GCA_910574185.1 Lachnospiraceae bacterium
AAAAGGGAAGCATCTGGGAAGACCGAAGCTTCAAATGCCGGAGCGGTTCCCGGAGATTTATGTAAGATGGAAGAACGGAGAGCTTACGGCAAGAGCGGCTATGGGGGATGCTTGGGATGGCAAGTACCAGCTTCTACCGGACGGTAGGGCAGTATGAAGAAAAGACTATACCAAAAGGCGGTCAGATTTTGGAAGATGTACCAGAATGAAAAAAGAACCATTAGGAAGACGGATTCGGGGTGTAATCCGGTTCTTCCTAATGGTAGAGGTTTTGGAAGACTATTTTAATGCTACTTTTTGTAATGGAGTTATGGTAGAATAAATATGTAAGATTGATATATGCCAGTATTAAGAAGTAAGCGGCTATTTGTTAGTAAAAAAACAATAGCCGCTTGTTTTCAGCAGAAAGCCCAGTATATAGTTATATCCCCGTTGAGGTACACGACCTTTTCTATAAGGGTATGCACCAGGTCATAAAGCGCAGCGTTGTCCCCGCTTTCTATAACAGCCCCCAGGCTTGCGAGGGAGGCTATAGCTGCCTCTTTTGACAGCTTCCCGGTATTTGCCTTTTCGGCTTCGTCCAGCCGTTTCTGAACCGCTTCCCGTTCTTCCTTAAGAGCAGCAAGGCGGCCTTGTATTTCTTCCAGTTCCATGACTCCGGATTGATACAGATTAAGAAGGCGCGTAAGTTGCTTTTCCACATTTGCCATACGCTCCTGGAACACCGGAAGGTCGGGCGCGGCTTCTTCGGCGCTTTCTTCGATAAGAGGATCGAGGGCAGCCGGATCAAGGGCGAGCTTTTTAATTTCTTCCAGCACCAGGGCGTCAAGTTCCGCCAGGGTAAGATGCTTTTTACGGTTGCTACAGTTTTCAGAGCGGATCATAGCCGGAGTAGCGCGGCTTACGGAATAACACATATATTTCTTGACTTTTTCCCCGCTTTTTTTCTTCCAGGAGCGGATCGCCATCCGGGCGCCGCAGTCCCCGCAGAACAGAAGGCCGCAGAGCAGCCCGTCTGACTCGCCGTAGGAGCGTTTGAACGCCTGCAGGTTTTGGCTTAAGCGATCATTGACAGATTGCCATAGATCGGGAGCCACCAGGGGATCGTGCCGCCCTTCGTAACATTCTTCTTTCATTCTTACTTTTCCCATATAAACCGGATTACGCATAATACGGCTTATCCGCCCGACGGCGGAGTGGCGGTCAAGCCCAGGGAATAGCCCGTAATTTTCTTGTATATACCCAGCGACCGCGCTCTCGCTTTTCCCGGAGGCATAAAGCCGGAACATATCCCGGACAGCTTTAGAGGCATACGGATCGACAATAAGGGCAAGTTTGCCGTTTGGTTGCATTTGGTATTGATACCCGATAGGAGCGCGTCCGGAGAAGTAACGGCCTTCCTTAAGCCCGGCTTGCTTCCCCATCATTGTGCGGAGCTTTATATTTTCCCGTTCCATTTGAGCGAAGGCCGCCAGTATACCGACCATACACCGCCCGAAGGGCGTAGCCGTATCGAAACTTTCCATAAGGGAAACGAAGTTACAGCCATTTTCTAAAAAGACATCCTCCAGCAGGACAAGAACGTCTTTTTGAGAGCGGGAAAGCCGGTCCAGCTTCCAGACGATAACCTTTTTCACATAACCGGCCCGGACATCCTTTATAACTTTATTGATACCAGGCCGGTCCAGCGTAGCCCCGGAGTACCCCGGATCTATATGGACCGCGTTTACAGTAAAGCCCATAGCGGAGCAGTAGGAGCGGAGCCGGGCCTCTTGTTCCCCGACGCTATAACCTTCCTCGGCCTGCTCCGTAGTCGACACGCGGATATACAGGTCGGCGACGTTATCCAGAGAGAAAGCCGCCGGAGTATGGTTTAATTCTTTTTGTTTCATAGCATAGACCTCCTTAAAAACGGGCGCAAAAATAGCCCCGCCTTGTACTTGTGTTTTTGGCCGGACCATGCTATAATACATTTGCTCGGAATGTTTATAACATGGCCAACAAGCCGCCCCGTCCCCGTAAGCCACGCCAATGGCTGGGAGCGGGGTTCCTTTTTATTTCAAACTTTCTACGCCGCATTTTGAAGCAAGATAATACATATGCTTACAAGGAACTTTTCTTTTCTTAAAATCCGGGCAGGAGCAGCGACGGAGCGTTGCCCGGTATTTCCCATCAGTAGCACCAGCAAATAAACCATATTTTAATTCGGTATCTATGTAGGTCGGCGTTAATTCACCATAAGCCGCCCTTTCTTTTCGTGCCTGGGCTTTTTCACCTTCAACAAAAGCCCAGCGTTTCCAGAGCTTCTCTGCCGGAGCTTTAATATATAAAATATCCGAAAGAAGCAGAGCCGCAGCAATTAAAAGGCATACTATAGCAACAATTACCGACTCATAGAACGGTTGTTCTGGGGGGGGGTAATTAGACTATAGGGTGCGCTGATAGCAAACAAGGCGGCAAGCGCAAGTTTCCACTTATTGAAAAATTTTAAGTATTTCATAAAAGCAATCCCCTTTCTATACGTTTTACTAAGATACTTCGGACTTTTCCGCCGCTTTTTCTTCCTTTTCAAGTTCCTGGCGGTAAAGTTCGACTTTTTCGTCTACAGATAGTTTTGAAAAATCAGTGGGCGGAGCAGCAGGAGCCGCCGGGGAAATTTCCCCAGATTGAAAAGCCGCCGCAACTTCCCGAACATAATTAAAGATTGTTTCCTGGGCTTCCGGTTTGAGGTTCACAAACTTTTCAACCATAACATAGGCGGCATTTGATAAGCCGTACTCTTTGGACAGAGCATCCAGCGCAGAGCTGGGCGCAGCCCTAAACATTTCTCCAGAGCCAGTCCGAAGCCATTCCTCATTTACATTAAATTCCCTACAGATAGAAAGAACAGCTTGATCGGAAATATTTCTTTTTCCGCTTTCAATAAGGGCAATAGAATTTTGCTTTAATCCTATTTTTTCAGCAAATACCTGTTGCGTAAGATCCAGAGCTTTTCGTAGCTTCTTAATCCTTGTATTCATTCAGATTTTCCTCCTTTCCCCACGATTATATATTGAAAATATTTCAAAGTCAATAAAATATTTCAAAATCAACAAAAAGCTATTGACAAGATGGACTAAGCAATATATGATTATTGCAGAATCAATAAAACGTACCCTCCTTACAGAAGGGTACAACATAATTACTTACTTGCCAATAAAAAACCATTGACAAGTAAGTAATTATAAAAACCCTTAACTGACAAGGAAGGAGGAAACGGATGGCCGCGAAAAACCAGCAAAAGACTATTGATAACATTAGACACCTTATCCGCACAAAGGGCCTTAAACAGACTTTTGTAGCAGAACAGGCAGGGCTGACGGACCAGCAGCTTACAGACATTCTGAACAATAGGAGGCTTCTGAGGGTGGAGCATTTGGAGCCGTTGGCGCGGGTGTTGGGCGTAACCATTGAAACATTGATTTCTTAAGAAGGAGGTAAGGACATGGCAGCAGTTAAAAGAGTTGAGGGCTACACAGAAGAACAGATCAGAAGCGCGAAGCGCCTTATTGACGTTCTGATGGGAGTACCGGAAGAAAAGCAGCCGCTTTTTACGGCAGTCGCTACCGCCTACATTGACGGCGTAGAAACCGGGGCGCGGATTGCCAGGGAGATGGAAGGGGCGGCAGTATGAGGACACCGGGCGGCTTACGCTTTGGCGGGCGGGGCGGCTTCGGCAGTTATATAAACATTCACGAGCAAAAAGGAGCAGCACATGGACAAAGAAAGCATTGATATTAAAACGGCTATCCAGATAGCAAAGATTGTCGTTACGGTTCCAGAGGAACGAATGCCCATTATATGGGACATATTCAAACAGGCCGGGCTTGACATTGGAGGCATAGACGAAATGGCAGAATGGAAGGCCCTTACAAAACAGGCTTTCCTCATTGATACAGAGAAATTTTTAACAGACATCACCGCCGGGAAAGAGCCAGTAAGCGGGGAGTACCGGATCCTGGTAAGCGACTTTAACGAGTATTGCACCAAGCAGAAATTAAGCGCCCGCTGCGTAAGAAAGCATTTGGCAGAACTTGAAGCAATCCGGACAGTAAAGAGCGGAGGCAAAGTAGATTATACCTGCACCGTTTACGAGGCGGAGAAAAACGCAACCTTCCGCCGTTACGTTTGCATTTATTCAGACTGGCGGGAGCGGATTAAGGGAGGCGGGGCGGATTGATTAAACACATTTTAGCGGACGGTACGGAGCTTAAGAGCATAGAGGGGCGGACGATACCGCCCACTGGAAAAACCGAAGCCGTATATAGATTGATTGCGGAGCTTCTTATAAGCTCCAGACCCAGCCGGACGGCAGAGGAACCGAAAGCCAGCCGGGCATAGGGAAAAAGAAGCCAGGTAGACAAGGAGGGATAAGATGGAATACCAGGACTTGAAAAGCGGGATAAGGAACCACTTAAACGACGCCGCCGAAGACTTCTTTATGGTTGGCTACTTCCTTCGGCAGATCAGCGAAAACACGCTTTTCACGGAGGACGGCTATAAAAATATATGGGACTTCGCAAAAGGCGAGTACGGCTTAAGCACTTCCAGCGCTTCACGTTTCATGGCCATTAACGCCCGTTTTTCCATTGACGGCGGGGAGCATATGGCGGAGAAGTACATCGGGATGGGCGTAAGCAAGCTGCAGGAAATGTTAGGCTTGCCGGACGAGGAACTCGAAAAGGTAACGCAGGAAACAACGGTCCGGGAGATACGCGCCATGAAGAAAAGGCAGGAGGCGCCGCGTTCCTTCTACGGCTTTCCGAAAACGGAGCGCCCGGAAGGTTCCTTACTTACCACACCAGGATGCGGCGACGGAAAATACGATTGCTTTTCATGTTGCAGGGAGTGCGCCATAAGGCAGGAACCCAGGCACTGCAGAACCGCCCCGCTGGGGAACCCGTTCCCTTGTACCAGGGTAAACAACGAAGAATGGAAAAAGAATATAGCCTACAGCCTTTACAAAGACGAGTGCCAGCTTTTACACCCGGAACTCGCCCCGGTACGGGAAGGCGACAAAGAGCCAGACCCCTGCTGCCTTAATTGCACAAATAAAACTTGCTTCAACCGTTGCGACGTCGCAAAGAAAAAGGACGAGGACGAGAAAAAGCAGGCCCAGGAGGAACTGCGGAAGCAGCAGCGCGAGGCCGAAGCAAAGAGGCCGGAACCTTCCGACCGCGATATAAAAGCCTTTTACGACTGGGCCGGTATTAAGACCACGGACAACATCACGGCGGAGGACTTAAAGGAACGGTACAAAAACGCAGGAGGCGGAGGCGGCAGGGGAGCCGCGCTGCAGGATTACACCGGGAGCGCCAGGGGCATCCGGATCAACCACAAAAAGGAGCTTACCTGGGTGCAGATTGCTAAACGGATTAAGGAGATCCAGGAGGCGGAGAAAAAGAAGGCCGACTTTGTGGAGCGTTCCAACGGGGCGCAGAAAAACGTCCGCGACCTTATTAAGCAGCAGGAGGAAAAGCGCCGGATTGAAGCCGAAGAAAAGAAGGCAGCCAGGGCCGCCGCGAAGCTGCAGGCAGAGGCGGAGGAACCGGGAAAGCCGGAAATCATAGACGGCGATTTTCGGGAGGTTGAGAGCAGCGAAGAACAGCCCATCACCACCCAGGAGCCGGAGCCGGTACTTTGCGACACTTGCGAGCATGAGGGAGAGTGCGCAGGCAAAAAGACCCACGAGAACGGCTGCATGGGGTACGAGGAAAAGACCCAGGAGCCGGAGGCCGAAGCGGAACCGAACCCGGAGGAATACGCCCGTTTTGACGTTGAGTCCATTCTTAAGAAAGAAAAAGGCTACCTTGACGGAGGCCGCGAGGCCGACTGCCCGGCGAAGTTCATTAAAGAGCATAAGATCCTGGTTGACGCCTTAACCCTTTTACTTGAAAAGATGGACGCCGAAGGAGGTGCGGAGGATTGACGCGCAGAGAATACCGCAGACGGAGAAGGCGGAGGGCGCGGCGCCGGTACTTGATAAAGCGGATAGCAATAAGCAGCGCCTTTCTATTGGCAACCGGAAGCGTGTTCTTTTCAGTATACGCTGTGACGAACCAGGAGCGCCCAGCATTGGAGGAAACGGACGCGGTCGGGGAAATGCCCACCATAGCACCGGAAACGCCTACAGCGGCGCCCAGCGAGGCGCAGGAGGGGAAGGACTTAGGCTGGACAGCCGCCGAAGAATACAAGGCCGCAAAGATGGCCATGGCGGAGGCGGAAGGCGAGGACACCGAAGGGAAAGCGCTTGTTATTCTTGTAATTTATAACCGGCAGCACTCCGGGAAGTTCCCGGACACCGTAGGCGGCGTTATTTCCCAGGAGAACGCCTTTACTTCTTACCATAACGGCAGATACGACCGAGTAAAGCCGGACGCGGACTGCTGGGCGGCGCTTGACTTGATACAGATCCAGGGCTGGGACGGAAGCCAGGGGGCGCTATACTTCGAGCGGACGCCGGAGGACGGGGAAAGCACCTGGCACAGCCGGAACCTTGAACGGCTTTTCATACACGGGAACCATACATTTTATACAGAGAAGGAGGCGAAAGCAAATTGAAGATGGCCATGAAGGAAGGGCAGATCCTTATAAAAGACGCCGATAACACACAATTCACGATTATTAAAAGCTGGGGCAAGATGAAGTGGAGCAAAGCAGAGCGTATGTTTTACGGCCCGGCAGAGATTGAGCTTTTAAACAAGCTGGCCGGGATTGTACGGCTTCCGGCGCCCATTGAGGCGGAGCGGCAGCGGCTTAATATTATAGCCCAGGCCGTAGACGCGGAGCGCATGAAGCCGGAGCCGGAACCGCTTTACAAATACCCGGTAAAGTTTCCCCTTTACAAGCACCAGACCAGGGCGGCAAACATGGCGCTTATTACTTTCGGTTTAGTGCCGCCGCCGGAGGATAAGGAGGGCGGCCATGGAAGCATTAAGCAGTAAAGAGCGCGAATTTGCAGCGGAAAATCACGGGCTTATATATTCTTTCTTGAATTACTACCGGCTTCCCGAAGCGGAACATTACGATATATGCGCCATAGCTTACCTGCAGGCGGTAAAAGAGTGGCACAGAAAGCCAGAGCTTCGGGACAAGTATAAGTTTTCAACGATTGCCTTTAAGAAGATGGAATCCGCGAAAATAAAGAAATACCACGCGGACCGGCTGAGGGACACTTACATAATATTCAGCCTTAACGATCTTAACGCGGAAGGCAACGAGTACCTGGGACAGCTTGCAGACCAGCGCGACGTTATCCGGGAAATTGAAGCCAAGCAGAACATAGAGGACCTTTTAAGCGAGGTTATGCCAGCGCTTACGGAGAGGCAGAGAAAACACCTTGTAAGGATGGCAGAGGGCGAAACGCCCATAGAGATTATGAGGGGCGGTGGGACTTCTATAACGGACTTTTGGAAAGACCGGAAGCGCATCCGCCAGGAAGTAGCCGCAACAATAGGGCGCGAAGAACGCGGGGGGGGGGTATTTGATACATGAACAAGCGGGCTGTTATTGAACGGTTGGAGGACTTGCGGGACCATTGTAAAAGCATGATCGACAAGGACGATCCGGCCAGCATTTAGTGGGGCGATACAGAAGCCCTCGACGAAGCTATTAAGGCGTTGAGCCTTGATATAAATAAAAACGAAAAGGAAGGTATAAACAGAATGAGCGAAGTAAAAGTATTGATTGAACACGAGGACGGCCACAAGCAGGAGCTTAACGGCGATACGGTTATCTGCTTCACGGTAAGCAAGGCCGGGGAGTTTTTGAACGGGAAAGCTAAAATTATTGAGGCGCAGGCGTCATTTATTGGCAGAGAGATCCCGGACGTAATTTACGCGGACACTGTAGGAAACCTTATCGCTTCTTTGATTGAGAAATCCAGTAAAAACGCAGTAAGGGCAGGCTTCAACCTTCACATGGCGGCGCAGATTTTGGAGGCGAAAAGCAAAGAAATTAAAAGCAGCCTTACGGAGCAGGAAAAGAAGGATGCCCTTAACCAGACCATGGAAGAACTTTTAAAGGCCGCCGTATTTGGCAAGTAGGAGGAAAAAGGATGGTAAAGAGGCAGCAGGCCGCCGCCCAGGGTAAAGGCTTCGGGCTTTTGTTTGAAATGGGCTGCGGCAAGACATTAACCGCGATTGCAATCGCCGGGGCAGCATACGAGAAGGGAGCCATTGAGAAGGTTTTAGTGGTTGCGCCTACTTCGGTTTGCAGCGTATGGCCGAAGGAATTTAAGGATTACGCGGACTTTAAATACAAGGTAAACGTGCTTTTAGGCGATAAGAAAAAGCGCCTGCAGGAGTTGGAAGCTCTTAACAATTTCCCTTTTAAGGCGCTTAAGGTTGCGGTCATAAACTACGAAAGCACATGGCGCGAGGGATTGTTTGAGGCGCTTATTGATTGGAAGCCGGATATGGTTATAGCAGACGAGAGCCAGCGGATCAAGACGCCCGATGCGGAGCAGAGCAAAGCAATGCACCAGATCGGGGACATAGCGAAGTATAAACTTATTCTTTCCGGTACGCCGGTACAGAATGACGCTATAGACCTTTTCAGCCAGTACCGATTTTTAAACCCTAACATTTTCGGCTATAACTTCTACGCTTTCCGGGGGCGCTACGCCATTATGGGCGGCTTTAACCGAAAGCAGATTGTAGGCTATAAGGACTTAGATCAGCTTATCCAAAAGGAGCATAGCATAGCGTACCGGGTAACGAAGGCGGAAGCGCTCGACTTGCCGGAGCAGACATTTTTAACGCGGTATATTCAGCTTGCAGGGAAGGAGAAACAGCTTTACGACAAAATTAAAAAAGACAGCTTCGCGGAGCTGGAGAACGGCGGCATGATAACAGCCCCGACCGTACTTACAAAACTTCTACGGCTGCAGCAGTTTACCGGAGGTTTTATCCAGGCAGACGAAGGGACGAAGCCGGAGCTTGTCTTTAAGGGGAAGCTAAACGCCCTGGAGGATATTTTAGAGGATTACGTTATAGGCGAGGGAAAGAAGCTGGTTATTTTCTGCCGGTTCCGCCCGGAGATTGACTTAATACAGAAGCTCCTGGAAAAGAAAAAGATACAGTACCGGAGCATATACGGCGACATCAAGATCGACGACCGGGGGCCGATTGTAGCAGACTTCCAGAAGATACCGGAAATAAAGGTATTCCTCGCACAGATTGACACCGCCGGGCTGGGCATTACTTTAACCGCCGCAGATACCTGCGTGTATTACAGCGAAAATTTTAACTACGCAGCTTACAGCCAGAGCCTCGCCCGTATTCACAGAATAGGGCAGAGAAACACCTGCACATATATTCATTTGGTAGTAGAGAAAACCGTAGACGAGATTATTTTAAAAGCACTTGCAAAAAAAGAAGATTTAGCAAAAACAGTTGTAGACAACTGGAAGGCTTATTTTTAGGAGGCGAACAAAATGCCAGCATTTAAAGATTTAACCGGAAAAAGCAACGGGGGAGTTACGGCTCTTGAAGTTGCGGAGAAAAGAAATGGGCGTTATTATTGGCGTTTCCGTTGCAAGTATTGTGAAAAAGAATTTGTTTCAGCCGGAACAGATTTTACAAGCGGGAAACTTTTAAGCTGCGGTTGCAAAAGAAGCGAAAGCGTGTCCAGAGCGATATCAGAGCGAAACTATAAACACGGAAAAAGGAATACGCGCTTATATAATATTTGGACAAGCATGAAACAACGCTGCGGAAACCCCAAAGCCAACGAGTACGATAACTACGGTGGGCGCGGAATAACAGTATGCGAAGAATGGGAAAAGGACTTTGAAGCGTTTTACGATTGGGCTTTAAAGAACGGATATGCCCATAATTTGACGATTGACCGTAAGGACAATAATAAAGGCTATTCTCCGGATAATTGCAAGTGGGCGACCATGAAAGAGCAGCAGAACAATCGGAGGAATAATAGGAGGCAGCGTTGATGGAGGGTATTAAAGTAACCCGGAACCTTGACGGCAAGGGGCGCTTAATTCTTCCGAGGGATTTTAGAGAGGCCGCAGGCTTCGAGCCGGATCAGAGGGTGAGCGTAGCCCTTGCGGACCTTGAAGGGGAAAAAGTTTTCATTATAGCAAAAAGGAAGGAGGAAAGCCATGAGTAAACCGAGCAAAGAAAAGGCAGTTTGTAAGACTTGCCAGCATATGGAGCCGGAGATCGTAAGGTGCGGCCGGAACCAGTTTTATTGTATGCACCCGGAGGCAAAAACCGAGTGCCTGCCGCACCGGATCATCACCCGGAGCCGCGAAAGCGAGATACCAACAAAGACGGCGCCGAAGTGGTGTCCGCTTAACCAGAAGGAGGCGCAGCCGTGTGGAAAATAAATTTTCAGTATAGCGACGGCGGAAAGATTAAAGTAAGCAACAAAGGAAAGATAACGCTGGAGCAGGCGGAGAAGTATTACAGGCGGTATGGAATCCATTCAGATGGCGGTTTTTACCAAGAAAGTCCCTACAAAAATTATAAGCCGGAACACTTGACAAAGGTTATAGCCCGGCTTCGCAAGGAGGAATAAAAGTGGCAGATATTTTTACATTGATTGACGAGTATAAGGAGCTTCTGGACAAGAAGGACGAACTGAAGGATGCGACAACGGAAAACAATAAGGCATTAGAGGCGAAGCGGAAAGAGCTGGCGCAGGCCATGATCGACGCAGAAAGCCCGAAGGTAAGCCGGGGCGGCTTCCTTTACAGTTTGCAGGACAAGACCAAGTATAACAAGATTGGGGACTGCGACGAGGAAGCATTTTATGACACATTGGAGGAACACGGGCTGGGCGATATTATTAAGCGCACCGTAAACGCCCAGACCTTGAACGGGGCCATGGCGGGGCTTGTAGAGGAAAACGACGGCGAGCTGCCGGAGGACTTCGAGGACTTTATTAAGCCCTACCAGTATTACGACGTAGCCAAGAGAAAAGAAACAAATAAGGCGGCAAAGAACGCCAAGAAAAAGAAGGAGGAATAAAAGAGCCTATGAGCGATTACGAGCAGATGGAAATTGACGTGAGGCTGGAATCGGAAAAGGACCTTAAGACCAACGTAGGGAAGGTTATTAAGTTCTTTTACGATAAGCGCCGGATGGAGGCTGAGGAAAGCGGCTGGCCGCTTAAGCAGGTAAAAAGCAAGCACGAGGGTTATGGGATTGCGGCGGAAGCGTTCAGCAAGATCGGCGCGAAGCAGAAAGCCCTTAAGCGGGGAATGGATGACTACCTGGCATTATTGCAGGTAAAGGGCGAGGACGGCGTGAGTATTTGCGGCGATATTTACAGCCAGGCGCTGGAGCTTGCCATGGAAGCGATAGGGATGGCGGCGGACGCTACCCGAATATTAAACGACCTTTATTACGGCTACGACAGCCGGACACCGATAGAGCAGGCAATAGCCGAAATGAGCGCCCAGGAGGCCCAGGAGGGCGGCGAGTTTGAGGAAGCCGAGGAAACCCAGGGCGAGGACGAAAAGGGCGACGGTGGGCCGCAGGAGGAAGCCGAGGGGTACGATCCGGACGGGAATCCGGAAGAAAGTTAAGGAGGACACGAGATGGCTTTAAAAGTAAATGAAATTGTAAAGGTTGAGGTAGAGGCCAGCGACGGCCAGGTCTTGAAAGAGGGCGACGCTATTATGCTTCGGGTAAGCAGGCGGACCCCGGAGGACGTAGTCTGCAGGTTTGCCGGACTTTCAAACGGCTACTTTGTTACCACCACCCTGGACGGGCAGCACGAAAACAAGTACCGCCAGGCAAGCATCGAAACCTGCTACCGCATTAAGGAAGTAGAGAAGATCCAGCCCCAGGAGAGCAACGGGGCCGGCAAGGAAGCAGCACAGGACGCAGCCGCGCCGCTTTTGGCGCCGGGCGCATAAATAAAAAGGAGGATATAACACCATGGCAAAGAACGAATTGAAAGTAGTAGACAGCTTCGACCTGCAGACCATAAGCGGAGATTTAGCGCAGGCAGTAGCGGAGGAAATGGACGGGCTGGGCGCCCTTCCTTTCGACCGCGTTAAAATTCCTTCCGGCGGCGGCCTTGCCTTTGAGGTTCCCGGAGAGGACGACGAAAACCCGGAGAGCGCAACGGAGATCGTAGGCGTTATTTTGGACCACCACCCGGTCAACGCATACTGGATCAATAAATTTGCAGGAGGCAACGAGCAGCCGGACTGCAGCAGCTTCGACGGAAAGCAGGGCGTAGAGAGGGAAACCGGAGAAATTAAGGACTGTGCCTCTTGCCCTTATAACCAGTTCGGCAGCGACGACAAGGGGAAGGCTTGTAAGAACGTACACAGGGTATTTATTTTGAGAGAGGGGAACCCCGTACCCCTAGTGCTTTCCTTGCCGCCTACCAGCCTTAAGTATATGCGCGATTATATCGCCAAGCGGGTGATCCTTAAGGGCTTCCGTTGCTGGCAGGTAGTAACCAAGATTACACTGAAGAAAGAAAAGAACGCCAACGGGATCGCATACAGCCGCGCAGTATTTACCTTCGTCGGAAAGTTAAGCCCCGAAAAGGAAAAAGAGGCCGGAGTCATGAAGGACTTTATTAAGCAGCAGCACCGCCAGATCGACGTAGACGACGCAGACTACACCACAACCGGAAGCAGCAGCCAGGGCGAGCCGGCAGCGCCGAAAGCCGACGAGGCAGGCTTTATGAAAGTGCCGGAAGGGAGCGACGAGAAGCTGCCCTTTGATTAAAGGCAGAACCTGGGGGCGGGGCGCTCCCCCCCCCAGTTAAAAAACGGTTGGAGGATAAGCGCATGGACAAGGTATATATAATTTCACGTTATAGAGCGTTCACGGAAAGCGGGATGGAATTTAACCGCAAGGTGGCGAGGTATTTCTGCAAAAAGATTGTTTTAGAGGGGAAGATCCCGGTCGCCCCGCATTTATTCTATACGCAGTTCCTGGACGAGAGCCAGGAGAAAGAGCGGCAGATCGGGCTTGAAATAGGGCTTAAGGAGCTTCGAGAGGCTGACGAGTTTCTTTTAATTATTATAGGCGGCTGGATAAGCGAAGGGATGCGGCGGGAAATACGCCAGGCTACAAGGGACAGGATGCGCGGAAGGGTAGTATATATGACCCGTAAAGAAATTAAGAAGGTGATAGGATGAACGCCGAACAGCTTAATATAGACGACTTCGTCAATTACGAAGCGGAGTACAGAAGCGTCATAAAAGGCGCGAAGCCCAGCGGCAGCAGTTTAGTCGGCCGCTGCCCCTTCCACGACGACAAAAAGAACAGTTTCAGCGCAGACCTAAAAACCGGACAGTGGCACTGCTTCTCAGAGGACCGCGGGGGAAACTTCGTAAGTTTCTGGGCGGAGCTTCACAACGTAGACACCAAGGAAGCATATAAGCAGATTTTAGAGAAGTACGGAAAGCTGACCGAGCCGGATCCGAAGAAAAACAAGCCAGCCAAGCCGAAAAATAAAAGCTACACCCTTGCAGAGTATACCTTTAATAAGCACTTGCCGGAGGACTTCTTAAAGGACACCTGCGGCATCAGCACCGCCAAAGACAAGGACGGGACGCAGTACCTTAAAACGCCATACTTCAACGAAGAAAACACAACGCCGATCTTTCGGAAGCGTTACGGAGATAAGGAGTTTAGGTGGAGCTGGGGCAGCGCCGGGAAGTTGATTTTATACGGCGACTGGCGGCTGCCGGAGATACGGAAAACCGGATGGGCGGCCCTTGTAGAAGGGGAAAGCGATACCCAAACTTTATGGTATTTGAAAGTTCCGGCACTCGGATCACCAGGGGCGGCGAACTTCAACGCCCGGATGGTTCCGAAGTTGCATGACATTAAGCTATATATACACCAGGAACCAGACCAGGGCGGCCAGACGTTCCTCGCTAAAGTTTGCCGGATATTGAAGGAGGAAGAATTTTTAGGCGAGGTTTACACCTGGAGCTGCAAGCAGTTCGGAGTCAAGGATCCGTCGGAGCTTTACTTAAGGGACGGAGCGGAAAAGGCATCCGAGAAAATACAGAAGGCCATAAAACACGCCCAGAAGCTGGACCTTGACGACCTGGCCGGAGCGATACCGGAAGCCATAAAGGGCGCCCCCGTAAACCTTAGACAGCCGGAGGGCTGGCTATATTCAGAGAAGGGCATAAGCCACATAGACGAAAAGAAGGCGATACCGACCATGGTCTGCAGGACGCCGATCATATTAACGCAGCGGCTAAAGAGCATGGAAACCGGCGAGGAAAAAATAGAGATTGCCTTTAAGCGGGACGGCCAGTGGAGCCGCGCTATATACCCGCGTTCTACCATATTCACATCACGGAACATAACCGCCCTTGCAGATTTAGGATGCACCATCACCAGCGAGAACGCCAAGCAGGTGGTGAGCTTCCTGGCGGCATTGGAGGCGGAGAACATAGACATTATACAAAAAGCAGACTCTACGTCCACCTTCGGATGGCAGACAAAAGGCCGTTTTCTTCCAGGACACGGGGACGACATAGTCCTGGATATTGAGCCGTCCTTAAGGGGATGGGCGGCAGCATACCACACCGCCGGAACCTTTGAGGGATGGAAAAACACCATGCAGCCGCACCGGAGCCGGGACAAGTTCCGCTTTATTTTGGCGGCCAGCTTCGCGGCCCCGTTGCTTCGGATATTGCAACAGCGGATATTTTTTGTATATAACTGGGGCGGCAGCAAGGGCGGAAAGACGGCAGCACTTAAGGCGGCGCTTTCAGCCTGGGGCGATCCGGAGCGCCTTATGGTAAATTTCAACGCTACCCAGGTCGCCCTGGAGAGGATGGCGGGCTTTTATAACGACCTTCCCCTCGGCATTGACGAGCGGCAGCTTGCAGGCCAGAAGCAGGAGAACCTGGAAAAGATTGTTTACATGATTGCAAGCGGAACCGGACGCGCCAGGGGCAGCAAAGGCGGCGGCCTGCAGGCGCTTAACACATGGCGCACCGTAGCAATCGCCACGGGCGAGGAACCCTTAAGCACAGACACGACGCAGACCGGCGTAAGCACCCGCGTCCTGGAGATATACGGCGGCCCTTTTACCGACGAAAAATCCGCCAGCCTTATGCACCAGCAGGCGCCCGTAAATTGTGGCTGGGCCGGGCCGGAATTTATAACCCGGCTTCTTGAAACCGACGAGCGCACCATAACGGACCAGTACGAAAAGATGGTAGAAGAAATTTACGCAGCAGCCAACGGAACCAGCGGCGCCCACATAGCCGGGATAAGCGCGGTCGCCCTTGCAGATGCGATTATTGATACCTGGATATTTGGAAATACAGAAGCGGAGCAAAACGGCCAAAATTGTGACCAGGAAGCCGAAAATTGTTATCAGAACAGCGAAAAACGTAAGAAACCGCTTGAAATACGAAACGAATCCTGGAAACGAGCCATACAGATGGCAAAGACGATTATACAAGAACAGCTTACCGCAGGAGTAAGCGACGTAAACGAGAACGCGACACAATTTATAGTTGATTGGATATTAAGCAACCGCGCCCAGTTCGGGGACAAGGCAATGGGGACTTGCTTAGGCTTCATAAGTTCCATGCAGGATAAAGCCTATATATTTCCTTCCTTGCTTAACCAGGCATTAACAAAGGCAGGATATAGCCCCCGGAAAACCATGAAATATTTAGCAGACAAAAATATTATTGCTTCCCAGCCAAAGAAAAACGGCGGGAGGGAATACAGCATCTCAAAATGGTTTGATAACAGGACGAGCCGTTTTGTTGAATTTGATTTAGGGAGATTTTCAAAAGCCGTTGACCCATTGGACGAGGACGAGGCAGCGGAAGCGGCTGGCGCCCAGGAAAAACCACAAGCGGGAGAGTGGCAGCAATTAGACCTTGACGCAAAATCGCCCTTCGAGGAAGCGGAAGAAGAAGCAGAACTACCGTACTAAACTGTGCTTTTTCCTATCGCCTAAAAATTAGGCGATAGGTTAGGCGATAGGTTAGGCGATAGGTAAAAAAGCCCGAAAACAAGCGGCTTTCAGAGCCTATTATATATATCCTATCTCCCTATCGCCTATTATATAGGCTTATTGGAAAAGAAAAAAGGTCGAAAATTTTTGACCTTTTCCAAAAAGTAAGGGTATGTTTCCGAAAAATAGGCGATAGGCGATAGGAAATGCTTTTAAGCCCGATAAATACAAGGTTTTTACCTATCGCCAAAGGAAAAGTAAAAGGCGATAGGTTGAAAAAGGCGATAGGAGGTGAACGGCTACGGAAAAGGCAGTAAAAGCCCTTGAAAAAGCGGCGATAACACTTGAAAAATACCGGAAAAACAAAACGCTTGTGCCGCCGGAGGAATTAGCAGGGAAATATAAAAAACCGTTTGAGAAATTGAAGCAGCAGCTTAAAGAGGAATTGGAGGAATATTTAAGGCTTTTCATTTTGGACGGCTTGCGCTTCCGGGACGACGAAGAAGGGAAGCAGCTTGTAGACGAGATTAACCGGGCTTTTAAAGAGGGGCAGATCGGAAAGCGAGTGGGGCGGGCAGCTTTCCGGGAATTTGACTTAGAGAAGATAAAGCAGATCGCCCAGGAACACCGCCAGAAGGTAGAAGGGATATATAAAGCATACTTCGACCGCCACACTTGCATCTACGCCGCCGGGCCTTCCTGGGACCCGGATAATCCACAGCCGCCGCTTATTTACAACGATATTGTGGATATGTTCTACGACGAGGCGGCGGGTGGGTGGATAAGCAAAGAGAAGCCCCCAGGGGCGGCAATATTGATTTTCATAAAAGAAAATAAAAATAAAACAACCGAGCAAAAGGAGGAAACACCATGAACAGAGAAGAAAACGTAAAGAGGTTTGAGGGACTTTTAAACCAGGTAGAGCGGGAAGGGCTGGCGCAGCTTTTGGAGTACATCCGGGACAAGAGCGACTTTTACACGGCTCCGGCTTCTACCCGCTTCCACTTAAGCATTGAGGGCGGCTTATTGCAGCACAGCCTCAACGTGTACGATTGCTTGCAGAGGAAAAAAGAAAACAGTACCTGGGCTTGTATTTTGGAGGATGCCGGGAAAGATGCCCTTATTCTTTGCCCCTTGCTTCACGACCTTTGTAAAACGCATTTTTACAAGATCGATTTTAAGAACCAAAAGACCTATGACCCGGAGAAGGTATTAGCGGCGGAGCGCTGGCAAGTAAAAAAGGATAACGCCGGGGCCTTCATTTGGGAATCAGTTCCCTGCTACACCGTAGACGACCGGGTGCCATACGGACACGGAGAAAAGAGTGTTATGATGATTGAACAGTTTATGAGGCTTACCGGCCCGGAACGCTTCGCCATCCGCTGGCATATGGGATTTTCAGAACCAAAGGAGCTGCACTTACAGCTTACCCAGGCTATGAGCAAATATCCGCTTATACTTGCCCTTCACGAAGCAGACCAGGAAGCAAGTACACTTTTAGAGGGGGAAAAGGATAATAAGGTGCTTACCAAGGAGCAGGCAGACGCAGGAGAAAAGCCATGGGGAGGCGACGGCGGATCTGGGCGCGACTTCCAGGAGGCTGAGGCGATAGGAGGCGCGGAAGATTGAAAGCTATAACCGTTTGGCAGCCCTGGGCGCAGCTTTTGGCGGAAGGCAAGAAGCACGACGAAACGAGAAGCTGGCGGACAAATTACCGGGGCGAGATTTTGATCCATGCGGCGAAGAAACCTTATTCACAGACCGAGCGGCTCATGACAGCAGAGAGCCGGAAAAAGATAAGAGATACCCTCGGATTAGGTTTTGTAAATTGGCGGGAGAAAATACCGACTGGAGTCATAATCGGCAAGGCGATTTTGACGGATTGCAAGCTGATAGATCAGACATACCACGACTTTATAAAAGAGCTTTGTCCGGAAGAATTTCTTTACGGCGATTTTACGGTCGGCAGATACGCATGGAGGCTGGAAAAGCCGCAGCTATTCAAAAACCCGATACCGACCTCCGGGAAGCAGGGCTTATGGAATTGGGAACCAGTATTCATAAAACACGCCAATGTGGGAAAAACCGAAGAATTTCTAAACGAGGTGGCAAAGTATAAAGAGGTATTCAGCGAGGTATAAGCATGGAGGACAAAAAGGTGGAATTAACCAAAGAGCAGATCATAGAGAACCAGAAGAAAGAGCTGCAGCAGTTGGCGGCCCAGAATTGCATTTTAGGAAGCCAGGTGAAAGAAGCCCAGAAGATAGCGGCGCAGCTTAAGGAGGAATTGAGGATTGCCAGGAGCGACAACGAAACATTAAAAGAAGCTATTGTAAACCGTTTTATTTCAGATTGGGGGACAAGGCATGAATAAAAGCAGAGAGCCGCAGCGCTTCCCGGTTGAGCCGGAAACAGTTATGGCGGCATACGAGATTTTAATAAAAAATTGCAGAAACCACCACGACACCTGCCAGGGCTGCCCGCTTCACATTACAGATCCAGAGCCATATCCCAGCGGAATCTTGCGTTACACTTGCGCGGCCTTCCCTTCCGGGAACATACCGCCTGCAGCATGGCCGGAGCTTGACCCGGATAACACGGACGGCGGCCAGGTAGTAGCGCTGGACGTTGAGGCGCAGCGGATCGCCATAGCGATGGCCAAGGCAGGACAGCGGAACCCGGAAGGGGCGCGGGCGTTCTTTAAATTGATTGATAATTTTTGTAAGGAGGCGGAGAAGCATGAACAGAAATAGAAAAGGCAAAATGCCGGAGATTACCAGGGATATGTATAAGAGTATTAAAAAGTACGACCGCCAGCAGTTCACGGCGTTCTGTACGGACCTTTACGGCTTCGGCTTCCAGGACGGCAGAGAGAGCGTCCCAGGCATTGACATTACGGCAATCATGAAAGCGATTGAGAATACGAAGGGAATCGGAGCCAAGAAGCTGGCAGACATAAAAGCCAGCATTGAGGCAGTATTTGAGGGAGCCGGAGAAGATAAGAAGGGGGAATAAGATGGATATTGAACAGAGAACAAAAACGCTTACTACGGCGTATATTCATTCTTACAATTTGGCACTGCAGGAGGTAAAAAATCCGAACCTTGCGGCGCAGATAGCAACGGCGGTTATTATGGTTATTAACACAAATATCCCGGAGCAACCGGCAATAAACCCTTTAGCGGCTTTCTTCGCACAGTTGGCAGCGCAGCAGCCGGAGCCTGGGAAAAAGGAGGGAAGCGACAGTGACAGAACAGAAAATGCAGCAGATTAACGCCTGGCTTAAGAGGGTAAACAAAAGCAAGCTGGAGATGCAGGAAAAGATGGTTATAGCCAACGCCACTATGGAGATGTTGGAGAAATTGGAACCCATTTACGACAAATACAACGGACAGAAGAAAGCGTAACCGTTGCGACGTCGCAACAAAAAGGGAGAAAAGATGATTGATTTTGAACAGTTCAGAACCAAGGCAGAGGTCATAAAGTACCTTAAGACCACGAAGGACATATCCTGCCGGACGACCACGGAGGCGGAGAAGTACCTGCGGGCGCACTTGCCAAAAGAAAGCTATTACCAGGATAAGATCATAAAACACATAAAGGAGCTGCTGCCTTCCGCTTTCGTTTGGAAGGCGGCGGCGGGGCCGTATAGCCGCCAGGGAATACCGGACGTTTGCGCCATAGTAAATGGCAGGTTTTACGGCTTCGAGGTAAAGCGGCCCTTTATCGGAGTATTGAGCAAAATCCAGGAGCGGACCATAAAGCAGATCCAGGAGGCGGGCGGGAAGGCTTACGTTGTTACATATACGGCTGAGGTAACAAGGATATTGCAGAAAGAGATCGGAGGCGATCCGGGAAATTGAGAAATAAAGAAGGATATAAGGACCCGACCGCCGGAGCAGCAATCGCCAGCGTAAGGCGGCAGGAGAAGCGGAAAAGGAAGGAGGAAAAGCGTGAACAGAAAGCAGGCAAGAGCCATAAAGCACGGGAAGGCGAAGGGGCCGAACTTAAACGACCCCAGGCAGGCGCAGGAAATGCTTGAAAATTTACCTATTGCCACATTGGTGGCCGGAATCAATAACAGCCTTGCAATTCTTCAAAAAAGAGGTATTCCCATTTCAGACTGGGACCAGAAAAAGCGGGAATTGTATCGGCTTAAGGTTTTCGGCGGCAAGGTTTATTTTTTGGCGGCTGAGTTAGACAGATCCGAGCAGAAAAACGAATAAGGAGAACGAAGCCGATGGATCAGAAAAATAAACAGCGGAAAAACGAAAGAAACGAGGATAAGGAGCTGCTAAAGCAGTATTTAAACCAGTATTACGCGGGCCGCATTAAGAGAACGCAGCTTGAAAGACGGCTTAAAAATATCCAGGAAGAAATGGCTACCCCTATAGGCGGCTACGGTTATTCTCCGGTAAATTACGGAGGCACAAACAAGGTCGGACCCGGCGCCGCTTCTTTCGTTTACCGCATGAGCGAGATCGAAACCCGGATAGAGAGCCAAAAAAGCCGGGTAGAAAAAGCCCTTTTGAAAGTCATGGATATTATGGACTTCTTAGAGGAAAGCAGCACGGAGCGGATGGTGTTGGAGCTTCGCTTTATTGATTGCAAGCCCTGGGCGGCCATTGAGCGCGAGTTAAATTTAAGCCGAAGCTCGCTTTTTTCCTACCAGGATAAAGGGCTGGAAAAACTATTGCAGTATAAAAAGGTCCGCCAGATTTTAAGGGAGTACAAAAAGGCCGGTTGAATATAGCCCCCCTATGATACCCTCATATAATACCCCGTATTTTTTCCCGCATTTTTTACAAGGGGAATTTTTACGGGGCATTTTTACACCCAGGGGAAGCGCAGGAAAGCCAGTATATACAAGGCTTCGGCGGCTTTTTTAAAGTTCGGACTCTATTGGACTTTTAAGTGTGCTATTATAGTAGCATGGGAAATAAAGAACAGCACCCCCGCATATAAGCCAGGAAATAAGCCCCTATTTTATACACCCCCTATTATATAGGCGTATTATAGGGGCATTATTTATGCACACCCCATAATAGCAGGGTATAAAGTACGTCTATTATTATACATACAGAGCAAGGCATAGCAGCATAGCATACAGAGAGGACACAGCAGGCCAGGCACAAGAGAAGGGGCAAGGCATACATAGGAGCATGACACAAGGCAGGCGACGCAGGCACAGCACGGCGCAGGCATTGAGGCAAGGGAGGCAAGGGCAGCCACGGCACACAGCGCACAGCGTAAGCAAAGAGCCAGGACGCAAGGCAGCCAGGCGAACAGCGCAGCGCGGAGGTATACCCGCACAAAAATTAAAAGGTACTTCCAAGACCTAAAAAGCCATGCGGGGCGGGGAAGGCGCAGTATTTTCGGCGCTGAAATCGAAAAAAAATTTTGCTTTTCGTTACGCGAAGCATAGGAAGGAGGGAAAACGGAACCATGGAGCTGATAAAACGGAACCTTTCAGACCTTAAACCGGCGGAGTATAATCCGCGTAAAGCGCTGATACCCAGCGATCCGGAATACCAGCGCATAGCCGCCAGCATAGAAGAATTTGGGTACGTTGACCCGATTATTATAAATTCAGACAATACCATCATAGGCGGCCACCAGCGCCGCACGGTTATGCTTGATTTAGGCTATACGGAGGCGGACTGTATTCTTGTTGAGATGGACAAGACCAGGGAAAAGGCGCTTAATATTGCCTTGAACAAAATAACCGGCGAATGGGACGAGGCAGCCTTAAAAGATTTATTGATTGATTTAGATAAGGCAGACTATAACGTGAACCTTACCGGCTTCGACGGCGACGAGATCGAAAAGCTCTTTGCAGCCGTTGAGCTTACCCAGGAGGCAAACGACGACGGCTACGACCCGGACGAGAAGCTGAAGGAGCTTACGGAGATACGGACGCGCCCCGGCGATATTTGGCAGTTAGGCAGCCACCGGCTGATGTGCGGCGACGCTACGGACCTTTCCGACGTTGAGCGGCTTATGGAGGGCGCAGCGGCGGACCTTATCATCACCGACCCGCCCTATAACGTAGATTACGAAACCAAAGACAAGAGCCTGGAGCGTTCCTATAAACGGAATAAAACCAGGACCAGCAATGAAATCCAAAACGACAAGATGAGCGATAACGCCTTTTACAGTTTTCTGTACAAGGCGTTTTGTAATTTCAACGAAGCAGCGCGGCCCGGCTGTTCGGTTTACATTTTCCACGCCGACAGCGAGGGTATAAACTTCCGAACCGCCATGAGGGAGGCGGGCTTTTACCAGGCGCAGACGCTTATATGGGAGAAAAACCAGTTTGTTATAGGCCGCCAGGATTACCACTGGCGGCATGAGCCTATTCTTTACGGTTGGAAGGAAGGCGCCGGTCATTACTTCGGAGGCGGACGCGGGCAAGATACCGTTTTCATTGAGGACGACATAGACTTTACAGCCATGAAGAAAGCGGAGCTTGTGGCATACATTGAGGGCATCCGGGAGAAGCTGCAGCAGGACACAACGGTCTTATACGAGAAGAAACCAGCCCGCAGCGATAAGCACCCGACAATGAAGCCCGTATCCCTTTTCGGGCGGCTAATTTCCAACAGCAGCAAGTACGGGGACAGCGTAGCTGACTTCTTCGGAGGCAGCGGGACGACGCTGATCGCTTGCGAGCAGCTAAACCGCAGCGCGTACCTTATGGAGATCAACGAAAAGTACTGCGATATTATTTTAGACCGTTGGGAGGAATACACCGGCCAGAAAGCCGTAAGAGTAAGGGAGGGCGGAGAGTAATGGCGGAAGAAAAAAACAACGGCGGCCAGTTCGTAAAGGTTGAGGTCATAGCTCAGATTTTCGGCGTTACCGTCCGGAGAGTACAGCAGCTTACCCAGGAGGGCGTAGTTAAGACTACGGAGATCCCCGGAGAGGGCAGGCGTTACGAGCTGGTGCCGACCATTAAAACGTACATTCAATATTTGAGCGATAAGGCATACGGCAAGGGGAAATCCGAAAAGGAAACGGAGTTAAGGCAGCAGAAGCTGGAGGCGGAAATCGCCTTGAAGGAAAGCCAGGGAGAGATGCACCGCATGAGGGCGGAGATCGCCGCCGGGAAATATGTTGACGTTGAGGAAGTGGCGCTGGATTACCAGAAATTTTTTGTTACGTTTAAGCGCTTCGCGTTAAGTATTCCTTCCCGGCTTGTAAGCATGATCAGCGACAGCCTGGAACCGTTGGAGGCCCGCCGCGTAGAGAAGGAGATGAATGCCGAAGTAAAGCGTATGCTTCGGGCTTTTGTTGTTTCCGGTTGCGTACCGGAGGAACCGGGGGAGAAAAAGGCAAAGAAGAACCGTGCAGAAGCCTAAACAGCTACGCATAAGAAAATACGATTGCAAGCAGTACCAAAAAGCCGCGCTTGAATACTTAAACCCCCCGGAAGAAATGACGGTATCCGAGTGGGCGGAGCAGTACAGGATGCTTGACAGCAGGACCAGCGCGGAACCAGGTCCATGGAATAACGAGCGGACGCCGTACCTTGTAGAGATAATGAATGAGCTTCTAAACTACGAAACGGAAGAAATTATTTTTTGCAAGTGTACGCAGGTAGGCGGGACGGAGGTCGAGCTTAATATGTTAGGCTACGCGATCCAGCAGGACCCCTCACCGGTTGAAGTTGTTTACCCGACGGAAACCATGGCGAACAGCGTATCGGAAAAAAGAATAAAGCCCATGATTGAAAGCACGCCGACGCTTTACAAAAAGTACGACAAGAACAGCAGCAACCTGGAGCTTGACTTTGATGATATGTTTATAAAACTTGTTTGGAGTAACAGCCCTTCCGGCCTTGCTTCCTTTGCCATGAAGTATCTTTTTCTTGACGAAGTAGACAAGTACCCAGGAGCCAGCAAGAAGGAGGCCGACCCGATCAGCCTGGCGAAAGAACGTACACACACTTTCCGAAACAGCAAGGTCTACATAACCAGCACCCCGACCATACGCACGAACCACATATGGAAGGCGAAGGAAGGGGCAGACGCGGAAAAGCATTTCTTCATACCATGCCCGCACTGCGGGGAGTTTATAGAGCTTATCTTTGACAACCTTAAGTGGCCGGGCAAGGATAAGGACCTGGTGGAAGCATACGGCGAGGAAGCCATAAAGGAGAAGCTCGGCACATTGGAGCCGGTAGACGAGTCGGAAGGCTTAAGCAACGCGGACCGGGCGGAGTTTGCCTTTTACGTTTGCCAGGAATGCGGCTGCATTATTTCAGACGCGCAGAAGCAGCAGGCCGTAAAGAAGGGACACTGGGAAACGGTAAGGCAAAGAACCCGGTTCGTAAAAAAGGTTTGCTTTTGGATAAACGTGCTTTATAGCCCCTTTGTCCGCTTTTCAGAAATTGCGAAGGAATTTATGGACAGTAAAGACGATCCGGAGCAGCTTCAAAACTTTGTAAATTCCTGGCTTGCGGAACCGTGGGAAGATACCAAGCTAAAGACCAGCAAAGAGCTGGTTTTAGATAGGCAGACGGAGCTACCGGAGTTTATAGTCCCAGGATGGGCGAAGCTACTTACCGGCGGCGTAGATGTTCAAGAGAGCTGCGTATATTGGACCATAAGAGCCTGGGGCGATTACGTTACAAGCCAGAACGTAGCCCACGGCCAGGCATACAACCTGGCTGAGGTTGAGAAAATTATGAACCTTGAATATAAGACGGAGGGCGGCGGCGTTGCAATAGTAAACCTTTGCTTCATAGACTCCGGCTACGAGGCCGACGCGGTTTACGATTTTTGCGTCGACAATATGGACTGGGCGAAACCGGCCAAAGGTTCCAGTAACCCCATGCAAAGCCATTTCAAAATAAGCACCATAAACAGAGAGGCATCCAGGGCATACGGAATGGAGCTTGTTATAGTTGACGGCGACAAGTATAAGGACATGATCGCCAGCAGGATGCATAAGAAAAACGGGCGGGCAAGTTGGATGGTTTACCAGGGCTGCGACGAAGAATACGCCGAGCAGGTAACGGCGGAGCATAAAATCCTCGTTAAGAACGGAAACAGCAAGCCCCGGCTTAAATGGGTGCCGAAGCACAGCCACGCAGACAACCATTATTTAGATGCCGAAGTATACGCTATGGCAGCAGCCGACACCATGGGCGTCCGGATGCTTCATTTGCAGGGCGAGCAGCAGCAGGCGCAGCCGGAAAAGAAGGAGCAGTACACGCCGGAGGAAGAATGGATCAGCCAAAACGAGAGCTGGCTATAGGAAGGAGGAAACCGGGTGGAACAACAGATGACAGCGCAGGAAATGCTTACCGAAGTAAATAACGCTATTTACGCTATTTGCGTAGGAGGGCAAAGTTATAAAATCGGTTCCCGGCAGCTTAACCGGGCAGACCTTAACACGCTATACAAGATTAAGAACGACCTTATGGCGCAGGCCGCCGGAACTACGCCGGGCTTTTTGGACGATTGCTACGTCGCAGTATTTGACCGGAGATAGGAGGGCAAAAGTTGAGTAATTTTTTAGACAATATAATCGGCTTCATTTCCCCGGCAGCAGGAGCCAGGCGGGAAGCGTGGCGGCAGTACCTGGACGAACAGCGCCACTATGACGCCGGAAGCTACGACCGGCTTAACGCCGGGTGGGTGGCTTATAACCAGAGCGCGGAGCAAACGGACCGTTACAGCAGGGACACGATCCGCGCAAGGGCGCGGGACCTTGAACGAAACAGCGACATGGCGAACAGCATAATCGGGGCTTACCGCCGGAACGTAGTAGGCCACGGCTGGACGCTTCGGGCGAGGACCAGCAGCGAAACCCTTAATAAAAAAATCCAGGAAGCCTGGGCGGAGTGGTGCAAGCGGAAAAATTGCGACGTAACCGAAACGCAGAGCTTTAACCAGATGCTTAGAATGGCGGAGCGCCGGAAGAAAGTAGACGGCGGAATCCTTTTTAAGAAATGCTACACCGGCGGCGGCCTTCTTCCCTTTAAGTTGCAGGCGCTGGAGGTTGACGAGCTGGACACCGGTAGAGTGGCGCCGCATAACCCGAAGTGCCGCGTTATTGGAGGAATAGAGCTTAACACCTATAACAAGCCGGTCGGCTATTGGATAAGGCAGTATAACGTAGACGGCTTCGGGCAGATCGACCCCGTATACGTTCCGGCGAAGGATATTATTTATTTCTTCACGAAGGACCGCCCATCCCAGGTGCGCGAGATGAGCGACCTGGCCCCCACCATTACCAGGGTAAGGGACGCAAACGAGTTTATGACAGCCGTAAGCGTAAAGGAGCGTATAGCCGCCTGCCTTGCGGTTTTCGTAAAAAAGATTATTCCCACAACGGGGAATTTTGCGAGGGGCATAAACCAGGACAGCAGGCCGCGTGAGGACTACGACGGGAAGCGGATCAGCCCCGGCATGATAAAGGAGCTTAACGCCGGGGACGAGATCCAGGTCGTAAACCCGACCGGGCAGGCGACGGACGCCGCCAGCTACATCAAGCTGCAGCAGCGGCTCATAGGAGCCGGGCAGGGCTTAAGCTACGAGGCCACGAGCCGCGACATGAGTCAGAGCAATTACAGCAGCGCCCGCCAGGGAATTATTGAGGACGGCCAGACCTACATAGAGGACATAGAGCTGCTGCAGGAGGTTGTGATGGATGAGGTATACGAAACCTTCATAATTTCCGGCGTTCTTTCCGGCCTGTTCAATATTCCCGGATTTTGGGAAGATAAGCAGAAATATTTTAAGCACGAATGGGTGGCAGCCCCGAAAAAGTGGATAGACCCAAGCAAAGAGGCCATGGCAACAAAGATCGCGTTGCAGACCGGACAAAAGACATACCAGCAGATCGCGGCGGAGAACGGCAAAGACTGGAAAGAGCAGATAGACGAAACCGTCGCCGTTTTGGAATACGCCAGGGAAAAAGGCTTAGAGATGGGAGGTGTTATATTTGACAGAACAGAAGCAGACCTTACCCCTGCAGACGAAAAAGACAAGCAGGACCCGGCAGCCGTACCAGTACCCGCAGACCAGGGCGGCGGAAACCAGCCCCCAGGGCAGCCGGCAGGACAGCAGCCAGGGAACCAGCCGGCAGAACAGCCAGCAGCCGGCAACGGACAGCAGGAGGGAGAATCAAACAAGGGCGTTTAGTACGGCAACCATACGCGCCATGGAGGGCGAGGGGAACGAGCGAAAGTTTATTCTTTCCTTTTCTTCGGAAGAACCCTACGAGCGTTTCTGGGGGAAGGAGATTTTAGACCATAACCCGGCAGCCGTTGACCTTACCAGGCTTAACAGCATAGGCGTCCTTCTTTTCAACCATAACCGGGATAAGGTTATAGGCAAAATTAACCGGGCATGGATTGAGAACCAGCGCGGCATGGCTGAGGTAGAATTTGACAGCGACGAAAAAAGCGAGGTTATTTTCCAGAAGGTAAAAGGCGGGACGCTTAAGGGCGTTTCCGTTGGGTACAAGATCGGCGTGATTGAGGAAGTTATGCCGGGGAAGGTATCCACCGACGGACGCTTTAACGGCCCTTGCGACGTCGCAAGAGAGTGGATGCCTTACGAGATAAGCATAGTAAGCGTACCGGCGGACGCTACCGTCGGAGTAGGGCGTAACTTAAGGGAGCAGAAACCAAAGGCTCCGGAAACTTTAACTTGCTTTGAGGCACAGCTTCAAATAAATAAAAACAGAAAATAGGAGGTAGACCACATGACACCGAAACAGAGAAAAGAAGCCGCCATGCTGAAGCAGCAGGCCATTGTGAACGCCGCCAAAGCGGACGGGAACCGGGCGCTGACGGCGGAGGAGCAGGCACAGTTTAACGACCTGCAGCGCGAGATCGACGACGCCCAGGCAGAGATCGACGCCCAGGAAAGAGGGCTTGCAGGAGGCGCAGGAGCGCCGTCAGCGCCCCCGGCAGCATTACCCCAGGGAAACACCGCCCAGACGGCTACAGCGGCAGCAGGGGCGCCCCAGGACGGCCAGAGGGCAGCAGAGGCAGAGCGCACCCGCGCAGCGGAGATTATGGCGCTTTGCAGAGATTTTGACATTGACCCTACGGAGTACGTCCGCAACGGTTCCACCATGGAGCAGGTACGCAGCGCGATCCTTGACAGCATGAGGCAGACCGGCAGCCCGGTGGGCGTCCAGGTTACGAGGGACGAGGGCGACACGTTCAGAGAGAGAGCAACCGACGCACTTATGATGCGGGCGGGCGTTTCCGTTGAGAACCCGGCAGACGGAGCGCAGGAGCTTAGATCCATGAGCCTGCGGGATCTGGGTATTGAGTGTTTGAGCAGGGACGGGCGCGACGTAAGAACCCTTTTACGGATGGACCCCGACGAGATGTACGGCGAGCTTTGCCGCCAGTTCTACAACCCTACGTCGGCCTTTCCGGCGATCCTTGACAACACGATCCGGAAAAGCATTGTGCAGCTTTACAACGCAGTACCCACGACCTTCCAGGCATGGACCACGAAGGGCAGCCTGAAGGACTTCAAGACCACGGCAGACCACGAGTACGTGATCGGAGGCATGGGCGACTTTTTACTGGTTCCCGAAAACGGAGAGCTTAAGCCGGACAAGCCGAGGACGGAGCTGCTGCCGAACCGTAAGCTGGATACCTACGGGCGCACATTCAGCATGACCCGCCAGGCGTTCATTAACGACGATATCGGCTTTTTAACCGAGGTTCCCGGACTTTACGCCCAGGCCGCGAAGAAAACCATTGATAAGCAGGTGTACGGCTTGCTTTACAATAACGGGAAGATTTTCGACGGCGTAAACCTTTTCGACGCGAAGCACAACAATCTGATTAAGACCGGCTGCAAGCCTTCCCAGGCTTCGATCCAGAGTATTATTTTACAGATGCAGCGGCAGAAAGACCAGTTCGGAGAGGCGATTTATATTACGCCGCAGCACATTATTGTGCCGGTTGGCTACGAGTTTGAGCTTGCAGTTATTCTGCACAGCGCCCAGGTCGTAGGCAGCAATAACAACGATATTAACCCGCTGTACAACTACCCGATCAATATTATTCAGACGCCGGTCCTTAACGCCCTTGCAGGGGAAAACGCCGTACCGTGGTTCATGGTTGCAAATACCGCCAGCGCGAAGCACATCCAGGTGGACTATTTGAACGGGCAGGAAACCCCGACCGTAAGACGCATGGAAACGCCCGGCGTTTTGGGCTTCCAGTGGGACATTTATCTTGACTGGGGGATCGCCGTAAGGGACTTCCGCGGAATTGCAAAGAACCCCGGAGAAAAGATCGTAGCAGCATAAAAGAGAAAAGGAGGACAAGACCATGAGTAAGGCCGCATTTTGGCAGAGAGGGGAGGCCCTCGACTATACGAACACCGGGACAAAGACCATTGAGGCGAACACAATTATTTCTTTCGGAGGACATATCGGAATCGCCGGAACGGACATTTTACCCGGCGAAGTTGGCTCGCTTCATGTTACGGGCGTTTTTGAGATGCCCAAGACAGCAACCGGAGCCGTTGAGATGGGAACCGACGTATATTACGACGGGACGGGGATTACAGACACCGAGGGCGACAGCACCGTCCTGGCAGGCTACGCGGCGCAGGCAGCCGCCGCAAGCGATACGGTTATCCTTGTTAAGTTGGCAGGCTGATGAAGCAGCTTATAGCCGTTTCCCCGATACTTTTTGAAAGCGTAAACTATGAGCCGGGCGACGAGCTGCCGACACATAACGCCGGGCTTGTAGAAGCGTGGATCGGGAACGGCGCGGCCATTTGGCAGGACGACGAGGAACCGGAGAAAAAGCCGGTAAAAGGGAAGGCACGGACGGCGCCCGCAGGGCTTACGGGCGACGCTTACCCTTCCGCCGGGCCGGAGCAGGATTTAGCAGGGAAGCCGCCGTCCAGGAGCGCAAGAGGCGCACCGCCGGAGCCGACGAAGGGAAGGAGGAAATCCCGTGCTTAAGAAGATGAGCTTTAAGGAGCTTTTGCGCCAGGACGTAAAAACGGTTTTTCTTAACCCGGCGGAATTTGGAGAGGAACACACCGTAAACGGAAAGCGGATGCAGATTATTATTGACGATAACGAGCTGACGGAGCGCGAGAAGCGGATGAAAAGCAACATGGACGGGATATACAAAAAGCAAACGCTTATATACGTTTCCGCTTTGGACTACGGCCCACTTCCGGGAATTGGCAAGCCGGTCAAAATTGACGGCGTTACTTTCATTGTAACCGACAGCATAAACGAAGGCGGGGTATATTCTCTGCACCTGGAGGCGAATAAAAGTTGATAGAAATAAGCTACGACCGGAATATGCTGGAGCAGGTTGAACGGCGGTTAGGCCGGATGAAAAGCGAGGCGCCGAAGGCATTAAAAAACGCGATCAACCAGACGGCCAAGCAGGCCAGGAAGGACCTGGCAACCGAAGCACAAAAAACCTATACCGTAAAAACCGGGCGCTTTAATAAGGCCATGAAGATCAAGAACGCAACCCCGTCCAGGTTGGAGGCGACCATAAAGGCAACGGGCAAGGTTATGGGGCTGAAAGATTTTAAGGTAAGCCCCGCCACCATGCGGACCGGAGAAAACCGCCCGGAGGTAGTAAAGGCGAAAGTATTAAAATCCGGCGGCATGAAGCCCCTGCAGATGGGCAGCCTTAAAGCCTTCGTTACAAAGTTCGCAAGCGGCCATGTTGCAGTAGCGCAGCGGCGCGGAAGCGAGCGTAAACCGATTAAGGCTTTTTCCGCCAACTCTATCCCGGTTATGCTGGGGAACGAAAAACGGGTATACGGCGTAGTAAAGCCGCATATTAAAGAAAACCTTAAGCGGAACGTACAAGCCCAGGTTAGAAAGATTTTGGAGGGATAAAAAGATGGTTGCTACATTTCTGCAGCAGGAGCTGGCCGACGAGCTTAAGAAGATTTTTAAGGGCTTCCGGCTTAAGAATCCGCAGGGGGAGGAAAGCGAGCTTAATATATTTGAGCAGCTTTTACCCATGCCGGAACCGGCGGAGCAGGAGGAAATCCCGCCGGAGCTTTTAGAAAACGGCCTGGCCGAAGAACAGACAGCGCCGGACCCGTACCCGTATATAGTTGTCCGGATTGCCGACGGGGAAATAAAAGACGAAAACAGCGCCCAGGAGGCCAACATAACCCTGCTTTTTGGCACATACGAACCGGACTACGACAAGCAGGGACACAAAGACATTTTAAACATTATAGCCAAAATTTATGAGAGGTTCGCAAAGTTCCCGGTGCTTAACGGAAAGTATACGATACAGTACCCCATATTATGGACTTTGCAGGACGAAGAATCCTACCCCTTTTATTTTGGGGGCATGAATTTAACTTTTGAGATTGCGGCAGTAAGAAGGGAGGACCCATACGCATGAGCGAAGCAGCAGAGAAAAAGCAGACGCCCAAGAAGGCGGCGGCAAAAGCGCCGGAGAAGCAGCAGGGGATCGTGGTCTATATTGGCCCGGATATTCCCGGAGCGAAGCAGTATACGACATATAACAACGGCCTGCCGGATGCATTGAAGGACCGCGCAAAAGCGCAGCCCTTTTTTAATTCACTTATTGTGCCGGTTGAGAGATTGGCGCAGGCCAGCGCGGAGCTGGCAAAGGAGGGAAGCGCCTTAAGCGTTTTCTTCAAAAGAGCAGCAGAAAGCAAAGAATAACGGAAGGAGAGAAAAGAGATGGCTTACAACCATGGTGTAAGAATTTTAGAAAACCCCACCAGCCTCACGGCGCCGATCCTCGGTACGGCGGCTTTCCAGGTAGTAGTAGGCGTTTCCCCGGTAAATTTGGCTGAGGACCCCTACAACGCTACCAACGTAGTGAAGCTGGCTTACAGCTTCGCGGAAGCCAGCGCGGCGGTTGGATATTCTAACAACTTAAAAGATTACACGTTAAACCAGAGCATAAGCGCGACTTTTAAAAAGTTTGCAGTTGCGCCGATTGCGCTTATTAACGTCCTTGACCCGAAGAAACATAAGGACGCAATCCCCAAAAAAAGCTACCAGGTAGACGCCCTGCAGGCGACCGTAGACGTTGAGGGAGTCCTGCTTGATACCTTAGTTGTTGAGAGCGGGGAAACCACGCTGCAGCCGGATGCGGATTACGTTACCGGCTTCGACAACGACGGTTATGCGGTTATTACGCTTCTGGAGGAAGGAGCAGGGAAAGACGCGACAACCTTAAGCGTTTCCGGCGAGAAGATCGACCCGTCCCAGGTAACGCGGGACGACATTGTGGGAGGCTACAACGTAAGCACCGGCAAGGAAAGCGGCCTGGAGCTTGTACGGCAGGTTTACCCGCTTTTTGGCATGACGCCCGGACTTATTACCGCGCCCGGATATTCAAGAGATCCCGTTGTTGCTTCGGTTATGGCGGCGAAGTGCCTTAAAATTAACGGGCTTTTCACTTGCGAATGTATCGCAGACCTTGACAGCACGGAGGACGGAGCGACGAGGTATACAGACGTAAAGACCGTAAAGGAGAAATCCGGCTTTATAAGCGAGCATATGTCAGTGGTATGGCCGAAGGTAAGGATCGGGGACGAGGTTTATTATTTCAGCGCCATTTATTCAGCGCTGATCGCTTACGTTGATGCCAGCAACGACGACGTGCCGAACCTTTCAGCCAGCAATAAGGCAATCCCCATTACCGGCCTTTGTTTGGACGACGCCGAGGACAGCGAGATCGTAGTAGACCAGGAGCAGGCGAACCTGGTAAACAGCTTCGGAGTTTCCACGGCGATCAATTTTAACGGCTTCCGTTCCTGGGGAAACAATAGCGCAGCTTACCCCGGAACCACCGACCCGAAAGACCGCTGGTTTTGTTGCAGGCGTTTCTTTTCCTGGTGGGGAAACAGCTTTATTTTAAGCTATTTCCAGAAGGTAGACGATCCCGCAAATACGCGGCTTATTGAGGCGATTTGTGACGCAGAGAACATCCGGGGCAATTCTTACGCAGCCCAGGGGAAGTGCGCGGGCGCAAGAATTACTTTCAGCGAGGACGAGAACCCGATCACGGATATTTTAAACGGGAAAATCCAGTTTCACCAGTACCTGGCGCCGTACACACCGGCGGAGGATATTCTGAACGTATTGGAGTTTGACCCGACCATGTTAGAGGCAGCGTTAGGAGGTGGCGAGTAATATGGCTTACAATATTCCTTCAAAAATAAATTCATTCAACGTATACAAAGACGGGACGAAGCTGGTCGGCATTTCCGACGAGGTAACGCTGCCGGACTTCGAGAGCTTAACGGAAACCTTAAGCGGCCCCGGTATTTTGGGCGAGGTTGACGACCCCACCCTGGGACACTTCCAGAGCATGGAGATGGAGATCCCCTTTAGAACCATGGATAAAGATTTATTCATTCTTTCCGACGACATTTCAAGCGTTACGGTTACTTTGAGAGGCTCGATCCAGTATACCGTAAACGACACCGGAGCAACGGCCTTTAAGCCTATGCGCGTAGTGGTTCGCGGAAAGAATAAGGGAATCACCGGCGGCAAGGCGAAGCAGGGAACCGGAACGGGAAGCAGCATAAAGCTGGAGCTGCTTTATATTTTGATTGAGATCGACAACGTAACGGAGATTGAGCTTGACAAGCTCAACTTTGTTTACAAGGTACACGGAAAAGACTTATTAGAGAAAGTGAGGAAAATGTGTTGATGGAAAAAGAGAAGAATTTAACCCAGGCAGCAGAGGCAGAGGCGGCAGCAGTTGAGGCAAGGAAAAAGCAGGAGATGGAGGACAACCCTTTCCTGGTATTCTTTAAAAAGCCGTATACCTTTGAGGGCGTATCCTACGAGAGTGTGGACTTAAGCGGTTTAGAGGACTTACACGCGGCAGACATGATCGCAGTAAATAAGACCATTGAGCGCGGCGGAACGGTAAACGTATTACCGGAGATGTCCCTGGAATACGCCTGCCTTATTTCCGCCAGGGCGAGCGGGAAGCCCGTAGAATTTTTTAATGCATTACCGCCGAAAGAGGCGCTCAAGGTTAAAAACCGCGTAACAAATTTTTTGTACGGCGAGGACTAAAACCCACCGACGGCTCCAGCCTTCGGAAACTTACAATACATCTTTCAATTATTTTGCGGACAGGCTTAGACGCATTAGAGAGCCTGTCCGTTTTTGAATTATTGGAGATAGCGAAGGAGGTGACGGAGATTTATGGCAGCGAGCGGCGGCAAGGAAATGGAAATCGCTATTAAAATAGCGGGCAAGGTTGAAAGTTCTTTTAAGAGCGCCATCGGAGCAGCTACAAAGGGCCTGGGCAGCATTACGAAAGCGGTCAGCGCGGCGACAGCAGCAGCGGCGGCAGCCGTAGGAGCCATAGGCATGGCTGCCATAAATACCGGTCGGGAGTTTGAAGGAGCCATGAGCCAGGTCGCCGCCACCATGCTGATCGACAAGACCACGGCGGAGGGGCAAAAGGCTTTTGAAACATTGGAGAACGCCGCCAGGGAGTGCGGGGCAAGTACAGCCTTCTCAGCGACGGAGGCGGCGGAAGCCTTGAACTATTTAGCCCTTGCAGGTTACGACGCGGACAAGGCAGCGACAGCGCTGCCGACCGTTTTAAAACTTGCAGGGGCGGGAGCCATGGACCTGGCAGCCGCCAGCGATATGGTAACGGACAGCATGAGCGCCCTGGGCATTGAAGCGACCGAAGCGAACCTTACGCAGTTTTCCGATCAGTTGGCGCAGACGGCCAGCAAGGCGAACACCAGCGTCGCGCAGTTGGGCGAAGCCATTTTAACAGTAGGCGGAACGGCAAAGGGACTCGCCGGAGGGACTACGGAACTTAACACAGCGCTCGGCATTTTGGCCGATAACGGACTAAAAGGCGCGGAAGGAGGTACACACCTTAGAAATATTATTCTTTCCTTGCAGAACCCGACGGACAAGGCGGCAGCTTCCCTGCAGAGCTTAGGCGTTGACGTATACGACGCCCAGGGGAATATGCGCGGCCTTAACGACGTATTTAAGGACTTGCAGGGAGCCATGGCCGGGATGGATAACGCCTCGAAAGATAGCATTTTATCGACGCTATTCAATAAAACCGACCTTACGGCAGCAAACGCCATGCTTTCAAATTGTACGGACCGCTTCGACGAATTAAGCGCAGCAGTGGAGAACAGCGCCGGAGCTTGCGAAAATATGTATGCTATTCAGCTTGACAACCTTAACGGAGATATTGACATTTTAAAATCCGGGCTTTCCGATTTGGGAATCAGCATATACCAGGATCTTAACGGACCTTTAAGGGAAATGACCCAGTTAGCCACCAGCATGGTCGGGGAGCTTTCCGAGGCGTACAAGAGCGGCGGCATGGAGGGCATGGTCGGAGCAGTAGGCGGCTGCATGGCCGAGGTAGTAAACACGATAGCGGACTACGCCCCGCAGGTAGTTTCTATGGGGGTAGACCTTATAGGCAGTTTCGTGCAGGGAATAGCAGATAACGCGGGACCCCTGGCAGACGCAGCAGCGCAGACATTGACCGTTTTCATAGACGGTCTTTTTTCGTTGGTTCCCCAGGTTTTACTCGCAGGAATCGACATAATAACCCAGTTGGCGAGCAGTATTACAAGCCAGCTTCCGGCACTTATTACCAACGGAACCCAGGCAATCACGAATTTTGTAGCGGGAATTATTCAACGCCTGCCAGAGATTGCAACGACAGCATTAACCCTGGTTCAGACTTTGGCGAACAGTATAGGCGCGAATGCGCCGCAGCTTATAAGCGCGGCTATTTTGCTTATAGGCAATTTGGCGACCGGAATTTTATCCATGCTGCCCCAGATTTTACAAATTGGAATACAGCTAATTTTGAGTTTGGCACAAGGGCTGCTTTCAAATTTGCCGCTTATTTTACAGATGGGCGTACAGATTATTATAAGCCTTGTTTCCGGTATAACGCAGATGCTACCCATGATTATCCAGGGCGGCATACAGCTAATAATTTCACTTATCCAGGGAATTATAGCGAATTTGGGGAACATTGTGCAGGCAGCCGTCCAGATTGTAATAACGCTGGCGGCAGGATTGATCCAGGCAATACCGCAGCTTATAGCAGCAATACCGCAGCTTGTCGGGGCGATTATTGATACGATTTTAAATACAAACTGGCTTGACGTTGGAATCCAGATTATAAAGGGATTGATTGACGGAATACTCAGCACGGGAAAGAGCTTGTGGAGCGCCATAAAAAGCCTATTCACGGGCGGAGAGGTTGACATCCCGGACACTTCCAGCCAGAGCGCGGCAGTTGTAAACAGCTATGCATCCGGTATTAGCAGCAACGCCGGAACGGTAACAGCAGCGGCAAACAGCATGGCAACAAACGCTTTCAGCACCATGGACACCACGGGCGCGACAGCAGCCGGAACCCAGGCGGGGACGGCCTTCTCTACGGGCTTAACAGAGAGTATGGCGGCGGGCGGCCTTGATACGGCGGCTTTCAGCGCCAACATGACCAGTATGGGAACGGACGGAGCGGCAGCGCTAAACACCAGCCTCACCGCCGGGCTTGCTACCCCGATAGACACAAGCGGGCTTTTAGACGCGGGGGCAATCAATACAAGCATGACGGCAGCAGGAACGGACGGAGCGGCAGCCTTAACGCTCGGCCTCAATACGGGGCTTTCCGGGGCGACAATAAACACCGGGGCGCTTGCGGTTGATACTTCCGGCCTTACCACTACCATGACGGCAGCGGGAACGGACGGAGCCGCAGCAATAGGAACCGGCATGACCGGAAACAGCCAGGCAGTAACCCAGGCGGCAACGACCCTGGGGACGGATATAAACACCGCTTTAGACAGCGGATGGCAAAAAGCCAACACAAACGCACAGACGGCAATGCAGCGCCTTGCAACGACCGTCACGGATGCGGCCCGCTCCGCAGCGAGCGCGGTAAAAGCAGCATTTGAAAATATGACCATAACGATCCCGAAGCCAAGAATACCGGTTATAAGCGTTTCAACGAACTCGGTATCCTACGGGGACGGCGGAAGCGTAAGCGTACCGCAGTTTTCGGTAAATTGGAACGCGCTGGGCGGCATTATAGACCAGCCGACAATATTTAACACGTCCGCAGGAATGCAGGGCGTAGGAGAGGCGGGACCGGAGGCAATTCTGCCACTTGATACATTATGGGCGAAGATGAAGGAAATCTTAAACGAGGCCATAGCGGCCAGCGGCGGAGCTTCCCTTATTGACGCTTTCATAGAAAAGCTGAAGGGCATAGGAACCGGAGGCGGCGGCCAGGGTACGCCGGAGCTTGCAGGAGCAGGCGGCCCGACAATTCAATACAGCCCGGTCTACAACCTTTACGGGAGCGCCGGGAAGGACGAGATCGCAGAGGCCGACAAGTTGAGCCAGGCAGAATTTAACAAGCTGATGAAGCAGTACGAGAGAGATCAGCAGAGGCGGAAATTATAGGAGGTGGCAAAGTTGGCAGCAACATATACCACGATACAAGGGGAAACCTGGGACCAGATAGCATATAAGGTATACGGCGGCGAGGAATACGCCGCTTTCCTTATGGCTAACAACTACCCTTTTTTAGATATTCTTGTATTTTCAGCGGGAACCGTTCTTAATACTCCAGGCTTGCCAGAGGACGAGGACGGGGAACTGCCACCGTGGAGGCTCGGAGCAGAGGACGACGAGGACGGGGACGAGCCGGACCCTTACGACGACTTTAACGACGAGGACGAAGCGGAGGACGACGAATGACAAAAGAAACACCCAGGCAGGCAAGCGTAAACGTAACATACCAAAAAAAGGTAAAATCCAAAAAGGCGGGCGGGGCAAAGAAACGCCCCGCTTCCGTCATGGCGGAGTATAACGAGGGCTTTTCTTATACCGACCCGGCATCCGGGGAAAGCGATACTATAAGCATAACCTTAACAAATATAGACTTACGCTGGGCGAATAAATGGATGCCCAAAAAGGGCGATAAGTTGACAGCTAAAATCATTGAAAAGAGCTGGGACAAGGCAGGGAAAAAGAAAACTTTCTATTGCGGGAAGTTCTGCCTTGACGATTTGAGCTACACCGGCCCACAGCTTACCTGCACGATTGGCGGAGTATCCGTCCCGGAAGGTAACGCTTTCAGAAGCACCGGCAGGAGTAAGACCTGGAAGAAAGCAACGCTTAAGGAGGTAGGCGCGGAGATTGCTAAAAAGTACCACCTTAAGCTGCACTATACCGGCGGGACGATTAAGCTCGGAACCATTGAACAGAGCAACGAGGCCGACAGCAGCTTTTTAAAGAAGGTTTGTGAAGATTACGGGATGGCCATAAAAATCTATAGCGGGAAAATTGTAATTTACGATAAGGGCGCATTTGAGGCAAAGAAACCCGTTGCAACCTTAAAGCCCGTAGACCTGCAGGACTGGTCCTACAATACGACCCTTGTAGGCACTTACACCGGCGCCCGCATAAAGTACACTTCCGGCAAAGACGACAAGGAAATGAAATGCGTTGTCGGCAGCGGGAAGCGCATACTTAACATTAACGAGAAGGTCGAGAGCTTGCAGGAGGCGCAGCTTAAAGCCTGCGCCAAAGTAAACGCCGAAAACGAGAAGGCAGTAACGATGAGCGTTACTATTATGGCGAATAACCGGATCGCGGCAGGAAGCACGATAAGGATTAAAGGGCTTTGCGAGCTTTCCGGGAAATACTTTGTTGATAAAGTAACGCACAACATAGGGCCGGACGCAGCCTACACAATGACCCTGGAATTACACCGCTGCCAAAAGCGCATAACGAAGGCAACGGTCATGAAGGAGTACCAGGGACAGAAAAAAGCAGTTGCTACAAAGAAGGCAACCACGCAGCCAGCAGCAACGGAAGCGCTCGCCGTAGGCGATAAAGTTATCGTAAATGGCCCGGCATATTGGGGCGGCAACGGCGGCAAGGCGAACCAGTGCAGCAACATGACGATGTACATTACGCAGATTTTAGGAAGCGGCTATAAGTACCAGTACGGCGTGGCCAAGCGTAAGGGCGGGACCCGGTACGGCTGGTGCGATAAAGGCAGCCTTAAGAAAGCATAAGGAGGCGGGAGGCATTGAGCGACGGAGGAAACAGAATCGGAACCGTAAGCAGCGTAGACGCAGAAACGGGAATGGTAAGTGTTGTCTTTGAGGACCGGGACGGCGAGGTCACGGAGCTATTACCATACGCCACCTTTAACGAAGAATATAAGCTGCCGCAGTTGGGGGCAAAGGTTGTCGTTATTCATTTAAGCAACGGCGGGGAGATGGGGATCATCTTAGGAACCTATTGGAACGAATACAACGCAGCAGGGAATCCCGGAACCTTCCACAAGGACCTGGGCGGCGGAGCCTATATCAATTATAAAGACGGCGTTTTGACCCTGGCGGCGGAGCATACCGTCATAGCTTCTTTAGACGGCAGCGAAACCCACCAGGACGCGGAGGCGGAGAAACTTCTTTTAAAGCTCCACGACCACGAAAAAAGGATTGCAGCTTTAGAGAAGGCCGTAGGCGTAGGGAAGGGGGTAGTTGAATGGCCATAGGACACATCGGGAAAACGGTTGTATTTGAAACCAGCGACCGGAAGATCCTTAATTTTACGAAAATGCAGCGAACCGTAAAAGGGCGCTGGGCTTCCCATCCGCGCATAGGCAAAAAACCCAAAAAACAGTTTTTAGGGCCGGACGCCGATCAAGTAACTTTCAGCATAACATTAAACGCGGAACACGGAGTGCGGCCACGAAAGACCGTAGAGAACATAGAGAAGCTGATCCGGACGGGGAAGCCGCAGACCGTAGTTATTGGCAGTAAAAAGGTCGGTTCCAACAAATACGCCATAACGGAGATCAGCGAAAACTGGGAAACCATTCTAAACAAGGGCGAGGTCGTAAAAATTACTTGCGACATTACCCTAGAGGAATACTTATAAGGGGAAGGAGGCGGCCAGATGTTCAACACGCCGGAGGTGGTTATAATTGGCTTCGATTACCTTAACGCGACGGAGCTTGAAGAAATGCAAAGAAACCTTGATTTACTTTACAGCACGGCAGAAGGAACCTGCCCAGGGGATCGTAAATTTGGTTTAGATCAAACTTTTGAAAGCTGCCCTACCAACGTAGCGCAAAATCTTTTTGCATTGGAAGTTATAGAGAAAACGGAGATATACGAGGATAAGGCGGAAGTATTAAGCATTGAGTACACGCAGGCTGAGGACGGAAACCTGACCCCTAAAATAGTTATCGGCCAGAAGGAGCCGGACGACACCGGCGAGGACGCCGACACGGAAAGCCAGGAATAAGGGAGGTGGTAGACATTGTCGGACATTCTTAACACAATAGATAATTTACCGGATATCAGCTTTATAGACGGGCTTACATTGGAGGACTTGCAAAGTAAGATATTAACCGACTTCGTGGCGAAGTACCAGGAGGTCACGGGAAAGAAGATACAGCTTTCAAAATCGGACCCGAACCGCATTATTATGCTTTCTTGCGCTCAGATAATTTACCAGGGCTTGCAGAACATAGACAAGGCAGGCAAGATGAATTTTCTTAAATACGCCTACGACGATTACCTGGAGAATATGGGAGCGCTTAAGAAGGTTACAAGGAATCCGGCCAAGTTCGCGCAGGTTCCGGTCAAGTTCACGCTTTCCGGGAAAAGGGAGGCAGCCACCAGCATCCCCCAGGGGACCAGGGTAACGGCGGCTTACGAGGTTTACTTTGCTACGATTGAGTATGCAGAAATACCGGCAGGGGAAACGGAAATAACAGTTATGACGGAATGCACCGAGGCCGGGACGATTGGAAACGACTTTGCAGCCGGGGAGCTTACGACGCTGGTGGACCCTATAGGCTTCGTTTCCAAAGTTTCAAACACGGAGAAAAGCACCGGCGGGACAGAGGTGGAATCCGATCAGAACATGGCCGAAAGAATTTACCTTGCACCTTCCAGCTTTTCAACCGCAGGACCGGACGACGCCTACGAATACTGGGTAAAGGACAGCAACCCGAATATAGGGGATGTTAAAATAACCAGCCCGGTCCCCGGCGTTGTAGATATACGCTTTGTTATGACGGACGGGACGGTCCCGGACGATACCACAATAGCAGCGGTTACGGCGGCAGTAAACCAGCGGGGAAAGCGCCCGCTTACGGACCAGGTACAAGTAAAGAAGCCGGAAATTGAGGAATACAGCATAGACGTGACTTATTACATTAACACCAGCGATAGCAACGCGGCCACGGCCATCCAGGCGCAGGTGGAAAGCGCCGTAGAAAAGTATAAGCTATGGCAGGCTTCCAAAGTTGGCCGGGACATTAACCCGGACGAGCTGATCGCCAACATAAACGACGCAGGAGCCAAAAGGGCGGTCGTAAGGGCGCCGGTTTTCCGCGTTATAGGCGAAACAGCAAAAGCCCAGTGTACCGGCGTAAACGTAATTTACGGAGGGCTTGAAGATGATTAGTTACTACGACGGGCAAATAACAGACATTCTGCCCGGAAACATAACCAAAAAGCCGGAAGTAAAGGCGTTGAGCTACGCGCTGCAGCAAGCCTGCCGCCTTCTTTACCGATACAGCAGGCGCTTATATATTTATACAAATTTAGACGAGCAGCCGGAGGAAGTTATAGACCTTTTAGCTTCGGAACTTCGTACCCAGTATTACCGGAGTACCCTGGACCTTGACACAAAACGGCGGCTTGTAAAAAATACGCTTATTTGGTATATGAGCGCAGGAACCCCGGAGGCCGTAGAGGAACTTGTAGCGGTTGTTTTCGGGGAAGGCGAAGTGAAAGAGTGGTACGAGTACGCCGACAAGCCTTATTATTTCAAAATTGCCACCAACGCCATATTAACGCCGGAGATGAACGACTTTTTTTCAATCATGATCCGGCGGGTAAAGAATACCCGGTCACACCTTCGGGCGATTGATATCCACCGGACCATAGAGCAAGAGCTTTTCGCAGGCGTAGGACAATTCCCAAACTACCGCCCCCCTGCAGTTATTGACGGATACAGCGTAGACCGGAGGACGGAGCAGACCATACACGCCGGAGCAGCTACGCGCCAGGAGAACCACCCTGCGGCCATTGTAGACGGTTTTAAGGTTGAGGGTAAGGAAATCACCGGCGAAGTATTCACGGGCGCAGCAGGAGCCACCAGGACGCGCCAGGCGGCCATTGTGGACGGTTTTAGCTTCGAGGGTAAGCAAGTCATAGGGGAGGCGTATATAGGCGGCGCTGTGACGGCCACAGAGCGCCAGGCGGCCATTATAGAAGGTTTGGAGGAACACGCGGAACCGATAGAGGCCCAGGCATACGCCGGAGCTGCAGCAGGCCCAGGAGCGCCACAGAAACCGGCAGCAGTACGGGAAGGCTTAAGCACCCAGAGGCAGACCGTAAGAGGGACTATTTCAGCCGGAGCGGCGGCTGGTAGTAAATATAAAAACATAGTAAGAGAATAGGAGGAAACAAGATGCCACAGCCATTTAACAACGCAGTAATGACCAACGCGGGGGCGCGGCTTCTTACCAGGGCGCAGGCCGGGGAAATAAAAATAGAGTTTACCCGGATCGCCACCGGAAACGGAAGCTACACCGCAGCGGAAAAGACGCTGGATGCCTTGCAGAAGCGCACGGCCTTAAAATCGCTTAAGAATAGCTATCCCCTTTCGGATATTGACATATTCAGCGATTACAGCGTGAAGGTAACGGCGCTTATTACGAACCAGGACCCCGTAACGGGGCAGACGCTCGTAAACGCCGGGTATTACATTAACGAGATGGGCTTATACGCCAAAGTAAAGGACGGGGCAAGCAGCACCGAAGTGCTTTACAGCATCACCACGACCGCCGGGGACAACGGTGACTTTATGCCGCCCTACAACGGATATAATCCGGCGCAGATTACGCAGGATTATTTTGCTACCGTAAACAACAGCGCGGAGGTAACGATCAACAGCACCGGCGCGGCCCTTCTTGTTGAGGACGCCAACAAGATCCGGGACGACGCCACGAAGCAGAAGTACAAGCTGGGAATTGATAACGGCTTGATTTATATTCAGGAGGTAGACGAGTAATGGCAGGAGAAAAGATTTATATTGCAGACAAGGAAACGCTGGACAAGGTTTATAATATTTTGGCTTCCGATCCGGTTTACGGCTTCATTGAACACAACGACATTTTAAGCCCCAGCAGCCGGATCGAGTATATCGGGCTTAATAAGAATTTTACGCCCCTGGTAAGGAATAAGCAGAGCGGCGGAATGGCCTTGAACAGTTGGGCGGACTTCCCGGTCATTAAGGCGAATAAGCCTTACATGGTACGGGCGGACGGTACGCCGGATTACAGACTGAAGGAAACAGACTATACCCAGCGCGAGGACGGCGGAGCTTCCGACGTTGCAAACAGCAGCTACAACGGCGGCGCCTTTTCCTGGCTTATGAAGATTTATAAAAACGAGGAAATGGTCGGCAACGACCGGATCGTGCGCTTTTCCCTTACCGCCCGCGACGGCTACGAGCCGGTGGGTTTTATTGACCTAAACAACCAGGAGCTGGAGGGCGTATGGCTGCCCATGTTCTACGGTTCCATTTTGGGAGCAGACAGCAGCAGCCCGAAGATGGTAAGCCTTGCGAACTTACAACCCACATATAACAATACCACGGATAAAGAAAAGGCAGCTATTATAAATTTCAGCAACCGGGCGGTGTTCTACGGCGGGCCGATTGTAGAAACCATTACCGACCTTCTTATTATGTTCGCAAAGACCACGAACCTGCAGGAAGCCTATGGGTACGGAAATTGTGCAGGATACGACGCCAGCCAGGCCCCGACCTACGGAGTAAAGCGGAATGCCGTAGTAGGCGGCGGCCAGTTCTACGGAACCGACGATCAGCACAGCCTTAACAAGATTTTCCATAGCATTGTGATCGGCAGCTACCAGCAGTGGATGCGCGACCCTTACGAGGTAGTTGTAAACGGGCGGGTGAAGGTAAGCAAAAACTACACCTACGACCCGACCGGGGCAAAGTATACGGACAGCGGGATCGCCGTACCGGATAACAAGACCTGGGACAGTAACCACAACGCCCTGGATTACCCGGCCCATTTCAGAACCGTGCCGGGGTACGGCAGTATCCCGGCTTTAGGAATGGACGGAGGGAGCAGCGCGACCGGAGGCTGCGACGGCTTATGGAGAAAAGACCCGAAGCAGACGTTTACGGGCGTTTGCCTACGGTTCGGGCTTTGCTCCGTTGGCCTCCCCTGCGGCCCACGGGCGCGGAATTGGAGCAACGCAGCCGGGTCTGCGCACTGGGACATCGGCGCCGCCGATCTTCTTTTACCACCTGTCGGCGTAGCCGTATAGGGGGGCCTGGGGGCGCGAAGCACTCCCCCAGGAGATACCGGAGCTTTGAAGCAGCGTAAAATATAAAAACAAAATATAAGGGGATAGGGACGGCGTCACCTGGGGGCGTTTGCCTACGGTTCGGGAATTGCAACAATGGCCTCACCTGCGGCCCACGGGCGCGGAATTGGAACAACACAGCCGGGAATGCGAACTGGAACATCGGCGCCGCCTTTATTCTATTCATACGGAGCATTAACTTAAAGCCGTCCCTATTCCTACACCCCTGGGCGTTGAAATACGCCTTAACCGCCATAATTGGAAGGGTAAGTGGTAAATTAACTTGATACAGGGCGCACGGTAAAGCGGTCGCACCTGCCGTGCGTAGAGGATAGAAGAAAAAATATTCTTATAGGAGTATTGTTTATGCGGAGGAAAGAGCTGTGGCTAAAAGCAACGGAAGCCACGGAGAAAAGAGGCGTAAAACAATATAAATATTTGTATCGCAAAATGCTTGACGAAAACATTATACGGAAGGCATATAAGAAGCTGCGGAAGGGCAAAACGAAGCGAAAAGAGATACAACAGATTGACGCCGATCTTGATAACGAAGTAACCGCCATGCGGCGGATGATAGAAAACACGAAGCCGCCGGACGTTCCCGTCGAACACCCGAAGCTGGCATACAGACCGAAAAGACGAACTCCGAAACTTATAAAAGAGAAGGGGAAGCTCCGGAAGATTTTTATGCCGGAGATACACGAGCAGTGGCTACACCACATAATAGTCCTTATTTTGGAGCCGATTATAACGGCCACGGCTTACCCATATTCCTGCGGCAGCTTCCCGAAGCGGGGCGCCCATTACGGAAAGAAAGCACTTTTAAAAATCATACGCAAAGGAAAGAATATACGGAACTTTGCAAAGATAGACATCCGCCACTTTTACGACAGCATACGGCTGGACATTCTTATGCGGGAGCTTCGCATAAGAATAAAGGACGAGCTTTTTCTTTACATAGTTGAGCTTTGCTTACAAGGCTTTAAGAAGGGAATACCCCTGGGCTTTTATATTTCACAATGGCTGGCTAATTATTTGTTGGAGCCTTTAGACCGTTTCATAACGGAAAAATTAGGAATTAAAAACCTTATACGCTACATGGACGACATAGTCATGGGCGACGACAACAAGAAGAAATTGCACAAGGCCATAGCTGAGACAAGGCAGTTTATAGGGCGCCGGTTCCGCTTGAAGCTAAAGAAAAATTACCAGGTTTTCAAGTTCAACTTTCAGAAAAAGAACGGGAAGGTCATAGGGCGCGTAATTGACTTCATGGGCTTTCTTTTCTTCCGCAACCGGACGACCATGCGGAAGGCTATTATGCTTTCAGCTACCAGGCTGGCAAAGAAGCTGGCCAGGGCGAAGGAGGCCGGGAGGGGATATTTTAAGAAGCACTTAGAGGCAATGTTAAGCTATATAGGGTGGTTCAGTTGTACGGACACATACGACGCATACCAGGACTATATTAAGCCGCATATAAACGTAAGACGGCTTAAGAAAATTATTTCAAAATTGACAAGGAGGGCAAACAAAAATGAAGCAGTGGACAAAGGAGCGAAGCGCCAGCAGACCGGCAGAGTTGCAGCTTGTGGCGCCTGACACTTACATCCAGCGCCGGAACATTCAGCAGCAGGAACACGCAGCGACAGAGGAAGCAGCAGCTTACACCGATTACGTCTGCGAGAGCAGGGAGATCCCCGTAAGCGAGTACGAGATGCTTAAAAGCATTGAGGAAATCCGGACGGAGGAAGCAGTAACGGCAGCTATTGACGAGTACACCATGCAGCTCATGGAAGGAGGGCTTTTATAATGGCTAACATTTTAGTAAACAGCCTTAAGCGGCTTTACGCAGCAGGCAGAGTGACGAAGGAGCAGATCGCGGAGAGGGCGGAGAAGGGAACCATCACCGAAGCCGACTACCAGGAGATCACGGGGGAGGAATATGGAGAGTAGGAGCAGCGGCCCGCTGGAGATAGTAGAGCAGCAGAACGCCATTATAAGAATCCAGAGCGGCGTTATAGACGAGCTTTTCTTACTTCTTATGCAGCACATAAGCGCAGAGGAAGCGGACGGCCTTCCGTGTATTGCCAGGATAAACCAGGCGGCGGAAATCCGGGCGGGAATCGGCTTAGACTAATATTTCTACACTAAAAGGCAAAAGGCCCAGGAAACGGCGCAGGACGCGCCGTGGAAGGGGCTTATTTTATTGCAGGAAGGGAGGGAAGGACGTATGGACACACCCATCACCAGGGCGGAGCATCAGGAGTTTGCAAAACGGCAGGACGAGGAAAACAAGCGGCAGAATAAGCGGATCGACGAGCTGGAGGAAACCGTGCGGCAGATCGGGACGCTTACCGCTTCCGTTGAAAAGTTGGCCGTAAGCATTGAGAGCATGGCCAGGGAACAGGAGCAGCAGGGAAAGCAGCTTCGGGACCTTGAAGCCAAAGACGGAGAAATGTGGCGGAAAGTTGTAGGCTACATAGCGACCGCCATTATTGGCATTGTTATCGGTTTTGTTTTCAAGCAGATTGGGATGTAACAGAGCAGCCGCGCCGGATTGCAGAGCAGCACCGGCGCAAAAAAAAATAAACCTTAAAGGAGGACAACACAATGAAGAAAATTAACTGGGTAAGAAAACTTACGAGCCGGAAACTTTGGACGGCGGTCGCTTCCTTCGTTTCCATGATGATCGTAGCCACCGGCGGAACCGAGAACCACGCGACGCAGGTAACGGCGCTTATTATGGCCGGGGCTTCCGTGATTGCCTACATTATCGGGGAAGGATTGACGGACGCGGCCAACATTGAGGCTGAGGACCCGGACCAGGACCAGGCCGGAGAGTAGGAGGCGGATCATGGGTATTGTTTGGGGAGGCGTAGAGCGCGAGCTTTACGCCTTTTTTAAAAGCAGGGAATTTTGTAACAATGGTATTTTCGGGCTTTTCGGGAACATTTACGCGGAGAGCGGAATGAACCCGAAGAACCTGCAAAACAGTTTTGAGAAAAAGCTCGGCTTCACGGACGAGAGATACACGGCAGCAGTAGACTCCGGGAGTTACAAAAACTTCGTACACGACGGCGCAGGCTACGGCCTTCATCAATGCACCTTTTGGAGCCGGAAGGAGGCTATGCTTGCTTTCCACCAGGCAAAGGGCGCATCTATTGGCGACGCATTGACGCAGGCGGAATTTATTTACAAGGAGCTTTCCGAGAGCTTCCCGGCAGTTCTTAAAGTTCTTAAGACAGCCGCCAGCGTCCGGGAGGCTTCCGACGCCGTTCTGCTGCAGTTTGAAAAACCGAAGGACCAGAGCGAAGCCGTCCGAAAGAAACGGGCAAGCTACGGCCAGCAATACGCGGAGCTTTACGAGGAAAGCAAGGAAGGAGGAAGCGGCATGACGGAAACGCAGGCAAGGCAGAAGGTAGTAGGCATTATGCAGGGCTGGGTGGGGCTTAAGCGTTCCGACCGGAGCCATGCCCCGATCATTGACACATACAACGGACGCACACCGCGCCCCAGGGGGTACAAGGTATCCTACACGGACGCATACTGCGCCACCACGACCAGCGCGGCGGCGATTAAGGCAGGCTTCACGGATATTATACCGGTTGAGTGTTCCTGCTATTATTTGATTGAGCAGGCCAAGGCCATGGGAATCTGGCAGGAGAACGACGCCCACGTCCCGAAGCCGGGTGACGAAGTTCTTTACGATTGGGACGACGGCCCGAACTACGCGACCACAGACAACCAGGGAGCGCCGGAACACGTCGGAATGGTTGAGGCGATAAGCGGCAGCACGATCCGAGTTATTGAGGGCAATATGAGCGGCGGCGTTGTTGGCCGGAGGAACCTGCAGATCAACGGCAGATATATCCGGGGCTTTATTTGTCCGGACTACGCCAGCAAGGCAACGGAGCAGGAGCCGGATGCGCCGCAGCCTGGCAGCACGGCAACCGGCGGCGGATTGAGCCGGGACGCGAAGTGGAAGGGGAAAACCACGACCGCGCTGAAGGTAAGGAAGTGGGCCGGAACCGAAAACGGCGAGTGCAGCTTTAGCCCGCTTAAGGACGGGGAAGAAATAAGCGTATGCGACGAGATCCAGGCGGCGGACGGTTCCCGCTGGTATTACATTAAAAACAAGGCCGGTAAGTACGGCTTCGCTTCCGCGAAGTACATTACCGCTGCAGGAGCAGGAGCCAGCGCGGCGCCTGTTTCATTTAAGGCAGGGGACAAAGTAAAAGTTACCGGGACTTTCTACGGCAACGGCAACGGAACCGGCGGAGCCATTAAGAAAACCGGCGCGACGATGTACGTTACGGAGCTGGTAGACAAGGCAAAGTATAAATATTATATTGGCCTTGCAGCTAAAAAGGGAGGCGTCCGGCAGGGCTGGGCGGAGCCTTCCATCCTTAAAAAAATTTAAGGTTGACTGATTTTAAAACTTGTAGTATGATGTGCGGCGGAGGGGGTCTTAGGGGGTAAAACCCAGGCCCCAGGACGCAGGAAAAGCCCCGCTGCCGGTTGGCAGTTGGGGCTTAATTTTTCGGTTTAGAAATGATAATTTTGTCGCCATCGAAAGAGGCTACGACCGTTCTATTATTCAGATCCACACCCAGGGCAGCCGCCCAGGGCTTCGGTATTGAGAGCTTGAAACCAACGGAGCCAGAGCCGCCCTTATTGGCGATCAGATTAAGTTCCCGCGTTTCTTTTCCTTCGTTTATTTTCTTCATTTCTTGCACTTCCTTTTTGCGACGTCGCAACGATTTTTATATATAAAAGGCTTCCCGGCCGCCCTTCGGTATGGCCCGACGGGTAGAGCTTGCATAGCTCGGCTTCACATCACCTATTAACCTTTCTTCCACGCGCCAGGCGCGGAGCCTACGAGGTTTACGAGTTGCACCGTTTCCCCGAAAAACGGTTTTAAGATTTTCACATTAAAAATCAGTAAAACTTGTTGAACGGCACGCAGGCCGGGAAGCCTTATTTTATATACAGCACCCATCACCGCAGGCCGGGGAGCCTGCCTTACTTCTTCCCCCTGGACTTTGGACCAGGCGTCGGCGGTTTAGTGCCGGGGCAGCAGCTACGCCGCCGCCCGTTCAATTTTGAATAACCAGTTTTCCTCATCCGCAGTTACAAGCCCGAAGTAAGAGTCCGTCCGGGTAAAGTTGTATTCGATACCGAAGAACTGCAGGAGAACCATTTTATATACTTCCCATTGAGCCTGGCACCAGTCGGCAACCTTGCGCTCGCGCTTATATTCTTCGGTATAATATTCATTTACCCGGCAGGAGTCCAGAGCTTTATCCCAGGATATAATACAGCACTTTAACTCCGCCCCTACTTCCGTTTTTAAAAATTTTTCTTTATTCAGCTTCATAATTTACCCCTTTCTTTGGGCGGCAGCAACGCCGCCCGGTTTTGCTAATTGATATCGTACAATTCCTCTTCGGTTATATTTGATTGATCTTCTTCGTTAAGCATGACTATTTTTGTTTTATGATTTATTTTCACCCGGAACCCTTCGCCATTTTCCGCCCAGTAGATATCGCCAGTATTGAGGGATTCCCAGTGAAGCTCATAACCGCCCTCTACTACTTGCAATACACTAATTAAGGCCCTTCTGTTTCCACGAACACTATACCCGAATGCTTTCATAATTGAATCCCCTTTCTTACCATTCATTAAGCGTTACTTGCTTCGCTTCGTGATTTATTTCTACCTTATAACCGTTTCCATTTCCGTCCCAGTACAGATCGCCAGTATTGAAGTTATTCCAGTTGATCCAACAATTTTTCATTTCCAGAATTTCAGATACATCCGTCAGAGCTTCCGGGCTTCCTTCTACTTCGTAACCATATGCCAACATTTATTTTTACCGCCTTTCTTGCTTCCGTTTTTTTTGTTTCCGTTCCCTTAAGGTGTGTGTATGGTAACTCTGAAAAGACGGTACGTCAAGCCTTTTTTTGAAATATTTTAAAAATTTTTTTTGAGGGCTTATTTCCGGCTTTTTCACTAACAAATAGTAGCGTACATTAAGAGAAACGGTACAGGATAATACGATATTTGCTGAAAACAAAAAAATTGATTTAAGAAAATACATAGGAAAAGGGGAAAACTATTCCAGACAGATGCACAGAATCATATTATGTGGGAAATGAGAGGATAGAAAATTGAGATGATAAAGGTTTTTCATGGTTCAGACCATATATTGAAACAGCCCAAATATCTGGGTGGTAAAGCAGATAATGATTATGGTAATGGATTTTATACAACGGAGTATGAAGATAGAGCCAGAAGCTGGGCTGTTCTAAATGGAAGCCCGGAGAAATCAATTGTAAACGTATATAATTTGGATATGGAGTCTCTGAAAATTTTGAATTTACAGGAGCATGGCGTTTTGGCTTGGATTGCAGAGGTGATTGCAAACCGGGGGGTCAATCAGGAAGCTGCAGGTATTGTGGGTGAGAGATTGTCAGATATGTATAGAGTGGACTCAGAAGATTATGACATTATTAAAGGGTATCGTGCAGATGACAGTTATACACAGGTAATCGAAGCATTTTTAATGAATCAGATTTCTGTTTATGAGGTAGAACGTCTCTTTTATAAAGGTTCGCTGGGGAATCAGATCTTTTTGAAATCAGAGAGGGTATTTGAAAAAATTTGCTGGATTCGTGCATATGAAGTAATCGTGCAGGAAGAGGAGAAAAAAGTTGATTTG
>CAJSZQ010000030.1 GCA_910574185.1 Lachnospiraceae bacterium
ACCCAAAACCACAGCTTTTATTTGTATTTTAACTCTGATTTCGGGTATTTTCTATATGAAATCTCTATTTTTCTGTATTCCTATTGAATTTACTTTTTCAAAGCGGAATTTAATCTTACAAAGTGGAATTTACTTTTTCAATTCACCATTTTGTAACAGTTAGCCTTCCGGCTTCACTATTATCACGTTTATGCTGTAACAGGATCTCCCGCCTTCATCCTTTTCTGAATCTCCTGCACCTCTTCAATCAGATAGTTCACCTTAACTTCATAAGCATAATTCTTATCTGCAACCGGAATTGCCTGATTCAACTTTTTCGTAAGCTCAACAAAATTCTCCGCAAGTAATTGAATGTTGCGATCCGTCGCATTCTCTATATGCAGCTCAAGACTTCTCACCCTTCTATCCAGGCCGTCTACTTTCGATTCCAGACTACAAATATCCTTCTTCACACCTTGAATATCAGACTTCATGTCCTGCATGTCAAACTTCATATTCTGCATATCAGACTTCATATTCTGCATGCCTACTTCCATCTTTTCAACTTTACTTAGAATCAAATCCAGTTTTTTATCACTCATTATTGCAACACTCCTTCTTCATTCGATTTCCATATGTATCGGCGCCTGCAACAACTATAACATATATATTACATAAAGTCTACAAAAAAACGATAAATCTATGAAACAAAAATTTGAATTATGTATATTCAAATTGGACCGTCTCAAATCAGACGACGTAGTTTCTGCGGTAGATTTTCCTCTGTCGTAACCTTAAACGTTATATAATATACCTTCATTTTCTTCATTCCTATGAACTTACACCCTGAATCTGCAGCAACTTATACTTCAGCTCACTCTCAATCTTTGCCATCTCAGCTTCCGCTGCTCTGCGTTTTTCCCGGCCTTCCTTCTGAATATTCATCACCTCGTCAAAAGTAGAAATCAAAGACTCGTTCGCCGCCTTCAACGTCTCAATCTCTACTACGCCCCGCTCAGTCTCTCTCGCTGTGTCAATGGCTGCCGTCTTAAGCTTCTGCGCATTTTTCAGCAGAAGCTCGTTGGTCATATCCGTCACCTCTCTCTGAGCCTCTGCCGCCCTTGCCGAATGTTCGGCGCCCAGGGCAAGAATCATCTGGCTCTTCCACAGAGGAATCGTATTCACAATCGTAGACTGAATCTTCTCCGCCATCTCTGTATCATTACTCTGAATCATCCGAATCTGGGGAGCCGTCTGCATTGCAATTGTCCGGGTAAGCTCCAGATCATAGAGCTTTTTCTCAAAGCGATTACACATCGCCTCCAAATCTCTCGCTTCCTGAGCATCCTCTGCCCGACCGGAAACTCTGGCCTTCTCAACCAATGCGGGCAATTCTGCCTGCTGCACTGACGCAAGCTTTTTCTTTCCGGCAAGGATATACATCGTCAGCTCTTTATAATACGTAAGATTCAGCTCATACATCTTATCTAACAGAGCCACATCCTTCAGAAGCTGTATCTGATGAGACTCTAACGCTGAAATAATCTTATTCACATTCACTTCAGCTTTGGCGTACTGTGCCTTCATATTCTGAATCTTCCCGGCAGGCTTCTTAAAGATTCCAAGAAATCCCTTCTCCTCTTCCTCACCGAAACTCTTCAATTCCCTGACCACACCGGTAAGAAGTTCCCCAACCTCTCCCAAATCTTTTGTCTTCACATTATTCAGGGCAGCTTCAGAAAAATCCGCCAGCTTTTTCTGAGTCCCGGCTCCGTAATGCAGGATAACATTTGAATTTGACAAATCAATCTGCTTTGCAAAAGAATCTATCATTCGTCTTTCATCCTCTGAAAGCATACTTTCATCAAATACCGGCGCAGGTTCCTCCTCCTTTACCGGAACAATCTCCTCCGCAGCCTGCGTCGTTTCCGGAAATGGCTCCAGCGTAAGCTCTGGCGTCGCTGCAAACTCCTTAAATTCGTTATCCATTCTGACTCCTCCAATCCATTCTTGTTCTTCTCTTGTATCTATTATGATAAGTTTATTCCGTCATCCTTCAGTCCTTCTCTGGCAAGCATCGTATTCAATACGGAAATATCCGACGACACATCCCAGGCTGTACGGTGAAACAAATCATCCAATATCTTCTCAAACGCATGATTCAGGGTATCCAGCGTATCTTCAATCTCCCGTTTAGAAACTCTGATATTCTCCCCTTCCACCGGCTGAGCATCCAAATCCTGATATGCTTCCAGAAGCTTTATCGTAGTAGGTAGATAGTAATCCATCAACTTACGCACGTCGGAAATCGTCTCCGGATTCTGCTCCACCCTGTCAAAGATTCCGTCCACCAATATTTCCATATGAGAAATCTTTGCAGAGATTTCCGCTCCGGAAATCGCGTCATTACATGCATGAATCTTCTCAATAAATGCGTCTCCTGCTTCGATAACCCTCCTGGCTTCTGGAGACAATCTCGAATCCATATCCTCCGCCCTCTTTACTTCTTCCCTGCGTTTCTCCTCCAGCCTCGCGGCTTCTTCTTTTCTCTGCCCCTCCAGTCTCATATATTCCTGATACATACGGTCGCTGGTCATAAAGCACTTCTTACCGGCGTCAAAATGCGGCTGACGAAACCATCCTTTTAAGCTCATCTTCTGCAAATCCTTAACCGTTCTGGCTTCCGTCCGGTTAATCATCGTCGCCAGTTCCTTCACATCGCAATACTCCCGGTATCCGATTCCCTGTACCAGCCTTTGGAAACGGTTCTGCAGACCACACAGGCCAATTCCGTATTTCATCAGTCCCAGCCCCCCTGCGGCAAACGCTCCGTAAACAATAGAAACCAGCAGATATTGCGAATTGAGTCCTCCTGCGCTCAAGAAAGACGCAAGAAGCATTCCCATTGCATAAAGACCACAAGGAATCCCCATCCATCCGCCGGCAATGCCAAAAAGTACTCCCTTAACCTTTGTCCCGGAAGACTTCTTATACAGCGCAGGAAGGTTCGGCATCTGTTTCCTTGCCGGTCGTTCCCTCTTGTAAACGGCAGACCCGTTCGGAACATTTCCGGCAGGCGAACCATAGTTATACGAATTTTGCTGACCATACCCATTCTGACTGCCGTACTGTCCCTGACGGCCATTCCATCTTTGATTACCGTACTGATTCTGATTACCATACTGTCCCTGACTCGAAAACTGATTCTGCGGACCGTACTGCGAACCGCCTGGCTGTCCATTGATTCTAAAGGAATGCTGCCGGCTCCTTTCGCCATTCCCTTCTGGCTGTGTATACTGGCCGTTACGTGCATTCTTCATTCTATTCGACACAGAGTGAAACGCCGTTCCCATAGCCCTGTCTACTGTGTCTGTAATGTTCTGGTTCAATTTACGAAAATCCTGATTCTCAATCGCATCCTGTACGGTCCTCCGAATCTCATCTCCAAAATTCTCCCACTCGCTTCCTGCCATCTTATCCTCCTGTATCCATTTCCGGTTTTTCTACTCTGGCTCCGCGGTCCCGTATGCTTTTTACTCCAAGCTTCCCAACGATTACGTCCATTTTCTACTCTGGACTTCCTTTTGGTTCCGCACTCTTTATCCTCTGGGCTTTGTTCCGGTCCCGTCTCGCTTCGCCAGCTTCAGACGATTCAGCCAGACTTCCCGTTCCCCATAGGTTACGCTGGCCTCCTGTCCTTCTTCAATTAAGTATACTTGTTCCAGCTCGTCATTCTTCTTCAGGCGGATTCCACGCACGCCGATTGCCGACTTCTTCTTCTCCGGCACTTCTCCAGCCTCAAACTTAAGGAAATAACCTTCCTTTGTTTTAAGAACCACTTGTTGTCCTCCGGTAATCACCTGCACATGAATCAGCTCGTCCTCCTCCTGAAGCTTCACCGCCGCAATGGTACGCTTAATCACCTGAAACTCGGAACCTTCTACTTTTTTAATCATACCCTGTTTTGTAGCAAATAGCAACCACGCATAACGCATTTGTTCTCCGTCGCACAAATATACAATATTTTCCTGGGTACTGTCATAATTGCTGATATTATCCACCGGCATTCCTTTATCTCTGAATTTCCCAAAAGGAACGTCCAACACCTTGATTTGATGCATCTTTCCGGTATTGGTAAATAAGCACAGCCTTCCGGTATTCATACAGGAAATCACGTATTTATTCTCGCTCTCCGCCGCCTCTTTGTTGCGCTCATAGGTGGCTGCGTCCACCGTTCTGGCGTAACCAAAACGGTCCATTAAGAATACGACCTCCTGCTCCTCTATCTTCTTCTCCTCAAAAACTGCCTCTTCTGCATTCTCAATCATTGTACGGCGCTTAACAGCAAATTCTTTCTTAAAACGCTCCAATTCCTCCGTAATTACATCCGCCATGGAAGTGTAATGATTCAGGATATCCTCATATTTCGTAATATTTGCAAGAGTTTGTTCATGCTCCTTCATAAGGGCCTCAATCTCTAAACCAATCAGCTTATATAAACGCATTTCCAGAATCGCCGCAGCCTGACGCTCTGTAAACCGAAGCATCGCCGCCATTTTCCTGGAAATACTGGTCTTAAATGTAATGTTTTCCGTAATTCCTTTTGTCAGACATGCCTTCGCATCCTTCACATTCTTGCTGCCCCGCAGAATCTCAATAATCAAATCAATGACGTCGCAGGCTTTAATCAGTCCCTCCTGTATCTCCTTTTTGTCTAACTCTTTCGCCAACAGCGTCTTGTACTTTCTGGTGGCAAGCTCAAACTGGAAATCCACATGATGCTCAATAATTTTCTTAAGTCCCATCGTCTCCGGACGTCCGTCGGCAACTGCCAGCATGTTCACACCGAAAGTATCCTCTAACCGGGTCTTCTTATAAAGCATATTGGTTAAATTTTCTACATCCGCGCCCTTTTTCAACTCAATAACGATACGAATCCCCTCTTTGGAAGACTGATTGGAAATATCCACAATATCCGATGTTTTCTTATTCTCCACCAGATTACAGACGTCGTTTAAGAATTTCCCGATTCCTGCTCCTATCATGGTATAAGGAATCTCGGTAATCACCAGACGTTTCTTTCCGCCCTTCATGTCCTCCACTTCTACCTTGCCCCGAAGCTTAATCTTCCCGGTTCCGGTCTCATAAATCTGAAGCAGATCGTCTTTATTTACCACAATTCCCCCGGTAGGGAAATCCGGCCCTTTCACATACCGCATTAACTGCTTCGTACTAATCTGGTCATTCTTCATATATGCCTTCACCGCATCGATGACCTCTCCAAGATTATGGGTAGGAATACTGGTCGCCATACCAACCGCAATTCCTTCCGCACCATTCACTAAGAGATTAGGAACCCGCACCGGCAGCACCTCCGGCTCCTTCTCCGTCTCGTCAAAATTGGGAAGGAAATTCACAATATCCTTGTCCAAATCCGCCAGAAAGACCTCCTGGGTAAATTTCGCAAGCCTGGCTTCCGTATAACGCATCGCCGCGGCCCCGTCTCCTTCAATGGAGCCGAAATTCCCATGACCGTCCACCATCACAAGCCCCTTCTTAAATTCCTGGGCCATCACCACCAGCGCTTCGTAGATGGAACTGTCTCCATGGGGATGATATTTACCCATCGTATCTCCCACAATACGGGCGCATTTCCTGTAAGGCTTATCCCACCGGATTCCCAGCTCATGCATATCATAGAGCGTTCTTCTCTGTACCGGCTTCAAACCATCGCGAACGTCAGGAAGGGCTCTTGCAACAATCACGCTCATGGCATAATCTATATAAGACTTCTTCATCACATCTGAATATTCAGTGCGTATAATCTGAGATTCACTCATAGGTGCTTTCCTCCTCCCTGTTAAACATCCAGTTCTGCCTCAGTCGCATTCTCATAGATAAACGTCCGCCTGGGGGGAACCTCTGTCCCCATCAGCATCTCTGTCACACTGGAAGCCATTCTGGCGTCTTCAATCTCAACTCGTTTCATCACCCGGGTTTCTGGATTTAACGTTGTCTCCCATAACTGCTCCGCGTCCATCTCCCCCAAACCCTTATATCTCTGGAGCGTAAACGGACCCTCATGAGTTTTCCGGTATCTCTCCAGCGCTTTATCGTCATAGAGATATTCTTCCTCCCCCTTTTTCGGCATTGCTTTATATAAAGGAGGCATCGCGATATACACATGTCCCTCATAAATCAGCTCCGGCATAAAACGGTAAAACAGCGTCAGAAGAAGGGTGGAAATATGCGCCCCGTCCACATCCGCATCCGCCATAATAATGATTTTGTCATAGCGAAGCTTACTGATATCAAAATCATTGCCGTAACCTTCGGAAAATCCACATCCAAAAGCATTAATCATCGTTTTAATCTCTGCATTGGCCAATATTTTATCTATACTTGCCTTCTCTACATTTAGAATCTTACCGCGAATCGGCAGAATCGCCTGATACATTCGATTCCTTGCCGTTTTTGCCGAACCGCCGGCGGAATCACCCTCCACGATAAATATCTCACATTTAGAAGCGTCCCTGCTCTCACAGTTGGCAAGTTTGCCGTTGCTGTCAAAAGAATACTTCTGCTTCGTCAAAAGATTGGTCTTCGCCCGCTCTTCCGTTTTGCGAATCTTCGCCGCCTTCTCCGCACAGGATAAAACTTTCTTTAAAGTGTCTAAATTCCTGTCAAAGAACCGTACCACCTCGTCTCCAGTCACCTTTCCCGTTGCCTTGGACGCGTCTGGATTATCCAGCTTCGTCTTGGTCTGCCCTTCAAATCTTGGGTCTGGATGCTTGATGGACACAATAGCCGTCATACCGTTGCGGATGTCCGCCCCGGTAAAGTTTGCATCCTTCTCCTTCAGAACGCCAAGTTCTCTGGCATATTGGTTCATCACTGTAGTAAAGGTTGTCTTAAATCCAGTCAGATGAGTACCGCCCTCTGCATTGTAGATATTATTACAGAAGCCAAGAACATTCTCATGAAATTCATTGACATACTGAAATGCCGCCTCAACCTCAATTCCTTCCGCAGTTCCCTTATAGTAAACCGGTTCATGAATCGTCTCTTTCTTGTTATTCAATTCCTTAATAAATCCCAGAATCCCTTCTGGTTCATGATATTCAATCCGTTCAGGCTTGTCCCCCCGCTTATCCTCAAAAAGAATCGTAAGTTCCGGATTCAGATACGCAGTCTCATGCATTCTGCTTTTGATTTCTTCGCTCCGAAACCATGTCTTCTCAAATATCGTATCATCCGGAAGAAAATTCACCTTTGTGCCGGTTTTCCTGGTTTTTCCTGTCTTTGGAAGCAGGCCGTCCTCCAGCTCAATCACCGGAATCCCCCGCTCATAACGGTCGTGATGAATAAATCCGTCTCTGCTGATTTCCACATCCATATATACCGACAAAGCGTTCACCACCGACGAGCCAACGCCATGAAGTCCGCCGCTTGTCTTATATGCCGAATCGTCAAACTTACCGCCTGCATGTAATGTAGTGTACACAAGTCTCGCCGCCGAAACACCCTTGGCATGCATATCCACCGGAACCCCGCGCCCATTATCTACAACCGTCGCAGAGCCATCCTTTTCAAGCGTCACCTGAATCCTGGTGCAGTACCCTGCCAGATGCTCATCCACCGCATTGTCTACCATCTCGTAAATCAGATGGTTCAACCCCTTCGTGGACACACTTCCAATATACATGCCGGGTCTTTTCCGAACCGCTTCCAGCCCTTCCAAAACCGCAATACTTTCCGCATCATATGTAGGTTTCTTTGCCATCTTTCTATCTATCCTTTCCAGACATTTTCCGGGGCATCTCTTACAACGTAACCGTCCAAACGCCTACTTCGGCACAGATTTCCCCACACTTAAAAAATATATCACAAAAAATTCCATTTCGCAAACTATTGTTCATGCATTGCCTGCGAACTGCAGCAATCCGGTTACTGTTCACACATCGCCTGCCGGACGCGGATTGAATCAGGAGCAGGTCTCTGAGCAGACGGAGTAACATTCCATTGAACTATCAGCTTATGCAGACTAAGCCGCTCAGGAAAGCCTTCGCGCCTAAGTCTGCATAAGCTGCTATTTCAATTCCATGAAAAACACTCCTGAATTGTCTGCTCAGAGACCTGCTCCTGATTCAACCCGCTGTTTACCAAATGACCTGCGAACTGTAACGAAATCTGAAAAACGCTGCGCTGACTGACCAGAAAAGCTCCGCTTTCTATACCGAAGCTTTTCTGGTCAGTCAGCGCAGCGTTTTTCGGATTCGGACAAGGCTACCTTCACTCAATCAACACTTCATTCAGCAGGTCCGCCACAACCTCCATGGCATTTTTCATTTCCTGCACCGTATTGGTCTGGGCTCCCGCCTCAATCAACAGGCATTTTGGCATCAGATGCATGTTGTATCGATAACCGCGCAGATAAATCCTTCTGGTAAATCCTGGGTATTTATTGTAAGCGGCCACCTGCATCTGTAAGGAAAATGCCAGATTATCCTGTATGTAGGGATTTGCCAGATAATCAATTTCACCGTTGGACCTGGTTTTACTGAGGCCGTTGAAGAACATAATCTGTGCGGTGGGCTTTCCATTTACCTCTGTCACCAGATGGGTTCCCTCGCCCACTCCGTCTCTGTGCAGGTCAATCACTACCTCGATGCTGGGATTTTCCTCCAGTATTTTCCCTATCTCCGGCTTAGCAAGGTCATAAGCCTTACTTCTGTCAAGCTCTCCGTCTATCAAATCGTACACCCCTGTATGATGAAGTGTTTCGATATGATAAGTATTGTTCAGCAAATCCGTCAGATAATCTCCGATTCCTACAATTGACGTAGCGGTATCCCCCGGTACGGAATCTGCAAACATTTCCTGGGAATGGGTATGATAAATCAGCACTTTCGGTCCTTCCGAATCCTTATTAATATGTAGATCTTTTCCGAGAAGAGCTTCCCCATTCAGTTCGTCGCTCCGTATCATGGTAGAGCTGTCCACCGTATAAAAATTCCCCAGCAAATAATCAAAGTTCTTCATTTTTTCAATGGATGTATCAATCACCGCCGCCGTATTCGCCGTTTTAGCTGAATCATCCGTTCCAATTAAATTACCGTCAGAATCTACCGCATTCTCGTCGTTCGCCTGCTTCGCCAGAATCATAGCGTAAGTCTTGGCATCCTCCATATCGGTTCCCAAATCCTGCTCCGTTTCCACATAACCACTGATTGGTATCAAACGCATCGCCTGTTCAGCCAGCCACTCTTCCACAGAATCCGCATGGTCCTCTTCCATATAATAAAATCCGGCCAAATACATTCTCCGAGCTTGTTTCAGAAGCCCTTCAGACAATCTGTCCATCATATCCGGCCATGTGATAACCTGCATGCCGGATAAAAAATATCCGCACAGCAAAAGACTGCACAGCGTAATCAGCTTCCTGTTTACTCTGTTCACCCGATTCTGTGCGAATTCCCATCTGCCGCCTGCCCTCATCCTGCTGCCAAGCCCATTTTCCCCTCGCAGATAATGCTTTTTATGATAATGATTCCGGTAATACTTTCCCCATCGTATTCTCAACACTGCTTCACCACCCAAGCCTTTCCCCATACAGCAACTATATGCTGACGGGGGAAGGTTTATGTGCGGATTCAAAGCAGAAACCGCACACTTGTGTACCGTTCATTACGCAATACTGTACTACGTAAATAACCCGTTCAATGCCTCCGAAATCGTAAAACTAATCCTTCTGACCGTATCGTCAATGTCCTTCGGCGTCACGAACATCCCGTTTAAGTGAGGCGAAATCAGCTCTTTCACCAATTCATATTTTTCTGCCGCATTATATCCCTGCATCACGACTCCTACTCCCCGCAGAGTCTCCGACGTCTCCAATGCAGCAATCAGATTCTCCATAGAATCATTGACAATCGTAGCTGCGTCCACAACCGTAGGCACGCCGATAGCAATCACCGGAATCCCAAGGGTTTCCTCATTGATTGCATTGCGGTGGTTCCCCACGCCGGAGCCCGGATGAATCCCGGTATCAGCAATCTGTATGGTACGGTTCAGTCGTTTGGAACTTCTTGCCGCCAGCGCGTCAATAGCAATGACAAAATCCGGCTTTGTCTCCTTCACCACGCCCTTTACAATCTCAACCGTCTCCATCCCTGTCTGTCCCATCACTCCGGGAACGATAGCGCTCACCAACTTGACGTTCTGTTCTCCCACTGCATATTTTCCATATTCTTTGATGATATGCCGGGTAATATTCAGATTATCCACCACATAAGGTCCCAGAGCGTCCGGCGTCACCTGACGGTTTCCCAAACCCACAATCAATACTGAATAGTCCTTGTCTTGCTCCTCTTTCACCAACTGTTTTAAGAATTTCATCAGCTCATCTGAAATCTCCTGATGATATCCCTCGTCGGCAACCGCCATATCAGGCGCCTCCAGCGTGATATAGGTACCTACCGGTTTTCCCATAATCTTCGCACCCTTCTCCGTTTTAATTTTCACCGTAGTAATCCGGATTTCACGCTCCTCATCATAGGATTCTTCCAATTCCACCCCTGGAATTTCCACATTATCCGATTCAAACCGTTCTTTCTCCTCCAGAGCAAGGTCTGTACGGACACTGTACTTTTCAATCATCGGTTCACCCTCACTTCCACACGAACTGTAATACGTTATATCTTTGTTACTGTTCATTCCGTTCACAGCAGCCTTCGCAAATCCATTTATAATTCGCTACGCGAATGGGATTTGCTCACACTGAAATCACCTTCTTACGTACTTTGCCCAAAAGGACTGGCTTCGCGTCGCAGCAATTACAAAGTACTGTGTGAACAGTAACATATCTTTCAGTTTTTACAAGATTTTGTTAAAATATGTATTGACATTAACCCTTTGTTAGCATAATATAATTAAGTGTGTTTTGTTAGAGCGTCCGTGTCTGTTCTAACAAAGATAAATCGAATAAATCGAAATCCATGATATCGGAGGTGGACAAATTGGCTAACATTAAATCTGCAAAGAAAAGAATTTTAGTAAATGAGACTAAGGCTGCAAGAAACAAAGCAATCAAATCCAGAGTTAAGACAAGCGTTAAGAAAGTTGAAGCTGCCGTTGCTCAGAAAGACGCTGCCGTTGCTAAAGCAGCGCTTCAGGCTGCTGTTGCCGAGATTAACAAGGCTGGTTCTAAGGGTGTATACCACAAGAACACCTGCTCAAGAAAGATTGCCCGTTTATCAAAAGCTGTAAACGGAATTGCTTAATCCATAAACAAAAAGACATCCATTTCCGTCATGATGGATGTCTTTTTTATTACATCGGAAGGCGCACTTTTCTTCTCTGTTACGCTTTACTCAGCGTGTGTCAGAAATTTCATTTCCGCCGTCTGCCCTGCTATGCGCCCTTCACTAATTATTTTCCTGTCTGACATAGGTATCCATAATATATCTTGCCTTCTTTATCTGTTCCCTGTCTGTCCGGAAAATATCAAATTCACTCAAACCGGGAAGTCCCATATGCACAGACTCATTCCGATAAACCATACCGCTGTCTAGCCTTTTCTTCCCAGACATGTGAAAACTTGCTGCATGAATTTCCTCATGCAACCGCCGGATTACTTCGGCATTTACCCCGCCGCCTACCAGAATTTCAATTCGCTCTCCTGCCTGCATAATCAATCGCCGAAGCGCCTCCGTCCCTTGTACACAATCACACGCCTGCCCTGAGGTGAGTATCGTATCAATTCCCAGCAAGACGGCCTCTTCCAGAACCTTATGCGGATTCTCACATACGTCAAATGCACGATGCAGCGTCAGTCTCAGCCGGCCAGCGCAATCCTTAATCTCTTCCATCCGGCTCATATCCAGACTTCCGTCCGGTTTTAAACACCCCACTGTAATCCCGTCTGCCCCCAGTTCCCGAAACATCCGAATATCTTCTTTCATCATCTTAAATTCCGCATCTGTATATAAAAAATCTCCGAATCTCGGTCGAATCAGAACCGTCAGCTCTATGTCACAGGCTTGCCGAATCTGCTTAAACTGACTTACACCGGGAGTCGTTCCACCGATAATGAGATTCGAGCAGACCTCCAGACCGTCCGCCCCTCCTTCCCAGGCAAGAACCGCCGATTCCACTGAATCTATGCATACTTCTAATCTTCCTCCCATACTTCCTCTCCTTAATCCTCTTCCAGTGTACTAGTATAACTCATTTTAAATACCTTTCTGTTTCACTGAGATTGCTTTTACATATGTGCTATCGGGAAAGCAGGCCGGTGAAACGTAAGGTTATTCAAAATGGGTTACACTAGTTATGGAAATAATCCTCTAATCACCTCTTGAACCGTCGTAATCTCCGTTAAATACCCCACATTATCTCCGCAGAAAATCAAACCATTTTCCACATCTCCCTCTACAGCCCGAATCAGAGCCCTGGTAATACAGTATGGGGCGGTCGCCGGATTACATTTTTCAAGACAGCGGTAACACTTCCTTATCGTTTCCTTTTCTTTCTGTATCCTTTCAAGGAAAGGATTGTTAATAGCACGAGCCGGCATCCCTACCGGACTTATAATAATCTCAATATCCTCCGCCTTTGCATTGATATAAGCCTGTTTATATGCTCTGTGAGCGTCGCATTCTTCCGTAACCACAAATGGAGTGGCAACCTGAACGCCGTCTGCCCCCAGCGAAAATGCATGTTGTACCTGACCGGCATTCATAATACCACCTGCAACAATAACCGGAATATGGACGCTATATTTTTCTCCATACTCTCTGGCACAATCTATGATCCGGCAAATTTCCTCATCATATTCTTTATCGAAGCCCTCTTCATTCTGACGCTCTAAAACGTCTCTGGAAAACCCAAGATGGCCGCCTGCATGCGCGCTCTCTATCACCAAAAAATCTGCGGTACGGCGATAATGCCTGTCCCACATTTTCAAAATAATGCGGGCGGCTTTTTCAGAAGAAACAATAGGCGCTATCTTGGTATCCGTTCCTTCCACATACTCCGGCATATCTGTAGGAAGACCCGCCCCTGAAATAATTACATCCGCTCCCGCCTTTGCGGCAGTACGCACATAATCTCCATAATCCCTTGCTGCATTCATGATATTATAACCCAGAAGCCCTTTACAGCTTCCATCCGCTGCTGTGGCAATCTCTCTGGCTTTTCCAAGCTCTGCCACCATAGCCCGTAAATTCGCAGCTTTGGAATCTTTCTCAAAGTCCGCCTCCCGAAATCCAATCTGTGCCGTTGAGATAATGCCAATCCCGCCTTCCCTTGCCACTGCTCCGGCAAGTCCGGAGAGACTGACGCCCACTCCCATACCGCCCTGAATGAAAGGAAACTCCGCAGCTTTATTTCCAATCTGTAATCCCTGTCTATTCATAGATACCTATACACCTTTCCGGGAAATCCTCCCATAATTCCTTTGATATTCAAAATAATTATAGTGTATACGGTTATCAATGTCAATATAAATAGTTTTTAAAACTACATCTATTCTCACTCCAAGTTACTGTTCACACGTCGCCTGCCGGACGCAGGTTGAATCAGGAGCCCAACCTGCCTTCACTTCCCTGCGCGAATATTTTTTACCGTTTTATGCTCAATAGACCAGTCCTCAAATACCCGGATTCCGCCCTCTCCCTGCGGCGCCTGCGCTACAAATCCCGCTTTAACTGTCTCGTCCGCCGACAGAACGAAAAAGCGCATCATATAGAAATTCTCACCATCCAGGGAATAATGAAACGCAAAAGCGCTGCCCCGTCTGGAGACTTGAAGCCACACCTTCTCCTCCTCAACATTACAGCCGTTCGCATCATCCGAGGTATCCTTCGTTACAACGCTGACAACTGCGTGAGTATCATACTCTGTCTTCTCAAAACATGCTTTCGCCCAATGGGTCTTATCCTGCCAGACCATAATACATGCAGAATCAAAAGTCTCCTGAAATTCCAGCGAGACTCTCGCCTTCATTACAAAATCCCCTGTCACTTCCGTATAATAGAAGGGAGCGTTGCAAATCGTCTCAGGAGTAAGCCCCTCTTCTCCCACGTCCCCATTGTTGCAGAAAATATCGCTTCCCTTCGGCGCGTAAATCTCAATTCGTCCCTCTTTTTCAATAAAACTGCTCTCATTCATCCAATCAAATTTCATCCTGTACTCTCCTTTTCTTTCAATCAGAATCTATCTCTGAATTGTCCCGCTTTCTATACCCTCCGGGCACCCCTGATGGCCATTATGGGGTACCTGGAAGGTATACCTTATGAAACGGCCGAATGGCCATTATGGGGTACCTGGAAGGTATACGGAAACTTTCCAGACAAACTTTCTTTCCTGCCGACTGTCAAAAAAAGAACCTCACATCGCGAGATTCTTTTTATATAATACAAATGATTGATTATAATCTGGAATATCCGAAACTGTTAACCAGCGCTTCAATCCGTTCTCCTCTTTTACACATCGGACAGTCTGCCGTATTATATGCCTCATAATTCGGCAAATCACTGCCTGTAAAAAGCCTCTTAATCTCAACATCCCCTATTCTGCTGGCCGCGCTGAAGATTGCACACACGCCAGCCAGATTACCGCGATAGTAATTAACAGAATTAACCGCATGGTTCAATGTCTTACCGGTAGTAACCGACGCCGCCAGAATCAGCACATTCATTCCACGTACCATTCTCTGCTGATTATCCCGGAACATGACCTGCCCAAGCGCATTGTATTCCGGAGAAATAACGGAAATGTTCTTTCCTTTGTTGACAGAATACTGACTCTTGTCTGCCAGAGTCTCTGCGATAAACGCGCCAATCACATTCGTATCATCCAAACATACAATGGAATCAATCGGCGTTCCCATATATTCGCCCGCTAACTCCTTGGCAACCTCTCTGGCATTATTATGCCTGGTCTTGACTGTAGACATATCAATATATGTATTCAGATGCGAGTTACTGGTAGCAAAATGCCCTCTCATAATTTTAATGCGTACCTTCGGATTCTTATGCTGACGAAGATCCTCCATCTCCTGAATGAATTGATTATCCATATGAATACCTCCCTTACATATTCGGGACGCGCTCCATCGTCCGTTCTGCCGGGCGCCCCTTCTTTTCAATTAATCTCATTATAGCACATCTTAGGAAAAATGCACAACCCTTTCCGTTATTTTAACCTTTTAATCGGCATAATTCCCGATTAACTGTTCCTTCAGCAAATTAATTACCTCTTCCGTCAGGCCATTCTTACGCAGAAAGCCAATATAATCTTCCTGTACCGCCGCAACCAGAAATCCTTCCATAGTCTCCGGCGGCGTTGCCATATAGCTGCGAAATTCCTCTGGAATCTGGCTAAAAAGCGGATTCTGCCCCTGATAAGTAGCCGATACCTGATAATCCGCAACAATATCCATCGGCGATACTCCGCACAGGAGATATATGACTGCCGAGAGTACGCCTGTCCTGTCTTTTCCTGCCGAACAGTGATAGCAAACCGCTCCCTTTCCCAATCTGTCGGCAATCACCTGCAGTAGATGAACCACCCGTTCTGGCCCATCCAGAATCATTTTCACATATCCGGCAGACAAACTTTCTCCAAAAGACTGTTTCGCAAGTTCAATCAATTCTTCCTTATTCCACTCTTTTTCTCCGTCCAGGTTCAGCTCATACTGCTGTAATGGATAAGAAATGCGTTCTACCCCCTCCGGTGTTTCATAAGGCGCTGACTTCTGCTCCATAGGGGAACGCAAATCAATCACCGTACGCACGCCCATTTCTTTCATCTTCTCCCACTCGGCTTCTGTAAGATTACAGGGCGCCTCCGCGCGATACAGCCTGTGCCATGCAACAGTTCCGCCTGCGCATGCGTAACCGCCCAAATCCCGGCAATTATACAGATGCTCAAATGGTATTCTTTTCAAATTCTCCATCTATGTCATTCTCCCCTTTTTAAATTATTCCTTCCGTACAGAACTACAGGAAACGGCAAGCTCCCGCTCCTGTTTTGTCAGCTCTGCTTTATCCAGCAAATCCGGCCGGTTGAGAGCCGTTCTTATCACAGACTGCTCCCTTCGCCATTTCTCAATATTGGCGTGATGACCGGACAGAAGAATCTCCGGCACCCTCTTCTCATGCCAAATCTCCGGTCTGGAGTACTGGGGATATTCCAGCAGATTCCCCTGAAAGCTCTCAAATTCAGCAGACACGTCATTGTGGAGTACCCCAGGCACCATCCTGGAAATGGCGTCCACCATAACCATAGCCGGAAGCTCTCCTCCGGTCAGCACATAATCGCCTATCGACACATAATCCGTAACAATCTCTTCCAATACCCGCTCATCAATCCCCTCATAATGTCCACAGAGGAAAATGAGTTCTTCCTCCTCAGCCAGTTCTTCGGCCATCCGCTGACTAAAAGTTCTACCCTGAGGGGACATATAAAGTACTCTTGTCTTTTTTTCAGATATGCTCTTCTCTTCTTTATCTATATCTGCGCTTTTTTCTCTCTTCGCAGCATTTATTTTTTCCTGAATCGCCTGATAGCACTGGTACACCGGCTCTGCCTGCATCAACATCCCCGCGCCGCCCCCGTAAGGATAATCATCCACGCTCTGATGCTTATTATAAGCGTAATCCCGGATGTTCACCGCCTCAATGGAAAGAATACCCTTATCCATTGCCCTTCCAATGATACTAGTACCTAAGCCCCCCATAACCATTTCCGGAAAGAGCGTCATAATATGGATATTCATCATATCAGTCCCTCCATCAAATGGATTGTCATACGATTCTCCTCAACATTCACATCCAGAATACAGTCCCGAATCGCTGGAATCAGCACATCGCCATGTTCCTTCGTGCTAATAATGTAGACATCGTTAGCCCCGGTCTCCATCACATCCCGCAGACTGCCAAAAAGGCTGCCCTCCTCTGTATAAACCTCCATTCCAATCATATCCGCAATGTAATACTCATCCTCCTCCAGAGCCACTGCGTCCTCCCGGTCAACCAGCAGGCTCTTACCCCTGTATTTCTCAATATCATTGATATGATTAATCCCTTTAAATTTCAAGATGGCAAACTGTTTAAAAAACTTCACATGTTCAATCTGAAGCAATATCTGCTCTTTCCCATTATCCAAATATACCTGTTTCAACTGTTTAAATCTGGCCGCGTCATTCGTCGTAGGAAATACCTTCACTTCTCCTCGTATTCCATGCGTAGAGGATATTACGCCAACCTGTAACTGCTTCTCCATTTTACTCTCCCGTTCATTCATTCTATCCCATTTCCGTAAGCTGCAATTTTCTTTTCCTTCACGCAAATGTTCCCCTCCGGAACGCCTTTATCATATATAGGAAAAGTCTTCAATATGATAAAAAGCCCCCTATATCACGCTATAAATAGCGCATGGGGACTTCTTTTATTAACCAGCGATATCAACAATCACTTTCTTATCTTCCTTCGCTGCGGCTGCCTTTACTACAGAGCGAATCGCCTTGGCAATACGTCCCTGCTTTCCGATGACTTTGCCCATATCGGCCTCCGATACGCGTACTTCAACTACTGTTGTACGGCCTTCCTGTCTCTCGGTAACAACCACTTCATCAGGATTATCCACCAATGCTTTCGCAATGACTTCAACCAATTCTCTCATGAATGAGCACCTCCGCCAATACTATTTTTCAATGCCGGCTGCCTTGAAGAGCTTTCCAACAACCTCTGTTGGCTGTGCACCATTATTAAGCCATTTTTTAGCTGCCTCCTCATTAACAGAGAATCCGCTTGGATCAAGATTCGGATCGTAAGTACCAATCTCCTCAATAAATCTTCCGTCTCTTGGGGATCTGGAATCTGCTACTACGATTCTATAGAAAGGAGCCTTCTTCTGTCCCATTCTTTTTAATCTGATTTTTACTGCCATCTTCATTCACCTCCGTAATATTAAACTTCTTAAAAATATTTATGTTAAAAAGGAAATCTGAATTTTCCCTTTTTACCACCTCTGTTCATGGTCTTCATCATCTTCTTCATTCCGTCAAACTGCTTGACCATACGATTCACTTCACTGATATCAACCCCGGCGCCCCTGGCAATCCTATGCTTTCTTGACGGGTTGATAAGCTCTGGATTCGCTCTCTCCTTCGGCGTCATAGAGTAAATCATAGCTTCCATCCTGGCCATCTGCTTCTCAGCCGCTTCGGTCTGCTCATCCGTAATCTTCATATTCCTGCCGCCTAAACCTCCGAGTCCCGGAAGCATCCCCATAATACCTGAAACGCCTCCCAGATTCTTCATCTGCTTGGTACTCTCCAGAAAATCGTTGTAATCAAACTGATTCTTCTTCATCTTCTGGCCAATCTGCTTCGCTTTTTCCTCGTCAATCTCAGCTTCCGCCTTCTCAATCAACGTCAGCACATCGCCCATTCCAAGAATCCTTGAGGCCATACGTTCCGGATAAAACTGCTCCAAATCGGAAAGCTTCTCGCCCATACCTACATATAGAATCGGCTTCCCAGTCACCGCTTTAACAGACAGTGCGGCGCCGCCTCTGGTATCGCCGTCTAACTTTGTCACAATCACGCCGTCGATTCCAGCCTTCTGGTCAAATTCAGCCGCCACGTTCACTGCGTCCTGACCGGTCATGGCATCAATTACAAGAATCGTCTGATGCACTTCCACTGTTTCCTTAATCTCCTGGAGCTCAGCCATCATATCTTCATCAATGTGAAGCCGACCCGCCGTATCCAGAATCACTATATGATTGCCGTTCTTTTTCGCATGCTCAACAGCCGCCTTGGCGATATTCGCCGGCTTGTGGTTCTCCCCCATGGAAAAAACCTCTACTCCCTGCTTCTGCCCATTAATCTGCAGCTGCTTAATGGCTGCGGGACGATATACATCACAGGCAGCCAGCAGCGGTTTCTTACCTTTTAGCTTAAACTTTCCGGCAAGCTTGGCAGTTGTCGTAGTCTTACCTGCACCCTGAAGACCGGCCATCAGAATAACCGTAATCGCGCTGCCCGGCTGGAACTTAATCTCGGTGGTCTCTGACCCCATAAGCTTCACAAGCTCTTCATTTACAATCTTTATAACCATCTGTCCCGGATTCAGACCGTTCATCACATCCTGTCCAACGGCCCGTTCCTGTACATTCTTAATAAAATCTTTCACAACCCGGAAGCTTACGTCGGCGGCAAGAAGCGCGCGCTTAATCTCCTTTAACGCTTCCTTAACATCCGCTTCCGTCAGACGACCCTTACTTCTTAGATTTTTAAATACATTCTGAAGCTTTTCTGTTAAACTGTCAAATGCCATGCTACAACTCCTCAATAATCTCATCCGCTATCCTGCGGATATCTGCCTTCAGTTTTACAATATCCGTATTCAGCTCTGCGTCTTTATCCAAAATCTCATTGATTTCCTGAAGCTTCTTCTTCACTGTGAGAAATCTTGAAACCAAATGTAATCTGTCCTCATACCCCTGCAGCGTCTTATTGCATCGCTTCACCAAATCATGTACCGCCTGTCTGCTAATACCCGCATTCCCTGCAATCTCGCCAAGGGATAAATCATCCAGTGCAAATTGCTCATAAATCTCCTTCTGGCGGCTCGTAAGAAGTTCTCCATAAAAATCATAGAGCAATGCCTGCTTTAAAATATCATCCATCGTTTCTCACCTGTGTTATCATATACTAATTCCTTCCCGGCGTCAAGTATTTTTTCTTTACGAACTATTGTTCGCATTATTTCTGTTACAGTTCACAGGTCATTTGGTAAACAGCGGGTCGAATCAGGAGCATGTCTTTTCTGTCTTTCTCTCCTAAATACTTTCCCAGTATCTACGCATATAATTTTTCTCAAATTCACCTCACACTTTTATTTTATCCACATATGATGTAGTGTAAATCAAAACTTTACGGAGGTTATTTCAATGAGTGATTTATCTAACTGTGGATGCGGTTGTGAAACAAACGGATGTGGCGGATGTGGCCACAATATGGACTGTGGTTGCGGAAGCAACAGTTGTATGTGGATTATCCTGCTTCTGATCTTCTGCGGCGGATGCGGCAATGGATTCGGACGCGGCGACTGTGGCTGTGGCTGCGGCGGCGGCAATGATAGCTGCATGTGGATTATCCTTCTCCTCATCTTCTGTGGCGGATGCGGAAACGGATTTGGCTGCTGCTAATTTCACACATTTCAGCGAAAAGCCATATGCGGGGATATATTTTTATATCCTCGCATATACATAGTACAACGTTACCTTCAGGCAGGGATTTATGGAAAAACGTCCGCTTCTTCCCATGACACAACTGGATATGCTTGTTACATCTGAGAAGCTGCAGATGATGAAACTGATGCTTCCCTATATCCCTTCGTCTTACCGGGGTATGTTGGCAATCTATCTCAAATTCACTGAATTTCAGAATACGATTCGTCTGTTTAATGGCTCTGGCAGCAGTTCCTCCTCTGACATTATAAAAAGCAGGGACATCCATTCCCCTGCGGATATTCTGGAAGATCTGCGTCCTTTTATGGACCCGAAGGACATGGACTCCATCGATATGCTGCTGAACGCCATCAACATGATGGATATGATGAAAGGGATGGATTCCCCTGATTTTTCTGCTTTTGGAAATTCAGGGGAAATGGCCGATATGATGAATATGTTCAACACTATTATGAAAGGAAGTGAAGATAATGAATGATTGGATGAATCATCCTGCAATGGAAAATATTGACCCGGTCAAACTGGAATTAATAAAAGCGGCCTCTTCCAAAATAAATGGTAAAAGCGGCAACCAGATGGCTACTGTCATGATGGCGCTTATCACTACGGCAAAACAAAAAGGAATACAATTCAGCCCAGAAGAGATGACTTTAATTCTTGAAGTTCTCAAAGACGGGAAATCCGAAGACGAGCAGGGCCAGATAGACGGCATGGTAAATATGGTTATGAATATGGTAAAAACACACAGCAGTAAAAAATGATACTTTTTGATTGCTGCATGACATCCTGGCCCGGTGTGACTTCCACCGCCTTTCCAAGAATCGTTTAGTGAAAATCATCAAAGGAAAATATCAATAATTTCCACCTGTGCGGTTGGGACTGCCTGCCAGAAACAGCGCGCCTTATTACGCAAAGCTGGGCAACACTCCGGTGAACTAACTGCTAACTTCGTCTAAAATGCGCAGGAATGCCTGCGCGTCCAAGTCTTCGTAAGCAGTGGATTTCACTTCCGTTAAAAGCACCCTCTTATGCTTTGCCTAATAAGGCGCGCTGTTTCCGGCAGGCAGCCCCAACCGCACAGGTGGAATAAACTGATACAGCAGCCGAAACTGCTGCTCTGATATTATCTGCTTTGACCAGTCTCCATACAGCTTAATGAATTGTCTTTTCAAGCAAAGGTCTGTCCGGGTTCCTTCCGTCCGTATGGATTGTCAGATTATTGCCACAATCGGCACATTTTAAAATTCCCCGGAACTTATTATCATAACCAGAAGTATAAGGCTTTACTTTTGTATGCCAGTCAAGAATTTCCTGATTGTAATAAGCTGGCTTCGGAATTTTTTCTTCATAAAGAATCTTCCCAATCTTATTGTTTCCGTAGCCTTCCAACGCAAGCTGGAAAATGTAACGGATAGTCGGTGCTGTCTCTTCATCCGCAATCAGATGATTTTTGTCTGCCGGGTCTTTTTTATAACCAAACGGTGCATACGCCCCCATAAATTTTCCCTGACTGGCTCGGATATACCTTCCTGTCTTTACCTTTTTAGAAATATCCCTCGAATAAAATTCGTTCAGGATATTCTTGAACGGAGTAATTATTATTTATCAATTAGTGAATTTATCTAAGCTCGTTTCAGCTTCTCTCAACATTTCATTCATTACATTGCTGTGGTCTGCTCCAGATATAAGTTGAACGAATTTAATACTTTCGCTACTCTTACCTATAGCATTTTCAGATGAGTGAGATAGATTTATATCCATATTCTATCAATAAATCCTAAATTTGAAAGATGAGAGTGTATCACAATGCCCTTTTCAACTTGATACAAATGCCCACAAAACAAGTATAAGGTTTAATAATTGTTTCAAAATATTGCCTATCTCTAAGAGCAAATTTATTATTTGTCGCAAGCCAATCGTTCCATGCTTTGCTGAAGCAATCCATTTCCCATGTCCTTACCAACTCGATTCTATCATTGCCGCCAATAAGTTCTTTCCAGAGCTTTGGACTTTTGAACATATAAGCGTCCTTCCCAAGCCAATCGGAAAGAAGCTCTTCGCTACAACCTGTATACTCATCCTTCAGACCAGGAACTCCGATCAAAACTACTCCATTATCTTTCATAAATGGCAAAATCTTTTCTTGAAAAAAACCTTTGCTTCCCGCAAAATAATGATAAGAATCAATACTAATCAACGCACGAAACTGCTCTTTTTCAAAGCGAAGATTGTTCGCATCTTCGCAAATAGGCGTTATCTGCTCTCCAACACCCCATTCAACAAACCGTTTCCTGTTTTCTTCTGCACTTACCCATAAATCATTTGCGAAAACTTTTGCCCTAGTCTCTTTGGCAATGATAAGACTTGTCAATCCTGTTCCACATCCTAAGTCGAGGATTATATCATCAGAAAGAAGCTGTAGAGGAAATTTATCAAATAGCTCTGCTAATATCCTTACGCTATTTGGCCCCATCATAGTTTCAGCTGAAATATATGCCTTATAGTTACCAATATTCATGTGCTCTATCTCCTTTATATCCCAATCTATATGTTTATCTCTATAAAATATTTTAACATATAATTTGCCTTTTTTCTATGTATCTTTTAATTACTCAAACTTCGCACATAGATTTTGCCTATGCGAAGTTTGAGTTAATTATAAGTATTGTTTATCTATTTATTAGCGTATTTCTCTCTGGACTCTCTTATGTACCTTTAATACTAGTACTTTCTCATATGCTGCAAGAGTTTCTGCGTCAAACAGAACAAATCTCACGATGTCAATCTTGTCCATATGTTCTCTACAGAACTCGCGGACTGTCTTGACTGCCACAAGCGCAGCCTGATCTACCGGATAGCTGTACACCCCTGTTGAGATAGACGGGAATGCGATTGTGCGAATCCCATAATCCACCGCAGTCTTAAGGGAATTCCAATACGCATTTTCAAGAAACCGTTCTTCTCCATTATGTCCACCGCGCCAGACAGGTCCTACTGTATGGATAATATATTTACACTGCAAGTTATAAGCTCCGGTAATCTTTGCCTCTCCAGTCCTACAGCCATGCAGGCTTCTGCATTCGTCCAGAAGCTTACGCCCAGCAGCGCGATGAATGGCTCCATCTACGCCCCCGCCGCCAAGCAGGCTGTTGTTTGCTGCATTTACGATTGCTTCCAAATCGTCTACTTTTGTAATATCTCCCAAAATAGTCTGTATTTGATATCCCATAACTATATCTCCCTCCCAGAATGACGGTCTATATCACGCCGCGCAATCCGCGCTGACCAGTCTTTCTATAATAATGAATTGAATTTAAAATTTTATACAGATTGTAAGTATATTATTGACATACGACGCAGTGATTGTACCGCCCATTTTTTCTGTCAACCACATAAAATATTATATTGTGAAGCCAAAAGTAAATCAACACTTACGGGATAATTCGTTATAAGCAATCGAATAGGACTATTTCAGCCCGCTGTTCATTAGGTTTCTGAAAAATATGTATTGACTTAAAGTTAGGTTTAAGTACTATAATAGCAATTATTATAAGGCTGTTTGCTTTTAATTACACGAAAAGAGTGCTTTTGTCAATAGATATGGCATTACTCTAGTATATTCTCGTAACAGTTCGTTACTGTTCACACATCGCCTGCCGGACGCGGATTGAATCAGGAGCATGTCTCTGAGCAGACGGAGTAACATTCCATTGAACTGGCAGCTAACGCAGACTAAGCCGCTCAGGAAAGCCTTCGCGCCTAAGTCTGCATAAGCTGCTATTTCAATTCCATGAAAAACACTCCTGAATTGTCTGCTCAAAGACATGCTCCTGATTCAACCCGCTGTTTACCAAATGACCTGTGAACTGTAACAACAGTTCAGCCTGCAACTGCGCACTTGCTGCGCAGTTAGCAGCCAATGAACCTGAGTAGCCAGGAATCCGCCCCTTTTCCGTAGGCAAACTTTAAAATGGGAGGATTTCGTAACAGTGAAGCCGGAAGGCTGAACTGTTACATATTCCCGAGGGTGCAGATACAGAGATTCCAGAATACGTTAACAATATTTCATACAGGAGGTTGATAGATGAAGAATATTTTCAGAATGTTACTGTGTATCATATTTATATTTTCTTTAGCAGGTTGTGGTAATTTGGAAAATAAAACCGTTGAAAAATCTGAGAATAATACAGTAACTGAATCTGTGCGTGAGAAAACAGAATCGACGGCAGAAGAAAAGCAAACACAAACAAGCAATGTAAATACTTCAGATGATACTTCAAAAGTTGCTGTGGTGTATTTTTCAGGAACAGGCAATACAAGAGAGGTTGCTAATCTGATTGCCTCTGAAACCGAAGCTGATATTTACGAGATAATTCCAACAGAAAAGTACAGTGACGAAGACTTAAATTATAACAATGATAATTGCAGAGCTAATATCGAAATGAAAGATAAAAATGCCAGGCCAGAGATTGAAAGCGATTTAAGCGCTGTGGCAGATTATGACACCATCTATCTGGGACATCCTATTTGGTGGGGAACAGCGCCCCGTATCATACAGACCTTTTTAGAGAACTATGATTTTAGCAAAACAACAATTTATACTTTTTGTACGTCTGGAGGAAGTGGAATAGAAAAAAGTATATCAGATATTCAATCGGCTTATCCAGAATTGAACATTGTTGCAGGAAAAAGATTCAGCGATGCTACAGACGATGATGTAAAAGAGTGGATAGAAAGTCTAAAATCAAAGACCCCGCAGTAAGCTGACGGGGCATCAAAATTCCAGCGCAACAAGCCGCTGGGTATTTGACCCTCGCGGCAGTCGCCAAATATCCATGCAAGCATGGCTGCTTGGCTCGCTGCTTCGCGAGAATAAAAGGAGGATGAGAAAGATGTCAAAAATAGTACAGACGGCAGGTAGAGCAGCGCTTGGTGAATTTGCTCCTGAGTTTGCTCATTTTAATGATGATGTACTCTTCGGAGAAAATTGGAATAATCAGGACATTGATATAAAAACAAGAAGTATTATAACCGTAGTTGCGTTAATGTCTTCCGGCATTACAGATTCATCGCTTAAATTCCATTTACAGAATGCAAAAAAACACGGCGTTACACAGAAAGAGATTGCCGCAATCATTACACATGCGGCATTTTATACAGGCTGGCCCAAAGGCTGGGCAGTTTTTAATATGGCTAAAGAGGTATGGGAACTCAACGAAGGTGATTTTCCTTATGAAGATGAAACTATGAGAGCACATGCAAAAGAAATGGTATTTCCTATCGGAGAATCCAATGATGCTTTCGCACAGTATTTTATCGGAAAAAGTTATCTTGCACCAATCTCAACAAGTCAGGTAGGAATCTTTAATGTAACATTTGAACCGGGATGCAGAAACAACTGGCACATTCATCATGCAAAAAGCGGTGGCGGACAGATTTTAATATGCGTAGCCGGACGTGGTTTTTATCAGGAAGAAGGTGAGGAAGCTATTGAAATGAAACCGGGAGATTCTATGAATATTCCAGCTGGCGTTAAGCACTGGCATGGTGCAGCATCTGACAGTTGGTTTAGCCATCTGGCAATAGAAGTGCCTGGAGTTGAAGGAACAAATGAATGGTTAGAACCAGTGAATGATGATATATACAGTAAATTGAAATGAAAACAGGACTGCTGAAAAATTTTAAAACTGTTTATTGTGAAAGCCCTTGCGAAATTCGCCAGTGCGCTCTAAATAAAGGCGTAATGACATGTGGTGATTGTGCAGATATCGGAACATGTCAGGCTCTTAGTGAAATTATCTCGAATACTCCAGATGTTCTGAAAAATCTGAAAGGATAAACTTACATAGTCCGACGGCTTCCTGTCTGCCAGGCAGTCGTGTGGATTAAAATCAGTATTATTACCTGTCTACTACGTAACAAAATTTAAGGCTATCGCCGACAATCCACGTCAACGATAGCCCTTGATTTTACTGGATTTCTTAGAACTTGCCTTCTTTTGCCGCTTCCTCGATCGAAACTGTCAGCCTTGATTTTATAGGGTTTTAAGGGCCATTTGTGTGCTACTTGTGTGTAACGCACCTAAATTTTTATCTATTTTTGAACACTTACAGACACTTCCTTTTTCTCTGCTCAGGCATAATTTCTACCTGTCTTTTATGCTTTTCATATTCTGCCTGTAATTCTGCCCTGCGTAAAGCGATATACTCCACCGTAGAAGTAAACCCATGCTCATTGAATTTATTCATACTGTTTCTGTATGCCCCGGCTTCCACAATATCAAATTTTTCCAATAATTCACGCTTTGCCTTGCCTATCCGTAACCGCCGCAGTCCTTTTTCCTTTATCTGTCGTATTCTGTCTATGGTTACGCCCTGTTCTCTGGCTACTGCTGCCATTGTCCGATTATTTATGAATATCTCTTTTATTATGCTGTTCTCTCTGTCGCTTGTATAACACTCCACAATGCCCCATAATTGGCTTTTAGAGTGTTCGGCATACATTTTACCTATTGTTTCATCTTCAAGACTAAAATCGGCTTGTATGGTATCGACAAGTGTCAAATTATTATCATCTGCCAAAGGGGTATCTAAACTGGCTACCCCCTGCATCTGTATTTACAGTTCTGGCAGCAGTCCTACAGGTACACGCATTTTATCAGCTATTTCATTGTCTGTCGGCATTCTGCCTGATTCCTGCTCCAACTCCTGTACGGTTTTCTTGTAACGTGCTATTTTCTGCCTTGTGTGGCTCGGTATTCGCACCATAGAGCCGCATTTTTCAAGATACCGCTGTACTGACTGCCTTATCCAGTATTCCGCATAAGTCATAAACCGCACATTTGCAGACGTTTCATAATGCTGTACCGCTTCCCACAATCCAAAATAGGATTCCTGCACTAAGTCCTCCATAGGCTCATAGGCGGCATATGGTTTTATGAATTTCTTAATCAATGGCAGATTGCTTTCATACAGTAATTGCATATAATCCGTTACAGAATAACCGTTCCTAATTTCAGAAACAATTTGCTCATTCGTCATTGCAATGCACCTACCCCTTTGCTATAATTTGAGTAGATGCAGGATATAAAGAGAAGTCAGCCCACAAAAGCAACGACTTCTCTTTTATTTTATCATAAAACCGCCTTTTTGCATATTTTAAAATATTTCAGAATGGCAGCAGGAGAAAGCCTTTTTGAAAATGCCCGGCAATTTGGCACGCTTACTACCACTATGCAGCATTTTGCTATAAAACCCCCACCCTATGCTCACTCTGGAACAAAATAAAAGGGTACGCACCGAACACATACCTTAATGAAGTATTATTTATTTCTCATTCTTAACTATTTCAATGTATTTCTTTAACGTATTTCTGCTTATATTATGTTTCTGCATCAAATCTATTTGCTTGATACTTCTATCTTTAATGAATAGCTGTATATCCGCTTTCAACTCGTCTGACATTTTATCAAGCTTCCCTGTTGCCCTGCCGCTACGCTTGCTGCTGGCTTCTATTCCGTCCTTAATTCTTTGAACTGTTATTTTTCTTTCCTGCTCTGCTCTGTCCAATTCCACAATCAGCAATAGTTTTACAGTGCTTTCAAGGCTCGTCCTTGCTACTAAATTCTGCGCCTTTGCCACATTCAGTAACTGCTTTATATATGGCGTGCTTACTGTCTGATTATCAATGAAAATCAATTCAACACCTTTATTCAAGAGTTCCATATACTTCATATACCCAACTTCTGCTTCTCTTGTAAATCGGCATATATCTTTAAAGACAATCGTATCTCCCGGCTGTACTATGCTCTCTAGCTTTTGCCATTGCTTACGCTCTGTAAAATTCTTTCCGCTTTTATCTTCCCTAAACTCTAACAGATATTCAATGTCATTCTCTTTTGCATATCTTTGTAACGCACTTTCCTGACGGGTAAACTTCTGTAAATCTCTTTCCTCTGATGTGCTTATCCTCATATAGCTATATACATTACACACAATAATACCGCCTTTCTTTCGTCAAATAAACTATAGATATTTTGATAGTTTTATTATACCGTCATTTAATCTATTTGTCAATATAATTTGACACTTTTTATAACAACAATAACAAGAAAAGATATTTTGACGGTTTATACATCACCAAAGGACACTTGACAAAATTTAATAGGGGAATTGTCACAAAAGAAAGAATATGATAGAATATCGGAGAGGAACAATCGTGTTGCAAGGTGGTAGCCTCCCAAAACTTCATGCCCGGTTTGCCGGAGTACATAAGAGGGGAGGTGGCGCAAATGACAGCTTTTGAAATCATTTCGATTTTCATGGGTATATTGGCGTTGCTAATTGCCTTTGGTAGTTTTGTTATAGCGTTGCTTGCCTTTCTCGATAAGAGGAACAAGCGAAAATAAATAAGCCTACCTTGTTACTTGGCGGTACAGGTAGGCTTATATAGTCATCTGGAGGTCAACCACTTTGTGGGCGGTTGTTTCCTCTTTTGTATCTATAATATAGCATAATCCCCGGATAAATTCAAGAATAAATTCCGTTAATGCAAACCGTTAGGAAAGTAATAGACTGCTGCCCTCTGTGGCTCTACAGGCTTGAAATAATCGTCCAGGTTTTCTCTGGCTTCTATCAATTCTTGCCGACATTGTTCTATCCGCTGTAAAAGTTCTTCCCGGCTCTCCCCGGTTATTGCCATCACATCATCTAAAGAGAAATACTCATGCTCATCAAATGCTGATGCAAGGCTCATTCTCAAACCGCTATAGATAGCTTGTAATGATAAATCATAATTCTGTATGCCATCTTCTATTATTGGCTCTAATTCTGCTCTGGTAACGCCATATTTGCCATAATTCGCAAGCAGATTATTTATAAGTGTGTCCTTATCCATAATGTGATCTACCTCGTTTTCTCTTTATCGTCCAAACAGAGCCATATTTTCAGCTATCGCCTTATGCCTTGCCCTTATGTCTGGAATTGCCAAAATTTCACTGCGTTTTTTCTTTTCTTCTTCTAACCGCTTAATATCTTGCTTTTTCGCTGGATTTTTACGTCCAAAACCCGCTCCCATCTGTTCAGCATAATAGGCATATCTTTCAGGATTGTTTCGCCTGAATTTGTAAAGCATATTACTTTCCCCACATCTTAACGCTTTTATAAAATCCTCATAGCTTGTAATCTTCTTTTCGCCCATTGTATCTACCTCGCTGTTTTTGTGTTCAGGCTGTTTTATTCGTCCAGAGCAAATTCCACAATAGAAATCCCATAGCTTACTTGAAGTTTCTTCCCCTATTTCTGCAAGCCGCTTTTCCCTTTCTTTCGTGTTTGGCGGTGCGGAATACACATAATTGTATATTTTTACCATGCGCTCATATTCTGCTTGATTCATATAAATTTTCCCTCCTACCTAAAGCTATATGGTTTATTTTTGAATGTGCTTTCCGTCAATCGCCTATTATGTAGCTTTTGCTGTTCGCCCTGCTCCCGGTGGTATCTCTCCCGGTACTGCTGGTATAATTCCGGGGATTCTTTAGCAAATTTTGATAATTCTCTCAATGTTCCCCTTTCGCCGCTATCTGATTTCCACTTGAATGTTTCATAGGTCATATTTTCGCTTTCCTCCTGCTCATTGATATTTACCGCCTTAATGCGTCCACTTCTGATACCCATATCATAATCAAAAACTGCTGCCCGATCTGCTTCGCTTAATGCAGAATAGGCTTTCTCTCGCTCCGGGCTATTCCTCGGTGTGCTAAACACTTTGTTGTGTAGCTTTGCTATTCGTGTGTAGTCCATTTCTTATACCTCATTCTTTCTTTATGAAAATTTTTATTGTTACCTTAAAATCACTTATCCGGCATATATGCAATCGGATAGCCTTTCACTTCCAATTTATAAAACCGCTTCAAATCGTCTGACATGCGCCTTTTCAGTAACGACATTTCAGGATAGATTCTTCTAAGCGTTGCACGCACTATGTATAAGGAAATATTGTATTTCTCACATATCATAGTGCAGATTTCAGTTTCAAGAACATATCCCTGCTGCCTAACCACGCTTAAAACCTCATTTCGCAGGATTTCTTCAACATATACTTTAAAACTCATCTTCTCCCTCCCCATAATCCAGTTTCATTCCCAATTTTGGTAAATCCTCGCTCTGTAGAGTTGCAGGTTCTCCCAGTTTTGGCAGTTCGGCAGCAGTTAATACCCTGCGTTCCGGTTGGTCTATCGTTCCGAACTTAAATTCCTGCTCATTGCTCCATTTTGTATTATTAGCATTGTTAAGCCAGTAGATGGTTCCGGCATTATTTCTGTTTTCACCAAGTTTTTCTTCATAAAATGTTTCTATCAGACTGTAAGCCCTTTGTAAAATATCAAAATCCTCTGTAGCAACAATCCGTTTATAATCTGGATTTGTTCGGCTATAGGCTTTCCCATCTGAATTAACGCCCTTAACATAATCAAGCAATGTCTGTTTATCAATTCCCAAACATAATGCAAGGCCGGATTTTGTAGGATTACGCACCCATGTAGTAACCTTTTCCTGCGTATCTTCATCAAGAACCACTTTTACACAGCTATTAAAATAGTCTATAACCTTTCTCATTACTTCTTCTCGCGTCAACACAGTTCCATCACCTCCCTGTAAAATCTGCTCCATCTGGTTTAAGCTGAATGTCACACCGCCAGATTTCTTCAAATCTTCCCATTGCCGCACCATAAAACGCTTCTTTTCTTCAATATCACTCATACTATCCCTACTTTCTACATATTTACCTTTTTATAATTTGTACACATGTGATGTACTTGAATTTTTACGCCCTTGCAACTACTTCTTTATCCTCCCATGAACGAAGTCTCCGATAATATTTATGGATTTTTTTGTGACATCCGGGACAGAGTGAAACGAGATCACTCATAGGTTCGTTTCCAAGATTGGAATAACAGATATGGTGAACCTGCAAAACAGGCGTTACACCGTCTTTCTGCAATCCGTTTGGCCTACCGCACATGACACAACGGTTACCGTCAAGCTGTAGGCGTTCTTCCCTCTTTGCCGACCATGCGTCCGACTTCATGTAGCTGCTATATTCCTTACTGTGTTTCCGCATTTTTCCTCAACTCCTTTGCTTTCCGCTCAAATTCATCAACAACTGCCAAAATCAAAGCAATCGCAAACTTATCATTGTTATATTTCTTTGATAGTTCGCCGGATTCACTAACGACATTTTCCCAATAAATATCCTCGTCACTCACATCCACATATTTCTTAAAGTAACGCCAGCAATCCGTAAATAAGTTATAAATACGTCTTAATTCTTCATCACTCACCATCACAAAACCTCCATGCATTTTCTTTTCAATAGTTGATACGTTTCTGAATATTCGTTCCGTTCCTGCGGATATGCTCTGATGTGTCTTTCAAAATCTTCCTGCATGACAGAAAGCATATGATTTCTCTGCTCTATCGTCCTGATTCTTGAAATTGGCTCTCTGTATCTGTGATAAAACATCGCCACTTCACAACTACACTTTGGAACATCTGCCAACTGAATAATACCCATAATATGTTTTCCTCTCTTTCTGAAATTCCGTTACAAAAACCGTAAAATTGCTTACATTCATTTTGCACACTTCAATTCACTAAAGTGCTTGAAACAGTTGATTTTACTGGATTTGTGCAAAATATTCATTTCATCCGAGACCTCCTAAAGTTAAGTCCTTATAGAGGGTTTACGTTTGCTTTGAACAAATTGCACATTTCCAGTTTTTCTTTAGTCAAAAGGTAGCGGCTCTTGCCCCTCGTACTCAACAAAATCTGTTTCCACCGTATAGCCCTTTACGATATTTTTAACGGTCTTGCCCTCCACCGTTCCGCTATTCGCAAATACGCCCTTAGTTTTCAGTTCTGCAAAAAAATTCGATTTGTTTTCACACCCAAAACCGTTATCATCACACCATTTCGTATAGGCTTCATAAACATCTTTTGCCTTGCTATTCCTGCCAGTTTTAGCCAGACATTCATTGATGAAATTGCCTACCTTGTCGCTGTCCGTTCTGTAAATGTCTGTAGCGGTCTGCACTGCTGCCGGGGGCTTCAATCCCTCTTTGCGGTATAACTGCAATCCCTCAATGCACCAATTCAAGATGCCCGACACTTCACTTTTATCCCTCAATCGGTTCTTTAGGTCTTTATCCTGCTCCTGCGGCTCAAAGTGTCGGTCAAAACTGATAACATTGATTCTGCCGGAACTGAAAACCGTATCATCTGTAATCGTTGGCAAAAAATTCGTATTTACCACAAGTTTAAATTTTGGAATAAATGTTGTTTCTCTCTGATACAGATGCCTTGCTGTAATGCTATCCCTGCCTAACAGTGATTTTAATAAAGCTGTGTCAAATAACATTCGCTTTGGCGGCTCACTGGCATTACAGAACCTACACCCTGCCAATCGTGCTATATCTCCGCTTGCCTGTCGGCTATCAAGATTTTGTCTTACTGCCAGGCTCTCCGGCTTCATTGTTACCGCATAATCGCCCAACAGATGTATAAGTGTTTCGCAAAAAGTAGATTTTCCGTTTCGTGTGGTACTTCCATAAAGGATAAAACAAGTTTCCTGCTCTGTGTTCCCTGTCAATGAAAGCCCTGCTATCTTTTGTAGATACGATATTTTCTCCTTATCGTCCTGCATGATTTCCAATAGAAATTTCTTCCATTCTCTGCAATCGGCAGCAGGATCATATTCAGCATTGCATATTTTTGAAAGAAGCATATCGGGGCTGTGGCTCAAAAATACAGGCTCATTCCCAGATAAATCCAGTGTGCCGTTCTGCACATTCAAAAGATAATCATTCACATCTAACTGCTCATTGCTAAAAAAATATACATCTTTGCTGTCCTGTAACATATTATTTCGGTTTCTGATGTTACACAATGCCGCTACTGCTTTGAGATACTTGCCCTCTGTATCAACATTTACTGCATATCTCACAAGTGCATCTGATAAAACCTTTGCTGACGCTCTCGCACTCAAGCCCTCAATATCATCAATCCACCGTTTACCGTCATACCTCATAAAATCTTTTCGTGATGGGTTGTATCTGTGCTTGTCCTTAAAAACATCTGCAAATAGCCGTCCGAAGCCTTTATCGCTTGTTTCATACCGCTCTGCGTGTAAATCCTTTAATACTTGTTCTATGCGGCTGTCCTGCCGTTTCTGCGGCTCTATAGGGGTACTGTGAACCGCCGTACACTCCCTTACGGCTTCTTTAACGGTATTCTGCTCCTGCTCTAGCATCTGCTCAAACTCCTGCTTGCTATGTCCTGCTACAAAATAATCTGATACATCAGCTTTAGGCGTATCCAGCATGGGCACAATGATTTTACTGCTCTTTGCAACCGCCTTAATGTCATTCTGGATAGTTTCAGCAACACGCTTTCCGGCTTCATCATTGTCCGCAAGAATATAGACATCTGCTCCCTGCACCAATGTAGCAAAATCCGATTGCCAATCATTCACGCCGCCATAAGCAAAAGCTGTGTAACCCTGCTTTATCAGCGTATCAGCGTCTTTCTCGCCCTCTGGTATGAATATAGGTCTGTTCTCTGCAATCGCCTTATTTATGGCTTGTAGGCTTCCATATATGGCTTTATAACTCTTTCTGCCTACATCATGCCCTAAACCGTATGTAAATCGGTCATTCTGCAATTTGCCATAGATAATCTTCTTGCCCTCAAGCCTAATCTTTGTAAAGGCATAACTACCGTCAATAGAAACGTAATTGTAAATTGTCTCAATTTTGCGTTTCTCTCTGGCCTCAACATAGGCTTTCCAGTTCGGGCTTCTTGGCTCTACGTCATAAAAGGTATCTTTCTTTTCAAGCCCTGCTGCATTTAAAACCTCGTCAACGGTACACCCTGCATGACAGTAGAATAAAGTGCATTTTCTGCCTTTTGTAATTGTCAATGAAGCGTGTTTATCATCATGTGCCGGGCATCTGCATTGTGCTTTATCTCCATAGCGTTTCATTATTTTAAAGAACAGCAGATTATTTTCAAATATTTCTGTACTTGTCATTTCTTCCACCGCCCCTCTAAAATCCCCCGGATATACTCGGCTTGTTCGTCAAGGGCATCCATTTCATGCTGTGTATATTTACAGAAATATTCGTCTCCGCTATGCTCTGTTTGCAAACGCTCATATATCTCACGCTTTTGCATTAACGCCTTTTGTTGCTTCCTCAATCGGTATCTTTTCAAAATATTCACTCTGACGTCCCCCCTTTGTAAAGGAAGCCCGTTTCCTCATAAAACTTCTTGGGATAAATCAAATAAGAATATTGTCGGCTCTTTGGTGTCCTGTGGTATGCACATCCCCAATTTACAACCTTACTTTGTAGGAGTAATCGCACTGTTTGAGCATCTACCTTTAAGGCTTTAGCGGCAACAGCTACAGGAATGTTTGCACATTCAAAAATAGGTTCACTCATATCATCACCGCCTTACTCTCCTGCTGCCAGTTCGTCAATAATTACTCTGATTTCAGCTTTCTTTTCCTCTGACAATTCAATTCTCAACTTCCTGCTGAAATTTCCATCATTGATACCAAGTTTTGACGCTATCTGCCATAAACGCACATTTCTTTTGTTCGCATATTCCCTTATATCTTTATTACACATAAAATACCTCCTGTTTTATAGATTGTTGTTGTTGACTTCTACCCTTGCAAGTGGTATGATATTCACAAATCGAACACTGATTTTTATATGTTCGTTTTATAAGCATATAATAACACAGCCTGTTGATGTTGTTGAAAAAAGTTTATTTATTGCTCACTTTTCAATCGTTTCAAAATTTATGCTCAATTTTTGAGCAATGAGGTGCAATATGAATATTTATGAAAAATTGAGACGTAGCCAACACAAAAATAATAATGAAATGGAAAAAGAAATGACCATTACGGAACTTGTAAAGAAAATAAATAAGGAGATTGACGGAAAAAAGCTAGATAGAAATGTTATAAACAGAATCGAAGCCGGACAAGAACCGACTTTAACTCAATTAGTGGCATATTCTAAGGTTTTTAATGTTTCAACTGATTATATACTTAATAATGTATCTCCAAAATCAGATACCGAAACCATTAAATCTATTGCTGATTATTTAGGTTTGTCTGATGCGACTATAGAGGAAATCGCAGAACTAAAACCCGATTATAAAATGATATTAGATAAAATGGTTTCAAGATATTGTTTGTTGCTTGTTCTTTCAGAGATCAGAAACTTGTTAGGATATAATTACTTGCAACCTCATTTAACTTTAAAATTTGATGAAAAACGAAAATGGCTTGACGGTGCGGAAATTGACCAGTTTTTAAATGATGCTGTTAATGATAAGGCTGTTTCTGTCTTTTTTAATGAAGCTGTAAATAAAAGAATTGAACAAGTCGTTAAAAACACAATGGAAGATAAGGAACTGCAAGAATATTTCGGGAAATTAGATAAAAACTCTAAACTACAAGGAATATTAAGAGCAGAACATTTACCTAAATTGGGTGACTTTAAAAGCAAAGGAAGTGATGATAATGAAACTACCTAATGGCTTTGGTTCTGTCTATAGAAAGGAAGTGATCTAATGGCGTTACTAAAGTGTCCAGAGTGCAAACACGATGTATCAGATAAAGCCGCCGCCTGTCCTCACTGTGGTTATCCTATAAGTAGTCCTACCAGTACAAAACCACGTATCAGAAATGGCAAACCTACAAAATTACCTAACGGGTACGGAACAATCTACAAACTGCCCGGAAAGCGTACAAAACCGTTTAGGGCTGTCAAAACTGATAAATGGGTACTGGATGCCGCTACAGGTAAAAGCAAGCAAATACGCTTTACTATCGGCTATTATGCTACTCGTGAAGAAGCTATGATTGCTCTTGCTGAATATAATGAAAATCCGTATGACATTAAAGCGGATAGCATTACATTTTCAGAAGTCTATGAAAAATGGAATGAGGGGTATTTCCCTACACTCTCCAATCCATCCAGTATCAGGACTATCACAGCAGCATACGCTTATTGTAACGGTCTTTATGATATGCGAATGAAAGATATAAGAGTATCACATTTAGAGGGCACTATCTTAAATGCAGATGTCGGAGACAGTACAAAGGGCAGAATTAAAAGCCTATTTAATATGATGTATAAATACGCTGTAGCGCATGATATTGTAGATAAAGATTATGCTTCTGTTATGTTTGCAAACGGTAATCCTATCAAGAGAGAACGCACAAAAGAACCCATACCGTTTTCGGGTGAAGAAGTGCAGCAGTTATGGGATAGCAAAGACTTGATACCTTTTACCGATATGGTACTGATAGGAATATACAGCGGATGGCGGCCGCAAGAATTATCTATACTGCAAATTGCAGATATTGATCTTGAATCCGGAACCATGAAAGGCGGCTTGAAAACAGATGCCGGTAAAAATAGAATTGTTCCCATCCATCCAATAATAAAGCCGTTAATTGAAAACCGCATGAAAGAAGCTGACAATCTGCAATCTGAATATCTCTTTAATGATGTAAACGGACAGCAGGGTACATATATGACCTACGATAAATACCGCAAGAGATTCCAGAAAGTCATGGACAGATTAAAAATGACACACCGTCCCCATGAAACCCGGCATACATTCATTACAAAGGCAAAATCATGTGGCGTTGATGAATATATCATAAAATTGATTGTAGGACATGCCATAGAGGATATTACCGAAAAGGTATATACCCATAGAACAATGGAACAGTTAAAATCCGAAATGGAGAAAATCACAAAATAGAAAGGAGTTGATGCAGATTGATTGTAACAATCAAAAAGGCTCTACAGTACCGCAAATACCATAGAGCCGACACCCTGTAACCATCTACTAAAACAATTAAAGGGAGTATGTTCATTGTAGCATACTTCCCGACCAAAAGAAAGGAAGATTTTACGATGAAGAAGATTAAGAATATGACCGCCGCCGAAGCAAAGGAAGCCTTTACCAAATGGGAAGTAAAGCATCCCCGGCATGATGATTTTGATTTTAATTCCACACAGATCGGAAATTACAAAGAACTTTTCAGACTAGCAGACAGAGAAAGCATTATTGATTTGATTTATGACCTTTTCAATTATGGCTTTATGGCAGGATATAAGCAATCAGAAGCCGAACGGAAAGCAAAGATTGATAAACGTGTAAAAGACGATATGCACCGCCGACTTTTAGAGTTAGTCTATTATTTGCCTTTTGGGTACAAAGCAGAATATTTCTATTGCATGATGTCTTATCTGCTGCCGGAAGATTGTTTTTACCTTATGCCAAAGAGAATAACAAAGCCAATGCTTGAAATCCGGGCAGAGCGTGAGGACAGAAAATCAAAGGAAGCAGAGCCGGAGCCGGAACAGACCGCAGAAGAAAAGCAAGCCGGAGAATACCGTTGTAATATCTCAAGAATGGTATACGATATTGAAAGCCTTGATACTATCGCAAGCATATACAGTTTTATCATGGGAATATTGTCTGTGAAGAAAGGCGGTGCAGAATGAAAGAACATCTGATAAAGCAGGTAATGGAAATTATGAAACAGATTGATGATACCCAGGACCTTATAAAGATTTATACATTTGCAAAGACGTATCTTGAAATTCAGCAGGAGAAAGACTGTGTTGCTGATGAATAGAAACGACATAGCAAAGGCAATAGCCGCAGATTTACTGGATAACGATGTACTGGATGAAAACAATTTCTCTTATGATACCGCTGCCATTCTTGAATATGTCCAAAATATCATTTCAGAGCATTTAAAGGATTATTCCTTGCTGTCTGGCACAATTTTATAAATATAAGGAATAACCGTTACATAAACCGTATCAAAGGGTGTCTGTCAAAAGCAGATGCCCTTTTCTTTATCCCAAAAATTTGTGTGCTACCTCATATGTGCTACCTGTGTGTTACTTGTGTGCTACGTGGCAAAATTCAGGGCTTCCGCCGACAATCCACGTCAACGGAAACCCTTATAAATACACTATTTGTTAGAACTTCCCAGCATTCGCTGCTTCCTCGATCGAAACTGCAACTGCAACCGTCATACCAACCATCGGGTTGTTACCTGCTCCAATCAGACCCATCATCTCTACGTGAGCCGGAACGGAAGACGAACCTGCGAACTGTGCATCGGAGTGCATACGTCCCAGTGTATCTGTCATACCGTAAGAAGCCGGTCCTGCAGCCATATTATCCGGGTGAAGGGTACGTCCCGTACCGCCACCGGATGCTACTGAGAAGTACTTCTTTCCCTTCTCCTGACACTCCTTCTTATAGGTTCCTGCAACCGGATGCTGGAAGCGTGTCGGGTTGGTAGAGTTTCCTGTGATAGATACGTCAACATTCTCTTTCCACATAATAGCTACGCCTTCGCGAACATCGTTCGCACCGTAGCAGTTAACTTTAGCGCGGAGACCGTCAGAATAAGCAGTTCTCTGAACTTCCTTTAATTCTCCGGTAAAATAATCATAATCCGTCTCAACATATGTAAATCCGTTAATTCTGGAAATAATCTTAGCGGCATCCTTGCCAAGTCCATTCAGGATAACACGAAGCGGTTTCTGACGAACCTTATTCGCCTTCTCAGCAATACCGATTGCGCCTTCTGCTGCTGCAAATGACTCGTGACCGGCTAAGAATGCAAAACAGTCTGTATCTTCTTCCAGAAGCATCTTTCCAAGATTGCCATGTCCAAGACCAACCTTACGCTGATCTGCTACAGAACCCGGAATGCAAAAAGCCTGAAGACCCTCGCCGATTGCTGCAGCTGCATCAGAAGCCTTCTTGCAGCCTTTCTTAATTGCAATTGCAGCGCCTACGGTATAAGCCCAGCATGCATTCTCAAAACAGATTGGCTGAATACCCTTAACCTGATTGTAAACATCCAATCCGGCATCTTTTGTAATCTTCTCTGCTTCTTCAATCGAAGCGATGCCGTAGCTTCCTAATACTTCATTGATTTTATCAATTCTTCTTTCATATGATTCAAATAAAGCCATTTATCTATCCTCCTATTTCTATTGCGACTATGTAACTTGTCTTTTTGCTGCGGACACGACTTGAACTTCGTTCAATCTGACGCTTTGCGCCTTCACATCCTGTACCGGCCCGCCGACTTCATGCACGCATGAATCGTCTGTCCGTTTCAGTCTATAAGCCCGCTTACCGCGGCTACTCCTTACGCGGGTCGATAATCTTCACTGCGTCTGCAACACGTCCGTACTGTCCCTGAGCCTTCTCCCACGCCTCATTCGGTGAATCGCCGGCTTTGATGAAATCTGTCATCTTTCCAAGAGCTACGAACTTATATCCAATAATCTCATCATTCGCATCCAGTGCAATACCTGTTACATACCCCTCCGCCATCTCAAGATAACGAGGACCTTTGGCTAATGTGCCGTACATCGTGCCGATCTGAGAACGAAGCCCCTTTCCAAGGTCTTCCAGACCCGCGCCGACAGCAAGTCCGTCTTCTGAAAACGCACTCTGAGTTCTGCCATATACGATCTGAAGGAACAGCTCTCTCATAGCTGTATTGATTGCATCACAGACAAGGTCTGTATTCAATGCTTCTAAAATTGTCTTTCCAGGAAGAATCTCTGACGCCATAGCCGCTGAATGAGTCATACCTGAACATCCGAGTGTCTCTACAAGAGCTTCCTGGATAATTCCCTCTTTAACATTGAGAGTAAGCTTGCAGGCGCCCTGCTGCGGCGCACACCAGCCAATACCATGTGTAAAACCAGAAATATCGCTGATTTCTTTTGCTTTTACCCATTTTGCTTCTTCCGGAATCGGAGCCGGTCCATGATTCGCACCCTGTGCTACCGGACACATCATTTCTACTTCATGTGAATAAATCATTTTAAAACTCCTTTCAATTGTACATGATTTTTCTAAACGTATGGTGTGTTAAATATATCACCAAGTCTTTTACTATTTTCTCATAATTTTAAGTGTACGTCAATCTATTTTATCAAATCCCAGAAGGGATTATCCGCCTGAAACTCTCCAATCTCCTCTTCGTCAAAGGGAGCCGTCACCCAGCCATAGCCCAAATCGTCTTCATTATCTTTATCGTAATGAAAAGAAAATCCAATCTCTACTCCGTCTTTATCTGCAAAAAATACAGGAAGATAGGTGCCGCCTTTCGTATCCTCACCGGACAAAGCCTTTTGCATCTCCTTCATATCAAGCTCTGACAGAATATCTTCGGAGTCTGACTCGCTTTCCATTCCCTGAAGCCAGCGCTGTACAAATTCTTCCTTCAAATCAACGATATCCTTAACCTCGTAAACCGTCCCGTCTTTCAGATTCACATTAGCTGCCCGAAGCCCGACATAATATGCTTCCTCGCTGCCCTCATAGCTATAATCCTCAAAAACAACGCAGAGATATTCTTCCGTCAGATAGGTAACTTTGTATTTTACATAATCCGCAATTACCGGATATTCCTCTCCCAGAACCCGCTCTTTGATTTCCGGCGCAGGATTCTCATAGATACGGTCCACCGTTTCCATCGCACAAGTCCTTAACTCTTCATTAATCTTCTCCTGTACCGTCTCATCTTTTAGTCCATCAATTTGAGGATAAGAAATCTCAAAATCTACATAGGTAGTCTTCTTGTCATCCGGCGTATCCAGATAATTTTCTTCCTCTATCTCAAAAGGCAGTCCCTTTTCCTCGTATTCAGGAATTGCATCAATACCAGACAGGCTCTCTCCCCCTCCGTCAAAATAATCATCTCCAAACCAGTCTCCATAATCTCCATAGCCGTCGTAGTCTCCATAATTTCCAAAATCATCAAACGGATAGGGATTCTGAAATACATCTCTCGCCTCGTTATAGACCATTTTTACCAGCAAGGCAAGAAATGCTATAACAAGAACCGCCGCCCCCACAATCACTGCCGTATTTTTCTCTCTTCTCGGAGGCATCGAACCAGGAGCAATCATCAGTTCCATTGGAATAAAGACTTCCGGCCCCACTGTCTGAACCGGGGCTGCGTCACGCATCCCAAGATGATTCATAGCCGTCGCTGCACAGGGAAATACCCGCATCATCATCCGGGTTACCACAAGCACCTGAGCACAGAACTGGTACATAACCTGCATAAGCTGCCGGCCCCCGCCTTTTCTCTGCCAGTTCTTTTTTATGTAGAGAAGCAGAATATTCCCTCTCCGGTCAATTCCGCTTACTCCGCACAACTCCTGCCCTTCAAAAACTCCAAACAGCGTAACCTCGCCGCTCCTGATACGAGGAGCAATATTTTCATATCGGATGAAGTTCTGAAACCCCGCCACTGCCTCTGGCTTCAAAAGAGGCGCAACATCGGAAACATACACTTCCCACACCAGATGCAGGGCCGGAAGAATTTCATTTTCATTGATTGTTCTTACAAACATATTAATTCCTCTCTTAGTACAGTCAGCGCCCGTACCACTGCGTAATCCCTGTTCTTTTCCCGGTTTCCGGTAAACATAAACTCTTCCGTACGAACTTTACCATTCACATAGCATCCCACGTATACCAGCCCTACCGGTTTCTCCTTGCTTCCTCCGTCCGGACCCGCAATGCCGGTAACAGACAGCGCAGCATCCGCATCCGCCGCCTTTGCAGCTCCTCTTGCCATCTCGGCTGCCGTCTCAGCGCTGACGGCTCCATACTTCTTCAAAGTTTCCTCAGAAACACCCAGAAGCCTCTCCTTAGAGCTGTTTGAATAGGTAATATATCCCTCGTTATAGACACAAGACGCTCCGGCTACATTCATCATTCTGCCAGCCAGAAGCCCTCCTGTACAGGACTCGGCCGTCGTAACCGTCATACCCCTGTCTTTCAGGAGTTCTACAATTGCCGCCTCCAAAGTTACTTCTTCCTCAGTGGTATAAATCTTATTGCCAAACCGCTTATACAGCTCCTTAACCATAGGCTCAATCAGAGCGTTTGCCGTTTCTTCGTCCTTAGCCTTCGCTGTAACGCGGAAATGCACCTCTCCGGTCTTGGCATAAGGCGCAAGAGTCGGATTGGTCTGCGCGTCCATGATATCCGCAACCATAGTCTCTGCCCGGCTCTCGCCAATCGAACACACCTTCACCATCTTCGAATATATTCCTTCTGGCTGCAGGCGGTTTAAATACGGTGCAATATCCTGTTCAAACATCGGCTTAATCTCATTGGGCGGTCCAGGAAGAAGAATTGCCGTCTTGCCATTCTCCCCTTCCAAAATCAGTCCCGGCGCAGTCCCATTGTGGTTGTCCACAACCGTCGCCCCTTCTGGAATCAACGCTTGTTTCCAGTTATTGCTGGTAACTTCGTTACTGTGAATCCGCTCAAAATATGCCTTTATTCTCTTCTTTGTATGAGCATCTTCTACTAACTTTTTCTCAAATACCTTTGCGGTAACTTCCTTCGTCAAATCATCCTTCGTAGGTCCTAAGCCTCCGCTTAATATCACAATATCCGACCGGGAAAGCGCAAGCCTGACTGCATCCTCCAGTCGTTCCTCATTATCTCCTACCGCACTCTGATGGTAGCAGGACAAACCAAGAACAGCTATCCTTTCTGCCAGAAAAGCCGCGTTGGTATTTACAATGTTCCCCAGTAAAATCTCCGTACCCACAGATATCAGTTCAACGGTCATTTTACATGCCTCCTTTTGTTAATACTTCGATGTTCTTTGCCACATAATCCACAAGAGAAACCACCGTCAACACTAAGGATACCCAAATCAGCACCATTCCAATCGTATCAAAGATTCCCCCCAAATCGGCAATCAGCAAAATAATCATAACCATCTGGGATACCGTCTTAAATTTCCCCCAGTAGCTTGCGGCAATCACCACCTGATTATCCGACGCAACCAGCCGGAAACCGCTGATAATAAATTCTCTGGCAATTACGATAATGACATACCATGCGGTAAGCTTTCCCATTGGGATAAAACAAATCATGGCAGAACAAACCAGCATCTTATCTGCCAGCGGGTCCATAAATTTCCCAAAATTCGTCACAAGATTCCTTGCTCTTGCAATCTTGCCATCCAATAAGTCTGTAAGGCTTGCCACACAGAAAATCGCCAGTGTAATCCATTTATTGGCGCCGCCGCCAATATCCGTCAGCATAAATAATAAAAAAAACGGAACCATAATCATTCTTAATACTGTCAGTTTGTTTGGTAAATTCATGATATCAACTCTCCTATCAAATCATATTCTAACGCTCCGGTCACCCTGACTCTGGCAAAATCTCCGGATACCATCTCTTCTTCTGCATCTATAAATATCAGCCCGTCCACATTCGGCGCATCCATATAGGTTCTTCCCACATAAGCGTTCTCATCAGCGACCTTGCCTTCCACCATTACAATTATTTCTCTGCCAATCATATCCTCCGCCAAATCAAATGCAATCTCCTGCTGAAGCTCCATAATCTCTGCCTGTCTGTCATTCTTAACTTCCTCTGATATCTGCTCCGGCATGTCGGCCGCGGGCGTATCCTCCTCCTGAGAATAGGTAAATACTCCCAGCCTGTCAAATTCCATTTCATTCACAAAATCCAACAATTCCTGATGCTGCGTCCTGGTCTCTCCCGGAAAGCCTGTAATCAGCGTAGTCCGAAGCACAATGTCCGGTATTTCCTCCCGAAGCCTTTGAATAATTTCAATGAGCTGGCTTTTCGTAGTCCTTCTTCCCATTTTCTTTAAAATCTCGTCATCTGCATGCTGTATAGGCAAATCCAGATAATGACAAATCTTCGGTTCTTCCTTCATCACCTGAATCAGATTCTCATCAATCTCCTCCGGATAGCAGTACAGAATCCGAATCCACCGAAGACCGTCTATTCTGCACAGCTTTCGCAAAAGCTTATGCAATGATTTCTCTCCATACAAATCCTTCCCGTACAGCGTTGTCTCCTGAGCCACCAGAATCAGCTCCTTAACTCCTCCTTCGGCAAGTTCTCCGGCTTCCCTAACAAGCCGCTCCATGGGAACACTCCTGTAATTTCCCCGTATTTTCGGAATAATGCAGTAAGTACAGCGCTTATCACACCCCTCCGCAATCTTTAAATACGCGTAATGTCCTCCGGTAGTCAGCATTCGTCTTTCTTCTGCCTCCGGCAGAAAATTCATATCTTCCAGCCAGAGTCTTCTCTCCCCCTTCAGTGTCTGACTGACGGCTTCTGCAATCTTCTCATAAGATGCAGTCCCAAGCACCGCATCCACTTCCGGAATCTCCTCAAAAATCTCCTTCTGGTAGCGCTGCGCCAAACACCCTGTCACAATCAGCGTTTTCAGCGTTCCTTCTTTCTTATAATCGGCCATTTCCAGAATTGTCTGGATGCTTTCTTCCTTGGCGTCATGGATAAAACAGCAGGTATTAATTACAATCACATCCGCGTCCCGTTCATCCTCCACCATGCGATGCCCATGGGAAGCAAGAATCCCCAGCATAACCTCTGAATCAACCAGATTCTTATCGCACCCAAGAGAAACAAATAATATATTCATACTTCTTCTCCCTGTCGTTTCTTTTCTCGGCAAAAGGGCAGATACCCACTATAAGCACCTGCCTCTCCCTTTCGTCTGTTTATTCGCCTTCCTGAGCTATAATTTTAATTTTCTCACCGTTCAACTCTGCAATTGCAGTAGACAGCGGCTTATCTCCGTCCTTAGCATGAACCATCGGCAAATCCCCGTCAATCAACTGTCTCGCTCTCTTCGAGGTAGCCATCACAATAGAATAACGGCTGTTTACAATCTTTGTTTCGCCTTCTTCTACGTCCTTATTTACAACCTTCATTAAATCAGTATAAGATGGATGCAGCATCTGTTATTCTCCTTTCAACTCTCTCTTAATCTGTTCTGCAAATTCCTGGTTGCGCATGCTTCTTCCATGCTCTGCGCAGATAATCCTGTGTACATCTTCCACACAGGTGTCTAAAACATCATTCACAACATAATAATCGTAAGACTCCATTCCTTCGGATTCCTCCACCGCCCGCTTCATACGCTGTTCAATCACTTCAGTCGTCTCAGTTCCGCGGCTTACAAGCCGACGCTTTAACTCCTTTGCAGAAGGCGGAGTCACAAACAACAAAAGCGCCTCCGGAAACTTCTTTTTAATCTTTAACGCGCCCTGCAGTTCAATCTCTAAAATTACATCCTTCCCCGAATCAAGCTGTTCTTCAACGTACGCCCTAGGAGTCCCATAGTAATTATTCACGTACCTAGCATACTCTATCAGTTCCTCTTTCGCAATCATTTTTTCAAATTCTTCCCTTGTTTTGAAAAAATATTCCTTTCCTTCCACTTCGCCTTCTCTGGGCTGTCTGGTGGTCGCCGACACTGAAAGCGCATAGTTGTCATACCTCTTAAGAAGCTCTTTCATAATCGTCCCCTTGCCGGAACCGGAAAAACCTGATACAACAATTAATATTCCCTGCCTGTTCATAACTGTACTCCTATTCAATATTCTGAATCTGTTCCCGTACCTTCTCAATCTCCGTTTTCAAATCAATGGCATGATTCGAGACCTCAATATCATTTGCCTTTGAAAGAATCGTATTGGCCTCCCGGTTCATCTCCTGCGCAATAAAGTCAAGCTTCCTCCCAATTCCGCTCTCCTCCCCGGCAAAAGTTTCCTTCATATGCATAATATGGCTCTTTAGTCTTACTACCTCTTCATCCGTACAAATCTTGTCTGCAAAAATAACAACCTCTGCCGCAATCCTGCTCTCGTCCACCTGCGCGTCCTCCAAAAGCTCCCGCACCTTATCTTCTAATTTCCTGCGGTACTCAGCGATGATTTCCGGTGAGCGCTCCTCTATGTAGGCCACTTTCTCAAGCATCCCATCCAGCTTACCTATAATGTCTTCCTTTAAGTTCTCGCCTTCCGTCTCCCTCGTCCTGGAAAACTGTCGCAAAGCTTCCTCCAGAGCGCCTTTTAATCCATTCCAGAGTTCTTCCTCATCCGCAGTCTGCTCCTCCATGGTAAGTACCTCCGGGCATCTTGCAACGGTAGACACACGCACATCGTAATCCAGTCCGAAGCTCTCCTCCATCTTCTTAAAACAAGACAGATATTCCTTCGCCAGCGTCTCATTGAACTTTAAAGACACCTGATTTTCCGAAACATCCTCATAGGTAATAAATATATCTACCTTTCCCCTTGTAACATACTTCTTCAACAATGTCCGAATCGCGCTGTCAAAATAATTCAGCTTCTTCGGCATGCGAATATTTACATCCAGATACCGGTGGTTCACACCCTTCATCTCAACCGTAAATTTGCGGCTGTCTTCCGACGTCTCGCCTCGTCCGAATCCTGTCATACTTTTAATCATATCTTTAGCCTTCTCTTCTATTGATAATATCATAGTAAAATAGAACTGTCTGACCTGTTCCAGCATCGCAGTTCTAATTTTACGTATATCATTATAAAGCATTTCGCTTGTTTCGTCAACCATGCAGACAACCCGGAAATGTAATGTCCCAGCAACTGGCTATCGTACACCGGACAGCGTAATCATCGTATTGATTTTTTGGTACTTTTCGTTTATTCTTTCATTATATAATCTAACAAACACAATTATCCAAATATTGATATCCGGGAGTAATATCATTCAAAAGCAGCTTGAATCAAATTATCATAATCCAGAAAGATACATAGGAACACAGTATGGAAAAAACATATAATTTATCGCTGATTGGCTCCTATTCCACATCATGTTATCTCACTCCCAAACATCCGCAAAAATTTTTAAGTTTTTTAACTCGTTTTTTAATATCTCCTCATTAGATACCCTCGGATGTATGGCCTTCCCACATCTGGCTCTTTACATGAAAAAGTTTTTATCTGCATATACCATTTTATATTTATCCCGGTTCTTCTCAAAATAAAATGTCATCAACCGTTCTGACAAAAATCCTGGATACCGGTTCTGATAGCCGTCCTCTTTCTGTCCGCCATGGGCCGCCGCCACATCCAATATGGGAAATAGCCACCCACAGAATTTATCCAACACGTCCTTTCTCATTATAAACATATTACATGGAGAATACAGATTCCCTTCAAAAAAAGCTTCCGCTTCCTGATAATCTTCCAAGCTGTGCTCTTTTAGATAACACATCATAAATTCCCAATCCGCCGCATTGTGACGATTCTTATAGTTCTCTGCAATACTCGGCACTGCATAAAGCGGTGTCGGCAGTATCACATCCACTTCATGTTCCTCCATGATTTGTGCCCAATTATCTGGCAGAATAAAATGCCTCCGATAATGCGCAAGACCTACAATCTCCTCCTTCGCATACTTCCAGAGCCAGTACATTGCCGTCAGCTCGCAGTACTGCCTGTTCTTCGCAGAAATATTATCTCCCACATTATCTGTCAGAACGCCTGGATACAGCCGCTCCTTCGTCAGCTCTGCACCTGCCTGAATGACCCTTTCATAATCCGCAGGCCTGTACTCTTGTTCAAGAGGTCTGTCCAGAGCAGACTGCACCACATAAATCCTATTCGCTGCATGGCCTTCCTTCTTATTCCCAAAATCTGCTGATTCTTCCAGCATATCTATCTTCAAAAATTCCCTTCCAAGCGATACAAAATACTTCTCTAGATAAGCATTGCGAAGTAGCCGGTCCAACTTCGGCGTAGCAGGAATAATCTTCTTAAATCCCATTTTACTTAACTTGTCTGTTATCTTAGCATGATAGATTCCTCTTGTCC
>CAJSZQ010000031.1 GCA_910574185.1 Lachnospiraceae bacterium
ACCCAAAACCACAGCTTTTATTTGTATTTTAACTCTGATTTCGGGTATTTTCTATATGAAATCTCTATTTTTCTGTATTCCTATTGAATTTACTTTTTCAAAGCGGAATTTAATCTTACAAAGTGGAATTTACTTTTTCAATTCACCTTATTTTCAACTTTATTTTCAACTCTTTATTTTCATTCTAATTCCTGTCCATTCAAAGCAATCATAATAACCTTATCTGTGTCTGGCTCTGTATACACAAAGCAGCTATTCAAACTGGCTCCATCATACCAATTGTAACTGTCCGAATAATCACCCTCATAGACGTCGTCCGGTTCGCCCCATTTTTCAATTACTTTCTCGATATCTTCTCCTATCTGGATACCTCCCGGAAAAACGGCAGTTATATAGCCGTCTTCAACATCATAATCATTCACGTAAACCCCGTTCACCGTACATTCCCTTACCGTACGTGCTTCTTCTGTATTATTACTGACAACAAACATCAATCCATGATAATCTTCATCATTAAAGTATACCATATCATAATCGTTTTTATTAATCACATAATCTTCTGAAATAGTTTCTGTATCCATTTTTAATCCGGTTTTCTCTACTTCTTCAATAGTACAGGGAAATTTCAATACGGTATCATTTACCTGAATCGTATATCCTTTCCAACTATCTCCCAAGTCTTCGCTAACCTGCACAGGAGCAGAAGACGCAGACTCCTCGTCATCTCTCTCATCTTCGTCGTCGTCTTCATCATCCAAAACGTCTGACATAATTGAAGAGCCCGTCAACTCTCTGTTAAATTCATCCATAAAATCCAGCATACCAAACGCCCCTACGCCAATGGAGGTAAGAAATCCTCCAATTGCACCGACAATGATAAAAATCTTTGCCTTTTTAGCAGCGTCCCTTGCGCCTTCATAATCTCCCATTCTCTGTAAAGAATCAATCTTACTTGCATACACAATACTGACAATACCCAACGGAAGGCAGCAGCAAAGCGTTGTAAGAATAGAAAAAATCAAATAGGATGTACTCTTTATCGGCTCTGCCGGCTGACCAAAGTTTGACTGGTTATAATTCGTTTGACTGTATCCATTTCCTGACTGGCTATAATTCGACTGATTATATCCATTTCCTGACTGGCCATAATTCGGCTGACTATAACCATTTTCCGACTGGTTGTTACCACTGTTCGACTGGCCATAATTATAATTTCCCTGCGTATTATCGAATTGACCATAACTGTAATTCCCCTGAATACTGTCAAATTGAGTATCATCCGTTTGTCCATAATTTCCCTGGCTATAACCTGACTGTCCAAAGCCATATTCCGTCCGCTTATTGGGATCTTCATATTGTATCTCCGGCTGCTCGCCATTCGCACTGCTGTCTTCTGACAATACTTCTGTTCCACAAACCGGACAGAACTTCACACCTTTCTCCAATTCATTTCCGCAAAATTTACACTTCATTACGCTCTCCTCCTTTTGCCTGTTTATATTCTTGTAGGCGCCAATAACACAAACGGATACATATGAATGTTTCTGACAATTCCATAAAGCAAGAAAAGTATCAATATCAACACCGGTATTCGTTCAGGTATATGTTTACTTATTCTCTCTTTTCCATAGATTAACCATTGTATCCCACAAGCAATATAATATAGCATAAGCCATGGCAATATTATAATTAACATTGGGTTATATCGAAATGCCTGATACCACTCTCCATGCAAAAGTGCATAGCACGCTCTCCCCGCACCACAGCCAGGACAATAAAACCCTGTAAAGAAACGGACTGGACATGCAAGCATCAATCCCCTATTAGGATTATGATAATATAAAAACAAAGCTCCTGCAAGCAATATCACTAGAATAAGCATCATTATTCCTATGCGAAACTTCTTTTTGACAATTCCTGGATATTCAAATAATATTGCTTTCACTTTTTGTAACATTCTTCTACCTTTCTCTACTATCTGCATACGTCCCAGGGGACAAATATGCGCTTTCCTGATGTAAAAAAAGAGCCTTGCATATGCAAAACCCTTTCTTTTAACGGAGAGGGTGGGATTCGAACCCACGTGCCCTTGCGGACAAACGGTTTTCAAGACCGCCTCGTTATGACCACTTCGATACCTCTCCAAATATTAACTCACCGCTTATATCCTGCGATGCACTTAGTATTTTATCATTACATTCTTCCAGTGTCAATATAAATTTCAAGAATTTTCTTCCTCTTCTCCATCCTCTTCATCCAAATCAGCATCCAGCCGCATCCGAAGCGCTTCCAGCGCCCGAACCCATCCCAGATATTTCTTACGCATCTTCTTATCAAATTCGTCGGTTATCTCAAGAAACGTATAGATACTGTTCCCCACCAACTCTTTCTCAAAAAGTTTTTCTACCGGGTGAAATTTCGCAAGGAATGAGATTCCATCCAGAATCATAACCCCTTTAATCACTCCTTCACCATCGGCTGCAATCATTACAATATTGCCGTTAAAGAATTTTCCCTTCTTCTGTCCAATCCCCACATTGCCCAGTCTGTGTATCTCTCTTACAGTCTTCCTATAGTTCTTAATTTGATAATAACCTCCCAAAGCCTGCAAAAGAAACGCAGCAAATACTACAAATAAGACTTTCGATATTACAGGTAATTCACTAAACATGTCAGCACTTTCCTCTCTATAGCCGGGAAGGAGCCCCGCCAGATTCTAAATAATAGCTTCCGGCAGGACCCCCAGGGCCCAATTTATCATATCCCGTTATTGATTATCCAAACCGATTAAAGTACGTGTCTTCCGTACATTGCATCCTGCTCTTTTCTCAGTTTGTAAATCAGAGTCTCTTTATCTAAGTCAATCATATCATAAGTAATCAGAGTACCCTTCTTAACATCCTTCTTCATTACAGCTTTGTTTGTAACAAGGCCGAACGGAACATAGCCGTTTGCATTAGACTCTTCCGCAGTTGCGATAGAACCATGTGTCGTAAATCCACCGATACCATCAATCGTCTGGCCTGCTTTTAAGTCAATCTTAGCTCTTGTAATACACTCAGATACAAGACCGTTCTTAGCTACGCAGGTAGCGTCTCCCTCAATAACGGCTCTTGCAACGGAAAGAGGCGTCTCAAGATTGCAAAGGTGATATGGACGGTACAGTGTCCACAGCGGGCCGGGACCCATGCTGTGATATCCAAGCTGATATGCAATCTCTGCATTTGGTGTAGATACGGTTACAAATACTCCAGGAGCAATGCCGTTGATGTACTCAACAACACCATGTTTGTTCAGGATACCGCCATCTTTCTTAAGCTTCAGAATCTCGTTCATCTCTTTGATACCTTCTGTACCTGGAGATGTCTTCGGTCCATGTCCGCCGATAACGTCCGGAACAAGTCCTGTATAATTAGACATAGCGGTCATCTCAACCATAGTCTTAGTTCCATCCTTGAATGCACAAAGCATCTTCGGACTCATCTTACGGCGTGTAGCTTCCTCAAGAACGGTATCCGGGTTGCAGTCGTAATCAATCTTGTTATTTTTACCTTTACCCATAACCTCTACATTCAGTCCCATAGCCTTAGCGAAGCTGTACAGATGCATAACAGCGCCCGGCTCGTCTCCGTCAGAACCTGAATAGATAACGCCCTCTTCTTCTGCTAATTTCTTAAGGTATGGCCCAATAACAACATCAGTCTCAACATTCAGCATAATCACGTGCTTTTTATTTCTCATAGCATCGGTAGCAACCTTTGCGCCCACATCCGGTACGCCTGTTGCATCAATCACACACTCTACCAGGTTAGCCTGAGATACAAAATTCGCATCTTCACAGGCAACATATTTGCCTGCTTCCATCGCTGCATTTGCTTCCTCTAATGTCTTAGCCTGTACGATATCTTCATCTGAAACTTCTGCATATTTGAACGCATGTACAGCATTCTCAATCTTGATGTCAGACACGATAGCCGGCATAATACCTTTCATAAGTACCATCTGAGTAACCATACCGCGGCCCATCTGGCCTGCGCCTACGATACCAACGCGGATAACCTTGCCATCCTCTTCTCTCTTGAGAAGCTTTTTGTCCAAATTAAGCATAATTCATCTCTCCTTATCTACAATAAAATAATTAATAAATACAAACCTCTGCGCCTTCTTTAAGGTCGTCTTCTGTTACCACTTCACAGCCTTCCAGCATGATGCAGCCCGGAAGAGCCGCCTCTGAACCACCTGCAAAATTAACTGTACAGTGTCCCATTTCTCTCAACGTATACGGCGCTTCTACTCCAACTGCAGTAATAATAAATTCCTTACCGGCAATCTTCATGGTATCTCCTACCATAGGGTCTTCCCAGACTTCCGACTTAGTATGTAATACAGAAATGTCTGCAAGCTCCTGAGGCGCATCCTCATTAAACAGAATAAAGAACTTATTATCCGGGTCATCCAGAAACGAAAGAGCTTCTGGCCCATGTCCTACAATCTTAACCTGAAATTTCATACAATTTCTCCTCTCGAATTACAAAAATATCTCCAAGCGTAACCGTTAAATATCTTCACAGTTACATGCAAAAATCCATTTAACCTAGAACATTCCAATACTGAATACAAATGCAAGCAGTACAGAAATAGGACCTGTAATCATACGCTCGAACAATACTGCCGGTACACCAAGCTCGATGGTCTCAGGCTCAGCATCTCCAAGAGAAAGACCTACAGGAACGAAGTCACCACCAACCTGTGCGTCAATTGCAAACAGTGCGCAAAGCGCGTATTTTGCCGGAATTGCACCTGTTGCAAACTGAGCGCCAAGCAGCGTACCTACAACCTGTGCGATAACTGCGCCAGGTCCAAGAATTGGCGACAGGAACGGCAATCCACAGATGAAGGAAATAACAATCATTCCCGGAAGTGTTCCGCAAAGCGGCGCAACGGTATTAGCGATTACATCGCCAAGTCCGCTGGCGCTGATAATACCAAGTAATGTAGCTGTAAACGCCATGAACGGAAGAATGTTCTTGATAACCATGTCGATGGTCTCGCGGCCTGCTGCGAAAAACTTATTAACCACAGCGCCAACACCTTTACCAATCCGTACAACGATCCCCTGCTTTTGTCCTGCCTGAGCAGCCGCAATCTCTTCCTTAGCCTGAGCCTTAGTCTTCGGACCATTGTCAGCTTTAGCTTCTGCCTGTTTCGCTGCAGCAGCTTCTACTGCTGAACCGTCTGCATAAGAAATATCGCTTTCTGTTACGCCAGACACATAATTATCTTCTTTGATAAACTGTGCAAGAGGACCAGACTGGCCAACCTGCATCAGGTTAACGGTAAAGATACCTTTCTTCGGATAAACGCCGCAGCGTGCAGTTCCGCCGCAATCAACAACCGCTACCATAACTTCATCGTCAGGGCATCCCGTCTTGAATCCGTCAACTACTTCTCCGCCTGTCATATCTGCAATGAGCTGCGCTACTGGAGTAATCCCTCCGCCTGTTACGTTCAGTACCTTATGGCACTTCTCTGTCGGTGTAATGGTCAGAGGACCGCCCCATCCGCCTGCGCCAGCTTTGATTGTAATAGATTTATACATAATTTGACCTCCTCTCAACTAATTAAGCATTCTTCTTTGCCATTGAAGCATAGATTTTCTCACATAAGATACCGCGAATCAGAATAACAACCAGACCGCAAAGGAAGTATCTTACCGCAAGACCTGCAGTTGCATAACCAGCCTCAGCAACACCTGCTGAAATACCTGTCCATACGAACAGCTCGCCTGCATTAGCATGAGGGAAAAGTCCCGTAATCGGATGAACAAAACTTACCGCTGCATCATAAAATGCAGGTTTGTACTTCTCATCCAGAAAACGTCCAAATGTATAACATGCCGGATTTGCCAGGAAGAATACCGCCAGCAAAGGAAGCAGTGTATACCTGAGTACCATATACTTGGTAATCTTCTGAGCAAAATTCTCCACATTCTCAGTACCAACAATCTTGATGATCGAGTTAACCGCCGTCATCAGACACACTACAAGCGGGATAATGCCGGTAACCCAGCCTACAAATGTATCACCGCCTGCTTGAAATAGACCTATAAATCCACTTGCCACATTAGAAATAAATTCCATAGTCTCTCCTCCATTTACTCAATTATAGTATCCTGTATATATAAAATGACTGCCATGATATGTACTGCCTTCTCTGCATCCGGGCCCTTGATTCAGCGAAGGCTTCATCCCATTTTGTCATTTATATATCTTTCCTACAGAAAACGAAAACTTCATCCGTCCTCCTCTGCGGCTGCATCACAGCAGCTTTTCGGCTGCATCAATATTCGTAATCAGCATATTGATATATCCGCCTCTAATCGCCCCTCGGATTGCCTCTGCTTTATTCTCCCCTCCTGCAATGGCAATGCGGTTTCTCACTCTGCGAATCATCTCCGGCGGTATTCCCGCCACCCGGTCGTTAAACTGCCTGAACTTCTCCGTACTCCCATCCTTGTCAAAGAAGTGAAGTGCAATATCACCTACCAGACCTTCCTCCGCAAAATACTCCAGCTCTTTTTCCGTAATGTATCCCGCCTGTACCAGTGTGGATTCCACCTTGTGGGGAATACCGATTCCCATAATAACTGTATCTAGTTTCCGGAAATCATCAAAGATATAACTTACTGCTTTTTCTTTCAGAAAGGACTGCATAACCGTCTTTTCCGAAAATACTGCCGGTGACAAAAACTGCGTATAGGTGCCGCCAAACTTCCCGGCAAACTCCAGCGCAATCTGATTACTCTGCACATCCACCTTATCTACGGTGCTCTGACTGATACCGCCCACAAGAGGAACAAACATATAATGATTCCCCTTACTGAACACTCGGTTGGTTTTTACTACATTATGCAGAGTATGCCCCATCGATACGCCGATACAGTCACCGTCTTTAAAAAATTGAGACAAATACAGCGCCGCCCGCTCATACATACGGGAAACAGATTCTGTCTTTGTATCCAGCGCGCTGCTTTCTACGACAATAGCTTCCTTCAATCCGTATTTGCGCTCCAGCGCTTTCTCCAGCTTATTATAAGAAAACTGAACCGGATTGATTACTTCCACCCGTACAATTCCGCTCTCTTTCCCCTTCTGGAGCATCCGCGAAACTGTCGCTCTGGAAATCCCCAAATAGTCGCTGACCTCCTGCTGACGCATATCATCTTCATAATACAAACTGCAAACTTTATAAATCAACCGCCAATCATCAACTATTTTTTTCATCCGGTCTCCTCTCGCTTTCTATTTATAGATTTTACCTAAAAATTGTTTTTATATCAATACATGAGTTGTGAATTTTTGTCTAAGTCCATGATTTTCCAGAATCCATTTATACATTTGTTCAATACTTTTGTATAAATTGATAAAATAATAACAAAGATAAGGAAAGCGTCCACTACATCGTTGTGTTTATAACTCTCTTCCTCTTAAGATAACCTCGGCGACAAACAAATCATCCATAGTTGTAATCTTTAAATTCTCATAGGCGCCTTCTACCATTTTTACTTTACATTTACCATGCATTTCCACAATCATAGCATCATCTGTAATGCCTTCCATACTGCCTCTGCGGACTGCGTCATGCGCCTCTCTGATTACATGATAACGAAACACCTGTGGAGTCTGTACACTCCAAACCCGGCTCCGTTTCGGAGTCTTTGTAACAAACTGCTCCCTGTCCAGAATCTTGATGGTATCCTTAGCAGGCATCCCCACCGCACAGGCTCCCGTCTGTTTCACTGCGTCCAGAGCACGTTTTAACATGTCCCTGTCAATAAAGGGCCTGGTTCCGTCATGAATATATACATAATCTGTATTTCTGCACGCCAATAAGCCGGCGTATACGGAATCATACCGCTCCTTACCGCCGACTACCACTTTTCTGACCTTACGGAATCCATATTTTTCAACAATATTCTTCTGGCAGTAATCCACGCAGTCGCTACTGGTCACAAGAATAATATCCTGAATAAAAGGCGCCCTCTCAAAACAATCCAACGAGTAATAAACTATCGGCTTTCCTGCAATATTTAAAAACTGCTTCTTAATCTTGCTCTTCATCCTGCGCCCCTGGCCTGCGGCCAGCACAATCGCCGTACATCGCTCTTTCATTTATCTTTCTCCTAATCTTAGATTCGGCACCGCGTTCAAATCCCATCCATGTCTGGTTCCGTTCAAATATTCATAATAAGCCGCCGCTCCTATCATCGCCGCATTATCGGTACAATATACCGGCGACGGGTAATAGAAATCTATCCCCTCTTTCTCACACGCCTCTTTCATCGCACTGCGAAGCGCACTGTTAGCGGCTACCCCGCCTGCAATAGCAAATTTCTCCGCTCTGTATTCGCGTACCGCGCGCATAGCATTTTCCACCAGCACATCCGTAACCGCCTTCTGGAACGAAGCTGCAATATCCGCCTGATTCCACTCTTCCCCTTTCATTCGGCAGCCGTTAATATAATTCAGCACCGCCGATTTAACGCCGCTGAAACTGAAATCATAAAGAGAATCTCCTACGCGCGCCCTTGGAAATGCAATCGCCTCCGGATTCCCCTCCTTCGACACCTTATCAATCTTCGGCCCGCCTGGATATCCTAGGCCAATCGCTCTTGCCACCTTGTCAAACGCTTCTCCCGCCGCATCATCCCTGGTTCGGCCGATAATCTCAAACTTCCCGTAATCTTTCACCTGAACCAGATGACTGTGTCCTCCTGAAACAACCAGACAGAAAAAGGGCGGTTCCAATTCCTTATGCTCAATATAATTGGCTGCAATATGACCTTCAATATGATGAACGCCGATTAACGGCTTTTTCGCCGCATAGGCAATAGCCTTCGCCTCCGCAACTCCCACAAGCAACGCGCCCACGAGCCCTGGTCCGTAAGTCACACCCACAGCGTCTATCTCCTCAAGAGTAACCCCCGCCTCCGACAGCGCCGTTTCAATCACCTGATTTATTTTCTCTATATGCTTTCTGGAAGCAATCTCCGGCACCACGCCGCCGTAAAGGGTATGCAGCGCAATCTGAGAGGATATGATATTCGACAATACCTCTCTGCCGTTTCTTACCACTGAAGCTGCCGTCTCGTCACAGGAACTCTCAATTGCCAGAACAAGAACATCTTTCCTTTCATCCATATATTAAGCCTCCTCAAACACAAGCTCGGCAGTCTGGCCATCCTTTGCAGCAACCGAATTTTTAAAAATTGCCCTTACGTCTTTCATAAACTCTTCTGGATAATTCAAAGAAGGACTGTAATGAGTCAGCCACATCTCTCTTACCTCTGCCGCTCTTGCAAGCTCAGCCGCCTCGTAGAACGTCATATGCTTATATTCCTTCGCCTTCTTTTGCTTATCCTTCTCGCCATACATGCCTTCGCAAATAAACAAATCCGCGCCTTTAGCATTTGCCCTGATGGAGTCTGTGGGTCTGGTATCGGTGGAATAAGCAATCTTCAAGCCCTTTCTGGCAGGACCCAGTACCATATCCGGCGTAAATATACGACCATCCTCCACAACAGTCTCGCCCTTCTGCAAAATCCCCCAGAAACGTTTCGGAATCTCTGCTGCCTCCGCCCGAACCACATCGAATCTTCCTGCCCGGTCAACCTCCAGCACATACCCATAGCAGGGAACATTATGATTCACCCGGAAAGCTTTCAGCCGATATCCATTCATCTCAAAGGTTTGTTCCCGTTCTGTAATTTCTTTATATATAATCTGAAAAGGCAGCTCCGGCGCAATGACGCGCAGGGCGCCTACAACTCTTTCTAAGCCTTTCGGCCCGATTAGGGTAAGGGGTTCGGTTCGGTCTGCATTACCCATGGTAAGAAGCATTCCTGGCAGCCCGCTAATATGGTCTCCATGATAGTGAGTAAAGCAGATTACATCAATCGGCTTAAAGCTCCACCCCTTCTCCTTTATTGCAATCTGGGTTCCTTCGCCGCAGTCGATTAACAGGCTGCTGCCATTATACCGTATCATCAACGAAGTAAGCCATCGATAGGGAAGCGGCATCATGCCGCCGGTCCCCAGCAAACATACATCTAACATTCTATCCTCTACTTTCTGACAGGAAGCAGAAACGTAGCAACAAATTCATCATAGCATTTTTCACAAAGGTCAAAACTATCCACCTGATTGTCCTTCTCTGAAAAATATCCCCACCGTTTGTCAACCGATAGTACATCTTCCTCCAAACGTCCGTCTGCCGCAACAATTTCTCTTCCACATTTATTGCAAATAACTTTACTGACTTCTTTTGTTTCTTTTATTGTATACTGGCGCATATCATTCCTCCTGAAGTGAAATATGATTTTTGCAGCAAACGCATTCCACCTTCTATACATCCGCTGCTTTACGCCTACATTATAACGGCCGCATTCCCTTGTTTCTAGTGGGAAGTGCTTCCTGTCCTGTTAATTATTTTCCAAGCTCACAGCTCATTAGAATACCATCCTCGACGGGATCTGAATAATAATTCCTCCGAACGCCGTCCCGCACAAATCCCTGCTTCTCATAAAATCTGCAGGCACCCACGTTACTTTCTCTCACATCCAGAAGAAGCTTATTCACACCATTATCCTCACAGAGACATTCCAACTCCCACAACATCTTAGAGGCAACCCCTTGCCTCCTGTATGCATCATCCACTGCAATTCGTGCGATTTCGCCATCCTCCAGTACATAATACAGAATCAAATATCCAATCAGTCTCTTGTCTTCATATGCAAGAAGTATCATTGTCTGCTTCTGCTCCAGGGTCTCCAAAATCGTCCGTTCACTCCAGGCATCGGTAAATATCTTTCGTTCCAGCTCTGCCACATCCGCAGCATCTTCTCTCCGCATTTTTCGGATACAAAACATCCTAAACCTCCTACTCCGGCCAGCTGTCAGTCATCCTCTTGTCCTTTTCCTCCGCCGTTTATCTATGCTGTTACTTACTGTCATTTATCTTTCTTGCGCAATGTTTCCACTTCACTGCCTCTGTTCTCTTTCCGCCCGCTCGCGCTCCGCCTGGGATACTCTCAAATAATCCGGCTTATGTTCCGCGGCTGTTTCTATTTTTCCCGCCTGATAATACTGGATTGCCAGACACCCCACAGAAGCCGCCCGCTGACGATTCATATTCGCCGGAGCAAACGCAATATCACATCTTGCCATAATCCTCTCTATGAGAGCGTCCCGGTGCACCGGCACTCCGTCTCCTAAGAATATTACCGGCCGTCCAAAACTCTTAAGCTTCTCGCCAAGCTCCTCGATATCCACCGCCGTCTGTTCTGCTAAAACTTTCAGGTCGTCTCCGTCAAATTCGTAAATACCTGAATAAACCTGTCCCCGTCTCGCGTCCAGAATCGGACAGATTATCTTATCAGTTCCCCATAAATTATAGGCAAGTCCCTCCAGTGTTGGAATGTGAATCAGCGGTTTCCCAAGCGCAAGGCCCAGCCCTTTCGCCGTTGCCGAGCCAATCCGAAGCCCGGTAAAAGACCCCGGCCCTGCCGCCACCGCAATTCCGTCAATCTCGTCTAAGTTCAAATCCGCCGCCTTCACAACCTCGTCCAACATAGGAAGCAACGTCTGGGAATGTGTCTTCTTACACTTTATCGAACAGAGTCCGCCCGCCCCGGCAGGGGCATTTGTTAAGGTATGACACTGAGTATAATTGACCGTATATTCCGCCACAGTAACCGTTTCTTTCCCTTCCTGAGCCACAACCGCTACACTGGCAACAAGTCCTGAACTGTCCAGCGCTAATATTCGCATATGCTTATCCTCCGATAATCAAATCCCCGCTCCAAATCCTTCTCAATCTGTATTTCTGTATAATGTTCCGGCAGTATCTCCTGTATCAAATCCGCCCATTCAATCAGAGACACACCCTGACCATATACATAATCTTCATATCCAATCTCATCCATCTCTTCTGGCTCCCCAATGCGATACACATCAAAATGGTAAAAGGGAAGCCGTCCTTCATCATAAATCTGAACTATGGTAAAAGTAGGGCTGCTCACAGATTCCTCAATTCCAAGTCCCACAGCCAATCCCTTCGTAAACACCGTCTTCCCAACGCCTAAGTCGCCAATCAGCGCGAACACCTGTCCCGCTGCCGCGCTTAACCCCAGTCGTCTCCCCAGCTCATATGTCTCTCTCTCCCCATTGGTCTCAACAATCTCTCTCATCATTTTTCTCAATCCATTAATTCATCTATTTTCTATCTACATCTGCCCGGACAACCGCAAAATAATAACATACCATTCACTATAGCACATCTTTTCTTTTTTTTCTACCTATGTTATTCTATAAACAAAAACAGGTCCCATTACCAGTTACAGTTCACAGGTCATCTGGTAAACAACGGACTGAATCAGGAGGTTCCTTATGAAATTCACATTCTACCACAATAACATCAATGTTGCAGACCTGCAAAAATCTATCGAATTTTACCAGAAAGCCTTAGGCCTGTCAATCACCAAAGAGAAAGAAGCCGAAGACGGAAGCTTCAAGCTGGTATTCCTCGGCGACGGCGTCACCTCCCATCTCTTAGAGCTGACCTGGCTTCGGGATATGGACCGCCCCTACAATCTGGGAGATAACGAAATCCATCTCGCCATGCACACCGACGACATGGACGCCTCCTATGCATTCCATAAAGAGATGGGATGTATCTGCTTTGACAACCAGGCGATGGGAGTCTATTTTATCTCTGACCCAGACGGATACTGGACAGAAATATGTAAAAAATAAATGGGAAAACGAAAACCGGACGTATTGACGAACAAAGCCGGCTATTTTCATGAATGACAATCAAAGTATACAAGAAATCTCTTAGATACTACCATTTGATTTATAAATGTAATACCTGCTTGCTGGAATGCAAACGAGTTTTTCGATAAAATTTAGGTACAAAATCGAAAGGGGGAACTTATATGGAGTTCGCAGAAAAAATTACCGCATTACGAAAAAGCAGGGAGTTAACGCAAGAACAGTTGGCAGAACGGCTGGGTGTTTCGAGACAATCTATTTCAAAATGGGAAAACGGGTCGGTTGTGCCAGAGGTAGAGAAGATTATAGAATTAAGCAAAACATTCGACGTTACCCTGGACTATCTGTTAAGGCCATCTGAAATTGATGAATTATCGGTCAAAACAGAACTTTTGGAGCAGCAGCAAAGACAGTTTTTAGCCCGGGAGGAAAAACGTACTCAAATTTTCAAAAATGCCGCGTATTCCATTAGTATCTATTTGATATTTCTGGCTGTACATTTTATCTCACATTTCTATTTTGAAATATGGAATCCTTCCATAATTTTAGCGGAATTATTCATTGCTACAGCGGCTGTAATTATCATTTGGGCAAAGAGCTTCCGCAAGAAATCATAGAAAGGCCGGATTTTGCCGCGAAATGTTACCTAAACGGGGCGGGCGTATTATTAATATCGCCCGCTTCCAATGTTTTCAATCGCCTGCGTCCACTATCACACTTTTACCGGCACTCTCACAACTCTAAATCCAACAATTTTTTCTCAGTTTTAAGTAGTATCTGAACTAATACCTTATAATCCAAATACTGTATTCCATTTTCTCCAAGATAAATCTTGTCAGATAATTTACTGTTATAGTACAAATCCATCGCTTTTTCATAAGAGAAACCACATATCTCTGCCAAATATGCGATTATCTTTTCTTCAAGATTTTCCTGATATACACGCTCTAACATCTCTTCATTCATATTTATATCCATTCCTTTCGCTTCGCTCAAGGCAAAAACGTTATGAAAACATTGGCTTAAACGATTTTATATGGCTTTTTTGTGATGCAATTAAGATAATGAATAACCTCTACTTTTCATTTTCAATCTTTCACCTCATAAAATGATTCATAATATAATAGTTGTTTTATTGCTCTTTGACTTACAAAAGCAATCTGATCATAATTAGGGTACATTTTTATTTCTTTCAAAGCTCTTTCTTTATCCCAGATACCGGATTGATACATATCCACAACTCTAAACACCTTATCGTTTGCCACGTTCCCCTTAATCAAATCATATTGTAAATAATCTTTTTCTTCATCTCGACATCTGCATACAAAATCGATCCACTCCATCAAATCTTCTTCAAAGCATTTACAAATTAACCCATCCAACTGTTCTACCATATTGTAAACTGTAACAATTGCTTTGCCCGAACCGCAAATATCAGCTTTTCTCCTTGCCCACCTTTCAGCTTGTTCCTTTACCGTTGTCACATAAAACCCCTTCCCAAAATCCAACGCTCGAAAGGAATGCTCTATATCAGGAAAATTTACAATTACACTTGAGCCATGGTAAACAATCATACAGATATCCCCCTAACATTAAAATATTTCTTAATGTCTTCAACAATATACTTTGTACTTTGCGTATGAAGAATCTCGTAATTAGGCACCAAAAAACCCATAATGCAATTTGTACTTTTCATATTCTTATATACTTCAGAAGGATTCTGCTTCCAATGATTTGCACATGCATGAATCATATATACAACAAACGAAAACATATCTTTATTCATAACTCTATTTCCCCTTTCCTTCATTAATCATCTTTCATGCATACAGCACCATAAAAACACCCTAATTTACAAATTTACATCTTTGATAAAACTATCCATACTTCCCGAGCGAAACCCTTCTAAATCAAGTGTTATATAATGATACCCTAACTGTTTTAAATAAACTATAACAGCCTCTCTTTCCTTCATTAAGTCCGGAAATTCCTTTGTATCTACCTCAATCCGCACAATATCTCCATGTATACGAAGCCGTACATTGTAGAATCCCTTCTCTCTAATATACCGTTCCCCCTGTTCCACCTTTCTCATAGCTTCATAGGAAAGTCTCGTCCCATAAGGAAATCTGGTTGCCAGACAAGGCGACGCCGGCTTTTCTGACGCAGATATTCCATATTCCATCCCAAGCCTTCTCACTTCCGCTTTCGTAAGACCAGTATCCGCCAAAGGACTGACGATGCCAAGTTCTCTGACAGCCTGAAGTCCCGGTCGGTATACATGAAGATCATCTTCGTTGGTTCCTTCTAATACTGTGGAAACACCAAGACTTGTACATTCTTTTAACAACCTCTCAAACAGGTATTTTTTGCACCGGTAACACCGGTCTGTGGGATTATCTAAAATCCCGGCTCCCTGTAATTCATCCACAGCAATCATTCGGAACCGAGCCCCGATTTGCTCTGCGAGTATCTTTGCCTCTTCTGCCTCTTCTGCAGGATGGAGCATGGTATACATAAATATTCCATATACGATACTGTCACAGGCCGCCGCTGCATCTACAGCAATCTTCAATAACAGACTGCTGTCTGCCCCGCCGGAAAATGCAACTGCAATATCCTTTTTTGCAAATTGCTGCATCTGCATATTCAGTTTCCGCACCTTATCTTCATATTTCATAGTAACTATCCACATACCTCCCGGCAAACAATTCGCCACACTTCCTGATAAGACAGCCCATGTTCCCGGCACAGCCTGACTATACTTTCATACTCCGGATAAATCCTCTGTTCGGTCCCTATTTCACAGACCTTTACCTGCACTTTCCCCAGAGACGTGTCGCTCTCCCTTAATTCCCGATTCAAAACTGTTCTTTCCATCTTCATTCTGCGAATACCGATGGTTGTTGTATTCTGGAAAATTATTTCCTGCAGCCTTTCCATCTCTTCTTCCATACAGATTACATTCAGTTCATATGCAGGACGGTTTTTCTTCATATATGCCGGAGTATAATAAACATCTCTTGCGCCCTCTTCCATAAGGCGGTTCATCACATAGCCCAATGCCTCCCCTGTGCAGTCGTCAATATTGCTTTCCAAATGCCAGATTGTATCCTTCCCTATCATATCTGTTTTTTGTATATCCGCCGCTTGCACTTCCATTTCTTCTGACTCAACCAACATCGCCCGCAGAACTCCAGCGCGGCCGTAATCCCGCTTCCCGGCCCCCATACCAGTATCCAGAATCCGATATTTATTCGGAAGTTTATCCGCAGTCTTTATCGCTGCTACGATTGCCGCGCCTGTCGGTGTTACCAGTTCTCCCTCGGTCTCAGTCATGTGCAGCGTCAGTTGATGAGATGCTGCAATATGAACTACCGCCGGCACCGGCACCGGAATCACCCCATGCTGACAGCGGATTGTTCCGCGCCCCTCGTATAATTCCCCTGTAATTACTTCTGTAATATCCAAATTATCCAGACAAATGGATGCAGCCGCAATATCTACGATGGAATCTAAGGCTCCCACCTCATGGAAATGTACCTGCTCCGCCGGTACTCCATGCGCTTTCGCCTCCGCGTCTGCAAGAATCCCAAATATCCGAAGCGCCGTATCCTTTGCCCGCTTGGTCATATCTGAATTTTGTATAATCTCTCTGATTTCCGGCAGGCCCCTGTGCACATGACTATGATGATGCCCCTCTGCACCTGTGTCATTGTGTTCATGGTCATGCCGTTCTATATATGCATGATTGTGCTCATGATTATGAGGTTCTGCATGAGCATGACTGTGTCCATTTTCAGAATGACGCTCATGCCCATGCAGATACTCCATATCATGGTCATGAGGATTGTGTGCTTCATCCAGAATCACATGAAAATCACAGGCATCCAATCCTGACTTTTTCACTCTTGTAACAGCAATATCAAATTCATCCAGCGGAAGACTCTTCAGCGTTTTCATAAGTACGCTTTCATCCGCCCCTAAATCCAGCAGCGCGCCAACCGTCATATCGCCGCTGATTCCACTATAGCATTCCAAATAAAGTGTTTTACCCATTCTTTACTCCTAACCGGTTAATCTGGGTGGCAATATAGCCAGCCCCGAAACCGTTATCAATATTTACCACCGAGATTCCATTTGCACAGGAATTAATCATAGTAAGCAGCGCAGAAAGCCCATGAAAGCTTGCGCCGTAGCCTATAGACGTGGGAACTGCAATCACAGGCTTATCCACCAATCCCCCTATCACGCTTGCCAGCGCGCCCTCCATACCTGCCACCGCTACCACGCAGTTTGCCTTCTGAATCACATTCAGCCTGGACAGCATTCGGTGAAGGCCGCTGACTCCCACATCATATAATCGTTCTACATGACTTCCGAAAAACTCTGCCACTTTCGCTGCTTCCTCGGCAACCGGAATGTCCGCCGTACCGGCAGAGCAAACCGCAATGCACCCCTTCCTGACTTTATCCGGCTTTTCTATCTTAATAATACGAGATACCTCGTCATATTCCACCTGGGGATACTGTTCTTTTAACAGCTCATACTGCGCCGCAGACGCTCTGGTTCCCAGCACTTCCCCATCATGCTCGTACAACTTTCCAAATATTTCCACAAGAAATTTATCTGCTTTACCACTGCAGAATATTACCTCGGGAAAACCCTGTCTAATCTTCCTGTGGGTATCAAGTTTCGCATACCCCTGCTCTCCGCCAAGGTCCTCTTCAAAAGGCTGTCCCCGGAAATACTGTTCCGCCTCATCTATTGAGATTTCTCCGTTTTTCAACCGAATTAATATATCTCTCGTCTCCATATCATCCTCCTCTCTATCCCAGGAACCCTAGCTTTTTTATAATTTTTAATCCGATTCTATAATAAAAAGGCAGCAATTCTTTATCTGCCTCCTTTAGCTCTTTCCGTATTTCCAGACCCTGAGGGCAAATCTTCTCACATTTCCCACACTCGATACAGCTTCCAGGCTCTGTAAAATCCTTCTGCAGACAAACCGTCTGCAAATATTCATGCCTTCCGCTGCCTTTGCCCTCTGTATACATATGATTATAACAGCGGAAAGCTGCCGGAATATCAATCCCCTTCGGACAGGGCATGCAATACCCGCACCCAGTACAACCCACCCGGAGCGTCCCCTGAATCTCCTGCCTGATTTGTTCAATCAGTTTCTTATCTTCCTCCGTAAACTCGCCAGTCTCTACTTCTGACGCAATCCGTATATTTTCTTCCACCATATCAATGGAATTCATGCCAGAGAGCACACAGGTTACCTCTGGTTGTTCCCACAGCCACCGGAACGCCCATTCTGCAGGCGTCCGTTTCTTCGGATACTCTGCAATCAGCTTCTTAGCCCTTTCTGGCAGCAGGTCCACCAGTTTACCGCCTCTTAACGGCTCCATAATAATCACCGGAACGCCTTTTTCCGCCGCTGCAAGAAGCCCTGCTCTTCCCGCCTGGGTATGCTCATCCATGTAATTATACTGAATCTGGCAGAAATCCCAGTCATAGGCATTCAATATCTGCAGGAACATCTCTGTATTACCATGATAAGAAAAACCTAAATTACGGATGCTTCCTTCCTGTTTTTTCTTATCAATCCATTCGACAATTCCCAAATCCTTCAACTTGTTCCATGCCGTCACATCCGTCAACATGTGCATCAGATAATAGTCAATATAGTCTGTCTGAAGACGTTTTAACTGCTCCTCAAAATATTTATCTACAGCGCTTTTCGACTTAATATAGTACTGTGGCAGTTTCGTTGCTATGGATATCTGCTCCCGACAATGGTTTCTCTTAAGAATTTCGCCAACCGCCGCCTCGCTGCCTGGATAAATATAGGCAGTATCCAGATAATTGACGCCGCCCCGAATGGCTTCCATGACCTCCCGTTCTGCTTTATCAATGTCAATACTATTTCCCTTTTTTGTAAAACGCATACAACCAAACCCAAGTAAAGAGATAGGATTACCGTACCGGTCGTTTCTGTACTGCATATATATTTATACCCCTTTCATCGTAAGTGCAATCCGCTTCTTTTTCATATCCACGCTCAGAACTTTTACATCTACAATATCGCCCACACTCACCGCTTCTAATGGATGTTTGATAAATTTCTTATCCGTTATCTCGGAAATGTGCACCAGACCGTCCTGATGAACTCCAATATCCACAAACGCGCCAAAATCAATGACGTTGCGAACCGTTCCCTTTAGAATCATACCTTCTTTCAAATCTTTCATATCCAGCACGTCTGTGCGCAAAATAGGCTTCGGCATCTCATCTCTCGGATCGCGTCCAGGCTTCTCCAACTCCTTCACAATATCCCGCAATGTAATCTCGCCGATTCCAAGCTCCTCGGCCAGTTTCTTATAATCGCGAATCGTGAGAGACAGCCCTGTCAGCTTGCCGCCGCTGATATCTGATACAGCAAAGCCCTGTTTCTTCAGAAGCTTTTCTGCCGCCTCATAGGACTCCGGATGGACGCTGGTGCCGTCTAAGGGATTACTTCCCTCACTGATACGCATAAATCCGGCGCACTGCTCAAAAGCTTTAGGGCCAAGCTTTGCCACCTTTAAAAGTTCCTTCCTGCTGTGAAAGCTTCCGTTCTCCTCCCTGTAAGCAACAATATTTTTCGCTATGGTTCCGGAAATACCAGAAATATACGAAAGCAATGGCGCCGAAGCCGTATTCAAATCTACGCCGACTTTATTTACACAATCTTCCACCACACCGCTCAATGCCTGGCTCAGTTTCTTTTGATTCATATCATGCTGGTACTGTCCTACTCCGATAGACTTCGGCTCAATCTTTACCAGTTCCGCCAATGGGTCCTGCAGCCTTCTGGCAATTGATACGGCGCTTCTCTGTCCCACGTCAAATTTCGGAAATTCCTCTGTAGCTAACTTACTCGCAGAATATACCGAAGCTCCCGCCTCATTGACAATCACGTACTGTACCTGCTCCGGAATTTCCTTTAAAAGCTCCACAATTACCTGCTCTGACTCCCTGGAGGCGGTTCCATTTCCAAGAGAAATCAGAGTGATATTGTATTTCTTAATAATCTTCTTTAATAAATCCTTAGAAGCCTTTATCTTCTGAGGCGTAGTCGGCGCTGTCGGATAGATAATCGTAGTACCGATTACCTTACCGGTAGCATCGACCACCGCCAACTTACATCCTGTACGAAATGCCGGGTCCCAGCCAAGAACTGTCTGTCCAACAATTGGAGGCTGCATCAAAAGCTGCTCTAAATTCTTCCCAAATACCGCAATCGCTCCGTCTTCCGCCTTCTCTGTCAAATCATTACGAATCTCCCGCTCGATAGCCGGAGCAATCAGTCTGTGATAACTGTCGTCGGCTGCCTCCTTTAAAATCGGCGTAGTATAAGGATTATTGCTATGAATCGTCTTTTTCTCTAAATAACGTAAAATATCTTCTTCCGGCGCCTCCACTTTTACCGTAAGGAATTTCTCCTTCTCCCCGCGATTTAAAGCCAGCACCCTGTGACCGGCAAGCTTCGTCACAGGCTCGTCAAAGTCATAATACATCTCATAGACCGACTCGGCCTCGGAATCCTTCGCCAGCGAAACCACTCTCCCCTTCTTAATCGTCATATTCCGAATCCAGGTACGATAATCTGCTTCATCGGAAATACTCTCGGCAATAATATCTTTTGCCCCGGCAATGGCATCCTGGACAGTAGCTACTTCCTTCTCCGGATTCACGTACTCTCCCGCCAGCTCTTCCACAGCAACTTTCGTATTCTGCAAAGTAATAAGAGCCGCCAGCGGTTCCAGCCCGCGCTCCTTCGCAATCATGGCGCGTGTTCTCCTTTTCGGACGATATGGACGGTATAAATCATCCACTGCAACCTGAGTCTCCGCCGCTAATATCTGTGCTTTTAATTCTTCTGTAAGCTTCCCTTGCTCTTCAATGCTTGAGAGAACTTGCTCCTTTTTCTCCTCTAAATTTCTTAAGTATGTAAGCCTCTCATCCAGCTTTCTAAGCTGCTCGTCATCCAACGTTCCATGTTTCTCCTTACGGTAACGGGCAATAAAAGGTATCGTATTGCCTTCATCAATCAATTGAACTGCGGCGTCCACCTGCCACCGTTTTACCCCAAGCTCTTCTGTAATCTTCTGATTAATATCCATATAACTATTCCTCTCTGTTCCAACATTCTTTATATAACTTACTTAATAAGTCTGCATTAAAATATCTCCCCAATCCCCCGTCGCTCCCTATTGTGTAAGCATATCATGAACAAAATGCATATTCAAGGGGTTCTCTATACGCATTATCTACTATGAGCATGTTACGTTACTGTTCACACGTCATTTTGTATACAGCGGGTTGAATCAGGAGCAGGTCTCTAAGCAGACAATTCAGGAGTACTTTTCATGGAATTGAAATAGCAGCTTATGCTAGACTTAGACGCGAAGGCTTTCCTTGGCGGCTTAGTCTGCCTAAGCTGATAGTTCAATGGAATGTTACTCCGTCTGCTCAGAGACATGCTCCTGATTCAACCCGCGTCCGACAGGCGACATGTGAACAGTAACCAGGTTACAAAAGTCAGAACCGAGTCTGCTCTGTTTTGTTGAATCTTTCCAGGAATTATGGTATACTTACCAGATAAGCATTAGCGAGAACAAAGGAGATACCAATCAGCCATGCCAGAAATCCAGGAATTATCCAAACAACAGTTAAAATCAAAAGAAACGAAAGGACGCATTTTCCGCGCGGCCAAAACAATCCTGCAGCAAAAAGGCTACGAAGCCCTGTCCATTAAAAATATCTGTGAAGAAGCGGGCGTATCAAACGGCAGTTTTTATCATCATTTCAAGACAAAAGACGACTTATTGTCCTACTATATCGAGGAGCAGCCCAGTATCAATCCTGATCTGCTTGACCTGCCGTCTAACGCGGACGAAGCCAAAATAACAATTATCCATGTATACCTGAACTATATCCATTACTGCCGGGAGCTTGGTTTGGACTTTATCTCTAATTACTATACTCCTAAGAATCAGTCTCTGAACCCTGATATCTGGGCGGACCGCCCATACCCGATTGTAACGGTCCACAATTATCTTCAGAAGGCAATGGATGCCGGTATCATTGTACTGAAACATCCGTTAGATGAGGTGAGCACTGATATTCGTATGATTGTAATCGGAAATGTATTTGAATGGAGTCTGAAAAATGGAGAAGCGGATTTTGAAAAAAATATGCGCCGTTCACTGGAATGTTATCTGGATGGAGTAATAAAATAGAACTAAAAAAGCCTTTCAAGCAGGCGGTCTTGAAAGGTTTCTTTATCAGGGAATTGGCTTATTCAGCCTTGTCAATCATTTGATAAACTCATTATACCGCTCTTTTATCGAAATTTCCAATCGGTTATTTTGATATAAAAGCACACTTATAGATATTTTCTATATATAGTATCTCCTGTTTGCGTTCTTTCATCTCAGCGCCAGCTCTTTCTTTCAAGAAATCTCTCTGCCATCTCCTTTGTCACCTTAAAATAAGGCAGGTAAATATACCGCTCATTCTGAAATTCGATTTCCCCCATCCCTTGTCCAGTTACCAGTGCAATTGCAAGCTTCGCCATTGCCGCCGCCTGCCCTTCTTTATCATTGTATACCGTCCCGGCCAGTCTCTGGTCTCTGACTGCCTCCAGTCCCACATCTGTACCGTCAATTCCTAAGAACGCCGGAAGCGCCGACTCCGTATAATTCAGTTTCTCATAAGCGTCCAAAGCTCCCAGGGCCATATCGTCATTATTCGCCAGAACGAGCTCAATTTTGTTCTGGTGCTGGCTAATCATCTGGAGCATCTGGTTCTGGGCCTGGGCCCGGTTCCAGTTTGCAATTCCATAGCTTAATTTTTCAATTGCAATCCCATTACTTTTCAGGGTATCTACCACATTTTCCGTCCGGATAATCGCATCCTGATGTCCCGCTTCCCCTTCTAACACGACATATTGAATTTTCCCATCCTTATTCCGGTCTATCCCCGAATCCGACTGTATCAGCTCAATAGCCATCTCCCCCTGTAAAATACCAGACTGAGCCGCAAGCGCTCCTACATAATACAGTTTGTCCCACTGCATCATATCTTCCGCAACCGGCTCCCGGTTAAAGAAAATAATTGGCACGTTGTTTTCCCTGGCAAGGTCAATAATTTCTGACGGGTCCGCCCGGTCTACCAGATTCACACAGAGAACATTACAGCCTGCGTCAATCAGTTCCCTCGCCTGATCATTCTGGGTACGTTGAGAACCACCCGCACCGCGAATCAACATAGCAGTCTCATAGCCTTTTTCTTCATAATTTTGAAACTCATCTTTGAGGCAAGAAATCATCTGACTAAGAAATGTATCGCTCTGTTCATAATATGTCACTCCCACGTATACCTTATCTTCCTCATAAGGCTCTTCCTTTCCGCAAGCACAAAAAAGCTGTATCCCCATACAAAAAACAATTCCTGCCGCCAGTATTTTTTTCATTTCCATAATAACTCCACCCTATTGGCTCATTGTAAATAAAATTTCCTGATTTTCTTTTGAAAACAGATTCTCTCTCCGCATTACTGTAAAGGAAACCGTCTGATTCTCCGGCTTTCCAAAAATATAGCCAAAACTTTCCGCCGCTCCAACCAGGCTCTGATACCCCATGTCAAAATCATCCGGCACCAGCAGACATTGGACGGAATCTGTATCCAGACAGTACACCGCTTCCATTGAATTTCCGATTCCATACACCAACGCTCCATGCAGATTATTTGCTGTAACAGCCTTTCCGGCCAATACCAGACTATAATCGTCCAGGGCAATCACAAAATCCACCCTTGATTTCTTTTCCAGAACCGTCTCCTCTTCATCCTTAGAAGGCTCAGAAACCTCCCATACAACCTTCACTCCCTTATCCTTTAAAATCGAAACAGCGCCCTTTCTTCTCTCAGCAACCGCTTCTGAATTGCCATATTCCGAAACGATACCCAAAGTCTTCCCTTTCACATTCCCATTATAGTCATTTAACAATTCTTTTGCTAATTCTTGCCCCAACGCGTAATTATCCGGCTGCACAATCGGAATATCCGATAACCTGCCTTCGCCGGCCGTCGGATACTCTATTAACAAAACAGGAATTTTTTTTCCCAGTTTTTTTAACATCTCCTCTGATTCATCTCCTGGAACCGGTTGTAAAATCACCGCATTTGCTCCGTTTGCAATCTCATGCTCAACGATTTCTGTTTCCTCTTCCGTCGTTAATGCTCCTCCCGTACTAACCACAAACAGTTCTATCTCTTCATCCTGCGCCGCCATCCTAAGCCCATATTTGAACGCTGCCCATCTGTTATCGTCTGAATTCTGAACAATCACAGAAACCTTTCCCCGTCCTTCTCCGTCTTTTCCCCAGAGCATAGCGATAGCTGTTATGATAACCATTACCGCCAGTACTGCTTCCGTTAAAATGAATACATTTTTACTACTCTTCATCTCTCTTTCCCTATCTCTTCCCATCAGGCATTTCTTTATCAAACCCTTTTCTCTATATCAGACAGTATTTTCTCACCAAAAGGAAGCCCCGCTTCCAGCATCTTCCTATTCTCCTCTGTATAAGGAACCGCAGGAAGACAGACAGATACTACCGTCCCCTCATCCGGCTCGCTTTCAACAGAAATACCATATTCTTTTCCAAAAAGAAGCTGAATCCGGTTATTTACGTTCACAAGGCCGACTCCTGAACCATGTTTACGAATCCGATTATTATCTGTAAGCAGAAAAGCGACTTCTTCCTCAGACATTCCCAATCCGTTATCCATCACCGAAAGAATCATCTTCCCATTCTGTTCTCTTCCTGTTATTTTAATCTCGCCTCCGTCATCCTCATCCATACCGCCAACGCCGTAATTAATTGCATTCTCAAGGATAGGCTGTAAGATTAATTTAACGGTACAGCAAGAATAAACCGCCGGCTCCACATCCATCACGAACGAAAAACTGTTCTTATACCGGACCTTCTGAATATTCATATAGCTCTGTGCATGCTGCAATTCATCACTTACCGCAATAACAGTACGCCCTTTGGATAAGCTGATTCGGAAAAGCTTCGCCAGTTGGGAAATCATAAATACCGCTTCGTCGTTCCGTTCTCCTTCAACCATCCATGTAATGGAATCCAGCGCATTGTATAAAAAGTGAGGATTAATCTGGCTTTGCAGAGCATCCAGTTCACTCTTCCTCCGTTCCGTCTGTTCCAGAACAATTTTATGCATTAGCATATCAATCTGCTCATAAGACCGCTGTATAGAATCGCCAAGATGACGGATTTCCATAGAGCCTCCGATATAGATTTCCGGTTTCTTTCCTGCCTCATATTCCAATACCGAATCATTCAGTTTTAAAATCGGACTGGCAATTCTAACAGAAACTACCCTGTTTACCACTCCCAGCATCATTGCCATCAGCAGAATAAGCAGCACGATAAAATACCGGATATCAAACATACCATGAGTAAACACAGAATTGGGAATTACTCCTACCAATTTCCATCCTGTATAACTGATGGTATTCACAATCACTTTACGGTGTTCTCCGCCAGAGAACTCATCGTAAACCCCATCCTTATAGGTTGCCGCTTTCTTGCTGTTTTCGCTGCATATTCCCTTATTAATCTGCATTTGTTTGGTATGATAGATAATCTCTCCGCTTCCGTCACACAGATAATAATACTGTCCGCTTGTCTTTGCATTGATTTGTTTCATCATCCTTGAAATACTGGAATAGTCCATATCTACAAGAAGAACTCCTGTCTGCGGAACGCCGTTATCCGTCAGCTCCACCACGCGGCTTAACGATATCACCCAGTAATAGCGAAATGCATCATCAAAGAGATTCTGGATATGAGGCGTAGAAAAATGCATATTCTCCGTCTCAGCCTTGGCCTGCTTATACCAATCCTGTTTGGTTACATTGGGGTCCTCTTTCTGCAGCACCACCGGCTCTGCTCCCATCAAACTTCCATAATTATTATAGATAGCTATGCTGCGCAGATTGCTTCTATTTGCCTCATAGACTCGTTTCATTCCCTGCTGGATATCATTATCCTGATCAGAAAAATCATTTTCTTTTATCACATTATAGTAAACCGCATCTGATATCTGACGCATACTCACCAGATAATCTTCCATATTCTCTCCGGTTTGCTCCATCAGTTTTTCCGTACTTCCTATCATCTCTTCCCTGGATGCCGCCGAAACTCTCAGATACATCATAACTCCCAGAATCATCATAACTGCGACTGATATAGCGGAAAACACCAGCATAATCGTCGACTGCATTCCCCTCGGCTTAATATTTTTAAAATAATCCAGAAATTTCTGCACCATATATTTATATTTCACTGCCGCTTTCCCCTTTTGCATGTTCCGTTCTGTATCTGGACGGAGATACGCCAAATCGTCTTTTGAATACATAACTGAAGTAATTCGGGTCCGTATATCCTACCTGCCTTGCTATTATATAGCTCTTATCATTGGTTTCAATTAATAAGCGGGACGCCTGATCCATACGGTAATCCGTCAAATATCCAATAAACGAATTTCCTGTCTTCTTTTTAAAAACAGTAGAAAAGTAAGAATTGGATACCCCTAAAACCTGACACACTCCATCTAAGGAAAGCGTTTCGTCGGCATAATTGTTATAAACATATTCCTTTGCCTTTGAGACAAAAGATTTTGTGGACTGATTTCTGGCGTCAAGCAATTCTTCATGAAAAGAGAGGCTCGTATCCATAAGCCAGGCTTGAAGCGCGGTCGCATCCATATCCAGAAGACTGGCATACAGTACCTTCATATTCTCCGGAAACGCTTCTGCTGCAAGCTCCTGATTTACCGCAAACCGGTACAGGGCGCTGATAAGCTCCATGATATCAACATGATATTGCTTCAGGGTTCTCTCGTGAAAAGCTGCCTGGTGGAGATACCCTGCTACCGCCCCCTTAATATCCTCCACAGAACCAAGCCGAATCATCTTAAACAGATAAGATAATCTGGCGTCGTCCGCCGAACTGGGTTTACTTACCTCCTGGGGAATCGTTTCTTTCAAATTAATCGCCCTGGATGCGCCATAAATCACCCGGTATGATACGGCCGTTCTCGCACTGTTGTATGACTGAGATAATCCTGCGACATTCTCACACACCTGTCCGATTCCTATCGTAACCACCGCTCCGATAATATGGCGGGCATACTTACAGAATCTATCGCAGTCATCCGTTAATTCTGTTATCCCACTCTCACATCCCAACTGCGCAATCAGAACTGTATTCTCAAGATAGGGAAATGCTTTCGCCTGCCATTTTTCCCCCAAATGTTCCTCTGCCTGCTTCTGAACAGAAGTAACTAAAAGCAGAGGACTCATTCCCTCCGGCGTCTGACAGACCGAGGTATGCACCACAACGCAGCAGTAATAAGGGCCCTGAAAAGACAACTGATAATCCGTTAGATATCTTGACATCTCCTCTTCATGGATTCTTCCTTCCATCAGCATAGAATAAAAATTCGCCTGAAGAAGCGGCAGAGATTCCAAATAATATTTTTGCAATGTCTCTACGTTCCTTTTTTCGCTAATTTCTAAATCCAACTTACTCTTTAACTGCATAAATACATTGGTCAATTCCAGGGAATTGATTGGCTTTAGGATATATTCCTCCACCTCCAGATGAACGGCCTCCTTTGCATATTCAAATTCGTCAAACCCTGTAAAAATAAGTATCTTCGTTGTAGGAAACTGTGTCTTTATACGATTGGATAACTGCATGCCGTTCATATACGGCATCTTGATATCCGTCATGACAACATCCGGCTGGTACTCTTCTACCATTTCAATCGCCTTCACTCCATTACAGGCATACCCCACCACTGTAAATCCCAGCTCCTCCCAGTCCAGCTTTTTCATTATGACCTGTATTACTTCTTCTTCATCGTCCACCAAAAGCACCGTATACTTATCCATATTATTTACCCCGTAAATCTGCATTTCTATTCTATTATTATACCAAAGAGTCAAAAAAAGAGCCAGAACAATGTCTGACTCTTTTATCGCTTTTCCTATTTTTTCTGAACATATTTCAAACAGTCAAGGGTTACTGCCACAAGAATAATAATTCCTGAAAATACAAACTGCAAGTTCGTGTCGATACCCAGGATTGTAAGAGAATAGGTTAACGCGGTAAAAATAAATACGCCAACCACCACGCCGGAAATTTTACCGATACCACCGGTGAAAGACACGCCGCCTACTACGCAGGCCGCAATCGCATCCATCTCCCAACCCTGTCCATAAGCCGCGGAACCGGAACCAACCATTCTTGCACATTCCAGCCAGGAACCAAATCCATACAGAATACCTGCCAGAATAAACGCGCCCACCGTTACGGCAAATACAGAAATACCAGAAACGGCCGCTGCCTCCGGATTACCGCCTACCGCGTACAGATTCTTTCCGAACGTGGTCTTATTCCAGATAAACCACACGATTGCAATGGCTGCCACTGCCCAAAGGATAATCGTCGGGAACCCATTTACCTTCGGAATAATCATACTTGGAATCACTGGCTCAATAGCGCCGAACGACACACCCTTCGTCGCATAGGTAACAAGTCCGAAGATTACCAGCATGTTCGCCATGGTAGAGATAAACGGATGCATCTTAAACTTTGCGGTAAAGAATCCTGCAATCGTTGTAAAAAACGTACACAGAACAATACATACAATCAGTGACAGCACAACTCTTCCCATAAGAGGCATGCCCGTAAAATCAAAAATGTGTCCGAAAACTCCTCCCGTATTGATTCCCTGGTGCATGATAATCGTCGCGGTAGTCATACCCATACCAACCATACGTCCAATGGAAAGGTCCGTACCGGTCAGAAGAATCAGTCCCGCAACGCCAAGCGCAAGGAACATACGCGGAGACGCCTGCTGCAGAATATTTAATACATTATTATAGGTAAGCAGCGGTGAATTTTTTACAATCGGCGTGATAATACACAGCGCAATAAAAATTAATATAATTGCAATATACAAACCGTTCTGCAAAAGGAATGCCCTTTTGTTAAATGTATATTTATAATTCTCCCATTTCTGGGCTCTTGTCTCAGCAAAGGTGAACTTTGACATACGCAGCAAATCAATCAAATGATACTTGTACGTATAAGCTGCGTGTTTCCGGTCTTTCACCTGTTGAAGATCTTTCTCCAATTCCATTTTTGCATCAAACTGCCGATTTTTAAAGACATACTTCTCTTCTTTTATCTCTTGCTGGTCAGAAAGCTTAGAGAGAGCTGCCTGATGCTCCTTCTCCAGTTCGGCAAGCTTCTTCTGGTATTTTTCCTTCGCAGCCGCCTTCTCCAGTTCACAGCTTGCCTGCACCGGCTGATAATACTCCTGGTCAAAATGCGCTTTTATGTAACTTTCTGCTTCTGCAATCAGCTTAGAAACTTCACTTTTATTCTTTGCCTCAACCGCCTGTGCTTTTTCCAGTTCGGTTGTCGCTTTTGCGATTCGTGACTCTCTGTCCTCTTTTGTAAGGGCTTTGTCTCTTTTTACTCCGTCAATTCTGTTCTGAAGAGAGATAACCTTATCTGTTCCGTCTAACCTGAGAGCGTCAATTTTCGCCTGAATTTTGCCCACATAATCCTCAATCGGCTGACGCAGCTGCTTCTCCTGCTCCGCCGTAAGAATTTTACTGTTTTCATTCGCCATATCCTACATCTCCCTCATCATAGATATTTTGCACTAAGCCTTAACAGCTCTTCCTGATTCGTCTCACTCGTATTTACAATCCCGGAAAGACGCCCGTTTGACATTACGCCGATACGGTTTGTAATTCCTAAAATCTCCGGCATTTCAGAAGAAACAACAATGATTGTCTTTCCCCTCTTTGCCATACTGATAATCAATTCGTAAATTTCGTATTTCGCGCCTACGTCGATACCTCTTGTAGGCTCGTCCATCATAAATACCTGCGGCTCCCGCTCCAGCCATTTACCGAAAATAACCTTCTGCTGATTTCCGCCGGAAAGGCTCGAAATCATATCGTCCGGTCCCATACACTTCGTATGCATAACCCGGATTTCATCTGCCGTTGCCTTAATCATCTTTGCATCAGAAAGTGCAACGCCGGACTTATACTGCTCCAAATTCGCAATGGTGGTATTAAAAGTGAGGTCGCCCTTTAAAAACAATCCGTTAGCCTTCCTCTCTTCTGTAATCATAGCAAATCCATGATCCATCGCTTCTCTGGCGCTGTTAAACGTCATTCTCCGGCCATTAAAATACATATGCCCCGCCGCTCTGGTCCGAACGCCAAAAATCGTTTCCAAAAGCTCTGTACGTCCCGCGCCAACCAGACCATATAATCCAAAAATTTCTCCTTCCTTTACGTCGAAAGAAATGTCCTGCAAATGAGGCTCGTATTTTGTCGACAAATGCTGAACGGATAAAATCGTATCTCCCGGAGTATTATCAACCGGCGGAAAACGATTCTCCAGAGAACGTCCAACCATAGCCGCAATCAATTCATTCATATCCGTATCTTTGGAATCCTTTGTCATAACAAGATTGCCATCCCGCAGAACGGATATTTCATCACATATCTCAAAGATTTCGTCCATTTTATGGGAAATATAAATCAAGGCGATTCCCTGTTCCTTTAACATTCTCATCATCTCAAACAGCTTATCTACTTCCTGTACGGTAAGAGAAGACGTAGGCTCATCCAAAACGATTACTTCGGAATTATAGGAAATCGCCTTGGCAATCTCGCACATCTGTCTCTGGGATACGGACATATTCCGCATAGGCTGTGTTAGATTCACAGTCATTCCAAGCTTCCGAAACAGCTCCGAAGCTTCTTTTTTCATTCTTCCCTCATCAATAATACCAATAGAATTGCGTGGATAACGTCCAAGGAACAAATTATCAATTACATTTCTATCCAGACACTGATTCAACTCCTGATGAACCATCGCAATACCATTCTCAAGAGCATCCTTCGGTCCGGAGAAACTGACTTCCCTGCCGCCAAGGAAGATACTTCCTTCATCTTTCTGATACGTACCGAAAAGGCACTTCATCATTGTGGATTTTCCAGCGCCGTTTTCACCCATAAGCCCCATAACCGTTCCGCGTTTGATATCCAGATTAATGTGATCCAGTACCCGGTTCCGTCCAAAAGACTTACTCATGCCGCGTATCGATAAGACGATATTATCTTTCTTATCTGCCATTGTTTTTACTCCTGTATTTGTAGATTTATATAACAACGATGTCTCTGCTTTTAAAAATTATCAGGGAGAATTTCTTCTCCCTGATACTTCATTCTCTTAAAAGATATATATAAGACTACTGGCTAAGCAGTGAGGTATAGGAAGCTGCATTATCCGTCTTAACCATGTTGATAGCAAATGCATCATACTCTCCCGGATTTCCGAGACGGTTTGTGATATTGGACTCTGTCTGTCCGTCACCGCCGATATACTCAACTTCAAGATTCAGTATGTCATCATAATTCTGCAGAAGCGGCTGATAAGTTGAGCTCAGGAAGTTATCGGATGCGTTGTAAATGTTCAGCCATACCTTCTTAGAAGCATGTGCGCTCTCATCAAGCTGCGCGGATACCGACTCATAAATCTTGGTAGAATCTGTGAAATCCTGATAATTATCTGCTGTTACCGCTACGTTCAACGCATAGTATGAACGCTCGTCTGCATTGTATACATATACATCGTCACTCAGAACATTGCCTGCATCGTCTTCTGTTCCGATACCAGTATCAACATCAACGCCGTCCAAAGCATTGCGCAGAACACGTAGTGTTAAGTAAGCCTGAACGTCTGCATGCTGACTGATAGTTCCGCCATACCCTTCTGCGATAGCCGCTACTGCATCAGCATTAGCATCGTAACCAAATGTCGGAACCTCCTGCTCTTTGGACCATGAATTGAACATTGACATGCCCATTCCATCATTGTTAGAAGCTACGATATCAATCTCATCGCCAAAAGATGAAGACCATGTTCCAATTGCATTTCCTGCTGTTGCAGCATCCCATGTCGCGCCTGCGGAGTTCTTCATTTCCTGAGAAGCAAGCTCGCGTACTACATATTTCTTTCCGCCGACTTCAATCTCTCCGTCCTGTACTGCCGCGGAAGAACCGTCTGCGTTTGTTCCAACCGGCTCGCTGTTGATTTCTCCGTCTTTCTCAACGCCTGTACCAAGCGCTTTTCTAACGCCTCTTGTACGTGCGATGGAATCATTGTGTCCGATATCGCCGATAGCAAGAACGTAACCGATTACGCCGTCGCCGTTTCGGTCAAGACCGTCAATATTTGCCTCAATGTATTCTTTAATCATGGTTCCCTGGAGTTCTGCACCCTGATTCGCATCAAATCCAACATAATATGTATTGTCATTGAAGCTTAACGCCGCCATATCAAGTTCTCCTGTAGAGCTGTTAGACGGCTGACGGTTGAACCATACCAGCGGCTTGTCCTTGTTCGCTACATCCGAAGAAGCGCCGCTGGATTCTCCCGCATCACTTGATCCTGCATCATCCGATGTAGAACCTCCGCCTCCACAGGCAGCAAGTGAAAGACCCAGCATTGCTGTCATTGTCAAGGAAACAATTTTTTTGCTCATTTTCATAATAACATTTCTCCCTTCTATTTACGCGCTTTTTTCGCGTTTCATTGATGAAAACAGTATATCGGACTTAAGAAAAATAAAACATAGAATATTTTTCACTTTTCATTGAAATTTATTAGACAATATTTTATAAATATCAGAAAAAAAAGAATACGATTCAGCACATTCTCGCGCCTGGCGCGGTCGCTCGCGACATACTTTTTCTTCGCGCCGGCGCGCATCCCCCGAAGGGTTTTAATTATATTAGGGAAGGGATTTTCCTAATATAATTAAAAATAAATTCTGCCTGTGCAGACAGAATTTACTCGATTTTAATATATGTGATTTCTTTTTCGCTTAATTTCTTTAGCTGCGTCTCATTTGCCGAAATGTCAAGGATTTTTGTAAACAGACTGATATACTGTTCCGGAATCCCATCGAGGATTTCAAAAATCTGGTTATAGGCCCGTCTGCAGGCAAATTCTACATATTGATTATAAGCATCCTTCCCTAACGAAGACACCCGGATAATCACGTCCTTTTTATTCGTACTGGCATGATATTTTTCCAGAAGCCCCTTATCGGTCATTTTCTTCACATTTTTTGAAAATGCACTGGGCGTAATCCCCAATCTGGAAGCAATTTCTACCATATTCTGATTCTTTTCTTCATTTTCCAGAATATACTCCAATACTTGAAGCCGAGCCGCAGAAAATGGAATATCCGTTCCGTAATTTCCTTCTGTTTTATATGCCTGCGCGTAGGAATTTCCATACTTAATCAGCTTCTCAACAAAATCCCTGTATTTTCCCATCCATGTAAGCTGCATAAGCGCACCGCCTCTCTCTTAATATGAAAATACGCGTTTACCGCTTTTAACATTCTAGAGCGTGTTTGAAAATTGCTTTCTGCAAGATGTCGTCCCAGTTTGCATCAGATTTTATGCTAGATTTGGGAGGTGTAGCGGGCTACATTGACCAAATTCAGCATAAAATCTGGTGTGAAGTGGAGCGGCAGATTGTAGGAATGAATTTTCAAACACGCTCTAGCACATGGATGCCTTCCGCCACAACAGAATTTTAACTATACTCCCAATGTTGCTGTATTCGCCACTCCTATCATCAGGATAATCAATGTATTTACCATTGCCCCAAGCCATACTTTTCCTGTTGCTTTGTACAGGCTGCGGCTGATATATGCAGCTACAAACAGAAGGACAATAAGTGGAAGTACTACCATGGGATACAGTCTGTCTTCTACCCAAAGAGCTGTCCCTGTCGAAAATAATTTTATGTACTGCAGGGCATTGATAATCACAATCCCCAAGATATTGCCTAACCCACACAGCAAAACATTCAACCATTCTTTCTGCCCTTCTGCTCGATGAAGGATATTGCAGGATATGGACATTGCCAGATAATACACAAAATAAAAAGGAAGATATCGGAGCATTACCAGCAATTTATCTGGCGTAAAGGTGCAGATTCAAGCCCAGACATTTCTTCGGAAATATCCCGCTCTTTTCCATATATATACTTCGAGATAAAAAATAGCGCCAGCCCGATTAATCCGTTAAACACCGCCCATAACATAATAAAATTTGTTGAAGGCTGCGCAAACCACGCCGAGGAACCAAATGCGGTCTGGCCTGGAAAAAATACTGCGTCCAACTTAGATATCGGAAAAAAGGATACTCCTGATACAATCCAGCTTAACGCCCAGCCTCCCCAGAAGAACCATTTCCTTTTCCCCCATTCAAGTTTAACAAGCGTCTTTGGGGCATTTCCACGAAGCCCTGCAAAAACCGGGACCTGCAAAAGCAAAACTGCCATCGGAATTTTACCTAAAAGTCAACACATTTCTGCAAACTATTTCTTCTTTGTTACTGCTCTTAAGCGATAAACCATAACCCTTACTTGTTACTGTTCACACGTCGCCTGCCGGACGCGGGTTGAATCAGGAGCATGTCTCAAAGCAGACGGAGTAACATTCCATTGAACTATCAGCTAACGCAGACTAAGCCGCTCAGGAAAGCCTTCGCGTCTAAGCCTGCATAAGCTGTTATTTCAATTCCATTAAAAACACTCCTGAATTGTCTGCTTTGAGACATGCTCCTGATTCAATCCACTGTTTACCAAATGACCTGTGAACTGTAACCCTTACTTCATTCTTGTGAAAAGATAAACTTTGGTTGTCCCTCTTTCTTACCTGTGTTATGATAAGTGTTGTAAAATATGCTGATCACAAAGGGTTACACCTGAGGGAGAAGGAGGAAACAAAAGATGTATGATGTAAATTCAAAACACGCTGAGGATTTTATCAATCACGAAGAGATTTTAGAAACTCTTGCCTATGCAGATGAGAATAAGAATAATCTGGATTTGATTGAAAAACTAATTGAAAAGGCTGCCTTAAGGAAAGGCTTATCCCACCGGGAAGCGTCCGTTCTTCTGGCCTGTTCTGACGAAACCATGAACGAGAAGATATTTAAGCTGGCAGAACAGATTAAGAAAGACTTTTACGGTAACCGGATTGTCATGTTCGCACCGCTGTATCTGTCTAATTACTGTATCAACGGATGTACTTACTGTCCGTATCACGCGAAGAATACGCATATCGCAAGGAAACAGTTATCCCAGGAGGAAATTCGCAGAGAGGTCATTGCACTGCAGGATATGGGTCACAAGCGCCTTGCCTTAGAAGCCGGCGAACATCCGACGCTAAACACGATGGATTACTATCTAAAATCCATTGAAACCATTTATAGTATTAAGCATAAAAACGGCGCGATTCGTCGTGTAAATATTAATATCGCAGCAACTACTGTGGATAACTACCGTCTTTTGAAAGAAGCCGGAATCGGAACCTATATTCTGTTCCAGGAGACCTATCACAAAGAGGGCTACCAGCAGCTCCATCCAACCGGACCAAAGAGCGATTACAATTACCACACTGAAGCTATGGACCGGGCGATGGAAGGCGGCATTGACGACGTGGGCGTAGGCGTCCTCTTTGGCCTTGACAAATACCGCTACGAATTTGCGGGTCTTCTGATGCACGCCGAACACCTAGAAGCGGCTTTTGGCGTAGGTCCGCACACGATCAGCGTGCCAAGACTAAGAGATGCAGATGACATTGACTCATCTTCTTTCAAAAATGGCATTGACGATGATACGTTTGCAAAAATTGTTGCCTGCATCCGTATCGCCGTCCCATACACCGGCATGATTATCTCCACCAGAGAGAGTCAGAAGGTAAGAGAACGCGTGCTGCATCTGGGCATTTCACAGATCAGCGGCGGCTCCAGAACCAGCGTCGGCGGCTATTGCAAGCCGGAGCCGGAGGATGAGAAATCCGAACAATTTGACGTAATTGATAATCGTACGCTGGATGAAGTCGTCCAGTGGCTGATGCGGATGGATTACATTCCAAGCTTCTGCACCGCATGTTACAGAGAAGGGCGAACCGGCGACCGGTTTATGTCCCTGTGCAAGAGCGGGCAGATTCAGAACTGCTGCCATCCAAACGCGCTGATGACGCTGCAGGAATATCTGATGGATTACGCTTCGCCAGAGACAAAGGCGCTAGGCGATAAACTGATTGATAAGGAAATCCAGAACGTGCCAAATGCAAAGGCCCGCTCGATTGTGACTGAAAATCTTCGGCTGATTCGGGAGAATAACCGGAGGGACTTCCGGTTCTGATATGGCAAATTCCCAGTTCGCCGCTATACCCATACGGTTTCTATCAAAAAACCGGCGCCCTGTGCAGGATAAATTTCCATCCTGCACAGGGCGCCGATTTCATTGGAAAATGAGGCGCTAACTAACAATGTCCGAGTCCCTCAACAGTATTTCGGGAAATTTTTCTGTCAGTTCTTCCAGCACCCTGTACGGCCCCATTTCATATTAGGAAAACAGTCCTACTCTTCCTCCGCCCAGGCAAGCGCGCACCGCACCGCCCGTTTCCAACCCTTCAAGAGCGCTTTTCTCTTCTCCTCTTCCATGTCCGGGACAAATTCCTTCCCAAGCTGCCAGTTCTGCTTGATTTCCTCTTTGCCCGTCCAATAGCCTGTTGCAAGCCCGGCCAGATAAGCCGCGCCCAGAGCGGTTGTCTCAATGCACTTCGGCCTGTGTACCGTCGCATGGTTCACATCTGCCTGAAACTGCATCAACATATTGTTCGCGCTTGCGCCGCCGTCCACCTTCAAAACGTGCATGGATACGCCCGCGTCTTCCTCCATTGCCTTGATTACATCATACGCCTGATAAGCAATGGATTCCAGCGTAGCGCGGATAAAATGCTCTTTGGTGCATCCCCTGGTCAGCCCTACCACCGTTCCTCTTGCATACTGGTTCCAATAAGGCGCTCCCATTCCTGCAAATGCAGGTACCAGATATACGCCGTCCGTATCTTCCACCTGGGTCGCATACTCTTCTGTTTCCGGAGCGCTCTTTACCATGCGCATTCCGTCCCGCAGCCACTGGTTCGCAGCGCCAGCCACAAAAATACTGCCTTCCAGCGCATACTCTACCTGAGTCTCCGTACTTGCGGCAATCGTTGTCAGAAGTCCGTTTCTGGATTTTACCGGCTTATTTCCTGTATTCATCAGCAGAAAGCATCCAGTGCCATATGTATTTTTCGCGTCGCCTTCCCCAAAGCAGCCCTGTCCGAACAACGCGGACTGCTGATCTCCGGCCGCTCCTGCAATGGGAACATTTCCCACCAGAACTTTCTCGTCCGTATAGCCGTAAATACAGCTTGACGGCTTTACCTCCGGAAGCATTGCCTTTGGAATATGAAACTTCGCCAGAATCTCATCATCCCAGCACAACTTATGAATATCAAACAGCATCGTCCGGGAAGCATTCGTATAATCTGTCACATGAACCAGCCCGCCCGTCAGATTCCAAATCAGCCATGTATCCACCGTTCCAAATACCAGGTCGCCCCGCTCAGCCCGCTCCCTTGCGCCCTCAACATGGTCGAGAATCCATGCAATCTTGCTTGCGCTGAAATATGCGTCTGCGATTAGTCCTGTTTTTTCCCGGATAACCTGATCGAACCCCTCCGCCTTGAGTCCGTCAATCATCTCCGAAGTCCTTCTGCACTGCCACACAATCGCGTTGTAAACCGGCTCGCCTGTATACCGGTTCCAGATTATTGTAGTTTCCCGCTGATTGGTAATACCGATACTGCTAATCTGCTTCGCGCTCACGCCAGTCTCTGCCAGCGTCTGCACCATAACCGAATACTGGGACGACCAAATCTCCCTTGGATTCTGCTCCACCCAGCCCGCCTGAGGATAAATCTGCTCAAATTCCTTCTGCGCCATACCGCAGATATCTCCCGCATGGTTAAATAAAATACACCGCGAGCTTGTAGTCCCCTGATCCAGCGCCATTACATACTGTTCCATACTTTCTTCCCATCCTCTCTTTTTTATTTTTGTCTCAGCAAATATATCGTATGATTTTCTTTTTCTGCCGCCATATCGGCTCCGCCGTCCTGATAACAGCAGCATCATTTACCATACCAGAATCCTCTGATTTCATACAAATCCTATACCAAAAGCATGCCTGTTGCTTCGATAGGAAGCCCTACTGAACATAAATATCCTTTGTTGCAATCACTGCCGCGCCTGTTCCGGCCACATTCTCCGCAACAATCTGCCCGATTTTCACCGGCGCTAAAAGCTCCACGTTCTTCAGCGCCTTTACGCAGTCAAAAATCTTATCTTTCGGTATATCTGTCTCCGTCTTTACCGACACACAAGGCAGATGGCCGCCGCTTACCCTGACTGACGACGTCACAATCCGTCTTGGATCTGTCAGCTCCTTCTCCGCATAATCCGCGCCTCTCGGACAGGTATTTCCTGTAACCTCCATCGAACCTTCCTCGGAAATCTCCACCTTCAGGTTACATCCCAAAGGGCATCCGATACATACTAATTCTTTTACCTTCATCTCTTCGCCCTCCTTATTCCTGCTCAATCCGTATGGTAATGCTCTCAAGCCCGTCAAATGCCTCCAGCTTTGATTTCATCAGGATTACCTGTTCCATCTCGCCCGGCGCCATGACCTTCTTTTTGACTCTGCTTATACACTTATCATTATAATACACACAGAGGAAACTGTCTCTATAAACATTTCCCACGCGGAAGCGAACCACCTGTTTCTCTGCCATCCGGTCTCTATCCACCGTACAGGGAACCGTATAACGGACTCCGTTCTCTCCCTTTAACGGAATCTCTTTTCCCGCCTGCATCAGAGTTCCCTGTACGTAGGCCGCCGCATTTTCTCCCGCCATCTTTGCCTCTCCAGACACATAATCCACCAAATCATGTACATGAAGTACATTTCCACAGGCAAAAACACCCTCCACATTCGTCTCAAGGCTCTCATTTACCACAGGGCCGGAGGTAACCGGGTTCAGCTCCACGCCCATCTGGGAGGAAAGTTCATTCTCGGGAATCAGTCCGCAGGACAAAAGCAGCGTATCGCACTCGTAAAATTCTTCCGTTCCCGGAATCGGTCTGCGGTTTTCATCCACCTGCGCCAGCGTAACGCCTTCCACACGCTTCTTCCCCTTAATATCAACAACCGTATGACTCAGTTTCAGGGGAATATCATAATCATCTAAACACTGGACGATATTACGCTTCAGTCCTCCGGAATATGGCATCAGCTCTGCCACCACCTGAACCTTTGCACCCTCCAGCGTCATGCGTCTTGCCATAATCAGGCCGATATCGCCGGAGCCGAGGATTACTACCTTCTTTCCCGGCATCCTGCCTTCCATATTCACATATCGCTGGGCGGTTCCCGCGGAATACACGCCCGCCGGACGGTAACCCGGAATATTAAGCGCCCCTCTGGAACGCTCCCTGCAGCCCATAGCAAGGACAATTGCCTTTGCCTCAATCTGGAACATCCCCTGCTCCTTATTCATTACAGTAATTACTTTATTCTCCGCAATATCTACAACAATGGTATGGAGCATGTAAGGGATTTTAAGCTCCTCCACCTTCTCAATATATCTTCCCGCGTACTCAGGCCCCGTCAGTTCCTCCTTAAATGTATGTAATCCAAAACCATTATGGATGCACTGATTCAGAATGCCGCCCAGCTCATTGTCACGCTCAATAATCAGAATATCTTCTACGCCCGCTTCTCTGGCTGCCACTGCTGCGGCAAGTCCGGCCGGGCCTCCGCCGATAATTGCAATCTCTGTCTTCATCCTACATGTCCTCCTTATTATATCCTGTCAAATAGTTAGAACCTTCGCCTGACTTGGTAATCTCCGAAACATCTTTCCCCAGCTCTCTTGCAAGGATTTCTACGGTCTTCGGCGCGCAAAAACCCGACTGGCAGCGTCCCATACCCGCTCTGGTACGGCGCTTGATTCCATCTAATGTCGTCGCTCCTAACGGCCTGTGGATGGCGTCCATAATCTCACCCTCCGTCACCACCTCGCAGCGGCAGACCACATTCGCATAGGCAGGATTCTTCTTAATCAACTCCTGGCGTTCCTCAAAGGTCGCCTCTGCCACATTGGGGATTCCTTTTCTGGTCGCCTGAAAGTCCGCTTTCTTCTCCATGGGGTAAATCCCCTGTACCAGCTCCGCCACATACTCGCCGATAGCCGGAGAACTGGAAAGTCCCGGAGACTCGATTCCTGCAACGTCGATAAAGCCCGGCGCTCCTTCTACTTCTTTAATGATAAATTCATGCTCCGTCCAGTGGGCCCGAAGTCCGGTAAAAGATGTAATAATCTGCCGGGTCGGCACTGTTGGTACGCTGATTGCGACTCTCTTTAACAAATCAGCCAGCCCCTCCGCTGTCGTCTGCGTATTTTCCTTATCCTCGATATCCACCGCCGTAGGCCCGGTCAGGAGATTGCCATGAACTGTCGGCGTAATCAAAACGCCCTTGCCGTAAATGGTAGGAAGCTGGAAAATCGTACTGTTTACATAGTCTCCCACCTTCTTATCCATCAGACAATACTCGCCTTTCCGGGGAATAATGGTTATCTTCTCATCACTTACCATATTATGGAATTTATCTGCGTATACGCCGGCCGCATTGATTACCAGCTTACTCTCAATCACGCCCTTAGAGGTTTCCAGCCTGTAGCCGCCCTCCTTCGGAACGATATTCAAAACCTCTGTATCAAACTGGAATTTCACACCATTTACACAGGCATTTTCTGCCATGGCAATGGTAAGTCCAAAGGGACATACGATGCCGCCCGAAGGCGCATACAGCGCGGCCGCTATATCGTCCGTAATATTCGGCTCCATCTTTTTAACCTCTTCTCTGGAAATAATACGAATACCTGGCACGCCATTCTTCTTGCCCTTCTCAAGCAAATGCTCTAACTTATCCATATCTTTCTCGTCAAAACAGAGCACCAGAGAACCGTTGCGCTTAAAGGAAAAATCCAGCTCCTTCGACAACTGCTCCATCATCGCGTTGCCCCTCACATTCATCTTCGCCATCACAGAACCCGGCTCATTGTCAAAGCCCGCATGGACAATCCCGCTGTTTGCCTTGGACGTACCCTCACATACGTCGCTGTTCTTGTCAAGAACCATGGTATTATACTGATACCTGGATAACTCCCTGGCAATCGCGCTTCCGGTAACCCCCGCACCAATAATTACAACATCATACATATTACAACCCTTCCTTCCACTCATCGTATTTTGCAAAAGAGGAAATTTCTTCTTCGCGCAAGTGCGCATCCTCCCGGAGGATTTTTGCAATCCAGGGAACAAAGTTTCCTGAATTGCAAAAAAAGAGTACAAAAACAATCCGGCTTATCGCCGTTATTTTTGTACTCCGTTTTCTCCAAATCAATATTTAACTGTGTTCAGCATAGCACAGTTTCGGGTTCAATGCAATACCCAAATTTAAATAAACCAAAGTTCTTGTTTCGTTGTGGATATGGCAGTTGCTCCCGCCTTTAGCGCCAGCATTACATCTTCCTTATCATCAATCATTCCCCCGGCAATCACCGGTATCCTCTGCGCCTTCGTAACTCTCGTGATAATCTTCGGCATGATTCCCGGAAGTATCTCAATACAGTCCGGCTTCGTAACCGCGCTCAGCTTGCGGATATTTTCCAGAGAACGGGAATCCAGCACGAAAAAGCGATGCACCGCATACAGTCCAAGCTCCTTCGCGCGGTTAATCTGCAACGTCTTTGTAGATATGATTCCGTCTGCTTTTGTCATATTCTTAATATAATCCACCGCAATCTCCCTGCCGTCAAACCCTGACACCAGATCCAGATGCACCATGGCCGTTCTGCCCTGCGCCTTTACCCGGTCAACAATTGAGGCGATATTACAGATATCGCCGAATAAGATAAAGATAATCTGGCTGTCTGACTCAAAGCTTTTCTCCATACTCTGCTCATCCTTAACCGTAGCAATGACCGGACAGTCTTCCACAATTTCCCGAAATCTATTTTCCATACCGCTATTCTGCTCCTTTAAACCAAGCCCAGTATAACCCAACTTAATTACAGCATACTGGTTTCTAATTTAGCTGCTGTTCTAATCCGGCAAAGAATAATTCATAAAAATCGTCTTCTCCGGCAAGTTTCGGCGAATTCTCTCCCCCGCCGTTTGTACTTCTGCGCATAGATGCATAGAAATCCTCTCCGGCATTAATCATATCCATCTCGTAAATCTCATAACCCAATCCCCGGCACAGCCTGCAAAACTCTGCCAGAGGATCCTCTGCCTCTCTGGACTGAAAAAACGCTTCTTGCCATTCCGGATTTTTTCTTGTTTTCTGCTGGAGCTCGTCCAACATTCCTACAATATCTGCCATCTTATCTTTTCTCCATCGAGCTCACTAACTACGCGGCCGCCGGCCTGACTTATCGGCTGTTCCCGCGCCGTCACTGCATTCTGTATCCCCCGGCTATGATTCCACGCCGACTTTCTTACATACATCTGAAAGACAGCATTTGTCGCAGAAGGGCTTCGTTCTGGCCGTACAGACTTCCCGCCCATGATATACCAGCCGGTGGCAGAAATCGCTCCCCTCTTCCGGCGGAATAATCTTCCACAACGCCATCTCCACCTTCTTCGGCTCCTTAATACCGTCCACCAGACCCATACGGTTTGTCAGGCGGATACAGTGGGTATCCGTAACAATCGCAGGCTTTCCAAATACATCCCCCATAATCAGGTTGGCGCTTTTCCTCCCTACTCCCGGAAGCTTCAACAGCTTATCAAAATCATCCGGCACCCTGCCGTCATATTCATCTCTTAAAATCCTCATGCACGCGCTGATATCCCTCGCTTTGCTCTTCCCCAGCCCGCAGGGCTTCACGATTGCTTCAATCTCCTCCGGCGAGGCTTCTGCAAGGGCATTCACATCCGGGTATTTCGCATACAAATCCTCCACCACAACATTCACTCTGGCATCCGTACACTGAGCTGCCAGACGAACGCTGACCAGAAGTTTCCACGCATGATCATAGTCCAATGTACAGCCTGCGTCCGGATATTCCTTTTTCAAACGCTGAATAATTGCTAACGCACGTTCTTTTTTCCTCATATGTAGACCTCTCTTTTCTTTCGTTTACTAAAGAGCCTCCATTAGAGCATGTCTGAAAATTGCTTTCTGCAAGATGCTGCCCCAATTTGCATCAGATTTTACTCTGGATTTGGGAGGTGTAGCGGGCTGCATTGACCGGATTCAGCGTAAAATCTGGTGTGAAGCGGGCTGCAGATTGTAGAAATGAATTTTCAGACACGCTCTGGCGTATGATTCAGGCAGGACTTTTCACACGCCGCCAAATCCTGTCCGTCCCCCAGTTTACTCGCTTACGGTTTCCATTATACCACGCCCCGGCAGGATAGCAAAGAAAAAGAATCATCATCTTATGGTGTAATCCCGTTCGAATAATTCCTCGCTGATTTGCTTCTGCAAAAAAATCTCAGGGACCTTCTCCACAATTTTATTCCTTACAAACTCCTTGCTCTTCCCCGCATATTTCGGCATACCATACATTTCTTGTATGTGCGCAAGCTCCGGCCTCCAGAGCATCTGAATCTTGCGCCTTATATCCATCCTAGGGTTATTCTCCGCTTCCCTTACCATATAAAAATCCACCTGCGCGTCCAGCCATTCTACAGATATGATTCCCCAGTATTCCGGAATATGCTCCCTGACATGAACCGCATGGGTGGAACCTACTGCCACATAATTCCGGTCAAAATACCGGTCATAATCCTTTACCTGTCTGTCCAACCTCGCATAGCTGTCCGCATCACTTTTGATTTCAATTCCCGCAAGCCGGTCAGGAAGAACCATCACGATATCTGCCCTTGATCGTCCAATCTGTTTTTCTTCTATCATCCGCACCTTTCCATATCGCTCCTCCAGATAATCAAATAACGGCTCGCGGATATCTCTGTCATACAACATACTTACACACCGCTTTCCTTCTGAAACGTACTTTTTCAGACTTCTCTATAAAACCATCGCATTCTCCTAAAACCCATTGTATTTGAACCATGGTAAACGATCATACGGCTATCCCCCTGACATTCAGATATTCCTCAATGTCTTCAATAATATACTTCGGACAGCTTTTGCCTCCAATTTGCTTCTCAACTTGGAATTTATGTTTTCTCTCTGATACATTTTACAGTGCTGAAAGAAGCAACAAAGAGAGCAGCCAGCATGATAATACCGTCCATTCTTATAACCCAATCCGATATACACTTCCTTTCAAATCTATGTTTGACTTTAACGCCCAAAGTCAGCTAAAACTTCCCAATGACCATTATGGCTGCTCCCCACACGCTTAATAACCTTTTGTTTTTTCATCTTATTCAGATAATATTTCACTCTGTCCACTGTCCAATCCAATTCCAGCGCTATTTCTTTCTGTGTAAGTTTTGGATTGTTCTGAATAACCTCCAGTATAGCTTTATCGCTTTCTGTAAACTCTAAGACAAATTCTTTACCATTATAGACAGTTTGGGTAGTATCCCGGACATCTAATACAGCCGTTTTCCGAAACATATTAACCCGAAAATCCCCGTCAAAATCAATCAGTTCCGGTTCTGGCAAACCATATTCCCTGCATTCACGAAGTACCTTCGGAATACCTGTGCCCCATTTTTCAATGATTTTCATATATGCAAATGCACTGGCTATCGCCGGATTTCACAGCTTTGAATACCCTTCCACTATTTTTTTAAGAGATACCATATTCAAAAGCATTCCTGGCGAGGTCACTTCTAATCGGCCGTCAAAAATTGCCACATGAATATTTCCCGGCTCTAAATAACTACGATGGGCAATCGCAGTAAATACTACACATAATTTTTTTATTTGTGCCATATTAAGTATTTCCGACATATCATAAATAATATCATATACTTTATTATTTATTCCCGTATGCTCCTTTTTAAAAGGAGTATATACGATATCTATCCAAAATACTGCTGCATTAAACTCCTCATATCCATCCTATGGTTTACCTCTAATCCCCGCCAATCATCTCCATTGCCGCAACCATCCGCAGCTTTTCAGCTTCAATGATATCTCTCCCATAAGCATCCATAAAACGGTCTGTGTACCTGTCCGTTTCAAGATTATAATTCAGCGTCCAGATCCCCCATACGATATCAATATGCCGGTCTCCAATCCCGCCGCTCCCAAGATCAATGTAACCCGAGAATTTCCAATTATCCAGAATGATATTGGGCAGACAATAATCGCCATGAAGAAGAACTTCCCGTTTCAGCAGCGTCAGCCCCTCTTTTGCCGCACGTTTTGCATCGGAAAAAGAATCAAATTGCCAAATCCCTTTGAACAGATCAGGCTCGTAGCTCCTCTTATCAAATCCACATTTTACCGTTTCCGTATATGTCCTGATTCTATCCTGCACCGGGCAGCCTTTCCCATCCATTTCATGTAATTCCCGAAGTAACAAAGCTATGGTATCACAAAGCTTCTCAGGTTCTGACAAATAATCCGGATGTGTACAATCCTCTCCCTGAATTTTTCTGCTTAACAGGTAATCTTTGCCATGTAAGGAACCATAATATAACACTTCCTCAGACAATTTCACAGAATGCATATATCTGGTCATCAATGCTTCTGTTTTTAACGTCCCTTCAGCAGCTTCTTTCAAAAAGTATCCATTCTCCTTATTGATAAAAATCACTTTAGCCTGAGGCGAACAACTGCTGTCATAAAGTACAGAATCCTTCATGTAGTCTGCCACCGCCTCGGGATATTCTTCTATATTCAACTGTACTGGCTTACGGTTCATGATTTCCCCTCCGTTTCAAACAATATCCGAACCAACACCTTATAATTCAAATACTGTATTCTATTTTAATAATATCAATTACGAAATTCATTATCAACAAAATGTTCCTTAAAAGTTCAGGAGTTTGGCAAAAAAGTATTGACGAACGAAAGAGGATGGGTATATACTTGCATTTGTTAAGGGCAATGGCGCCGCGCGAATCTGCGTGGCGCTATTTTCTTTTCCAGACAGGTGAGGCATCTGCTATATTCGCAGTACCTGTTACAGTCTGAAAATATGAATGGAAAGAGCGCTGGTTTTTCAATAAGGTTTGATAACAAAAGAAAGGGATGAATGTATTATGAAATTACAGGATACGGGACTTACAGCACAGGAATTAAAGGATATGGTAAATAAGTATATGATAGAAACCTATCCCAGATATGATTTTATTGCAGAGCGGGCAGAAGGAATGTACCTTTATGACGAAAAGGGAGAAGCCTACCTCGACTTTTACGGCGGCGTGGCCGTAAACAGTCCCGGAAACAGGAATCCCAAAGTGGTTGCGGCTGTGAAAGAACAAGTAGACGATATTATGCATACCTTTAATTACCCCTACACCGTCCCCCAGGCGCTTCTGGCTAAGAAAATCTGCGATACGATCGGGATGGATAAGATATTTTACCAAAATTCGGGAACAGAAGCCAACGAATGTATGATTAAAATGGCGCGAAAATACGGCATTGAGAATTACGGCCCGGACAGATACGAGATTATAACCGCCAAAGAAGGCTTTCATGGAAGAACAATGGGCGCGGTTGCCGCGACCGGACAGCCTGGTACCGCCATACAAGAAGATTTCGGACCTATGCTTCCCGGATTTACTTATGCGGAATATAACAATCTGAACGACTTTGCTTCTAAGGTAACGCCCAATACCATTGCAATTATGATTGAACCGGTACAGGGCGAGGGCGGCGTCCATCCGGCAACAGAAGAATTTATGTCCGGCCTTCGCAAACTCTGCGACGACCACGATATGCTGCTTCTCCTTGACGAAGTGCAGACCGGATGGGGACGGACCGGTTCCCCTATGGCATTTATGGGATACGGCGTAAAACCGGATGCGATATCCATGGCCAAAGCAATGGGCGGCGGAATGCCGATAGCCGCCTGCTGCGCATCCGAGAAGGTTGCAAAGGCATTCAGCTCCGGTACGCATGGTTCCACTTACGGCGGACATCCGGTGGCATGCGCTGCGGCGCTGGCCTCCATCAGCGAGATACTGGATCGTCATTTAAGCGAGAATGCTGAGCAGGTAGGAAATTATCTAATCCGGAAACTATCAAAACTCCCCCATGTAAGAGAAGCGAGGGGAAAGGGACTTCTGGTAGGATGCGAATACGAGCTTCCAATTGCCATGGATGTGAAATGGGGCTGTATGAAACGCCATGCGCTGATTACTGCAATCGGCACAGATATTAACCGAATGATTCCGCCGCTGATTGCAGACAGAAAGGATGTAGACCGTCTGGTCGATATTATGCAGGAGGCCGTTGAAGAAGCAGCAGCAAATTATATTAGAAAAAATCGTGTAGCTTAAAAATGGAATAATGGCAATCCATCGTCCATGATCTGGCAGCGTAATCTCTTCAGGATCCATGCAATTGTGTATGAATCCTGAAGTAATTAACGCCTTTAATTCCCCCTTGATTATTCTAATGCTTGGGAGCCATCTATTTAAAGCTTGAGAGCCACCTGAATCCAGTGTATTTTAAAGCTTGGGAGCCACCACTATATATTGTGGTCATCCAAATATATTGCTTAAGATAAGACCCCTCTTTTAAGATGTGTTTAT
>CAJSZQ010000032.1 GCA_910574185.1 Lachnospiraceae bacterium
GCCCTAAGCCCTCGGAGAGCTTTTCGGAGTCGATATCTACAGTTTTCAAGGTTCATTTGAGCCTGTTTTTTGCAGCTCAGTTTTTCATAAATTACTTGACACTACCAAATACAGCATTAGTATGTACGCCCGAAGTAAAAATCATACTTCCGCATCCCGAAATGTCCTGTGGCTTCAATTTTTGACTTTCTGGAAGAAAACAATTTTCAAATACATTCTAAAATGATAAACAGCGCTCAGACTGTGCCGTCAGGAGGTACTCTCTGTTTTTTGTTCCGGATTCTGCAGGATAGACAGCATAATATAGCACAGTTCCGCGTCGTTTACCGATATTCCGAAAGGTTCCGCCAATATTGAGATATGCTCCTTTAGCAGCAGGAAGAGGGCTTTATTTTTTTCAATATATTCTTTTTCATGGTCAAAAACTACTTTTTTGTCACAGATACACCGTTCCAGCATAAATCCCAGATGAAGCAGCAGCGACAGATGCAGCGCGCGGTTTTCAGGAATCTGAGGAAGATTTAACGCAGACAAAAACTTCTCAGAATACTGTACAGAGACGGAAGGATTTACGTACATTACATTTTCAGACAGGAACTTTAAGCATTCCTCCTGTACAGTTACCGGCGGCTTTGGGGCAAAGGCCTGTGCGGCGTATTGTTTCATGGCGTTGTTTAGAAATTCAAGGAAATATTTTTTTCCCATTGGCGAGATTAAGCTGGATATATGGAAAAAGGGAATGTCCAGGGGAACTTCCAGATTTCCGACGCATGCCAGAAGCCGGAATTGGGAACAGATGGCCTGATACTGCAGCGAGCTGTTCTGAATATCCGATAGAGAAACCGCCAATACCTGGACGTTTGCAAAGGAATGCGCATGCAGCTCTTGCTCAATCATGGCCTGGAAAGCGATGCTTGTACCCAGACCGGACGCGCACATAGTCAAAATGGCGGGTTCTTTTACGGAAGGCCTGCTGCAAGGAGGCTCCGTTGGCTTATTTACCATATAGCTGTTGTATACCGTATTAATGTTGGCGTCTCTGCTGAGCAGAGTGCGGGTGATATCCAGCGCCATCAACGTTGTTACATTCGGGATTGCGAGCACAGGGATTCCGGTTTCCAATGTAAGCTTCTCGTCAAATGTGGTCAGGGACCCCATATCTACCAGAAGGAGCGCGCCTTTCGTGGGACTTGAATTGATTACCTCCCGGAGCACATTCTGGTAAGTGTCTGGAATATTCTGCTCTAGCGGCACATCGACGGCTTTAACCAGACTGCATTCCATCAGCCGATTGCAGACGTTGGCAATACTGGAAGCAGTGCTTGCGCCGTGAGCTACGATAATCAGACCAGGCAGTTCTTGTTCTGGGGCGCTGTGCATATTGGAGAGAATCAGAGCCACCAGATATTCTTCGTCTCTGGAAATATGGATTCCAAAATGGTTTTCAAAGCGGGAGATGATGATTCTTGCCGTTTCGATTTCCTTTGAAGCAGTCTGCTTCAGCGTAGAAATCTCTTTTTCGGTAATGCTCTTGCGCGACGCCATTCTCTCTAGCAGAAATTTAAAATGGAAAGAAAGAACCAGTATATTTTTCTGATTCATCTCCAGATTAAGTCCGGCAAAGGTTTCCTGGGCTGCATCGGTGGTAAAATCAACAATTTCCTGTCCAACAATTTTGTACAATTCTTCTTTGTGGAGATTCTGATTGTAGTAACGCTTGAGGATGTTGTCGCAGTATGCCTGGATATCAGAAGACAGTTCTTCATTCATCCGATGGGTGGAATAGCCCATGGAGGAATACTTATCAATGCGCTTCATCAGATTGCGGTAGATTTCTTCGTCATAATATTTATTGGAGTGGCAGGGCTTGCTGTCGGCGGAATAGATGGTGTATTTGGCCTCGTAGCGACTTGGAAATGACAGGGTGTTCCCGGACACATACTGGCGATAGTAATCTTTGATGGCGGGAGACAGCAAATCAAAAGAGACCATAAGCTCTTCCTGGCTGCTGATATTGTTTAAGTAAGACCTTGCGCATAAAACTTTGATTTCGGAAGAAAGCTGTCCGATATTTTCCGTAAATGTATAAGCGCACAAAGCCTTTACAATCCTGGTGCTGACCACATAGGATTTCAGTGTCGCGCTGGCTTCCCGAACAAAGATATGTTCTATGATGGCCAACTTTTCTTCAATATCTTTTTCCCGGTAGGAAGGCAGGGTAATCGTGAGGGGGATTCTCCGCATAAATGTTTTCAGCAGGACATTTCTGGGATTCTCTGTCGTTGCGCCGATAATGCGTAAGGAAGCCCTGCGCATATTGGAGGATTCTCCGAGTTTCCGATAACAGCCGGTGTCCATCAGGTAGAAGAGCAGCTCCTGTCCCTCTGGAGGAAGCCGGTGAATCTCATCCAGAAAAAGGATTCCCCCATTTGCCTGTTCCACCAGTCCGGGACTATCCGAGACAGCGCCGGTAAAGGCTCCTTTGATATGTCCAAACAGATGGGACATTAGGAGTTGAGGATTGTGATAGTAATCGGAACAGTTAAATTCGACAAAAGGAAAGTCCTTCTTTTTCTTTTTTAGTATTTCCAGACCGAAGTTATACATCGTGTGAGCGAACATCGTTTTTCCGGTGCCGCTTTCGCCAATCAGGAGCGTATGCAGTCCATTGGGAGGATAGATAATCGCGGCTTTTGCCTTTTCAATCTGTGTCTTAAGACTGCCGTTATGGCCGATTAGCCCGCCGAAGGCGTCCGCCGCAAGTTTTGACTCGCCGGCCGGAACGGCCGCGGCAAAAAACTCGTCAATCGTATAGATGGATTTAAAATCATTTTTTGATATGAATAAACGCACTAAATCCGCCGGGAAAAAGTGGACGGGCCGGCTGTCGATTTTTATCAATAATTTCTGTGAAACCAGTTTGTTAAGATATGCGCTGGCATTTGCGCGGTTTATATGGAACTTTGCTTCAATATCTGAGGCGGTTATGCCGCAAAGTCGATGGTTTGTCAGCATTTCCGTTAATTTATGCTGGTCGGTATTCTGCAGGACGTATTCAAATATTTTAGCTTCATTCATATTGTTCACGAGCCTTTCAGTCGGATAAATGTTTTTTCAGGATTTGGTAGAGGGCAGTTTTGTCTGCTGCCTGTTTGATATCTGTCATGATATCAGTGTCGGAAAACATGCCGACAATTTTTTGAAGGATGGCAAGCTGGTGGCTGGAACCGCAGACAGCCAGTAAGAATACAATATTTACCATTACGTCGCGCACACCGTCTCCCATTTCTTTAAAAGCGACCGGTTCGTCCAGAACAGCCACCAGCACGCGAGGTTCTAATACAAATTCCCGCTCCATTGCATGTGGAACGGCAACCTTCATAATATTAGTAGGAAGTCCGGTTGGGTAGATGCGCTCCCTTCGGATAACGGCGTCGGCATAGCCTGGTTTTACGCAGCCTCTTGTCTGGAGTTCATTCGAGAGCATATGAAGAAGGCTCTCAGAGTCGGCGGCTTTTAGATTCATGAAGATTAAATCTTCGTTCAGCAAGTCTTCAATTTTAAATTTGTCCATAATATTCTCCTTTTTGAAATCTTATTTCTGTAAAAATAAACAGCAAAAATCATGCCAAAAAGTGTACAGGGCAAAATAAAATAGAAATTTAAGATATTATAGCATAGAAAAACAATTATTTTTTTAATCATCCACTAATTAAACACTATTCAGGCGTGGAAATATATGTCTGGAATAGTGTATATCAATTCAGGAAAGCTTTAAAACAGGGATTTCCAGTCAGTACAGAAAATTGGCATGGGATTTGCTGTATTTACAGGCATCAGGACTGAACCGTTTGAGAGCGCTTGAAAAGAGCATTCCGATAGACAATGAGAATGAATTTTTGGGTAAGTTTCCAAAAGAAGGTAAGCAGGGCAGTGAAAAATAAATATATACAGTGTTTCCGCGGAATTTATCCGATGGGGGATTTTTTTATCGGTAGGGTCGGGGAGCATACGCCGGAAGAGGTAAAAAGACAGATGAGACTGGTAATACAGGAAGAAGATAAGAAAAAGCCGAAGAGCGATCAGAAAATTGTAGAGGTTCTGGAGAAAAAAGGAATTTCAATATCCCGCAGAAAGGTGGCAAAGTATCGGACGGAAATGGGGATTGCGGGAGCCGGAGGGAGGAGAGAAAATAGTCTGTAACAGTTCAGCCTGTCAAAAAGAATAAGGAAACCTTGAATTTTCTATTTGGATGTGTTAAAACTTTCCATAGAGAAAGATTGGAGGAATGATATACATGACAAAGATAGATATTATCAGCGGTTTCCTGGGCGCGGGAAAGACTACGTTGATTAAAAAGCTTCTGAAAGAAGCATTTCAGAAAGAGCAGGTAGTACTGATTGAGAATGAATTTGGCGAGATTGGTATTGACGGCGGTTTCTTGAAAGAAGCAGGTATTGAAATCCGAGAGATGAATTCTGGCTGTATCTGCTGTTCTCTGGTGGGAGATTTTGGCGCGTCATTAAAGGAAGTGATTGAGAAGTATCATCCGGACAGGATTTTGATAGAGCCGTCAGGGGTTGGCAAGCTCTCAGATGTTATCAAGGCTGTGGAGAATGTGAAAGACGAAGTGGATATTGAGCTGAACAGTTATACAACGGTAGTTGATGTGAATAAATGTAAGATGTATCTGAAAAATTTCGGTGAGTTTTACAGTAATCAGGTGGAGACTGCCGGGGCTATTATATTAAGTAGAACAGATGTTGCGAAGGAAGACAAAGCGGAGGCGGCGGTAAAGATTTTAAGAGAAATGAATCCGAATGCAGCGATGATTACTACGCCGATTGAGCAGTTGGACGGCGTTAAGATTCTGGAGACGATGGAGCATGTGGATTCGCTGGAACAGCAGATGCTGGAGGAAGAGATGCACAGGCATCATCATGAACATGACGAGGGCTGTACCTGTGGCTGTCACGAGCATCATGAGGGACATCACAGTCAATGCCATCACGACCATGAGGAACATCACCGTCATGAAGGCGAGGGTCACGATCATCATGGACATCATCACAATCATAAGGAGCATCATGGTCATACCCACCATCATGAAGGAGAGGGTCACGACCATCATGAACACCATCACAATCATAAGGAGCATCATGGTCATACCCACCATCATGAAGGAGAGGGTCACGACCATCATGAACACCATCATAATCACGACGAGGCTCACAACCATGAGCATCATCATGACCATGGTCCGGATTGCACCTGCGGCTGTCACGATCACGCCTATCATGACCACCATCATGCAGATGAAGTATTTATGAGCTGGGGCAGGGAGACGATTAAGAAATACAATAAAGAAGAGTTGAAAGTGAAGCTTGCGGCTCTGGAATCCGAGGATGTATACGGCGTGGTACTTCGTGCGAAAGGAATGGTTGCAGGCGACGACGACCGGTGGATTTATTTCGATATGGTTCCGGGGGAGCAGGAGATCAGGGCTGGCGAGCCGGAATTTACCGGACGAATCTGTGTCATTGGCTCGAATCTGAAAGAAGATGCGTTAACAGAATTGTTTGAAGTGTAGGTGATTGAATATGCAGATGGTAGACGATGCAAGAGTTGTTGTATATTTGATGACAGGATTCTTAGAGAGCGGCAAGACAAATTTCCTGCGGCAGACACTCAGTAAGAATTATTTTAAAATAGACGGCGAGACGGTTCTGATTCTCTGTGAGGAAGGAGAAGAAGAATATGAGCAGGAGCTTCTTATCTGGGCAAACGCAGATGTGGTTACAGTAGATGCGCCAGAGGAGCTGACAAAGGATTTTCTTCAGGAGATAGAGGATAAGTATCATCCGGACCGGGTAATCTTTGAGTGCAACGGTATGTATCCGGTGAGTAAGATGGAAGCGCTGGACGTGCCGGAAGGTTGGGGGCTGATTCAGAAAATCACTACGGTGGACGCCGGCACCTTTGACTTGTACATTGCCAATATGAAATCCCTGTTTGTAGAAATGGTGCGGAATGCGGACATGGTTGTATTTAACCGGTGCACAGAAGATATGCCGCTGGCAGCATATCGAAGAAGTGTGAAAGTGGTCAATCAGGGCGCGGAGATTATCTTTGAGGGAAAAGACGGGGAAATTGAAGATATTTTTAGCGATCAGATGCCCTATGACCTGGATGCACCGGTGATTAGAATTGAAGATATGGACTATGGAATCTGGTATGTGGATATGCTGGACCACCCGGAAAAATATAAAGGAAAGGCAGTAGAGGTTCAGGGAAGAGCAAGAAAGGTGAAGGGTTTTCCGGTGGATGAATTTGTGCTGGGAAGAAACGCTATGACCTGCTGTGCGGATGATATTACATTCCTGGGATTTATCTGTAAGTGCAGAGATGCAGAAAAGTTCGGGGCGGATACCTGGGTAAGAGCCAGAGGAAAGGTTAGTTTTGAATTGAAACGGGCATACAGAGGAAGAGGTCCGGTCATTACGTTAGAATCGATAGAGCGGATACCGGCTCTTGAAGATGAACTGGTATATTTTAATTAACCGATGCACACACTAAGGAATACTATAATAGCGAGAAAAGAATGGGAGTTTTTATGAGTGTATTTTTTGGTGTGATGATACCGTTTATCGGCACAACGTTAGGCGCGGCCTGTGTATTTTTATTGAAAAATGAAATCAGGGATGGAATCCAGAAAGCCCTTCTAGGATTTGCATCCGGAATTATGGTGGCCGCATCTGTGTGGTCACTTTTGATTCCTGCCATGGATATGGCGGGGAACATGGGACGATTAAAATTTATACCGGCGGTTTCGGGTTTTCTTGTAGGAGTGGGATTTATTCTTGCGTTGGATACCTTCGTGCCTCATCAACATTTGGACAGTAAAGAGTCAGAAGGTGTAAATAGGGGCTGGAGCCGGGCCGTCAAGCTGGTGCTTGCGGTAACGCTGCACAATATTCCAGAGGGAATGGCAGTGGGCGTCGTATTTGCGGGGATGATTGCAGACCGGGCGGAGATTACTATGGCGGGAGCGTTTGCCTTGTCAATTGGAATCGCGGTACAGAATTTCCCGGAGGGGGCGATTGTTTCCATGCCTCTGCGGAGCGAGGAAAATATGAGCCGGAGTAAGGCGTTCTTGTATGGAACAGCTTCCGGGGTCGTAGAACCTTTGGCGGCGGGGATAACCATTGTTCTGAAAGACGTGTTGGTGAAGGTTCTGCCTTTTCTTTTGGCATTTGCAGCAGGAGCCATGATCTACGTAGTCGTGGAGGAGCTGATACCGGAGGCAAATGAAGGGAAGCACAGTAATATCGGAACGGTTGGCGTGGCAGTAGGGTTTTCTGTAATGATGATTCTGGATGTGGCGCTGGGGTAGAGAGTGTGTGGTGTGAGGCTGTTTTGAGTTTCCGAAGCGGCTGCAAGAAGCGCCCAGTCTTACACAAAGCCGGGCAACACTTCGGCAAACTAACTGCTAACTCCGACTAGAATACGCAGGAGCGCCTGCGTATCCAAGTCTGCGTAAGCAGTGGATTTTGCCTACGTTAAAAGCGCCCTTTTATGCTTTGCGCAAGACTGGGCGCTTCTTGCAGCCACGGCTGGTATTTTTTGTGTTTTGTTAAGGGAAGTTTTAGAATTTGTTCATAGACTTATAAGAGTTTTGGCGTATAATGGAAACGAAACATGGAGTGAATGCGGTGGATGAATCGCAACAGATACAGTTTTCATATAATAGGGAATGTGCAGTTTCTTATTAGTTGGGGGCAGGAAAGAGAAAGATTGATTTTATGGATGGAAAAATACGGAAGAGGAAGAATATAAAAGAGCCGGAGCAGGAGGGCGCAGAGCGTATCCAGACGACTCGTTATAATCCGGACTATAAGGTGGGACTTACCGAGGCGCAGGTTCGGGAGCACAGGATGCATGGGTGGACAAATGCATCTGTAGAACCGCCGTCGAAGACAACGCCGGATATTATCAGAGAGAATACCTTTACATATTTTAATCTTATATTTCTGGTGTTAAGTATCTTGCTGATTATTGCCGGGGCTTTCAGAGACCTTACATTTCTTCCGGTAATTATTACCAATACGCTGATTGGAATTTTTCAGGAAATTCGGGCGAAGAAGGTACTGGACAAGATGAGTATGTTGAATGCTCCCCACGCGAAGGTTGTGCGGGACGGCAGCGTAACGCAGGTTCCTTCTGAGGAACTGGTGTTGGATGATATTGTTATTTTCAGCGCGGGCAATCAGATTTGTGCGGATGCGGTGGTGTCGGTGGGGGAAGTGCAGGTGAATGAATCTCTGCTGACCGGAGAATCGGACGAGATTACCAAGAAAAAGGGCGATATGCTAATGTCCGGAAGTTTTATTATTTCCGGTAAGTGTCACGCCAGGCTTGAGAAGGTTGGCGAGGATTCGTATATATCCAAGCTGACGCTGGAAGCGAAGAAGATGGGAGAAGGGGAGCAGTCGGAGATGATACGCTCCTTAAATAAACTGGTAAAATGGGTAGGCATTGCCATTATTCCCATTGGAATCATATTATTTGTTCAGAGCTTCTTCTTGAATCACGAGCCCTTCCGGGGAAGCATTACGTCTATGGTGGCGGCAGTAATTGGTATGATTCCGGAAGGGTTGTATCTGCTGGCGACAGTTGCTCTTGCTGTCAGCGCCATGCGTCTTGCAAAGCAGAAGGTGCTTTTGCACGATATGAAGAGTATTGAGACGCTGGCAAGGGTTAATGTGCTTTGTGTAGATAAGACAGGAACGATTACGGAGAATACGATGGCAGTCCATGAGGCGGCGCCGACGCTGGATTATACGAAAGATAAGGAGAAGTATCCTGCTCTTGACAAGATGATTGGAGATTTTGCGGGAGCTATGACGGCGGATAATATTACAATGGAGGCGCTGAAAGCTCATTTTACAGAGAACACCGGAAAGAAAGCAGTAAGTATGACGTCCTTTTCTTCGGCGGTCAAATACAGCAGCGTAACATTTGAGGACGGGGCATACGTTCTGGGAGCACCGGAACTGGTGCTGCGCGAAGATTATATTCTATATGGAGCGGAGATTGAACAGTATGCTGCGAAAGGTTATCGCGTCTTGGTATTTGGTAAATATGACGGTGAGATTGACGGAAAGAAGCTGACCGAAAAAGTAACCCCGCTCGGATATGTGACCCTTGCCAACCCTATTCGGGATAAGGCGAAAGAGACCTTCCAGTATTTTGCCGAGCAGGACGTGCAGGTGAAGGTTATTTCCGGAGATAATCCGATGACCGTATCTGAAGTGGCGGCGCAGGCAGGCATCGCCGGGGCGGAGAATTATGTAGATGCAGCTACGCTGCGTACTCCGGAGCAGGTGGCGGCAGCCATGGAGAAATATACGGTATTCGGCAGAGTGACGCCCAATCAAAAGCGTCAGTTTGTGCAGGCGTTGCAAGAGGCGGGGAATACGGTTGCAATGACCGGAGACGGCGTCAACGACGTATTGGCGTTAAAGGATGCGGACTGTAGTATCGCTATGGCGTCGGGAAGCGAGGCGGCGGCTCAGGCTGCGCAGGTGGTGCTTTTAAATTCTGATTTTGCCTGTATGCCTTCGGTGGTACTGGAGGGACGGCGTGTGGTCAATAATATCCAGCGCTCTGCAAGTTTGTTCCTTGTGAAGAATATATTTTCCTTCTTATTGTCCATCTTCTCAGCCGTATTTATGATTACGTATCCGCTGGAGCCTTCGCAGATATCGCTGATTAGTATGTTTACGATTGGGATACCGGGATTCTTTTTGGCGCTGGAGCCGAATAAGACCAGAATTCAGGGACATTTTATAACCAACGTGCTGCTAAAGGCGCTGCCGGCAGGTTTGACAGACGTGATTGCAGTAGGGGCCTTGGTGACCTGTGGGCAGGTATTTGGACTGCCCGGCGAGGATATCGCTACGGCGGCAACTATGTTGCTGGCCATTGTGGGATTCATGATTCTGTATAAGATTTGCCAGCCGATGAGCAGGCTGAGAGTGTGGGTATTTGCAGGGAATTTGGCGGGACTGGTATTCTGCGGAGTGTTTTTAAATAAATTATTTGCGTTGGAAGGGATGTCCACCATCTGCGTGGTGCTGTTTGTCATGTTCTCCTTCGCGGCAGAATCTTTTTTCCGATACTTGAGTATGCTGGTGGAGTATGCGCGGAAGCTGATTAAGAGGATGAGAGGGGAATCATCAGAGAAATCGTTGGCAGACAAGGTGCTGGAGATAAAATAAAAATTGCATGAAAGATATCGGAAGGTTCTTTCAAGATGCGCCGGAGTCTCTATCGTTAGTTTAGAAAAGATAGAGATTACCGGTGCGTTTTATGTTGAAAGAAATGTATAAAAGGGGATGATAGTTCCAGAACCTTGTATGCTCTTGTAAACGGAGGGTAAGTATGCAATAGATTGTTAAATGAAAAGCATAATAGGTTATATTATGTAAAAATCTGCCGATATATTCTATAGAGCGTGATGGTAAGGAGGTAGGTTTCATGACAATAGCAGAGAGAATCGCGGGGATTCCGGCTGCGGCAAATACGGCTGCGGAATTTAGCGGAAAGCTGACCCAGGGGGCGCCGTCGACGTCTGTTCAGAAAAGTAAAGCGAATATAGAGACAACGAATAAGAGCATTCTGTGTTCTTTATATGGGATTGACCGTGCGGACTACACGAAGGAAGACGCGTTGAAGAAGCAGTGGCGAAAGATGAATACGGTCAATTTGATAGATATTCTGGATGGAACGGCAGATAGAACAAACCGGAGTCTTAGCATACAGGATTTGGAGAAGCGTCTTAAGGAGGGTGAGATGACGCTTTCCGTAGAAGATACAGATATGCAGATGCTGGAATTTGAATTTAAGGGAATTGGATTCGACGCGGGTCCGGCGTATGCGCACGTGGGAGAGGAGAAGGTCAGCAGGAATATCGAATATCTGGCTTCCCGGTATGCAGCGATGGAAATGAGGATTAAGGAGACCTATTCCGGCGCTTTGCAGAAAGCAGAGCTGGATAAGCTGGATAAGATTTATCAGAGAGCGGTAGAGCGGACGTCAGAGAAATACGCAGAGATTGTTGGAGATATTCTGGAAAAGAACGGAGTTTCCGGGGAAAAGGAGAAGCTTTCTAAGTCATTTCAAAAGAGTGTGGAAGACAGAGCGGCCCAATACCGGGAGTTTTTGAAGGAGAATGCCGAATTTACCGGTTTGGAAGGAACGGAGGACGAGTGGCTGCTGGAAGACGACGAGTATATCGCGGCCAGGCTGCGGGAGCAGAATATAGCCGTTCAGGTGTCTGAGAATGGAGGATATACACGTCGGGATTTGGAGGTCTTAGGGCAGTATACATCAGAGATTACAGTGATGGAGGCAAAGGCTAATACTTACGATATGAACGAAGAGCGGATGGGGCTGGAGCTTGCGATGGCTGCTATGAAGACAGATACCATTATCAAGGAAAGCGGTATTAGCAAAGAGGTGGAGGAGACGCTTGATAAGACGTTAAAGGGATTTGTTCAATCTTTTATGGAGCGTTTTGACGAACAGTTAACCGCCAATCGAAATGACGCTATGACTTCCTATGATCCCAGAGGTAACGCGGCTCTGGATAAAGAGTCTGTGTGGGACGTATATGACAGGACCATGGAAGAGTATCGGCAGTCCGGGGATATAATGAAGGCGTTAGTAAAGGGCGCCGAGTATGCGAAGGAGAAATATAGTCAGAAAGTGACGCAGGGTTCGGTGCTGGGAATTTACCGGTATATGAATGGAGCCTCCTACTGGAATAATTTCTTCAAAGCGAACGCCGGAGGCGGATATGACAGGACCGCCAGTACTTACAGCAGACATCTGACGGCATTTATGGACTTTAAAAAAAGACTTGACAGCGGAGAAGGTCTGCAGATGAATCTGTCGGGTTCTGCGAGCTTCTATTCTGCAAATGACGGCGGAGAGATGATAAGCGAGAAAGCATAGAAAAATACCGTCAATATACAAGAGGAATATAAAATCTTGTATATTGACGGTATTTTGTGCGTTATGAAAGGGCCGGTTAGTTCTTGGCTATAGTACTTTCAATGCGTCTACGATTTCTGGAAATTCCATGCCATGAGAGGCCTTAATCAGTACATTATCCCCTTCTAACAGAATATCTTTTGCCTGGGAGAGGAACTCTTCTTTTGTACCAAAGTAACGGACCGTAGTATCTGCGGATTTGGCGCCGGCGGCGATTTCAGCGGCCAGCTCTCCGATGGCGCATACCAGGTCAATGCCAAGCTCTGCGGCGTAACTGCCAACAGCCCGGTGAAGTTCCGCCCAGTTGTCTCCCAGCTCGCCCATATCGCCAAGGATAGCGACTTTACGGCCAATTGCCATATTCAGCACATCCAACGCGGCTTTCATGGAGATGGTATTGGCGTTGTAGCAATCGTCTAAGAGAATCATCTTCTCAGTCTGGATAATATTGTTGCGTCCTGGCATAAAGGGAAGGCGTTCAATGCCCTGCCGGATTTCATCTGCCGTCAGTCCCAGAGTATAACCCACAGAGGCGCCCGCCAGCGCATTGGATACCATATGCATGCCGGGAGTCGGAACGACACAGGTAAAGCTTTCGTCCGGCAAATGAATCGTGCAGGCAGTGCCCTTTAAGCCCAAGGGTTTGACTGCGTCTGCGAAGATATCGTTGGTCTCCGGATTCAGCCCGTAAAATACAGGCTCGGCGCCTTTTACCGGGCCGAGGGTAGAAAGGAGCGGGTCGTCTCCGTTCAGGATAATCGAGCCGCCATGGTTCATATCCTGAAACATCTGTGTCTTTTCCAGCAGGATGCCCTCCTGTGTCTTTAAAAATTCCAGATGAGCGACGCCGATATTCGTAATAACACAAATATCCGGACGGGCCACTGAGGAAAGCTTACGCATCTCCCCGAAATGGTTGATACCCATTTCAAGAACAGAGACTTCATGAGACTCGTTCATTTCAAATATAGTCAGAGGCAGGCCGCATTCATTATTAAAATTCCCCTGCGTTTTGTGTACGTTATATTTTTGCGCCAGAACCGAGGCAATCATTTCCTTGGTGCTGGTCTTGCCGACGCTTCCGGTGATGCCCACCACCTTCACATCGAAGGAATCCCGGTAGAGCCCGGCAATGTCAAGCAGCGCCTGACCGGTTGCCTCCACCAGAATATAAGGGAAATCCGTATCGCCCAAATCCTCGTGGGACACTACGCACAGAGCTCCCTTTTCAATGGTATCTGGAATAAAAGTATGCGCGTTAAACCGTTCGCCGTTAATTGCAACAAAGAGAAAATCCTTTTCTACCTTGCGGCTGTCAATGGTAACGCCGGCAACTTCCTTGTCAAGCAGAATGCCGTCGCCATGATAAACGCCCTGACAGGCTTCTGCTATGTTGGCCAGAGTAAGATTTTTCATAGCTGTATCTCCTGGTATCTTGCTTCTATAGACTTCTTGATAATCAGTTCGCAAAATTCTCCGTATTCATATCCGGCAGCCTTTGCAGCTTTCGGAAGGAGACTTGCGCTTGTCATGCCGGGAAGAGAGTTGACCTCCAGACAGTAAAAATCTCCGGTATGGTTATCTACAATAAAATCAGCTCTGGAGTATACATTCAGTCTTAACGCGGCGAACGCGCTCTCTCCGGCGGCCTGAATCTGTGCGGTTACCTCCGGCGAGAGGGAGGTCGCAGGGCAGATTTCCGATGCGCCGCCAAGCTGATATTTGTTGGCATAGTCAAAGAAGCCGTCTTTGGGAACAATTTCCACCAGAGGAAGAGCCTTGCCGTCGAAGATGCCGCAGGCGTATTCCCGCCCGTCAATAAACGGTTCAATAACTACTTCTGTTTCCTTCTTAAAAGAATTATCTATTGCGGAGAGATATTCTTCTTCCGTATAGACAATGTATACTCCAAGGCTGGAGCCGCCGGAGCAAGGCTTTATTACCACCGGAAGTTCCAGTCCCAGGGACGCTAAAGATACGTCGTTGTCTTTTTTTTGCAGATGGGTTCCGGAAGGAGTCGGAATCTTTCTTTGCTTAAATATCTCTTTGGCAACGCCTTTATCCATGGACAGAGCGCAGCCAAGAGAATCAGGGCCTGTATAGCGGATGCCCAGTACGTCGAAGGTGGCTTGCAGTTTGCCGTTCTCCCCAAGGCTTCCATGCAGCGCCATAAATGTAATATCGGCCAGAGCACAGAGTTCTAGCACATTTGGTCCAAGATAGCTTACCGAATCGCCCGGACGGGATGCCCACAGAGCTTCAAGGTCCGGCTCGGTTACCCGGATATCGGCGGCAATGGAAAGACCTCCGTCTGGAAGGTCAAAGACCTCCTCTAATTTGTCCGGGGCGTCAGGAAAACCTAAAAATGCATCCAGAAGATAGGCCTGGTGCCCCCTGTCTCTGAGAGCCCGGCATATACCTGCGCCGGAATTTAAGGATACATCGCGCTCATTGCTGTAGCCGCCTGCTAATACGATAATTTTCATATATATACTCCTTCTAGTTTTTGCCAAGTTGGTTCAATAGTTCCTTCTTAACAGAATACAACTCGTCAGACAAATCCACATAGACGTTGTGAGGGTAAAACAGACGCTTCGTCTCTTCCCACAGAGTCTTCTTCTCCTGCCGGCAGTATGTTGCAATCTCTGCCACAGACGGCGACTGGTAGACGCATTCTCCGCTCTTAAATATAGGAAGAAGAATCTCTCGCATGGTATAAGAGCCGCCAACCAGCCTGGTTTTTTTCCAGGTTTCAATCGGGTCAAAAATAACCAGATCTTTGTTGGTATCAAATGTCTCGTGGGCGAAGCAGATTAAATCTGCGCGAATCTTGCCGGTTGTCTTATCATAAATCCGGTAAATTGTTTTGTTGCCCGGATTGGTAATTTTCTCTGTATTTTCAGAGAGCTTAATCTTCGGGACAAATTCACCCTTTTCATTCTGGATGGCCGCAAGCTTATAGACGCCGCCAAAGGACGGGCAGTCCTTAGAGGTAATCAGGTTGGTGCCTACGCCCCATGAGGTGATGGCCGCGCCCTGAACCTTCAAGTCGTGAAGAAGATATTCGTCCAAATCGTTGGAAGCAGCGATAACCGCAGTCTCAAAGCCTGCTGCATCTAACATCTTACGCGCTTCCTTGGATAAGTATGCAAGGTCGCCGCTGTCTAAACGGATACCGTATTTGGTCAGTTTTTTACCGGAATCACGCATCTTTTGAAATACGCGGATGGCGTTCGGCACGCCGGACTTTAAGGTGTCGTAGGTATCCACCAGAAGCGTACAGTTGTCGGGGTATAATTCGGCGTAGGTCTTAAATGCCGTATACTCGTCTGGGAAACTCATAATCCAGCTATGGGCATGGGTTCCCAGTACCGGTACGTTAAATAACTGTCCGGCAAGTACGTTGGAGGTTCCGACACAGCCGCCAATCATGGCGGCTCTGGCCCCGTATAATCCTGCGTCCGGCCCTTGGGCCCGACGCAGGCCAAATTCCATAACGCCGTCCCCGTCGGCAGCAAATACTACCCGAGAAGTCTTGGTAGCAATGAGAGACTGATGATTGATAATATTTAAAATCGCAGTTTCCACAAGCTGGGCTTCCATGATGGGAGCGATAATCTTTAATAACGGCTCCTTGGGAAAGATAATCGTTCCTTCCGGAATTGCGTAGATATCTCCGCTGAAATGGAAGCCGCTTAGATAATTCAAAAAATCTTCGCTGAAAATGCCAAGGCTTCTCAAATAATCCACGTCCTCGTAAGTGAAGTTGAGCCCCTTCACATATTCAATAATTTGTTCCAGTCCGGCGCAGACAGCATATCCGCCGCTGCAGGGATTCTGACGGTAAAATACGTCGAATACCACCGTCTCATTCTGTCCCTGTTCATAATAACCCTGCATCATGGTCAGCTCATAAAAATCAGTCAGCAAGGTTAAATCTCTTTGGTTCATGATGATTTAACTCCTTTAAATTGTGATGTTTCGTATAATTATAACACCCGCATGTACAAATGAAAAGCGATTGTTATACCAGCGAAGCATTTTTATGAATGGTTTCCTGGATGATATGCTGCACGTGCTCTTCCAGATGTTTTCTGGTATCCTTATCCAGAGTCTTAGGATAAATGGGTTTGCCATATTCGATAATCACGTGAGTCTTTTTGATAATTGGAATATGGGCCTCGAAAATATTATTCGTGTTATTTATCGACATGGGAATAATGGCGCAGCCGCTTTTTTCTGCAATTTTTAACGAGCCTCCCTTAAAAGGCATCATGCTCAGTTCCTCGCCCCTGTTTCTGGTGCCTTCCGGGAAAATGCAGATGGAGACGCCGGATTTTACATAATCAATCGCCTGAAGGATAGACTTTAGACCTTCCCTTACATTGTCCCTGTCAAGGAAAATGCAGTACAATGCTTTCATCCATTCTCTGAGCAAAGGGTAGCGCAGCATTTCTTTTTTGGCGATGTAACCGGTGAGTCTCTTACACCGGGCGTAGGTCAGAACGATGTCAAAATAGCTTCTGTGGTTGCCGGCAAACAGAACCGGTTCGTCTGGAATATTCTCTTCTCCAATGACGGTTAAATCCACGCCGCTAATCCAGATAATAAGGCGGAATGCGTACTGTACAATGCGTAAAGAAGAGTAGTCTTTCGCTTGTTTATTTTTCAGACCGATGAGTTGCTCGATAAGGAGTACCGGGATTCCCAGCAGTAAAAACAGGAATAAAAACAGTGCGACAAATATAAATCGAATCATAATTTTAATACCTTCCGTATAATTGAGACAGCTTTTTCAACCGCTTTGCGTGTTTTTTCGTCAGTGCATCCGGGAGGAATCTCCAGTTCCAGTTGCCGGCCGCTACTCCGGGAGTGTTCATTCGTCCTTCTTTGCCAATGTCCAGCACATCCTGCAGTGGAAAAACAGCGTAAGCAGCAGTGCTTGCTAAGCAGGCACGTATCATGTGGAGACTGACGCAGTCGTGTTTTCCTATGTTCAGATAGCGCCGCACCTTTTTACGGCAGTCTTTCTTTAAGGTCTCATACCATCCTTTGGTAGTGTCGTTGTCATGGGTTCCGGTATAGCATACACAGTTTGGAGATGTGTAATGGTGGGGAAGAAATGTACTTTCCCCAGTATCTTCAAACGCAAATTGCAGCACCTTCATGCCTGGAAAGTTAAATGTATCCCGAAGGGATTCTACCTCAGGGGTAATGACGCCCAAATCTTCTGCAATAATGGGAAGTTCATCTCCAAGAGCATCCTGAATCGCTGTAAATAAGCTTTTTCCAGGAGCCTTAATCCATTCTCCGTTAACAGCCGTCTCTTCTCCGTATGGAACAGCCCAGTAAGCTTCAAATCCGCGGAAATGGTCAATCCGCAGGATATCCAGAATCTCAAGCTGATTCGCGATTCGAGATATCCACCAGGAATAGCCTTCCCGTTTGTGGGAATTCCATTCATATAAAGGATTGCCCCAGAGCTGACCGGTAGCAGAAAAATAATCTGGCGGAACTCCCGCAACCGCAGTGGGGAATCCTTTCGTATCTAACTGGAACAGATGCTGATTGGCCCATACGTCGGCGCTGTCCATGGACACGAAGATAGGAATGTCGCCGATAATGCGGACGCCATGAGCGTTGGCATATTCCTTAAGCTGCGCCCATTGCTGGAAAAACAGGAATTGGATAAAGGAGTAATAGCCGGTTTCTTCGGACAGCCTGGCTTTTAAGGTATTCTTAAACGCATCGTCCGGCATCCGGTATGCATCTTCCCATTCCAGCCAGCTTTTGCCGTCGTGGACGTCCTTTAGAGCCATAAACAGGGCATAATCCTCCAGCCAGTCTGAATTTTTCTTGCAAAACGCCTGATATTTTGTATAGAGAATCGTATGTTCAGTTTTACTGAAACGCTTATAAGCCTTTTTTAGCAAGCTTAATTTCCAGGGAATAATCAATCCGTAATCCACATACTCCGGCTCTGCGGCAGGGCAGGTGGATAGTTCTTCTTCTGTCAGCAGATGAAGACCGTAAAGAAGTTCCGGGCTGATTAAAAGGGGCTGCCCGGCAAATGCAGAGAAACTCTGGTAGGGAGAATCGCCGTAGCCGGTATGGGTAAGCGGGAGAATCTGCCAGAGATGTTGGCCGGATGCTTCCAGAAAATTTACAAAATTATAGGCTGCCTGACCTAAGTCGCCGATTCCGTAAGGGGAAGGCAGGGACGTAGGATGCAGCAGGATGCCGGAGATACGCGGCAGGGATGCTGTACTCATAATCAAAAATCTCCTTTGTCAGATGCGCGTAGGTAATCGCACATTTATTTGGAGGAAAAACCTCATGGAAATATCTTACCACAAAATGGGTATTTTTCAAAGCGGTTCCGCGTAGATATATAGCAGGGTGTAGTTTTTTGAGTTGCTGTTCACACGTTGGCAAGCGGACGCGGATTGAAGTCAGAAGAATCTTTCTGATTCAATCCACTGTTTACTGATTGCCCTGCTCTCCATACAAAGTCAGCAGAATCCGCTAAGCAAGGCGGGAGGAAGGTGTGCGTGACTTGGCGGTTGACGGAACTTCAGCCTGACGTGGAGGTGGGATGACATGGGCTTGCGGTGTGGAAACAGGATGCAGGTTGTTGGGAACGGGAGTGATATTGATAAGTGGGGGTATTGTGAAGGACTGTATTGAGGAGGAGCGGTATATGGACCGCAGGTATTGTGACGCCGGGGGAGCGAGCGTGCTGGCGGGGGTGATTCTGCTTTTGTGTCTGGTTATGCTGGCGGGGTGCTCGGTTCAGAGGATTGAGACGGAGAAGGCCGGGGATTTGGAGTATGAGCAGGTTGAGGAGCAGGATATTCCGGAGGAAATGAGGGGGCCGATTGAGGAACGGTGGAAGAAACCTTTTTTTCTTACTTATGCGGATAAGGGAAGACTTTATATTGCCAGGGGATATGGGGAACAGAAGACGGACGGATATAAAATACAGGTGGAAGATTTTTATGAGAGCGAGAACGCTATCGTGCTTAAGACAACGTTTCTTGGACCGGAGCCGGGGGAAAATATGGAAGAAGAGCCTACATATCCCTATATTGTGCTCCGGACAGAATATAAGGATAAAGATGTGATTATAGAATAGAGGAGGATGTTAGATGGAGCAGTTAAAAAAAGCAATTCGGAAAAACGTGGCGGGAAGAAGAATTACGGATCAATTCTATGTGGACGGTGATGTAAACGTACCAGATGCAAAGAGCGATATTGGCCGGGTCGTCTACAGTCGAGGGACGCTTCGGGTTGACGATATGAAGACGGTGGATAATTATATCCGGGTAACCGGTAAGATTTTATATCAGATTTTGTATGTACTCGAAAGCGAAGAACAGAGAATGTCTGCGCTGCAGGGCAAAATTCCGTTTGAAGAAATGGTATATGCGGAAGAAGAGCCGAAGGGAAGCCTGCTGTTAAAGGAAGGAAGCGTAGAACTATCTGTTTCTCTGGTTCATTCCAGGAAAGTTAGCCTGAAAGCAATGGTAGAGATTGAACTTTCTTCCGAAAATGAGGAAGAAGATATCCTGACGCTGGATGTGGAGGAGGAGCCGGGACTTTACCGGAGGTGGGAGCCAAAAGAAGTATTAAAACTTCATTCTGTAAAGAAAGATACTTACAGGATTAAAGAAGAGTTTGCCTTGTCAAATACCAAAGAAACGATAGGAAATATACTGCTTGCGGAAGTGTCGCAGCGGAGGCTGGACACCAGACTTGGAACAGATGAACTGCTTTTGCGGGGAGAAATGGTAGTCTTTATTCTGTACGAGTCGGTGGACGGCAAGACAGACTGGGCGGAGCAGACAATTCCCTATGAAGGGCGAATAGAATGCTATGGCGCGGAAGACACGATGTATCATCATCTGATTGGAGGAGTGATTGACGAGAATATCGACGTGCGTATGGATGCAGACGGAGAGATGCGTATTGTCGGTGTGGAAGCCACGCTGGAAATGCGCGCGGCTATTTACAGTGAAGAAAAATTGAATATTCTGACGGATATTTATTCTCTGAAACAGACGCTAAAACCAGAGTTTGCGCAGGTAGAGGCGGCAGGTCTGGTTATGCAGAACTATTCTAAATATAAACTTTCCGAGCAGATTTCTATTCCGGAGCTTCGGAGCGAGATTCTGCAGGTATGTCATACCGATGGAAGCCTTAAAATTGAGCATACGGAAATCGTATCCGACGGGATTATGGCCGAAGGCGTCCTGCATATATGCTTCCTGTACATAAAAGCAGACGACGAGGCTCCTTTTGAGGTATGGCAGGGAATGGTGCCGTTTACGTATGTCATTGAGTGCAATGGAGCTGAGGCCGATATGGAATATGATATCGGAACTATATTGGAGCAGGTCAGCGTGGGGATTCTGGGAAATGGCGAGGCAGAAGTGAAAGCAACCGTAGGCTTTCAGCTATTCCTGCGGAGACCGGAAAGGATTCTGAATATTCAGGATATCGGGGAGGAGCCATTGGATCTGGAGCAATTGTCAAGAGCGCCAGGGATTGTGGGATATATTGTGAAAGACGGTGATGAATTGTGGGAACTTGCGAAGCGGTATCACACTACAATAGAGGGGATTAAGAGCATCAATCAGATAGAAGGAGACACATTAAAACCTGGTGAAAAGATGTTGATTTTCAAAGAAAACATGAGTATACTGTAAGTACGCTGTATACAAGATACAAGGAGAATACAATGGATAAATTGGAATTAAAGGCACTGGGAAAGGTGAATCTGGGGTTGGATATCCTTGGAAAAAAAGAGAATGGGTATCATGAAGTCCGGATGGTGATGCAAACCGTATACCTTTATGACAGGGTTATTCTTGAGAGGAGCAAAATACCAGGTATTAGACTTGAGACGAATTTAAATTTTCTGCCTGTGAATGAGAATAACATTGCCTACAAGGCAGCAGAACTGCTGAAGAAAGAATTTGGAATCGACGAGGGAATTAAGATTATTCTGGATAAGCACATTCCGGTAGCGGCCGGAATGGCAGGAGGAAGCAGCAATGCGGCGGCGGTTCTGTTTGGAATGAATCGAATGTATGGATTGGGGCTTTCCGAGGAGGAGTTAAAGAAACGGGGAGTGAACTTAGGCGCTGACGTCCCTTACTGCATCATGCGGGGAACTGTATTGGCAGAGGGAATCGGCGAGAGGCTCACTCCCCTTCCATCGATACCGAAATGTTACGTGTTAATTGCGAAACCACCGCTTAGCGCCTCTACGGAGACGGTATATGAGAAGTACGACGCCTTAACTCAGGTGGAACATCCAGACATCGACGGAATTATACAGGGCTTAGAGAACTCGGATATCCAGCGCGTAGCGTCTGGTATGGGGAATGTGCTGGAGCAGGTGATGCTAAAGGAGTATCCGGTAATTGGTCAGATTAAAAAGGCGATGCTGGATTTGGGGGCGCTGGGGGCATTGATGAGCGGCAGCGGTCCCACTGTATTCGGGCTGTTTGATTCCAGAAGTCAGGCAAGAATGGCGGCTCGGAAAATTAAGAGCAGAGGTTTGACCAGACAGGCTTATGTGACAAATGTACACAATGTGAGGAGAATAGAATGAAAGAACCCAATTTTGAAGTGAAAATGAACGAGTATCTGCCGCTTCGAGATGTGGTATTTCAGACGCTTAGACAGGCAATTCTGAAAGGAGAATTAAAGCCGGGAGAACGACTGATGGAGATTCAGCTCGCGAAGAAGCTGGGCGTAAGTAGGACTCCCATCCGAGAGGCAATCAGAAAGCTGGAATTAGAGGGACTGGTACTGATGATTCCCAGGAAAGGGGCGGAGGTAGCGGAGATTACCGAGAAGAATTTGAGAGACGTGCTGGAAGTGCGGGAGGCTCTGGAGAAACTTGCCGTTCAGTTGGCCTGCGACCACATTACAAAGGCACAGTTAAGAGAGCTCCGGCTGGCGGCAGAGACATTTCAAGATATTCTGGACAGCGGGAATGTGACGGAGATTGCGGAAGCGGACGAGCACTTTCATGATTTGATTAGCCTGGCGACAGGAAATCATAAATTAATTCATATTTTAAATAATTTGAGAGAGCAGATGTACCGCTATCGGGTCGAATACTTAAAAGATGAGGCGGTATTTCCCCAGCTTTTAGAAGAGCATGAGAGTTTAATCTGTGCGATTGAGAAGCGAAGGAAGGAACAGGCGGCGGAGATTGTATGCCGTCATATTAATAATCAGGCTGAGGCAATCAGCGGAACAATTCGCATAAAGAACGGAAAAAAGGAATAATCTGGTAAATTATTGTCCATACTCCTGATGAAAGGAGCGTGTACATAATGAAAATCAGAGACAGATTAATCATACAAGAGGTAAGAAGAGAAGCATCTATTTCCCGGTGGATTCATGGGATTTGTCTGGGAATTTCCATAGTGATTGCGGCGGCGCTTACCGGCTGGGTTGTTATGCAGAGGGGGCTTCTTGTAGAAGCAAGAACAGAACAGGCAACGGCTGAACTTGCAGAACAAGTACTCAGGTTCCATGTGCTTGCTGACAGCGACAGCGAGAGGGACCAGCAGGTGAAAATGCAGGTAAAGAATGCAGTTGTTTCCTATCTGCAGGAAGAACTGGACGGACAGAACGGTTTGAGAGAGACGAAGGAGTTTGTTCGGGAACATTTGGAAGAAATCAGGGAGGTAGCACAACAGACTGTGAGACAGGAAAACAGTGAAGATACAGTGACGGCAGAGCTCGTGAGGGACGAATTTCCGGAAAAGAACTATGGAGACGTGACATTTCCGAAAGGAACCTATGAGGCGTTGAGAATCCGGATTGGGAGCGGCATGGGGCATAATTGGTGGTGCTGCCTGTATCCAAATCTGTGTTTTACGGATTCGGTCTATGGTAAAGTTGTGCCGGAAGATAAGCAGGAACTGAAAGGAGTACTGGATGAGGATGCTTATGAGATGATAACCTGTACCTCAGACTTTAAGATAAAATGGTTTTTCTTCTCAGAAGAATAGCAATGAAGGAGAGAGAATATGTACGCATTTGACAGCAGAATCCGCTACAGCGAGATTGATTATGACGAGAAAATAACGCTGCCGGGAATCATCAATTATTTTCAGGACTGCAGTATTTTTCATTCAGAAAGTATTGGTTTTGGAGTAAGCAGACATAAGGAAGAAGAACGAGGCTGGGTATTGTCCGGCTGGCAGATTGTGGTAGAGCGTTATCCGGCGCTTGGCGAGAATGTTAAAGTGTGTACCTGGCCGACAAGTTTCAAAGGAGTTCTTGGAGAAAGGAATTTTTTGATGCTGGATAAAGAAGGCTCTCACGCGGCTTATGCAAATTCAATCTGGGCTTATATGGACAAAAAAAAGGGAAGACCGGTTAAGCCAGGTAAAGAAGAGGTAGAAGGATATGGCATGGAGGAGCCTCTTGCAATGGACTATGCGCCCAGGAAAATTCTTCTTCCGGCACAGAGTCAGGAGGGAGCGAGTTTCCCGGTGCGAAAGTATCATATTGACACCAATAAACATGTAAATAATTGCCAATACGTACAGATGGCGCTGGAAGCGCTTGAGGAGGACTTAAGTGTCAGACAGCTTCGGGTAGAGTATAAGAAATCGGCGGTATATGGCGATATGATTCTGCCAAAGATTGCACGAGAAGAGGAACGTACGGTGGTAGAGCTCTGCGACAAGGAAGGAAACCCTTATGCTGTCGTGGAATTAATAGGAGAATGACAGATGATAATAGAGAAAAACCTTGGGAAAAGAGTTAGCTTAATGGTGGTAAAAAAGGTAGACTTTGGAGTCTATTTAGGAACCTCCGAGGATAAAGTGCTGCTTCCGGCCAAACAGGTGCCGGAAGGGATTGAGGTCGGAGATCCGGTGGAGGTTTTTTTATATAAGGATTCCAGAGACCGAATGATAGCCACCGTCAGGGAGCCGAAGATATCTCTTGGTCAGGTGAAGGCTTTGAAAGTGCTGGATACGGGGAAAATCGGAGCGTTTCTTGACTGGGGGCTGGAAAAGGATTTGCTGCTTCCATTTAAAGAACAAACGGCCAGGGTAAAGCCCGGAGATGAATGTCTGGTGAGCCTTTATGTGGATAAGAGCGGAAGGCTCTGCGCGACCATGAAGGTGTATGAGAAATTGCAGAAAGATTCTCCCTATAAGAAGGATGACAAAGTACAGGGAATTATCTATGAAATAAGCGATAATTTCGGATGGTTTGTGGCGGTGGACGACATCTATTGCGGATTGATTCCAAAGCGGGAGATATATGGAAATCACAAGGTAGGAGATAGAATTGAAGTTCGGGTTACAGGTGTGAAACCGGACGGGAAGTTGGATCTCAGTTTGAGGGAGAAGGCATTTCTCCAGATGGACTTAGACGCAGAGCGCATGCTTCAGGATATGGAGAGAAGAGGCGGCGCTTATCCATTTACGGATAAAGCGGGGGCAGAGCTGATTAAAAGGGAGACAGGCTTGAGCAGAAACGCTTTTAAACGGGCTGTGGGAAGACTTTTGAAGGCAGGTAAGATTGTGATAACAGATACGGATATCCGGTTGAAATAATCAGTACATAAGAAAGCAGGGTGCGGCAATGGCATTTGCACATTTACACGTTCATACAGAGTACAGCCTGTTGGACGGTTCTAATAAAATTAAAGAGTGTATCGGTCGGGTGAAAGAGCTGGGGATGAACAGCGTGGCAATTACAGACCATGGCGTGATGTTCGGCGTAATTGATTTTTACCGGGCGGCAAAAGCGGCGGGAATCAAACCGGTTATCGGAAGCGAGGTATATGTGGCGCCAGGCTCCAGATTCAAAAAAGATCCGGGACAGGGCGGAGAGGATCGATATTATCATTTGGTTCTTCTTGCGGAGAACGAGACAGGCTATCACAACTTGATGAAAATAGTGTCCAGGGGATTTACGGAAGGATATTATTATAAGCCAAGGGTGGATATTGAGGTGCTTGAGACCTACCATGAAGGCATTATTGCTTTGAGCGCATGTCTGGCAGGAGAGGTACAAAAGTATATATCCAGAGGACTTTATGAGGAGGGGAAAAAAGCTGCGCTCCGTTATGAGAGGATATTTGGAAAGGGGAACTTTTTTCTGGAGCTGCAGGACCATGGGATTTCCATGCAGCAGACAGTGAATCAGTCGCTCCTGCGTCTGAGTGCAGAGACAGGTCTTCCCCTTGTGGCTACGAATGACGTGCACTATACTTTTGCGGATGACGTGAAGCCTCATGATATTCTGTTGTGTCTGCAGACTGGCAAGAAGCTTGCGGATGAGGACCGTATGCGCTATGAAGGAGGCCAGTACTATATTAAGTCCGAGGAAGAGATGCGGACACTCTTTCCCTATGCGCTGGAGGCGATTGAAAATACGCAGAAGATTGCCGACCGATGTAACGTCGAGATTGAATTTGGAGTTACCAAACTTCCGAAATATGACGTGCCGGGTGGAAAAACTTCCTGGCAGTATCTAAATGAACTGTGCTATGAAGGTCTGGAGCGGCTTTATCGTCCTGTGCCGGAGGAATTAAGGGAACGGCTGGCCTATGAGCTTTCGGTCATTCAGGATATGGGATATGTGGATTATTTTCTGATTGTCTGGGATTTTATCAAGTATGCAAAAGATCATGGCATCATGGTAGGGCCGGGGCGCGGTTCCGCGGCTGGAAGCGTGGTGTCTTACTGTCTGGGGATTACAACCATTGACCCAATCAAATACCAGCTTCTGTTCGAGCGTTTTCTGAATCCGGAACGTGTATCCATGCCGGATATCGACGTGGATTTTGCACCTGAAGGCAGGCAGCAGGTAATTGACTATGTAAGCCAGAAATACGGCGCGGACTGCGTGGTGCAGATTGTCACTTTCGGTACGCTGGCGGCAAGAGGCGTAATTCGCGATGTGGGGCGGGTAATGGATTTACCATACGCTTTTGTGGATAATATTGCCAAGATGATTCCCAAGGAGTTGAATATTACGCTCAAGGGAGCCATGGAGAAGAACGGAGAACTCCGGAAGCTGTACGAAGAGGATGAACAAGTAAAAGAACTTATTGATATGTCCAAACGTCTGGAGGGGCTGCCGAGGCACACGTCTATGCATGCGGCGGGCGTGGTAATCAGCCAGAAGTCTATCGACGAGTATGTCCCCCTGTCGCTTGGTTCGGACGGTTCAATCACAACCCAGTTTACCATGACTACTTTGGAGGAGCTGGGGCTTTTGAAAATGGATTTTCTGGGGCTTCGGAATCTGACGGTGATTAAAAGCGCTCAGGAACTGATTAAAAAGAGTACCGGAAAAGAAATTGATTTAGATAAGATAGATTATAATGATAAAGCGGTGCTGGATTATGTGGGAACCGGGAAAACAGACGGAGTATTCCAATTAGAGAGCGCCGGAATGAAAAGCTTTATCAAGGAGCTGAAACCAAAGAGCCTGGAGGATATCATCGCGGGAATCGCTTTGTACCGCCCAGGGCCGATGGACTTTATTCCCCAGTATATCCGGGGAAAGAATAATCAGGATATGATTACCTATGACTGCCCTCAGCTTGAGCCGATTCTGGAGCCTACTTACGGATGTATAGTGTATCAGGAACAGGTTATGCAGATTGTGCGGGATTTGGCAGGCTATACCCTTGGACGCAGCGACTTGTTACGCCGCGCCATGTCCAAGAAAAAGGGCGATGTGATGAAAAAGGAGCGGCAGAGCTTCGTATATGGAAATGAAGCGGAGGGGGTTCCCGGATGTGTGAATAACGGAATCGACGAAGCGACAGCCAATAAGATATACGATGAGATGATTGATTTTGCCAAATATGCATTTAATAAGTCTCATGCGGCGGCGTATGCAGTTGTATCCTATCAGACGGCATATTTGAAGTATTATTATCCGGTTGAGTTTATGGCGGCTCTTATGACCTCTGTCATAGATAATTCGTCTAAGGTTGCAGAGTATATATACAGCAGCCGGCAGATGGGAATTAAGATTCTCCCGCCGGATATCAATAAAGGTGAAGGAGACTTTTCTGTGGATAACGGCAGCATCCGCTATGGTCTGGCGTCGATTAAAAGTGTGGGAAGACCGGTCATTCAGGTGATTGTAAATGAGCGTGAAAAGGGCGGTCCTTTTAAGAGTCTGAAGGATTTTCTGGAGCGGCTCTCCGGTAAGGAAACGAATAAACGTACTATAGAGAACTTCATTAAGGCGGGGGTATTTGACAGCTTTGGCGGTACGAGGAAGCAGTTTATGATGATTTATCTGAAGATATTAGAGCAGGTAAATCAGGAGCGCAAATACTCCATGACTGGTCAAATGTCTTTATTTGACTTTGTAGATGAGGAACAGAAGAAGGAATTTGATATTCCTCTTCCAGACGTGGGAGAGTATGAAAAGGAGACGATGCTGGCATTAGAGAAGGAAGTTCTGGGAGTTTATCTGACGGGACATCCTTTGGAAGATTATGAAGAAAAGTGGAAAAAGGGCATTTCCAAAACAACATTAGATTTCCAGATTGACGATGAAACCGGACGGGCGAGAGTTGTTGACGGAACAAAAGAAACTATCGGCGGAATGATTACTGCAAAGACCGTCAAATATACGAAGACGAATCAGATTATGGCATTTCTCACGATTGAAGATTTGGCGGGAACAGTAGAGGTGGTGGTATTCCCCAGAGACTATGAGCGAAATCAGAAGTATTTAAACGAGGATGACAAGGTGTTTGTAAGGGGCAGAGTGTCTGAAGAGGATGAGGCGCCTAGTAAGCTGATTTGTGAGAAGATTATTCCTTTTGAACAGACGAAGAAAGAGCTGTGGATTCAGTATGCGGATAAGACGGCGTACTTAGAGGACGAAGCTCATCTCTTCGATATGCTGAGGGAATCGGAAGGACAGGATACCGTAGTAATCTATTGCAAAGCAGAGCGGGCGGTAAAAAGACTGCCGGCAGGGAGGAATATTCAGATTGAGCCGGTGATTCTTGGGAGGCTCGCTAACTATTATGGAGAGTCCCAGGTAAAGGTGGTTGAAAAAAAGTAGCAGATAGGTTACAATGGTTGAGACAGGGAACTTGGAGGGACGTTGGACATGGAAGATTTAAAAAAGGCGCCGATTGGAGTGTTTGATTCCGGCGTAGGGGGATTGACGGTGGCCAGAGAGATTATGCGTCAGCTTCCTGATGAGAATATCGTTTACTTTGGAGATACAGCCAGGCTTCCTTATGGAAGCAAGTCGAAAGATTCTATTATTCGGTTTTCCAGACAGATTATTCGTTTTTTGCAGACCAGACATGTCAAGGCGATTGTGATTGCATGCAATACTGCTACCGCACAGGCGTTAGAGACAGTCAGACAGGAATTTGACACGCCGATTATCGGAGTGATTGAACCGGGCGCCAGGGCGGCGATTAACGAGACAAAGAATAAGAAAATCGGGGTGGCCGGAACAGAAGGAACCATTTTGAGTCAGATGTATACCAGGGTGATTCATGAGATAGAGCCGGAAGCAGAAGTTATGGGGAAGGCGTGTCCGCTGTTTGTGCCTTTGGTGGAGGAAGGATTTACCAAGCATCACATTACCGAGGAAGTGATTGACATCTATTTGAGAGAGATGAAGGAGTCGGAAGTGGACACCATGATTCTTGGCTGCACACATTATCCCCTGCTGCGCTCTGCAATTATAGAATATATGGGCGAAGGCGTTCGTATTGTTAATCCCGCATACGAGGCGGCTATGGATTTAAAAAAGCTGCTGAAAGAAAAGAATATGAACAAAGAAGACGGAGAATTTAATAGATATGAATTTTATGTCAGTGATGCGGCTGCAAAGTTCAAACAATTTGCTAATTCAGTCCTTCCATATAATGTAGAAACAATTCATCAGGTTAATATTGAGGAATTTTAAGGAGCAGTCTATGAAGAAAGACGTATTGATTAGTATTGCGGGCCTTCATTATGGTCTGCCGGGGGATGAAGGAGATGAAGAGCCGATTGAGATAATCACACCGGCATCCTATTATCAGAGAAATGGAAAACATTATATCATCTATGATGAAGTGGCGGAGGGCGTTCCGGGAACGGTTAAGAATACGGTGAAGATAACAGGCGACACTTTATTTGAAATTAGTAAAAGCGGGGCGGCCGGCACGCGTATGGTATTTGAAAAGGATAAGATTAATATGACCAGCTATGAGACGCCTTTTGGAGAATTTCTGGTGGGGATACATACGAAGGATATGCAGATGGACGTTCGTGAGGATGAGATTGACGTGAGTATTTATTATGCATTGGATATTAACAATGAACCGCTCTCAGACTGCCGGATTAAGGTGAATGTGAGAGGGATTGGATGATGGATAAGTAAAAAGATTGCGCGGCGGGCGCAATCTTTTTCTTATGCTTAATATGAGCGGCTTTTTAGTTGTCTTTATTCCGAAACTTTGCGAAGAAGCCCTTTTTCTTTTTGGGCGTCTCGAGAGAACCGCGAATCCCTTTTACCGCTGTAATGTATATTCCGCTTACGGTTGCTTTCACCTCTTTCTTAACCGGAATCTGTTCAAATACTGAACCGTCGCACATCAGCGTCATGATTCTTGGGCCGATTTTTGCCTTTACCACCGGGACTTTGGAACGCCGCAGATACTTTGGCGTGTTATCAATGACAAACTGTGGAAACCCGGCTTCCCTTAACTTCATCATCTTCTTATCAATAATCAGCATGCTCACCTGTTGCGCGGCGGCTTCGAGCTGTTCCTGCTGTGCGTCCTGCTTTTTCTGCATTCTTCTGCCAAGAAAAGTTAGGACGCCAAGCGCAATAAGTAAAATTACGGCTATCACTAATAAAACGATTGTAACTGTATTCACGTAAATCCTCCTCAAATTGTATTCTAATCCATGCCGCAGATAGATTGTATTATGCGGCTAAACTGTTATTTATTTTAACATCGTTTTTATCTCAGTGCAAGTGGTTTGAAAGATTAGGACCGTGAATTTCCTGTGAAAAAGGTTTTTTTTGCTGTTGGATTGTGATATACTTAAGAACGTTTCAGTATTTTCATAGGATGTTTATAGAATGCTGAAATTCAAATCGGGCGTAAGGGAAAGGAGAATGATTCATTTGTCTGTATAAAGAGGCGGATGGATAATATAGGTATGATGAAGAGAAAAACAGCGATATTGTTAACAGGAGTATTGGCGGCGGCGATGAGCCTGGCGGGCTGTTCTGGCAACAGAGCATCGAATGAATATGTGTCAGTCGGCGGGTATAAAGGGATTGAAGTGGCAGACATTGAAGAGCCGAAAGAGGCAGACGAGGAAACGGTAGAAGAGTATATTCAGGCTGTTTTATCCCAGCATTCTATGCAGGAGGAGATTAAGGATAGAAAAGTAAAGTCTGGGGATACGGTTAATATAGATTTTGTTGGGAAAATGAACGGAGAGACGTTTGACGGCGGCAGTGCGGAGGGGTATAATCTGGAAATTGGTTCCGGCTCATTTATTGAGGGATTTGAGGACAGCATCATTGACCATAAGCCAGGGGAGACCTTTGACTGGAATGGAAATTTTCCGGACCCCTATACGGGTAATCCGGATTATTCAGGAAAGGATGTAACGTTTACAATAACAGTAAACTATATCTGCGGAGAGATAACGGTTCCGGAGCTTACGGATGAATTTGTAAAGACGGTTTCGGAAAAGTCGAAAACGGTAGAGGAATATAAGAAAGAGATTGAGAAACAGCTTACGGAAGGAGGTACGGAGGATTTTGATTTACAGCTTCAGGATGCTGCCTGGAAGGCTGTGTTTGAGAAAGCGGAGATTAAGAGTTATCCGAACGGCGAGCTGGAAGAGGTGAAGACAATTCTTATGGACCCTATTAAGAAGCAGGCTGAAAATGAAAAGATGGAGTTAACAGAGTTTCTTGAGAAGTATTACCAGATGACGGAGGAAGATTTTGAGAAGCAGGCGGAAGCTTATGCAAAAGAGAGCGTCGGGCAGAAACTGGTAGCCTGGGTAATTGCAGAAGAGGAGAATCTGGTGCCTGGGGATTCCGAATGGGAAAAGGAATACGAGGCTCTTGCAGAGAAAATGGGATTTGGAGACGTGGATGCCTTGAAGAAGGCGGCAGAGGCGTCGGGAGAGCCGGAGGAAGTTCTGAAAGACGTTATTATTCAGAATCGAGTGAGGGAGTTTTTGGCAGAATATGCCATTCAGGTGAAAAAATAGAGAACATGGAAGATGAAGCGGCAGGCATTTCCGGGAGGAAAGGTCTGCCGCTATTTAGGTGTGAAATGTGCGAACGGAAACATGCAGATTGGAAAATTTAAGAAAAAATAAAAAAATACTTGACGAATCCGGGGTGCTGTCATATAATCAAAAACGTCAAAACACTTTCGTGAGTTGAAGCGGAAAAATATTCACGCTTCAACTTGTGAAAGTGTTAATTAGGAAACAAGGGGGATATGTACAATGAAAAAGAAGATAGTATCTATTATGATGGCAGCTGCAATGGTTCTATCGCTTGCAGCCTGTGGAGGCGGTTCGGGTAATGAGAGCAGTGGAAGCAATGGAACGGATAATGAAGAGGAGGCTGGGAAATCTTCCGGCGAGAGTTATACGATTGGAATCTGTCAGTTGGTGCAGCATGATGCGCTTGATGCGGCTACAGAAGGATTTAAAGACGCGCTTACGGAATTGTGCGGAGAAGGTAATGTGTCGTTCGACGAGCAGAATGCACAGGGCGAACACAATATGTGTGCAACGATTGTGAATCAGTTTGTATCCGATGATGTGGATTTGATTCTGGCTAATGCGACAGATCCGCTGACAACGGCGGCGTCGGCAACGGCGGAGATTCCGATTATCGGGACTTCTGTTACAGATTATGCTACGGCTCTTCAGGCTGAGAACTGGACCGGGGCAACGGGAATTAATGTATCAGGAACCAGCGACTTGGCGCCGATTGACGAGCAGGAAGCTATGCTGAAAGAGCTTTTGCCGGATGCAAAGACAATTGGTATTCTATACTGTTCCGCAGAGCCAAATTCCAAGTATCAGGCAGAGTTGTTTGAGAAGGCTTTGGAAGAAGACGATATTGAGTATAAGGAATACACAGCGGCAGATTCCAATGAAATTCAGTCTGTTGTGACAAGCGCGGTTTCCGAAGTAGACGCTATTTATATTCCGACGGACAATACCATGGCGGCAAGTACGGATATTGTTAAAAATGTATGTGTGCCGGCAGGCATTCCGGTCATTGCGGGAGAGCAGGGGATTTGCTCCGGATGCGGAATTGCAACCCTTTCTATCAGCTACTACGATATCGGATACAAAGCCGGAGAGATGGCGTACGATGTTCTGGCAAACGGCGCGGATATTTCAACTATGGATATTGAATTTGCCCCAGAGGTAACGAAGATGTACAACAAAGAAATCTGTGAGGAGCTGAAAATAACCGTACCGGAAGACTATGAGGCGATTGAAACGAAGTAGAAAGGAATGAATGAAAATGACGGCTTATTTTGCGGCGTTAGACCCTATGAAATTGATTGGCGCCCTGCCGGGGAATGTGGCGCAGGGCCTGATATGGGGAATCATGGCGCTGGGTGTGTATATTACCTTCCGTATTCTGGATTTTCCGGATTTGACGGTGGACGGTACGCTGGCAATGGGAGGCGCTGTGGCAGTCATGATGATACAGAGTGGTATGCATCCGGCTCTGGTTCTGATTTTTGCTACGGCGGCGGGGATGCTTGGGGGACTTGTAACGGGTATTCTTCATACAGTTTTGGGGATTCCTGGGATTCTGGCAAGTATCTTAACTCAGATATCATTGTATTCGGTGAATCTTGGGATAATGGGAAAAGCAAATCAGAGCATAGCCATCGGCCAGAAAGGACTGGTTGCTTCTATCAGATTCGTATCTGCAGATGACAGCTATCTGTTTTTTGTCAAATTGACTGTAATTTGTCTGGCGCTTGTGGCAGTGGTTTATTGGATGTTCGGGACCGAGATTGGTTCGGCAATCCGGGCAACCGGATGTAATGAACAGATGGCCAGAGCCCAGGGTATCAATACGAATGTGATTAAAGTAATTGCGCTTATGATTTCCAATGGGCTGGTGGGCTTGAGCGGAGGCATTTATGCGCAGTATCAAGGTTCGGCGGACGTTAATTCCGGACGTGGAGCGATTGTAATCGGCCTGGCGGCTGTTATTATCAGCGAAGTGATTTTTGGAAAATTATGTGCGGGACGTAAAATCGCATTTGCCTATACTCTTGCAGCGGTATTTGTGGGAGCGATTCTGTACTATATCACCTACGCGCTGGTGCTGTGGCTGAAGATGCCGTCGGAGTATATGAAGCTGTTTTCTGCAATCGTTGTGGCAGTTTTCCTTGCGATACCATATCTGAAGGAAAAATATGCTGTGAGACGGAGGAGGGTAAGCTATGGCGTATATGTTAGAAATCCACAATCTCCATAAGACCTTTAACAAAGGAACCATCAATGAGAAAACTGCGCTTAACGGTGTGAATTTGCAGCTTAATCCGGGTGATTTTGTTACGATTATCGGGGGGAACGGCGCGGGGAAATCCACGACTTTAAATGCAATTGCAGGGGTGTGGCCGGTAGATCAGGGAAATATTATTATAGACGGAACAGATATTACGAATCTTCCAGAGCATAAGAGGGCGGCATATCTGGGCAGGGTATTTCAGGACCCTATGACAGGAACGGCGGCTACCATGTCCATTGAAGAGAACCTGGCAATTGCAGCCAGACGCGGCGAGCGGCGGGGAGCTCGCTGGGGAATCACAAAGAAGGAAAGAGCGGATTATAAAGAGCTGCTTAGCGAGCTGAATCTGGGGCTGGAGGAGCGTCTCACCAGTAAGGTGGGATTGCTCTCCGGCGGCCAGAGGCAGGCGATTACGCTGCTTATGGCAGCGCTTAAGGAGCCTAAGCTCCTTCTTCTGGATGAACATACGGCTGCCTTAGATCCGAAGACTGCGGCCAGGGTATTGGAGATATCCGACCAGATAATCGGGGAACATCATTTGACAGCTATGATGGTAACTCATAATATGAAGGACGCCATTACCCATGGAAACCGTCTGATTATGATGCACGAAGGCAGAATCATCTATGATGTGGAAGGAGAAGCAAAGAATAATTTAAAGGTTGCAGATTTGCTGAAAAAATTCGAGGAGGCAAGCGGCGGCGAATTTGCAAACGACCGGATGATGCTTGCCAATTAATTCAGGAACCATTCCTTCCATTCACCGGGTTTTAAAGACTCGTCTAATTTAATAGAATCTATGGAAATGCGTTTCAGAGAAATCACACAGCATCGGACTGCCTTCATCATACGGCGGATCTGATGCTTTTTTCCTTCTGTAACAGTAATTTGACCAAATACTACCGGGTGGTCTGGGCGGTTATGGCGGCTCTTTTCCTGAATTTCCGGGTGTAGTGAAGGGAGAATGTCAGACAGAAGGGCGGTTCCGGTAAGAAACACTTTGGCCGGGGCGGTCAGCGAGTGGGCGCCCTTTAGTAATATTCCCGTTTCCAATTGTTGAATATCCTCGTCTGTGAGAACGCCCATAGCGGCAAATTCGTAAGTTTTTTCCTTCTTTCTGTCGGGATGGGTCATGTCCTGATTCCAAATACCGTCGTCCGTAATAAAAAGAAGTCCTTCCGTAGCCCTGTCCAGCCTTCCTACAGGAGACAGATTCGGGTTATTCAATTCTGTAAAATAATCCATAACCGTAGGGTAACGGTCGTCTCTGCGGGCGCAGACACAGCCGTAGGGTTTGTTGAACATATAGTAGCGGTACATAACAGTTCCTCCAGGCAGGCGTGTTAAATAGTTCAGTTTAAGGGTGGCATTCGTCACTCAATGTGTGAACTGTAACACGAAATGAAAAATGATGTCAAGTATAGATACTCCTTCTTTACTTGTCGAAAGAGGTATGTTAAAATAAAAGTGGTAATTGTAACGCTGATAGCAAAGCGGATGACAGGCATCTGACATAAAATGGGGATTCAGATATGGATTGTATCGTTATCGGAATAGCCGGAGGTTCAGGCTCAGGAAAGTCTACTTTTACAAACAAACTGCGTGCTCTGTACGGAGATAAAGTTACTGTGATTTATCATGATAATTATTACAGACGGAATGATTATCTTTCTCTGGAAGAGCGCAGGAAGATTAACTATGACCATCCAGATTCTCTGGAGACGGACATGCTGGTTGAACACATTAAGTTGCTCAAGAGCGGCGAGACTGTTTTTGGGCCGGTATATGATTATACTGTGCATAACCGCAAGGACGAAAAAGTTGAGATTCGTCCGAATAAGATTATTCTGCTGGAAGGAATTATGGTTCTTCAAAATTCGGAACTTCGTAAGCTGTTGGATATTAAGATTTATGTAGAAGCAGATGCGGACGAGCGGATTTTAAGAAGACTTACGCGGGATGTGAAGGAGCGGGGACGCGACATCGACAGTGTAATTAACCAATATTTACAGAGTGTGAAACCTATGCATTATATCTATGTGGAGCCTACAAGAGCTACTGCGGACATTGTCATCAACAGCGGCAAGAATCCGGTTGCTTTTGATCTTGTGAGAACGAAGATTGACAGCTTGCTACAGGAACAACAGATGTGATGCGGGAGAATAGAGATAGAAGAAGGTATCTTTATTCTCTTTTTTGTCAGGAGGGAGAAGCATGATTGATTATACAGAAGGCGCGGGAGTGCCATATCATATTCAGACCAGACCAGAGGATGTAGGAGAGTATGTCCTGTTGCCGGGAGACCCGAAACGCTGTAAGCTGATAGCACAGTTCCTGGATGATGCGAAGCTTGTTGCGGATAGTCGCGAATTTGTGACTTATACCGGTTATCTGAACGGAGTTAAAGTGAGCGTAACCTCTACAGGAATAGGAGGCGCCTCTGCATCCATTGCAATGGAAGAACTGTACCAGTGCGGTGCGAGAACCTTTATCCGGGTAGGAACCTGCGGAGGTATGCAGCTTGATGTCAAAGGCGGAGATATGGTAATCGCAAGCGGTGCAATCCGCATGGAAGGAACCACGAAGGAATACGCGCCGATTGAATTTCCGGCAGTGGCGGATGTAGAAGTTGTTAATGCGTTGAAACAGGCGGCAGATAAGCTTCAGGCTGCCAGTCATATTGGCGTAGTACAATGTAAGGATTCTTTTTATGGTCAGCATGAGCCAGGGAAAAAGCCGGTTGGCTATGAACTTCAGAACAAGTGGAAAGCCTGGATTGAATGTGGGGCGCTGGCATCTGAGATGGAGTCTGCGGCGCTGTTTGTCGTAGGAAGCTGTCTGAGAGTTCGTGTAGGAACGATACTTCTGGTGATTGCGAATCAGGAAAGAGAAGCGGCAGGGTTAGAGAACCTGCAGGTTCATGAGACGAGAAGCGTTGTTGATATCTCAGTGGAAGCAATGCGTATCTTGATTGAACAGGACAGACAATAACAGAGGATTCTTGAAAGAAAGGATTCAGAAAGGGACAAGGATTATGAAAAAGAAATTATTAGCAGGATTATTGGCGGCGGCGATGGTATTTTCTCTTGCAGCATGCGGCGGTTCAGGCGGCGGCTCTGACGAGGGAAGTTCGGATGATTCTGGAGAAGAAGGCGGCGCGGGCAAGAAAGTTGGTATCGTAACGGATGTTGGCGGCGTGAATGACGGCTCTTTTAATCAGTCTGCATGGGAAGGCGTTTCCAGAGCGGTAGATGAGCTTGGTATCGAGGCGAAGTATCTTGAGTCTTCCACAGACGCAGATTACATTCCGAATATCGAGACGTTTGTAGATGAAGAGTATGACCTGATTATTTGTATTGGATATCAGCTTGCAGATGCGCTTCGTACAGAGGCGGAGGCGAATCCGGACGTGCAGTTTGCAATCGTTGACGACGCTACCTGCGCAGATCTTGACAATGTTGCATGTCTGATGTTTGAGCAGTGCCAGGCTTCTTATCTTGTTGGCTATGTGGCTGGTCTTACAACCGAATCTAACAAGATTGGTTTCGTGCTTGGTATGTCTACAGATACTATGAATGAATTTGGCTATGGCTACTGTGCGGGAGCAATCGATGCGAACCCGGATATAGAAGTTCTTCAGACAAATGCAAATAGTTTCGCAGATACGGCTGCTGGAAAGACTGCGGCAAATAATATGATTGCTGAAGGCGCAGACGTAATCTTCCACGCAGCAGGCGGAACAGGTCTTGGCGTGATTGACGCTTGTAAAGAGGCTGGAATCTGGGCAATCGGTGTTGACTCTGACCAGAGTTCTATCGCTCCTGAGACAATTCTGACATCTGCTCTGAAGCGTGTAGATAACGCATGTTATGACGAGGCTAAGGCTGTTGTTGACGGTGCATTTGAGAGTGGAGTTAAGACTTATACACTGGCAGAAGCAGGCGTTGATATTGCTCCTACAACAGACAACCTTACAGAGGATATAATTACTGCAGTGAATGACGTAAAAGAGTCTATTATGAACGGGGACGTTGAAGTTCCGAAGACGAAGGATGACTTTGAGAGCAAATACGGAGCAGGTATCTATAAGTTAGCTGAGTAATATTCAGAAAAGACAGGATGTATATGATAGGGGCAGAGTCCGTAAGGGTCTGTCCCTATGTTATAACATAGGTGTTATATTCGTCTGTCTGCCGCGTTGGATTTTCTGGTCGCAGCCCACCGCTGCGCCGTCGAAAAACCGCCTTGCAGATGAACAAATATCCTGCGGAGTTTCGCTGAATATAATATAGAGCAGGCGACGTGTGAATAGAATATAGAAAGAAGGAGAGTGTGAATATGAGAGATATTGAGATGTCTCGTGTAAATGCTACGAGAGAAGAGATGTTTGAAACAGTAAAATCGCCAACGCTGACGCATGAGCAGAAATTGACGACAATGACGAATCTTGCAGATTCGCTTCTGGAAGTGCTAAAGCTTCCGAAAGGGCTGGATGAACTTCTGAATCAGCCGATTGATAAGCAGTGTATCTGCGACCTTGCGGAAGGTCATGCTCCCTTACGTCCCAGATATATTATTCCGGATTATGCCAAGTTTATGAGAGAGGGAAGTAAGTTCTTACAGCTTGAGCCGCCGAAAGATTTGTATGAGGCGCTGAATTGTCTGCAGATTTTCTACAGGCATGTGCCCAGCGTCACGAATTTCCCGGTGTATGTGGGAGCTCTGGATGAACTTTTAGAGCCGTTTATCGATGATGTGGACGAAGCGCAGGCAAAGAAGCTGATTAAGCTGTTCCTGACTCAGATGGACCGTACCATTCTGGATTCTTTTTCTCATGCGAATGTGGGACCAAAGGCAACAAAGGCAGGACGGATTATTTTAGAGGCGGAAGCTGAATTGGAGCATGCGGTGCCGAACATTACCATGAAGTATGATGAGAGCATTACACCGGATGATTTTGCAATTTGCGGGATTCGTGCGGCGCTTCACAGCGCCAAGCCAAGTTTTGCCAATCACTCAATGTTCAAAGGAGAATTGGATGAGGATTATGTTATAGCAAGCTGTTATAACGGTTTGAAGCTGGGCGGCGGTTCTTATACGTTAGTTCGTCTGATTCTGGGTAATATTGCAAAACGTGCGGACAATGTTGAAGATTTTAAGAAAAATCAGCTTCCTTATGTATGTCAGATTATGGCGGAATATATGGACGAGAGGATTCGATTCGAGGTGGAAGAGAGCGGATTTTTTGAGAATAATTTTCTGGCGAAGGAAGGATTTATCAAAAGAGAGCGGTTTACTGCAATGTTTGGTATGGTAGGTCTTGCCGAGTGCGTGAATATCTTGATGGAAAAGGAAGGTAAGACGGGAAGGTTCGGGCATGATAAAGAGGCGGATAAGCTGGGCGTAGAGATTATGGAGCAGATTGACGCGTTTAATAAGCAGCATGTGAACCCTTACTGCGAAATTACCGGCGGACATTTTCTTCTGCATGCGCAGGTAGGAATTGCCAGTGATTTGAATGTAAGTCCGGGAACCAGAATCCCAATTGGCGAAGAGCCGGAAGAGCTTCTGGAACATTTGAGACATTGCAGTCATTTCCATAAATATTTTCCGTCTGGGACAGGAGATATTTTCCCGATTGATATGACAGTACATAAGAATCCGGAATTTGTACTGGATATTATTAAGGGAGCGTTTAAGGAAAATCTTAGATATTTGTCATTCTATTCTTCCGACAGCGACGTTATCCGAATTACCGGCTATCTGGTGAAGCGTTCGGAGATTGAGAAGTTAGAGAAGGGGCAGAACGTACTTCAGGATACTACGGCCCTTGGAATGGGAGCGAAGCATAATGGTAAGATTCTAGAAAGGAAGATTCGGTAGTGAAGCGGGTGCCGGTTAATAAAATTATACCGTTCAGTTCTGTGGACGGTCCCGGTAACCGGACGGCAGTATTCTTGCAGGGATGTAATTTCGACTGCAGATACTGCCATAATCCGGAGACTAGAAATGTTTGCAGAGATTGCGGCGAGTGTGTGAAAAGCTGCCCGTCAGGGGCGCTGAAGCTTGGCGAAAGCCGGGTAGTGTTTGAACCTGCGGCGTGTGTATCGTGTGATGCCTGCATTCATATTTGCAGATATGGATGCAGTCCGAGAATCCGTAATATGACGCCGGAAGAGGTAATGGAAGCAGTTCAAAAGCAAGTTCCATTTATTCGTGGGATTACTGTATCTGGCGGAGAGTGTACCTTGTATCCGGAATTTCTTACGGATTTGTTCGTGCTGTGTAAGAAGGAAGGATTAGGAACACTGATTGACAGTAATGGGACCCTGGATTTTTCTGAATATCCTGAGCTGACGGCGGTAACAGACGGCGTCATGCTTGATATAAAGGCCTGGGATGATGAGGAGCATAAAAAGGTAACCGGAGTATCGGGCGTTGTCGTGAGGAAGAATGCCCTGGAGCTTGCGTCAGCGGGAAAGCTTCTTGAAGTGCGGACAGTGGTAGTGCCAGGGTTATTCGACTGTGAAGAGACGGTCAGAGAGACAGCCAGGCAATTAAGACCATATCTGGCTTATGGAAATATCCGATATAAATTGATTCGATACCGGAAAATTGGGGTAAGAGAACAATATGCAGTCGTCTGTCGGAGTCCCTCTGAGGAGATGATGGAGCGTCTTGCGGACATTGTGCGCAGCGAGGGATTAGACGATGTGATTGTCATTTAATATAGATTTGGTATAGTGTCCTGATTTGATGCGCAAGAGAGGATAAAGGATAGTATACCTTGTGAATGGCCATAATGGAAGAAACAGTGCGGATTTTGCTCAAGGAGGAGGAACAAAAGTGGACAAGGCAAGCAACATGAATAAGGATCATGTGGTTCTCCAAATGAAGGATATCGTTAAGAAATTCGGTGATTTTACAGCGAACGATCATATAAACTTAACGGTTCATAAAGGAGAGGTACATGCAATTCTTGGAGAAAACGGCGCGGGGAAAAGTACCCTGATGAACGTGCTGTACGGCATGTATCCGCCAACATCAGGTACCATTTTCTACGACGGTAAGGAGGTAAAGATTGACGGGCCGCAGAAAGCGATTGATCTGGGAATCGGAATGGTACATCAGCATTTTATGCTGATTCCCCCTTTTACTGTTACGGAGAATATTGTACTTGGTATGGAGCCGGGCAATGGCGTGACGGTGGATATCAAGTCGGCCAGGGAGAAGATTAGGCAGCTTTCTGAGCAGTACAATTTGATGGTGGATCCGGATGCGAAGGTGGAAGACATTTCAGTAGGAATGCAGCAGAGAGTGGAGATTCTAAAGGTGCTCTACAGGGGAGCTAATCTTCTGATTCTGGACGAACCGACAGCATCTTTGACGCCTCAGGAAATAGGAGAACTGATTGATATAATTCACAATCTGACAGCGGATGGGAAATCGGTTATCATTATTACGCATAAGCTGAAGGAGATTAAGGCGTCGGCGGACCACTGTACAATTATCCGTTCCGGAAAGTATATTGATACAGTTGACGTGGCAGAGTGCAGCGAGAATGATTTGGCGGCTATGATGGTAGGACGGGACGTTGCATTTTCCGTAGATAAGAAAGAGATGACGCCAGGCGAGGTGGTTCTGGAAGTGAAAGACTTAAAAGCGAAGGACTACCGGGGTGTGGAGATTCTGAATGGATTGAATCTGAACGTAAGGCAGGGAGAGATTGTAGGTCTGGCAGGCGTGGACGGTAACGGACAGACAGAGTTGGTGGAGATTCTTACGGGACTTCGGAAAGGGGAGTCTGGCCAGGTGATGATGAAAGGCGTAGACTTGTTTAATAAGACTCCGAGAGAGACCTTCGACCATGGAATTACCAGTATTCCTGAGGACCGCCAGAAGCATGGACTGGTGCTGGATTTTACGGTGGCTGAGAATCTGATTTTGCAGAATTTCGGAAAGGAAAAATTCTCAAGAAAAGGAATCTTGAAGAAGGATGCAATACAGAAATTTGCTACAGAGATGATTGATAAATTTGATATTCGTCCGTCAGGTTGTGAGAACCGTCATGCGGGGCAGCTTTCGGGCGGTAATCAGCAGAAGGTTATTATTGCAAGAGAGGTTACCAATGATTCAGAGCTGCTGATAGCAGTTAATCCGACAAGAGGTCTGGATGTAGGCGCAATTGAGTTCGTGCATAAATATCTGGTAGAACAGCGGAATAAGAACAGAGCGGTCCTTCTGGTTTCCTTTGAATTGGATGAGATTATGGATTTATCCGACAGAATAGAGGTAATTTTTGACGGACAGATTGTGGGAAGCGTAGCCGGAGACGATGCGGATGAGAAAGAGCTTGGCTTTATGATGGCGGGAGGTACGAAACATGAATAAAAAGAACAGCATTTTAAAAGGGAATGCGGTGTATGTATTCCTTTCCATCATGGTTGGTTTTGCAGTGGGTGCAATCTTGCTTCTGGTTGCCGGCCTCAGTCCTGGAGAGGCATATGGCAAGCTTGTCGACGGAATATTCGGACAGACAAAGTATATTGTGTGGAGTATTGTATATGCCAGTCCTTTGATTTTTACAGGGTTAAGCGTTGCCTTCTCATTTAAGACAGGAGTATTTAATATCGGTGCAGAAGGACAGTTTGTCGTAGGATCTCTGGCTGCCTGTGTAGTTGGTATTGTAGTTAAGGCTCCGGCGGCGATTCATGTGGTTTTGTGTATCCTGGCAGCCATAATTGCCGGAGGCTTATGGGGTGCGATTGTGGGAGTCCTGAAGGTAAAAAGAGGAGTCCATGAGGTCCTGTCATATATTATGTTCAACTGGATAGCATTCTACCTGTCCAATTATGTTGTGAATTTAAAGGCGATTCACCGCAGCGGCGGCGGAGAAGCGACGAAGGATATTGCGGATACGGCGAAGATGAAACTGCCGGACGCGGTTGTTGCAGCTACCAGATGCGGCGCGGCAAACTGGGGAATTTTTCTTGCAATTGGGGCGGCTGTTTTAATCTGGTTTATTATGAATAAGACGACGCTGGGCTATCAGCTTCGGGCGGTAGGATTCAGTAAGAGCGCGGCGGAATACGGCGGTATTAACACCAGCAAGAACTTCTTGATTGCTATGTCGATATCCGGCGGGCTGGCGGGACTTGGAGGTGCGGTTCAGGTACTGGGAATGTCTGGACGTATCAGCCAGTTTGCAAGTCAGGAGCAGTTCGGCTTCCAGGGAATTACGGTAGCGCTGATTGCCTCGTCGAATCCCATTGGCTGCATTTTTGCCGGTTTGTTCTATGGCGCGATGAAATACGGCGGCACAAAGCTTAGTCTTGTAAATGCGCCTGCCGAGGTTGTAGATATTATTATGGGAACCATTATTCTCTTTATTGCAATCTCTCATATATTCAAGATGATTGTAGCAAAGAGACTCCATAAGAAAGAGGAGGATAAATAGAATGGATGTGTTGATTAAGGATTTGGGGTTACTAATTAATGCGATGTTGATTGCGACGCCTCCGCTCTTGCTTGCGGCCCTTGGTTCCTGCTTCTCAGAGCGCAGCGGCGTGATTAATATCGGTATTGAGGGTATGATGACAATCGGTGCGTTTACTGGAGCTGTTGCGGCGTATTTTACAGGAAACGGCTGGCTTGGCTTCTTATGCGGAGGTCTTGCGGGCGCCGCTTTTGGGTTGATTCACGCCATCGCATGCGTCAGCTTCGGCGCAGACCAGACCATTGCAGGAACGGCAATCAACTTCCTGGCGCCGGGACTGGCAGTATTCTTATGTAAGGCGTTGTTTGACAATTCTTCAGACTCTCCGGCGTTAGATACGGCTGCGAAGCTTCCGAAGATGTTCAACGGAGTATTTAAATCCGGTTCGTTTTTCTACAATGTACTTTGTACCTATCCGGTTGCATATCTTTGTTTTGCGCTGGCAATACTGATTTGGTTCGTATTTTATAAGACGAAGTTTGGTATGAGACTCCGGGCGGTTGGCGAGCATCCGCAGGCTTGTGAGACTCTGGGTATTAACGTGTTCCGTACCCGTTATGTCTGTGTGATTCTGTCTGGATTTCTTGCAGGGCTTGGCGGGGCGTTCGTAACATTGGCAACGGTAAGTCAATTCAGGCCCAGCGTAATTGTGGGACAGGGCTTTATAGCAATTGCGGCGGTAATTTTTGGAAAATTCGACCCGGTAGGTTCCATGAAGGCGTGTCTTTTGTTTGGCTTCTGTAACGGGGTAAAAGCGCTTCTTGGCGGAAGCAACGTGGTATCGCCGAATTTGATTTCCATGATTCCGTATATTGTTACGATTCTTGCTCTGGTACTGTTTGTCGGACAATCCAGAGTTCCGGCCGCCAACGGTAAGCCATATATGAAATCAAAATAAGTTTGGATGGAACAGTGAATACGGAATATGTGAATGTTTGAAAGAGAATATATTTTCTGAGAGCGCCGCTTTTGGAAAGTACATGTATAGCAGTAAATTATGTGAGATTGAAGTAGGTGAGAAGGATGATTGACAGAGAAGATTTGTGTGGGAAGGCGCTTGAGATGCGCTCCAGAGCCTATACCCCATATTCACACTTTCGAGTGGGAGCGGCGCTGCTCTGTAAAGACGGAAGTATCTATACAGGCTGCAATATTGAAAATGCAGCCTATACTCCGTCAAACTGTGCGGAAAGGACGGCATTTTTCAAAGCAGTCAGTGAAGGATACCGGGAATTTACGGCGATAGCGATAGCCGGAGGCAATGATACGGTAGAATCCTTAGATTACTGCGCACCCTGCGGGGTGTGCAGACAGGTTATCCGGGAGTTTTGCGATGGTTCCTTTGAGATTATTCTGGCTAAGTCCAGGGAAGAATACAAGGTGTATACGCTAGAAGAGCTTCTGCCTATGGGATTCGGACCGGAGAATTTAGATAAGAAGATGCTGTATGGAGCGGACGACAGGTTATGAAATTAGACGAATTGATAAGATTGCCGAAGATTGAGCAGCATTGTCATCTGGACGGTTCTCTTTCCCGGACATTTGTGCAGGAAAAGCTGGGACGAGAAGTGTCGGAATCCGAACTTGAAGTGGCGGCAGACTGTACCAGCCTGAATGAATATTTGGATAAGTTTGTTCTTCCATGCAGTTGTATCGAGGATGCGGACGGTCTTAGAAGAGCCGGTTATGATTTTATCAGCCAGATGAAAAAAGAAAACGTCGTTTATACTGAAGTGCGATTTGCACCCCTGAACCCGGCCCATGAATCCATGAAACTGGACCGGGTTTTTGCCTCTCTTTTAGAGGGACTTGAGAAAGGGAAGCAGGAATTTGGCGTAGAATATAATGTAATTGTATGCGCAATGCGGCATCACAGCGAAGAGACGAATCGGAATATGTTTCGAGCGGCAAGGGGATTTTTAGGCGCAGGCGTATGCGCGGGAGATTTAGCGGGAGCGGAAGCGCTGTATCCCATGTCGGAATTTAAGAATCTTTTTGAGGAAGTAAGAAAGCTGGGACTTCCGTTTACCATCCACGCGGGAGAATGCGGGAATGCGGCTAATATTGCCGACGCGATTCATGCGGGCGCGGGGAGAATCGGACATGGGATTGCTATGGGTGGAAACCCAGGATTGCAGGCCCTCTGTCGGGAGAAAAAAATTGGAATTGAGATGTGTCCAATCAGCAATCTGCAGACCAGAGCAGTGGAAAGCGCTTCAGAGTATCCATTGCGTGAGTTCTTGAACGCGCGTCTTGCGGTAACGATTAACACAGACAACCGGACTGTCAGCAACACTTCGCTGTCAAAGGAACTGGAATTTGTGCAGAGAGTATATGGAATCACAGATGAGGAAATCATATTGATGATGCGGAATGCGGTGGATACGTTATTTGCAGACGACGGGGTTAAGAACAGGCTGATTAGGTTGTATGAGGGTTTGTAAAACCTGATTGTTTGTATGCAGCAAAGGACAGATTAAGTAAGAAAGAAGAGGAAGAGTAAGAATGAAGAAGTATAAAAGAGTGTTTGTTGTCGTGCTGGATTCTCTTGGAATCGGTCATCTTCCAGATGCAGAAAAGTTCGGGGACGTGGGAGCGGATACATTCGGAAATATTTTAAAAACAATGGGAACTCTGGAGATTCCAAACCTTCAGAAGCTGGGAATGGTGAATCTCCATCCGGCAGGCAATATGCATCCGGTAGATAAACCAATGGCCCGTTATACGGCGCTGGGAGAGACCAGCAACGGCAAGGATACCATGACCGGACACTGGGAGATGATGGGGATTTATACAGAGAAACCGTTTATTACATTTACGGAAACAGGTTTTCCAAAGGAATTGATTGAAGAGTTGGAGAAACGCTGTGGGAAACGCGTGATTGGCAATAAGAGCGCAAGCGGAACCGAGATTATTGAGGAGCTTGGGGAAGAAGAGATTCAGACAGGGGCAATGATTGTCTATACTTCCGCGGATTCGGTACTTCAAATCTGCGGAAATGAAGAAACCTTTGATTTGGCCAATTTATACCGGTGCTGTGAGATTGCAAGAGAGCTGACCATGAAGGATGAGTGGCGTGTGGGAAGAATCATTGCAAGACCTTACGTAGGGAAAAAGAAAGGGGAATTTAAGCGCACCAGCAACCGTCATGACTATGCTTTGAAACCTACGGGAAGAACGGTCTTAAACGCTATGAAAGATGCGGGGCTGGATATAATCGGCGTGGGAAAGATTAACGATATTTTCTGTGGGGAAGGCATTACAGAGACCAATCGTTCTAACAGCTCTGTACATGGAATGGAGCAGACGATTGATATCTGCAGGAAGGATTTTCATGGGCTTTGTTTTACTAATCTGGTGGACTTTGACGCACTGTGGGGACACAGAAGAAATCCAGAAGGATATGGGGAAGAGATTGAAAAGTTCGATAAAAATCTCGGAATACTTTTGGAGGAATTGCGGGAAGATGATTTGCTGATTCTCACAGCGGACCATGGAAATGATCCCACTTATACGGGAACCGACCATACCAGAGAGTATGTGCCGTTTCTGGCGTATTCCAAGGCTATGAAAGAAGGCGGGAAGATACCAAAGCAGGATACATTTGCAGTAATCGGGGCGACTATTGCGGAGAATTTCGGAGTTGAGATGCCGGAGCATACGATTGGGCATTCGATTTTAAAAGAACTGCTTTAGCGTATGCTTCATGCAGAAATTTAATATAGAGCAAAGTTCATAAAAATAACTTTTCGGAATTTCAATGAATGTGATTCTAACTGAAAATTGACAACTGAATATCGTGCAGGAAAAGAAATTTGAGAAAAATGGACATAAACATTGGACATAGTGGGTACTA
>CAJSZQ010000033.1 GCA_910574185.1 Lachnospiraceae bacterium
CTTTCCGAGCTTCAGATTTTTAATGAAGTAAGAAAGAAAAAATGAGGTGAAATTTATTTGCCATTAATTTGAAGCTGTTATTTTAAGCTTTGTTCAAGTTTTATGCAAAAGATTGTCTCGGTGATTTCGATTAGCAGACAAAGAGAGGGCAGAGCCGGTCATCAAAGGTTCTGTCTTCTTTCGTTCAAAAAGAGAATATGCTGGAAAAATAAGATTTCGAGGAATTTCGTATCAACATAGCTGGCCAAAGGTCTGCTTTGTTATTTCTTAATTTTATTCAGGAACATTCCAAAATTACTCTGGACAATCCATGATATTTTCAGTACAACTATATCTTGTATCTTATAGATGGCCCCCAAGCATTAAAATCAGGACGGATTTTGGGTGGCTCTCAAGCTTTAAATTGGTGGCTCCCAAGCATTAGAATAATCATCCGTCAGACTGTGTACGGAACAATACTGGTTCTTTTCGATTTCATCGTAAATCGCTTCCCGGCGAAGACTTCTTTTGTTAAGCTTTTCTGCCATATTTCCTCACTTCATTCATTTGTTTTATTTATCTTTGACTATACTTTAGTCAAATTTTTGCAGGTTTTCAACCACTATATTCTGATTTTTAATGAAAACTATTCTATTTTTACTTAATTTTTGACCGTTTTTCATTTATTATGAATGATTTCATTCAATTTTTTAAATTTGACTCAAAATCCCTCCTTTTATCGTTATTCTGTTACTTTTTATCTGTTGAATTTCCGAATTTGCAACGTTTGTTTTTACAGGGTTAGTTGTTTTGTATGCTGATATAAAATTATGGAATGATTCCGCTGAAAAGAAAAACAGGTATAAAAAAACACCTGCATCAATAACAGGTGGTTTATTCATTGCTGGATGATGAAAAATCCTTTCTGAACTATGAACCAAGATGAAGTTTAGATTTCAGGGCATCCTGTAAGACTTGCGAAAAGTTAATATTATGCTCTAATGCAGCAGCATTAAGCCATGCAGGAATAGTAAGCGTTTTCTTGACTGACTTTTTAAAATGAGTCTTCGCGTATTCGGCAACATCGACAGTAATAATATTCACAAAAGATTCGCCGAAAAAAGCATCCAAGTCGAGTTCTTCTGCAATTGCAGCAAGATTAATCTTATTAATAGAGGAAGGAGGCGGCGCTGATTCGCCGTCTTCCTCCATCCAGTATAAATACCCGGCAAGACAATCAACAGCCATGGCAAGCGCTTCGTCCAAAGTTTCTCCACAGGTGGCAAGATGATTCAAGTCGGGAAAGATAACGGAGTAACCATTTTCCTCTTTAAAAAAACAAGCGGGATAAGCAGATAACATATGAATACCTCCTAATATAATCTGGAACAAAGGGACTATTTCAGCCCCGCCTGTTTCAGAATTTGATTTTCAGTACCTTTAGGGATATCCTTACAATGGAATGGAATTGTAACCTTTCCGGGTTTTGATGAATGAAAGTAATGCCTGTGTGAACCTTGCTGATTCTTAAGTATCCATCCGTCTGCAAGGATTATTTTTTCCAATTCTCTTGGCTTTTTTGGCTTTTGTAATTACCTCCCTTGTAGTATTATAATATGTAATACGTACAAAATCAATACGTGTTGCTTTTTTAATGTCCCAGTCTTTTTATGCATAAATTCCTTTTATAAAGGCTGTTGCCCTTATGATTAGTGCAACAGCCCCCCGACTCTTTTATAAATCATTTTAATGATGGAATAACCGGATTCCGGTAAATGCCATTACCATTCCATATTTATTACAGGTTTCAATGACATTGTCATCTCTCACAGAACCTCCCGGCTGCGCAATATATTTCACACCGCTCTTATGCGCCCGCTCGATATTATCGCCAAACGGGAAGAAAGCGTCCGAACCCAGCGCCACGCCGGACATCTGGTCTAACCATGCCCGCTTCTCTTCTCTGGTAAACACTGACGGCTTCTCTTTGAATGTATTCGGCCACGCCTCGTCATTTAACACATCCATATATTCCTCACCGATATAAAGGTCGATGGCATTATCCCGGTCAGCCCTTCGGATATCATCTCTGAACGGAAGATTCAGCACCTTCGGATTCTGTCTCAGCCACCAGTTATCTGCCTTCTGCCCGGCAAGTCTGGTACAGTGAATCCTTGACTGCTGCCCTGCGCCGATACCGATTGCCTGCCCGTCTTTCACATAGCATACGGAATTGGACTGGGTATATTTCAGGGTAATCATAGCAATTGCAAGGTCGATTTTTGCCTGCTCCGTCATATCCTTATTCTCCGTTACAATGTCGCTAAAGAACTCCTCGTCAATCTTCAATTCATTTCTGCCCTGCTCAAAGGTGATTCCATAAACTTCTTTATGCTCTAACTCTGCCGGTACATAGTCCGCGTCAATCTGAATCACATTATAGTTTCCGTTCTTCTTCTGCTTCAGAATCTCCAACGCCTCCGGCTCGTAACCCGGCGCGATTACGCCGTCGGACACTTCTCTCTTAATCAGTCTTGCCGTATCTGCGTCGCATACGTCTGAAAGCGAGATAAAATCACCAAAAGAAGACATTCTGTCCGCGCCTCTCGCTCTTGCATAGGCACATGCAAGGGGAGACAGTTCCCCCAAATCATCCACCCAGTAAATCTTTGCCAGCGTCTCTGTAAGCGGAAGTCCTACCGCCGCCCCGGCCGGAGATACATGCTTGAAGGAAGTTGCCGCCGGAAGCCCTGTCGCCTGCTTTAACTCCTTCACAAGCTGCCAGCCGTTAAATGCATCCAGAAAGTTAATATATCCCGGACGCCCGCATAACACCTGGATGGGAAGCTCGCTTCCATCCTCTATATAGATTCTGGACGGCTTCTGATTCGGGTTGCAGCCATATTTTAATTCTAATTCTTTCATCTCATCCGCTCCTTATTTGTTCTTATTTATAATCTTCGATTCATAGTTTCCTGTCGCAATATCAATATAACGCACAAATAGCGATACTTTGTTATCCTCATTCAGACTGTTCCACAGCATATCCGCAAACCCATCCATATCATTCGGAATCTCCACCAGTTTCGGTTCGCCCTCAAAGCTTGGAAGAGGATTCCCGTCATGCATATAAGTATGAATAAAATGTCCTTCTCCTGCTTTTGCATTCTCATATGCAAAAGTATACCTGTTACAACTGGAAGGCTCTCCGTTATTACTTTTCAAAATGGACATCGCATAGCTGTACTTCCCATTCTCCACATGCATTATACCGGAAATCCTTGGCGTATAATTCGGTCCATCCGGCTCAAATTCCCGACTTCTTAAGGACTGCTCAAAGGTAAGCTGTCTGTCCATCCCCTCGTAAATCGTATCGGTCTGGTCCCCATTTGTCACAATGGTCTTATTCCCCAGCACACGCACCGGAGCATAAATAATCAGGCTTGGATCTGTAACCTTAGTTTCGTCAAAAGCCTGGGTACGAATACCCTCGCCGTCCTCCACAAAAATACGATTCCGGCTGTTCTCACTTCTTCCCATAATGAAGTAAGCAGTCACTGCCTTCGTGCCGTCGGCGCTTCTCCCAATGATAATCCCTCTTCCCGGATATGCATTTCCTTCAAGTTCCTTCTCAATTGACAACATCTCCATGAATCATTCTCCTTTTTCTCATCTTTTGACCTGTTTTCCTGCATACATGTTCATTATATAAAAAACCTGCCTGTATTTCCAGTAGAATCTTGATAAACTTCACGAGTGTTTTAGGATAGAAGCGAACTTCAGAGACACTTTTTAAAAATGAAATCATTACCTATATTCTCGACTGATGGAGAACCCTTTGCCTCTCACTTCTGTAACCCTACTTACAATCATAAACGCCTCTGGGTCGATATCCCGAATCAACCTTTCCAACTTGGGGAGTTCCCGATTAGAAAGAATGCTTAATACCACCCTGGTTTCTTCCTGAAGATATCCGCCTTCCCCATATAACACTGTTACTCCCCGGTCCACTTCAGCAAGAATTATCTGCCGGATTTCTTCTACTTGCCTGCTGATTATTTTCACTTCTGTCCGGGTCGTTCCTATCATCATTACTTTATCCAGAACAATTGTATATATCAGCACTAGCAAAATTCCATACAGAATCCGTTCCGCCGGATTATAAACTGCCTGTCCGGCCAAAATCAGAAGATCAAAAAAATTCAAACTCACAGATACCGGAATGTGAAAATATTTATTCAGCACAAGCGGAGGAATGTCCATCCCTCCAGTAGATGCTCCGGTCCGTATTACGAGTCCCAGGGTCATCCCAATTCCCAAACCGGAAAAAATAGTATTCAAAATCGGTTCTTCCGTCAACACCATTTCGCCCAGTATCCGGTCAAATAATTCCAAAGCAATCGGATATGCAAATGAACTAATCACTGTTGTAAGAGCAAATTTCTTCCCAAGCAGCATAAAACCAACCGCCAACATTACCAGATTAAATATGAATACGAATCCAGAAAGCGACATTCCTGTAAGCCGTCCTACCATCAGACCAATTCCAGTCGTACCGCCAGTCATCAGATTCCCAGGAAGCAAAAATAATTTTACCGTCAGCGCGTATAACACATTTCCCACAATTATAATTGCAACCGTCCAAATATTTCTTAGATTTTTACTCTTTTGCCACATCATCACTACCTCCACAAAACAAATATATCCTTTCTATGTGAAAAAAACACGCCTATTAGAGAATTTTCCCTAACAGACGTGGATCAAGGCTATGCCTAATACGCTTTAATTATAAATACAACCCTATAAAATTGCAATCTTTTTGCAAGCGCAAATTCCCTTACAGTTCATGCGTATAGAGTTTATTCTTGTCACTGATGATAATCGTGCCGACACCTGCTACGCTGAAAAATTCCACCAGCAGCGCGTGTCTGATTCTTCCATCTAATATATGCACGCGGTTCACTCCATGTTCCACCGCCTGAAATCCCCGCTTCACTCTGGATATCACCCCTTCGGTGACCCAGCCCGCATCCAAAAGCTTATGTACTTCGTCTACGGTAAGTCTGGGATATACTGTTTTACGCTCCACATCTTTCCAAATTCCCCGATGGGAAGAGAGAAATACCAACTTATCTGCCTTCATTTTCACCGCAATTTCCAACGCTGTGTCCTTCGGATCAATCGGCACTTCCTCATTGTCAATATCATTCGGAACGATAACCGGAATATATCCATTATCCAGCGTCATATTTAACGTATGTAAATCTACGCCGCAGATTCCAATCGCTTTGGTGCCGCACAGCTCTAACAGTTTTGCAACACGCTTATTCTCACGAAATTTATCTACACCCATAGGTGTATCATGCACCACAATCGGCCGCATACCTACTGTTTTAAGCAGCGCAATATCCCGCATCAATTCCTGTTCATCCACCGGACTTAAATACTTTCTGCATCCATATTCAATAACCACAATTTTCTGATTAAAATCTCGTATATAAGGAAGCGCCTGAATCAGAAATTCTGCCTTCGGCTCTACCTGATCATATAATTTTTGATCCATCTTCTCTTCCTCCCAAAGATTCTAATATCTGCGAATAGAATCTTCTTCACTCTCCCCTGTTTTCTTAATTGAATGAATCACCACATAATAACCGGCGGAAGAGTTAATTCTTACATAAACCCTATCCCCTTCTTTATGTCCAAGAAGCGCCTTTCCCATAGGCGATTCAATGCTGATTAATCCTTTTAAAGAACTGCCTCTTACGGAAGTTACCAGTCTGTATTCTTCTGTCTCATCGTCATCTTCAAAATAAACTGTAACCGTATTATTGATTCCAACCTCATTCTCCTTAGATTCATCGGACACAATCACAGCCGTCTTAAGCATCCGCTCCAGATAACGAATCCTGCTCTCATTCTGATTCTTGTCTTTCTTCGCCGCATGGTATTCAAAATTTTCACTCAAATCCCCATGGGCCCTGGCTTCCTTTACTGCCTCAATCGCTTCTTTACGCACTACAAGCTTCCGATATTCAATCTCTTCTTCAATCTTCTTTACATCACTCTGAGTTAATTGCTCCCGCATCTCACACCTGTTCCTCCTCTTTACAAATGCTGTTATTAGCATAACATAAAATGAGGCGCTCTGAAAGTATTTCTTTCAAAGCGCCTCATTTTACACGATTATGAATCTTCCTGCGTTTATTTGAATCTGACCGCAGTACCGTAGGCAACCACCTCTGCTGCTCCAGACATCATCTGTGCAGAACCGTACCGGATTCCGATTACTGCATCCGCCCCCATTTCCTTTGCCTCGTCTACCATACGCTTAACGGCAATCTGTCTTGCCTCATTGAGCATCTCTGTATACGCGGCAATCTCGCCGCCTACCAGCGTTTTCATTCCTGCCATAAAATCCTTGCCAAAATTCTTGGTCTGCACCACTGCGCCTTTCACCATTCCCAGCGCCTCAAATTCCTGTCCCGGAATATATTCAATACTTAGAAGCTTCATCTTCTTCTCCTCCTTTAATCTCTTTGATTCTTCCAACCAGCGCCGCTATCGTACCGATAATCGTAACTACCGGCGCCGCAATAATAAATATCAGAAGTCCAAGCGGCAGCGGCTCCTGCAAATGCACCCACATCATGAAGCCGATGATTGCCGCCATAATCGCTGTCATACTCGCCGCGCCAATCAGGGCTCCTATCGTTTTTTTCCTGTGGGTATCTGTGTTGTTAACATCCATAAACCTTACACCCTCCTTTTCCAGCCGTTCCAGTTCATCCAGACAGGCGTCAGCTTCCAGCTTATCTAAAGTAACATGCCTGTCAATGAGCTTGCGGCTTATTTCCTGCATCTGTTCCAGACTTTTTTTCTGACGTTCCAGCTCCTCCAGATGCGCATCCAGACAAACATCCAAACTACATTCTCCAGAAAAGACTCTCTTGATTTCTTCTATAGAAACAGATAATTTACGAAGAATTTTTATCTGCTTCAGTCTATTAATCTCTTCCTCATGATATTCGCGATATCCGTTGTCTGCCCTGTGAGGTTTCAGAAGTCCCTGTTCTTCATAAAATCGGATATTCTTCCTGGTAATACCAACCAGTTCCTCCACATGTTTAATCTGCATCTGGTTTCACCTCGCTTATTTTTCGTCTGTACCTGTGTTATACAGCTTCCACAAGGTGGAAGGTCAATAGTTTTTTCAAAAATTTTTAAATTTTTCTACCTGTGCCGCCCAGAGCCGCCTGCCGGAAACAGTACGCTTTATTATGCAGCGCATAAGAGTGCGCTTTTAACGGAAGTGAAATCCACCGCTTACCTACAGAACCTGCCACTGGCAGCTTCCTTCGGATGCATGGCAACGAAGACTTGGATGCGCAGGCATTCCTGCGTATCCTAGCCGAAGTTAGCGGTTAGTTCACTGGAGTGTTGCCCAGCGTTGCATAATAAAGCGTACTGTTTCCGGCAGGCGGCTCTGGGCGGCACAGGTAGCATTTTCCGGATTCATTCTCATTTCCTGTACTTTCGTCTTAACCTGACAAATTTCCTGCCGCAATGAATAAACAGGATTACATACAGAAAAACTAAGAGAGACATGATAACAAACAGCGGCTCCGCTAAAATATCCCCGTCAAGTTCTCCTAACAGCCTCAGCCATCCTGGAATCAGGCAGCAGAGAAAGGCTGCTGCCAGCGGAAGCATTCTGGTTTTCAAAACATGTTCCAGCATATCCAGCTTCGATTCGCCGTCTGAAAAAATCTCTTCATCCATATCGGAATCCATCTCCGAGACCGGCTTCCTGAAATACAGCCATCCCATACAGCTATTAAAATATTCCCATCCATAATCCTGGAACATCTGCATGTAATTCCTATCCTCCCCTGAGTTCTTATAATCCAGTCGGTATACCACATCCTCCGGTTCGCACTTTACAAAATGATAAAATACCGGAAGATTCGTATTCACAAGCTTCCACCCCTGCCGGTGCTGCTCCCTGAGCCAGGTTTCCTCTTCCTCATAATCTGCAATAGTAAAAATCTTAATCTCTGTCTTTCTGCTCTTTGCCATGATACCCCTCCTATAATCTGTCCATATAGACCGTTCTTGATTCACACTTCTTGTAACAATTCAGACAAGCGGCTTCGATACATGCAATCATACTGATATAGAAATTGATTCCCTGTCCGGATGCGTATTCTGATACAACCGTTCAATACGCCGGATTTCGATATCCAGAATCTGCCTTCCTAAGTCCGTCGCACAATATATCTTTCTTTTCTCCTCCTCCCGGACAAAGGAAATCAGCCCGTCCTTTTCCATTTTAGAAAGTGTGCCGTACATGGTTCCGGGACTGATGACCACCTCGCCTCCGGTCATCTTCTTCACCTGCCGGCTAATCCCATAACCATGCTGCTCCCGCCGCAGACAAAAAAGAATATAGAATCCTGTCTCCGTCATAGGAATATAAATTTTTCTTATCCGTTCTTCCATGTGCATCCCCTTACTATGTCGCCCGATACATCGTACCTCGATGTATTAAATATATCGCACTTCGATATATATGTCAAGATATTTTTAATATGAATTTTCAAAAATTGCTTACTTTGTCGAAAAATCTATACCCAAAGGGCATCCCATTATGGCCATTCGGCCTTTTTACAAAGTATATATTTTCTTCTGTTGACAAATAAAGTTGTCAATGATATATTATAAATGACAACTAACATTGTCAATTTTAAAGACATCGAGGTTCTTTATCAAAAGCTTCTATATATACCCAAGCACACCCCATTATGGCCATTCGGCTATTTTACAAAGTATATATAGTCAAATCAGAACAAAAATATAGAATATGATGAAAAACGGTTGACCTTCCACCTTGTGGAAGATGTATAACAGAGATGTCTGGTACATCGTTGATTAATGTTCGAGCGGCAGCGACACAGAAAGCGAACAATTCATGTATGAAAATGAAGAAACGATGTATTTATGATTTCGTACTACCTTGTGCTATGTCGCACAAAAAAACAACAAGAAAAGATTAAGAAACAGGAGGAACAAATTATGATACTAGAACTTCGGGATATCAGAAAATCTTTCGGCAGCAAACAGGTTCTTGACCAGATATCCTTCCAGGCAGAAGGTGGTAAAGCTTTCGGTCTGCTTGGCAGAAATGGAGCCGGCAAGACCACCTCCATCCGTATCCTGATGGACGTATTTCCAGCCGATGGCGGTTCAGTTCTGATTGACGGACAACCGATAAATTACAAGAAGGTCCGAATCGGATATCTGCCAGAGGAACGGGGACTTTATCCAAAGAAAATCATCATTGACCAGCTTGTATATTTTGCAGAACTGAAGGGTATGAATCACAAAGCCGCTGTAAAAGCCGCTGATTACTGGCTTGAACGGCTTGGCATGGCAGAATACCGGAACAAACGTCTGGATACGCTTTCCAAAGGTAACCAACAGAAAATCCAGCTTATCACTGCTCTCGCACACAACCCGGATATTGTTATTCTGGATGAACCCTTTTCCGGACTTGACCCGGTAAACGCAATGCTTCTCAAGGATGTTGTAAAAGAGCAGATTGCTCAGAATAAAGTTGTTCTCTTCTCTAGCCATCAGATGAGTTATATTGAAGAGTTCTGCGACAGCATCGCCATCTTAAATTCCGGCAAAATTGTACTGCATGGCGACCTTCATGACGTTAAGAGAAATTATGTGCGCGACCGCCTGGTAGTCCGCACTGAGCGCCCGGAAAATATTATAGCTGATTTCGGCAAACGCTGCGAGCAAATAGACGATTGCACTTTATTTATTCAGTTGGCAGCTCCAGAAGAAAAACAATCTGTAATGCAACAATTGACATCCGCTTATGACATTGACGAAATAAAAGTATTTGAACCTTCCCTCAATGATATTTTTGTGGAATACGCAGGAGACAAGACCGATAAGGAGGACAGACAATGACACAATTTGGTAAAATATTAAAATTTGAACTCAAGTATTATATTAAAAATAAAGTCTTTGTAGGGGTAACAGTTTTTCTTGTACTGGCAATTGCGGCAGTCATGTTTTTCCCACGTGTTTCCGGAATATTTACAAAGAACAAAAAATCCGAATCCTCTTCCGAACTTTCCGTAATGCTGCTCAAAACCGATTCGCCGGAATTGACGGAACTGCTTGACAACGCCTTTGGTGAAGCATTTACCGGATATCATGTACAGACTACCAGCGACAGCGATAGCGCCATTCAGGAAATGATTACCTCTGGCAAAGCAGAATGTGCTTTCGTTATCACCGGGATGACATCTTATACCTATTATGTAAATAATCTTTCGATGTATGACCAGAATACGTCCATTGCAGACAGCATACTGCAGAACATTTGCCGTATGAGCGCAATGGTTTCCGCCGGCGTCCCTGAAGAACAGGCTGGAAGCATCATGTCCATGGAAATCAAACATCAGACAGAAAACCTTGGAAAAGACCAGATGCAGAATTACTGGTATACTTATATTATGATTTTCGCACTTTACATGGTAATTCTTCTTTACGGGCAAATGGTGGCAACCAATGTTGCAACAGAGAAAAGCTCAAGGGCAATGGAAGTACTGATTACCAGCGCTAAGCCTGCTTCCATGATGTTTGGAAAGGTTATCGCTTCCTGTCTGGCAGGGCTCTTCCAGCTTGTCTCCGTATTCGGCTCCGCAATTTTGTTCTACAGCCTCAACAAGAAACACTGGGGAGACAATCCTATTGTTGCATCCATTTTTGATATGCCGCCGGGACTGCTCGTCTATATGCTGATATTCTTCGTGCTTGGTTTCTTCATCTATGCGTTCCTGTACGGCGCAATCGGCTCAACAGCTTCAAAGCTTGAAGATATCAATACATCCGTTATGCCGGTTACCATGCTGTTTATTATAGCTTTTGTCGTCGTGATGTACTCCTTCGGCTCCGGCAATGTAGACAATACTCTGATGAAAATATGCTCCTACATTCCATTCACCTCTTCTATGGCAATGTTCACCCGCATAGCTATGAGTACGGTTCCCTGGTATGCCATAACAGCTTCTATTGCGATTCTGATAGTCTCTGTCATCGGTATCGGCATACTGTCAGCCAAAATCTACCGGGTGGGCGTACTACTTTACGGAACGACGCCAAAATTCGGCGCAATTATGAAGGCTGTGTGGAAAGCATAGAATAAAACAATCATAAAAAGAAATAAGCATTCCCGCCTGTTTAGGTTCGGATGCTTATTCTTTTTGTATGTTTACCCTCCGCAGATAAGAGGAGGCTTGGGACAAGTTCCGTTGTTCTTTTATTCTTCACTCATGTATTCTCTGTAATCTTCTTCACAAGAGAACAACATATATCTTCCATTCACATATCCCATATACCCATCGTTTACTACATAACCTTTCATCATCTTCTACCACCCTTTCTACATCTTTTTATCTTCACGCCTGAAAACGGCGTTCCTTTTGATGTATTAAGAATAGCAGAAAAGCTGTCCTATTTTCAGGACAGCCCTATACTCTTTCCATCGTTTTTCCAGAAACTTTAAAAGCAGAATATCAAAAATTCTTTTTTCTCTCGTTATCAATATTTTCATATGTCTAACCGTATTGTTAAAAAACCCCCGCTAACATCCCAATCCAATAAATCAGCCCCAAAAGCCAGCTTGTAAAAATTCCGTACAATATCACCGGCCCCGCTATGGTAAATATCTTGCATCCGATTCCCATAACCTGCCCTTCCTTCTTGTACTCAATCGCAGGCGCCGTAACTGAATTGGCAAATCCCGTAATTGGAACCAGCGCGCCTGCGCCTCCCCATTTGGCAATCCGCGGATACAGATTAAGTCCCGTAAGAACCGCGGACAAAAGTACCAGTATCATAGCGCACCACCCGCTTGCCGCGTCCTTATCTATCCCCAGTTTGTCACAATAGTTTAAAACCCCCTGTCCAATAATACAGATAATGCCGCCGGTTATAAAAGCCTTTATCATATTTAACGGAAGATTATGAACCGGCGTTTTTTGTTTCACATAATCTTCATATTCCTTCTGTTCCTGCTCCTTTGCTTCATCCATTGTTTTTCCTCCTTATTTGCCCCATCTCTGATAGAAAAATAAAAGCGAACCTACACATTTTCCAATTGCCGTCCCCAAAATCGCCCAGGGAATACATCTAAGAATCTTCGCCCTTCGCACAAATATTGGAAACACATCCAGCATTTCCGCCAACGCCATTGCCCAACATCCGGTAAATATGCCTGCCAGAAGTCCAAATATGGGAAGCGCCCAGCCAGCGCCGGGAATATGTGGTCTGAAAATAATGAACATGTTGCCAAGAATCCCCCCCACTGCAACTGCATCCTCATAGAGAAGCACATGCTGTCCCGTATGGGTTCGGTCTGCAAAGTCTGATATAACGCCAAGTCCTGTAATAAAGGAAAACAGTCCGCTTGCCACAATCATTCCGGAACTAAGTCCGATGATTATTAACAACATTTGTTGTGCCCACATCAACTTCCTGCCCCTTTCTAGAGTAATTTTCTACCAATGTCGTTTGAATATCGTTCTCGTATAGACGCATTTCCACTTCCATCGGCGTCGGATCTACTGAAAAACGTTTTCGTCCAAAATGATTGAAAAATACTAAAATTCCGATAATAATCCCAATACTGTAAGTCACTTCCAGCAAAGTAAACCCATCCGATGCCTTTCCCATCAGCAGCTCATAAATCTGATCAAATAATTTACTGGTATCCACGTCATTGTTAAAAGCCATAATAGAAAAGGCGGAACCTGCAAATGATATCAATACCACGCACGCCACTTTAGCCCAGTGTACAAACTGCCCTGCCGTCTGCTGATTTTCATAGGTCACAATAATATCCTGCGCCCCCAGATTCTGCACGCTCATGCCAGGATATTTTTCATGAATACATTCTATCAGCTTCAGCACAGATACCACTGTTCTGCTGTTATTGTGATGGGAATGCTTTGCTGACGTTTCCGAAAATTTAAGGACCTTTATGGTCTTAAGCTTCGGCACCACTATCGGATTGGCGCACTCCATCTGAACCAAATCTCCCAGCGTCGCATAAGGTTTGGTAACTTCTACATTTGCATCACCCTTAATGTATATCGTCTCATTCACTACCGCCATAGCATCGTTCCTCCCGGTATTGCAATCAGAGTGCCTTCGCTAATCTGCGTCGCACCTTTCACATCATGAAAATAATATACCATACCGATAATCACTGCTGCTGTCACCACAAAAATCAAACAAGCCCTGAGTCTTTTTCTCGTTTCCTCCACGAACGCCGCCTCCTTTCTATCCAGCCATTGTTATACTAGTATGTATTTTATTCTTTCATAATATACACCCATATTTTCCTTGTCAGAATAAATTCTCCTTCCTGATTGCATTCCTTTCAGTGATTCAAGGCTCTCTTGAATGTCTTAGCCGCAGTTAGCGGTTAGTTCATCGCAATATTATCCCGTTTGTACAAGAGATATGTATCCTTATAGCTGTGTCTGCCAAATACTTAAAGCGCTTCCCGCATTCGTTTCAGTATTCGTTTTTCAGTCCTTGATACCTGTACCTGAGATATTCCCATCATTTTTCCGACCTCCGCCTGTGTTTTATTTCCAAAATATCTCAGATAAATCAACTGCCTCTCCTCCTTTTCCAGACATTTTAAAAGTTCTTTCAGAAGCATGTGATTTAATACTTTCTCCTCCCTGTCTTCTTTTTCTTCCAGCTTGTCCACAAGCTGGATTTCATGACCATCTCTCTGATAAATCGTTTTATGCAAAGATTCAACCTCTGAATTTGCTTCCAGCGCGGCTGCTAACTCTTCCTTATCGACTCCAAGCTTTTCGGCTATTTCCCCAAGGGAAGGCTCCCGTCCCCATTTTCTTCGCAGTTCTTCCTGACAGGCGAATGCTTTGTATGCAAGTTCTTTTAAAGAACGGCTTACCTTTATCATGCCGTCGTCCCGCAGAAAACGTTTGATTTCGCCAGATATCATAGGCACCGCATAGGTACTGAATTTCACGTCATAACTCAAATCAAATTTATCAATTGCCTTTAACAGCCCAATACTTCCAATCTGAAACAAATCTTCTGCCTCAGCGCCCCTGTTATAGAAGCGTTTCACAATACACCAGACCAGCCCTATATTTTCCTCTACAAGCTGTGCCTTCGCTCCCTCATCCCCTTCGTGAGATTTCTGAATCAGAGCGATTGTGTGGTCCATAATTCCCTGCCCTTTCCGATTACTTTTTTCATCCTGACAGTGGTTCCTTTCCCAGGCTCAGACTCTACAATCACCTCGTCCATAAATGCTTCCATAAATGAAAATCCCATGCCAGAACGCTCCAGCTCTGGTTTTGTGGTAAATAACGGCTCCATTGCCTGCTTCACATCAGGAATCCCGACTCCTCTGTCTGTAATCTCTAATCGTAAAGTTTTCCCCTCTATTCCGGCAAATATTTGAATTTTATTCACATGATTTTCATAGCCATGAATAATGGCGTTTGTCACAGCCTCAGAAACGGCGGTTTTCACATCAGAGACCTCCTCCAATGTAGGATTTAGCTGCGTCATAAAAGAAGCTACGGTTACCCTTGCAAATGCCTCGTTGGCGGAGCGGCTGTCAAATTCCAGCTTCATCTCATTTGTCATACCATTTATTATTTCTCTCATTTTCATTAATCCTCCTCATATATCTGCATAATTTTTGTCGCTCCGGACATCTTAAGTATCTTTTTGATTCGCTCATTTGCATGAGCCGCCCAGACTTCCCCGCCAAACATACATATCTTCTTGTATCTTCCCATAATTACTCCGATTCCTGAACTGTCGCAAAATTCTGTCTCTGAAAAATCGAATATTACATATCTTACATGCCCCCGCTCAATCAGACGGTCAGCTTCTCTTTTAATCTCCTCTGAATTATGATGGTCCAAATCTCCTGGAAGATAAATCGTCAAGCAGTTTTCCTGCACTTCATATTTCATAGCACTGTCCCCTTTTTCTTTATATTTCCCCAATGTGCAAACGATTCCCCTATGTCTGGCGCGCGAAACAAAATTGCGTTTCTCATAACTTTTGTTCCGCGCGCAGCCTCGCACATGTTTTTATCTTATAGGAAATTGCAAAACAGTTTCCTACAAGATAAAAAGGATATGCAATCTGCATACCCTTCTCTTTCGTATCCTGTTCGATTTTTATCAATATTCCTCGTCAGTGTAATCTTCGTCAGAATCCTCATAATCCTCATAATCGTCTGTATCGTCTTTATTCTGCTCGGATGTATCTACATTCGGATAGTCCTTTTCTACCCGCTCTTTCCACTTGCCCGCGTTGTCTGCATCGCCGCTCGCCTCATAGGACTTAGACAGCAAAAACATCGCATTGCCCTCGTCATACCCTTCATCAATCTGCATCAGCATCGTCAGATTCGCAATCGCATCGGTGTAATTGGCTACGCTATAATTCTCTCTCGCCGTATAGTAGAGCGTCTCTCCATAACGCGGAAACAAGATTCCTCTCATTTCATCGTACCGCTCTCTGCCCAGCGCTCCCAGCGCATCCGGATTTACCTTCAATATCTGCTCTACCATAGCAGAATCACTGATATCGTCATTTAAAAAATGCGAATACATCTCTATTACAATCTCATAGCTGTCCTTGGTGGACGCGGCTGTCTGTTGCGCGTTTTCCGTCTCTTCACTGGTAGCCCGAAAGCTTTCCAGCTCTGTCTTAAGCGCGGCAATCTGCGCTTCTTCCTCTGCAATCTTATCGCTAAAGTCTACGACCTGCTTATTGGTTTTTGCGGAAACCGACTTATTAACGGCCGGCATAATCAAAAACCACATAAATGCAATTCCCACAGCCAGTCCAATCAGAATATTCACTATCGTCATTCTTCCGGTATTTTCCTTCATTACCATGGACGCCGGCTGAATAATGGTTTCATTTCCTATACTATATGTAACGGTCTGGGGTCTTTTCCCCGTCTTTTCTGTACTTTCCCGTCTTCGGCGGCGGCTCTGCGTCAGCTCGTGCATATACCGCAAGGTCAGTTCATTGGTTGTATCCAGCTTATTGGCTTCCTTCAAAACCTGTCTGGCCAGACTGTACTGCTCCGTATGAAGATAAAGCAGCGCAAGAAGCTGATATGCCCTCAAAAAACTTGGGACGGTACTCACAACCTGCTTTAACTGTATAATCGCCAAATCCTCTCCACCCTGCCCGCAGTAAAGTAAACTTTGGTTATACTTGCGGATAGCCTGATTAATTGTATCCAAATCTGCGGGATTCTGCTGTATCTTCTGTATATAATAACTGGCAATATTATCCTGAGGCTTAATATTCTTGCTGAGAATCCACTCTACCAAAGCTTCTCCCACTTCGCCCCGTCCGTAGTAAACCAGACCAAGAAGATTTCTTGCCGCAATATTCTCACTATTAAACTGAAGGCCTTTTTTTAAAGACGCTATCGCACCCGACAAATCCCGAATCTTCGCCTTTTCAAGCCCGTCATTGTACCAGTAATTGGACTGATAAACCAGTTTTTGCGTATATTCCATATAATCTCCATAATCACTCTGTCGTTACTGTTCACAAGAACCTTTTGTCCTCTACTTGTTCGTCTGTTCAATAACCTCTCTCAGCAAATCCGTCATATCAGCAAGGTCTTCCTGATATACCGCTTCCTCTATATCCTGTACCTCCAGACATGGCTGGAACCGCTTTAATTCCTCTTCAAAATTCAGCATCTTGGTCTCCTCTCTGCAAATAGCATCAGACGCATGATAGTATTCTTTCCTTCACCATCCCCACCAGATACAGAGAACCAAGGCAGAATACCTTCCCTTGTTTCCCTCTGCAATCCATCGCTGTTTTCCACGCCTGATGAAGTTCTTCTCTTTCTAATACTGGCCGTCTCGTATATTTCCGAAAAATTCCTGCAAGCTCCCTGACGGGAATCTTTCTCTTATCATAAACCTCTGTGACAACATAAGCTTTTGCCGGAATCCGGCTGCAAAGCTCTGCAATCATGGGCTCGTATTCCTTATCATTTACTGCCGCAAACAAAATTACCGGCAGCGTCTCCTCTTTTGCTCCTTCTATATTGTGCTTTTCCTTTTCTTCAAGCGTCAGCACACTTTCACAGAATGCTTCTATCGCACCCGGATTATGAGCTCCGTCTAAGTATATCCCTGGAAGAACTTCTTCCATCCGCCCTTCCCAGACAACAAGGGAAAGAGCCTTGCGCCAACGCTCATACCGCTCTTTTTCTATGCGCCCGCCCATAATCTGTTCCATAGCGGCAATTGCAATGGACGCGTTCATCATCTGATATATTCCACAATTTGAAAGCTTCCAGACGATATTATCATCATACGCATTTCCCCTGGAAAATGCAATATATTTATTGGTAATTTCCCGTATTTCGAGCGCATGATTCGTGATTTCTCTACACCTGCTGCCTTTCGTCTTCGCCTGATTCCGGATAACTTCAGAAGCCTCTTCACTGCTCCCGTCAAAGATAAGAGGAACCCTTTCTTTGATAATTCCCGCTTTTTCCGCTGCAATAGCAGCAATTGTATTTCCTAAATACTGAGTATGGTCAAGACTGATAGATGTGATAACCGTAAGAACTGGTTTTCTTATCGCATTCGTAGCATCAAGCCTGCCGCCAAGTCCTGTCTCCAGGATAATATAATCCGGTCTCGTCTCCTGAAATACAACCATTCCCATTCCGAATAAAAACTCAAAATAGGATGGATGAGCGAATCCCTCTCTGCTCATCTCATCCACTTTATCCTTCACGATATGAAATGCTTTCAGAAAAACCGCGTCAGAGACCGGCTCCCCATTCAGGCAAATCCGTTCGTTCATCTTCACCAGATGAGGAGAGGTAAAAAAGCCTGTTTTTTTCCCCTCCGCCGTCAACATTGCCTGCAAATAAGCGCAGACAGAACCTTTCCCATTGGTTCCTGCCACATGAATTACTTTCTGACCTTCCTCCGGCTTCCCCAATCCTCTTAAGAATTCTCTGGTGTGTTCCAGCGTATGCTTTTTGGTAAATTTGGGAATTTCATCTATATAATGAACTGCCTCTTCATATGTCATCATACTTACTCATCATCCCTCTTTGTGGTTTCCAGCCACGACTTACCCGGAATCCCGGACCCTGTCCCTGGCTGTTCTGTCAGCTTTCCATCCTCGTAGATATATTCACAGGAAGTGCGAAATACGGTATTGCTGGAGCCTACCTGACTTACCGTCAATATATCTCCTTCCAGAAGTTCTGTTTCTGGAAGCTCGATTCTTGTATTATTCAGAAAAGAGCTTTTTTGCTTCTCACCGTTTACATACACTTTACTGCTCTTGGTAAAATTCTGACCGTACAGGCTGTAACCCTCATCCAGATGAACAATCAAATCCGTCACTTTCGTGTCTTTGACTCCCATCTGCATATGGCCTTCCGTAATGGGCGGATTCCCGTCATATACGTACTGATTTCCATACAGAATATCATACTGCAGAAGCTCCAAATCTGCCAGATAATCTCTGGTCTCCCTGCGCTCCATGTGATAATTGAATACCGTCCCCGCATGGATATCCAGGCGCTCAAATACATCCGCCATAATCTGGTAAGCAGGAACATTCCTGTCTTCCTTCTTCAGTCCAATATTATCCCAGATTACATAATTTGTATTATACAAATACCGGCTTTTCAAATCTTCTGCCTGAAGCCCCATGGTAGGCAGATGATCCCCATAGAATACAATCACCGTAGGCTCGCCCCGCTCTTCCATGGTTTCCACCAACTTGCCGGCAAACGCATCCATCTCATATACCTGATTCACGTAGTATTCCCACTTATTCTTTGTGCCCTCGTCCTTAATACCTTCCACTTTAATCTTCGGCTCTTCAATCAACTGCTCTTCCGGATAGTCTCCATGTCCCTGCACACTGATTGCAAACACAAAATCCTGCTGCTCGGTGGTATCCATCGCCTCTACAATATGCTCAATAAGAATCTCATCCTTAGCCCACCCATTTTCCGTCGTTTGGAGAATATTCATAAATTCTTTGCTGGTAAATGAATCAAAGCCTGAATTATTATAAACCCTTGCCCTACTGTAAAAATTTCCTCCATTGTTATGAAGTCCATGGGTTCCATATCCTAAGCTGCCGAGAGCTGTAGCCGCGCTTTCTGCAGTCCGTTCCTTTAAATATGTCTTAAATGGATACTCCCCTGGTCCAAAAAAGCGCATATTCATACCGGTCAGCACCTCAAACTCCGTATTGGCCGTTCCAGCCCCCACTGAAGGCACTTTAAAATATCCGGAGGAATAATTTTCATACATTTTACTTAAGTTTGGATTCGCATCCTCGGAAGTCGTAAAAAACTCCGCCTCCGCAACGTCAAAATAAGATTCCAATTGTACGAAAATAATATTAGGAAGCTCGTCCTCATCTCTGCCGGTTTCATTTTTTGTAATCTCTCGATTATTACTAATTTTCTGAATCGTTTCTTCGCTATAACCTACCGGCTCATCAATTCCGGTATTAAAAAGGCTCGCCATAAAACAATACGGAAGTCCATAATCCTCATAAGCAAACGCAATATTTCCAAAATAATTGGAAATTACCCTTTGGTCCAGCGCTGCCTGAGTGAGTGCGAGATATCCTGCAAAACTCGCCATAACTCCTGCCAGCGCCAGCCACCAGCGCACCTTTCCCCCGAACTGACCGCCCCTGCGCCACATAGAAATAATCCAGACGATTACCGCCGCAATTCCAACTGCCAGAAGAATCAGCTCCATAGGATTAAAATAATTGTTAATCAGAGAAACCGCGTCCATAGCCACTTTCAAATCCTGGGCATTAAAAGGCGTAACACGCTTAATCAGCATATAACCATTACAAACGCCCAATACCATCCACAATACGCTGATAATAATCCGAACAAACACTCTTCGCCTGAAAAAGTAAACAATGAAAAATGTTGCAAATATCATAAACGCATTATAGAGAAATACAAGGGGCGAGCCCGTCATGTATTCCCATGCCCTTATCAGCGAATGTCTGGATATCGCTTCAATTGCAAGGTTGATTACACACGCCAGCAGCGCGTGAAAAATCAATGATAACCGGTTCATCCACAGCCAGACCGGTTTCATCTTCTTCGCAAACGCACTGTTGCGACGTTCCTCGATAATACGCGCTCTTCGCTCTTTGTGCTCCCGCCTCCAGTTCATCACATCTTCTTTTTTCAGATTCTTCAGTTTATGAACAGCTCCCTTTACATTCGGCCTTTTCGGCATCCCTAAATGAATCTTTTTCATAATATCCCCTTGACTGTTAACTCTGACTTATTTGCGGCTTCTAAAACCGACTGTTTCTATACCTTCTGTTTCAATCCTGCAAGTCTCTCCTGAACTTCTGCGAGCATCTGTCGATATTTCTCAAGCTTTTTACGCTCTTCCTGAACCTTCGACTCCGGCGCTTTGCTCACAAATTTCTCGTTGCCCAGCATTCCTTCCGCCCGGGCTATCTCTTTATTCAGCCTTGTCTCTTCCTTATCAAGCCGTTCGATTTCCTGCGCAAAATCAATCAAATCCTCCAGCGGCAGATATACGCTTGCATCCGGCACAACAACAGATACCATATCGTCAGCGATACCCTCCTTTGTACGCTGGATAATCAGCTCATTTACCGCCGCCATGTTCTGCGCGGCGTCTCTTAGGTATGCAAATCCTGTACACAATTCCTCATCTTCGCATACTACGTACACCTTCGCTTTTCTGGAATTTGGCACGTTCATCTCTGCCCGTATGTTACGCACGCCCCGGATAATTTCCTTATAATGGTCTACGATTCTTTCTGCGACCGGGAAATTCCATGTCTCGTCATAGACGGGCCACTGAGCTATCATCAGAGACTTCTCCTCAGGAACCAGATTACGATAAATCTCCTCCGTCACAAACGGCATATACGGATGGAGAAGCTTCAGCGCCTTCTTCAAAACCTCTCGCAGCGTCCACAGCGCATCGTTTGCACTCTCAGCATCCTCATCTGCATGATAGATTCTGTACTTTGCAAGCTCAATATACCAATCACAGAACTCATCCCAGATGAAATCATATAATTTGGACAAAGCAATACCCAGTTCAAATTTATCTATATTCTCAGTCACTTCCTTAACCAGATTATTGCATCTGGACATAATCCATCTGTCGCCAGGACGGAACTCCCCGCCCGTCGGCTCTTTTAATTCCTTATCCTCCAGATTCATCATGATAAATCGTGACGCATTCCACACCTTATTGGCAAAATTACGACTAGCTTCTACCCGCTCTTTGTAGAATCGCATATCGCTGCCCGGCGCATTCCCCGTAACCAGCGTCATACGAAGCGCGTCTGCGCCATACTGGTCGATGATTTCCAATGGATCGATACCGTTACCCAGAGACTTACTCATCTTTCGACCCAAAGAATCTCTGATCAGGCCATGAATCAGTACTGTATGGAACGGTGATTTGCCGGTGTGGGCATAGCCGGAAAATACCATACGAATTACCCAGAAGAAAATAATATCATATGCGGTTACCAGTACGTCTGTGGGGTAGAAATACTCCAAATCCTCTGTTTTCTCCGGCCATCCAAGAGTTGAGAACGGCCAGAGGGCCGATGAAAACCAGGTATCCAGCGTATCTTCATCCTGAACCATATGTTTACAACCACATTTCGGACATACGCCGGGGTTCTCTCTTGCCACAACCATTTCCCCGCATTCCTCGCAGTAATAAGCCGGAATCCGGTGTCCCCACCAGATTTGTCTGGAAATACACCAATCCCTGATATTTTCCAGCCAGTGAAGATAAATCTTATCAAACCGTTCGGGAACGAATTTTAACTCTCCTGTTTTGATAGCGTTAATCGCTGGCTTTGCAAGCTCCTCCATCTTCACAAACCACTGTTGTTTTACCAGGGGCTCAACCGTTGTACGACAGCGGTCATGAGTCCCTACGTTATGGGTATGCGGCACAATTTTAACCAAGAGTCCCTGCTCTTCTAAATCCTTCACCATCTGCTTTCTTGCAGCGTAACGCTCTAATCCCGCATACTTACCGCCATTTTCATTAATGACAGCATCGTCGTTCATGACATTGATTTCCGGCAGATTATGACGCTTCCCAACCTCGAAGTCATTCGGGTCATGGGCTGGCGTAATCTTAACCGCGCCGGTTCCAAATTCTTTATCTACGTAATAATCCGCCACAATCGGAATCTCTCTGTTAACAAGCGGCAGGAGCGCCTTTTTTCCTACAAGGTCTTTGTACCTGTCATCATCCGGATGAACCGCAATGGCAGTGTCTCCCAGCATCGTCTCCGGCCGGGTGGTAGCAATCTCCAGATAATCGTCTGTACCCACAATCGGATATTTAATATGCCAGAAATGTCCTTCCTGTTCCTCATGCTCAACCTCGGCGTCTGACAGAGAGGTCTTACATACCGGACACCAGTTGATGATTCGGGAACCTTTGTAAATATAACCTTCCTCGTATAATTTAATAAAGACTTCCTCTACTGCCTTAGAACAGCCCTCATCCATAGTAAAACGCTCTCTGTCCCAGTCACAGGAGCTTCCAAGCTTCATAAGCTGAGACTTGATGGTTCCGCCATACTCTTCTTTCCACTGCCAGGTACGCTCTAAAAATTTCTCACGTCCCAGCTCTTTTTTATCAATTCCCTCATCCTTAAGCTGGTTCGTAACCTTCACCTCTGTGGAAATGGCCGCATGATCCGTTCCTGGAACCCACAACGCATTGTATCCCTGCATCCTCTTATAACGTATCAGGATGTCTTGCACGGTATTATCCAGTGCGTGACCCATATGCAGCTTACCGGTAATATTCGGCGGCGGCATCACCGTTGTAAACGGTTTTTTGCTCTTATCAATCTCTGCATGAAAATACTTCTTCTCACACCATTCGCTGTACAGTTTGTCCTCAATCGCTTTGGGATTGTAGGTCTTCTCCAAATTCTGACTCATAATCTCTTAGTCCTTTCACAATTTTTTCACAATTAAGGGCATCAAAAAACGCCCTCTATCTGCATAAAGGGCGATGAAATATCACGGTACCACCTTTATTTTGCAGCGGAAATATCCCTGTAACAGTTCAGATAAGCTGTTCTGTTATCTATCCCCTGCTCTTCTCCTCATATTCTATAACGTGAACGACTCCGGGACTTCCTACTTCCTGTTCAGAAATCCAGCTCCAAAGCTACCTTCTGCATCCTTCCTCCAGACCATCTTCCAGCCGCCGGATAGTCCTCTCTGTTGGATTCTCTATGCGTACTCCTCTTCTTCCTGGCTATTATCAGTCCGCCCGCATCCCCAAATCTATTAATAGGAAACACTCAGACCTAAACTATTGACTATGATAGCCACAAGGACCTGCTTTGTCAAGGACTTTAAATATTTTTTCAGAAAGTCTTAAGTATTACTGATTCTGTTGCTTTACTATTAACCAAGCTTTGCAACAAAATCCGCCAGCGTCTCTGAAATCTTAATCTGCTGCGGACAGACAGCCTCGCAGCTTCTGCACCCAACGCAGGCTCCCGGCCGTTTTTCTTCCGGCATTGTCCCAATCATCATCGGCGCAATAAATCCTCCGCCTGTTACGCTGTGCTCATTATAAAGTGACAGGAGCGTTGGAATATCTAACCCCTGCGGACAATGGGATGTGCAGTAATGACAGGCTGTACAGGGTACTGCCGTTCCCTTAATCATCAAATCCGCAACATCCAGAATCGCCTTCATCTCTTCCTCATTCAACGGCTTTTCTGTCTCGTAAGTCTGAATATTCTCTTTCAGCTGTTCATAATTTGACATACCTGACAGAGTAACTGTCACCTCCGAAATCGTCTGCAGGAAACGGAACGCCCATGCAACAGAAGTTTCCTCCGGACGAAGCTCCTTTAACGCGGCGGCGCTTTCTTCCTTGATATTTGCAAGCATACCGCCCCGTACCGGCTCCATTACCCACACCGGAATATGATACTCCTTGAGAAGCTCAACCTTCTCCTTTGCCTCCTGTAAGGTCCAGTCCAGATAATTTAGCTGAATCTGGCAAAACTCCATAGAATCTCCATATGCTTCCAAAAACCGTTTCATAATATCATAACTTCCATGAGCCGAAAATCCAAGATGCTTAATACGTCCGTTCTGCTTCTGCTCCATGAGATAGTCATAAATTCCATGTTCTTCATTCAGATACTCGTCAATATTCATCTCACATACATTATGGAACAGGTAAAAATCAAAATAATCCACCTGACATTTCTCAAGCTGTTTCTCAAAAATCTCCTCCACTTTCGGCATATTAGCAAGGTCATAACCCGGAAATTTCGACGCAAGATAAAAGGACTCTCTCGGATACTCCTTCAGAAGCCTTCCCATAACCAGTTCGGAATTGCCGCCATGATACCCCCATGCAGTATCGTAATAATTAATTCCATGTTCCATAGCGTAGGCAACCATCTCTTTTGCCGCCGCCTCATCAATCTGCGCATCCTCTCCTCCAATAACCGGAAGACGCATTGCTCCCATCCCAAGCGCCGACAACTTCATACCCTGAAAATCTTTGTAAATCATTATCCATTCTCCTTTCTTCCGGACTTTGCAGTAAATACTCTCCCTACATCAAGGCACCCCTTACAAAGTCCTGCCTGAACTACAACACTAAATCAGTCTACTATCTATATCATAATACTTAAAGTCCACTTTAGGTCAAGAGTTTTTTGTAACCTAAACAAACCCCATACTCCTTAGCAGATACAGCCATCCGGTCAGCGTAAACGCACTAAAAACTGTTGTCAGCATAATGACTCCCGATGACAATGTGCCTTCGTGCCCCATATTCTTTGCCATTACAAAGCTGGATACGGTAGTTGCCGAACCTAACATTACTAAAGCAGCTACCAGCTTCTCATCCCGGAATCCCATCCGGACCGCAATCGGCAAAAAAATTGCGCAAAGCCCTATCAGCTTGATAAAAGAAGCGGTTGCCGCCGGTTTTACTTTTGCCAAAGCTTTTTCAAAATCAAATGTGGCTCCCATCGCCATCAATCCCATCGGGGTTGCAACGCCGCCCACGCTTGACACTACTTTCTGCAAAACCGGCGGCACAGGAATCCGAAGAGCCGACCACAGCAGCCCTGCTACAATTCCAAGAATAATCGGATTTGCCACAATCCCTTTCATCGTTCTTTTCCATGCTTCCTTTCCTATTCCCTGCTGCCCCGGCCGAAACAAAGATAATACCAGTACCGCCATCACATTATACAAAGGCACGCTTCCAATAATCATAAGCGGAGCCATACCCGCCGTCCCGTAAATATTCTGGATAAATGCAATTCCCAGAAGCGCAGAACTGCTCCGGTAAGATACCTGGATAAATTCTCCCCGGATACTTTTATCCTCCCAAAGACAGGACACCCCCGCCGCAATTCCAATGCTGACTACCGTAGCAATAAAACAGAATAACACAAAGTGAATATCCCACATTTCCGAAAAATCAACCGTTGCCAAATCCCCAAAGAGCAGTACTGATAAAGGCACCAGAAATACAAATTTATTCATCTTTGCAGCAAATTCATCATCGAGCCATCCAATTTTATGAAAAATAAATCCCAGTATCATCATAAGAAATACCGGGATTGTTGCGTTCAGACTAAAGACTAAATTCTCCATATGACACCTCTATAGAAATTCAAAAATTGATATCTGGTCATCTCTTTGAAGCTGCATTCTCCGGTCTGTAACTGCTTCATCTCCCTTAAGACTGCCAATCAGCATCGGTGAATTTACATCATGCAGCTCATATCTTCTTTTTGCACTGTCCGGATTCCCTGTCGCATAACAATATCTACATCCATGAGTACAAGTGCCATATGTTCCAATATCAATACTCTCCACACAGCCGCAAGCCTTGCGCTGCCGTCTGTCCCGTTTGGCATCCAGCCGGTATCCCACAATATTTTCCACCTTTTTCCGGTCAATGCATGCGCCCGGCCGGACCCCATAAGGCCTGAGATCTACCTTCTCTGCACAGGTATACAAAGGCAGCCTGTATTTATCCGCAATCTTAACAAGCCCTTTCGCTGCTTCTATCATATCCTCTGTTTCCAGTTCCACAAAAGGGCTTCCTCTATAATAATCCACAAAACTGATAATACACCGGTCCGTATAAGCATGAAGCCAGTCGCACATCATCTCAAACTGCTCCAGATGATAATCCAGCGTATATTTTTCATTAATAATAATCGGATCAAAACGCAAATCCATCCGTTCCCTGCCAATACGCTCACTTAGAAGCATAAATGTAGCCATAGCTTCCTCTGTAGAAGGAACGTTCGGCTCCAAATCATCCCGATAATCTGTAATCGTCATCTCAAAATAATACGGATAACCTAACAAATCTATTTTTTTCAGAGAGGGAAGCAAAGGCTCCGGATTCTTTGTCCAAAACACAAAACAGTCCACAGTAGCCGGAGTCAGCTTAATCCTGCTCACCTTTTTTCTATTGTATGGATTAGGGACAAGAACCTCTTCCGCTAAAAGCCGGTTCATAAACCACTCCGGATACAGGGCAGGGATATCTGTCCTTCTGCTTGCACTGATAATCATCTTAACTCTCCCTTATGGAACTATTTTACAACGCATTGGAAATTCATGCAAGCAAAAGGAGCGGCGCGCCGCTCCTTCCATTACAGTTCAGTTACTGTTTACTCCGGTCTGCAAACGGGGTGTAAACCGCAACGCTACTCTTCAAAATTCTTCTTTATCAGCCTGCAATACTCTTCATACACAGGCTCTCCGCCAAAGGAATCTCTCAATGCGTTCCTGATTCCCTGATAATACCATGCAATCTTTTTCTTATCCTTCATCCGGAAATGATTCCACAGCTCCTCGCCAAGTACATGATAATCCCTGTCTATATCTCTCATATTGGATAATTTATCCGCCAGTGCAATCTTCTGCACATCCAAATCCGCATCCTTAATATGGCAAACCGTATGGTTCTTGCGTTCAAACCATGTCTTCGTCTTATCTTCACTCTCCTGCGCAACCATCCAGGCAACCCGGGGCGAAAATTCTTCTGCAAGAACCTCCTCTGTAATTCCCGCACAATCTTCAATCGTATCATGAAGATAAGCCGCGCTGATTACCTCTTCATCCTTCGTCATTGTTGACACAATATCTGCCACCTCCATCGGGTGAACAATATATGGACGAGATGAGCCTTTGCGAAACTGGCCCTCATGAGCTTTTGTTGCAAATTCGATGGCTTTGTTAATCATAGTAACCTCTCTTTTATTCTTCTACAGTATCCACAGGCGATTCCGATATCCCTTCTTTACTATTATCTTCTAAATCTTCGCTCTCGTCAAGTCCGACAATGTCAGATTCTTTGTTCTGCCTTTTCCTTTTCCCAAGTCTTTTTCTGTGAAGTAAATCATAGATGCAAGGTACAACGAACAGGGTCAACAGCGTTCCATACAGCAGACCCCCAATCGTTACCACTGCCATCGGTCTTGCCATATCTGCGCCCATGCCCACTCCGACTGCCATCGTAGAAAGTCCGAGAATTGTGGTCAGCGCCGTCATGACAATCGGTCTCAGCCTCGTTCTTCCGGCTTCTGCAAGAGCTTCCTTTTGAGGCATCCCCTCTCTAATAAGCTGATTGGTATAATCCACAAACACAATACCGTTATTTACAATAACCCCCGACAGCATAACAAAGCCAACCATCGAGATAACACTAACCGCCGAGCCTGTAATCCAAAGTCCCAGGAACCCTCCGGTAAATGCAAGAGGCACCGTAAACATAATGATAAACGGAGACTTTAGAGACTGGAACTGAGCCACCATAATCAGGTACATAAATATCAGCGCAAGAGCCAGCATTTTCAGCACCTCAATCATTGCCTCATTAATCGTCTCATCCTCGCCGGCCATCTCTATCTCATAGCCTTCCGGCGCTTTATATTTATCCAGCTTTTTGGTGACTTTGCCGCTGACAAGACCGATATTATCCCCATCCTTAATTTCTGCCGACACAGACATAATCCTGTTCTGATTAATCCTGCTGATTGCCTGCAGCCCAGAAGCATCCTCAAAAGAAGCAATATCCGCAAGCTTTACGTCCTGTTTTTTGCCGTCCTGCCCAGTTGCATGAATCGTCATATTTCGGATATCATCCCTGGTCATAGTCTCGGCTGCATCGTCCACCACGTAAATATCAAATTCATCCGTATCGGTAGAAAGAGCAGTTGTACTGCGCGCGTCAGAAATATGGCCGGAAATCTCCTGATAGACCTGCGCAACCGTCAACCCATGAGCCATCGCCTTTGCCTTGTCAACCACAACTCGAAGCTCCTCGTCGTTATCCTCGGTTCCGTCCGTCACATTCTGCGTTCCTTCTGTTTTTTCCACAATTTCTTTGACGTCCTTTGCCACCTTCTGCAAAGTATCCAAATCCTTCCCCTTAACCCGGACCACAATTCCTGAATCTCCAAGAGCGCTCATATCCATCGAAGACATATTTACGGTAAGTTCTCCGTCTAAATCCTTTGTAACTTTTTCGATTTCTTTCTTTAATTCTGCATTGTTAAGCTTAGGTTTCTCCTTCGTAATCGCATAAAACTGCGCTGTTTCGGTACTGTTATCTGTACTGAGCATACTGGTGTTTCCAATCATACCGCCCAGATCTTCAATATCTTCTATCTTGCCGACCCGTTCCATTACCTCATCTGCAACAGCCGCCGTTTCCTCCATGGTACTCCCCTTTTCCATCTCAAGAGTTATGCTCACTTCGGTACTCTCCATCGCCGGCATAAATTCCGTACCTCTTGCAATTGCTAACTTTGCGCTCAAAACCAGAATCCCAAACGCCGCAATAAGTACAACTGGTTTTATCCTGAGCGCTATGCCAATCAATTTTCCATAGCCTTCTCTTACCTTTAGCATAAACCGAAATTCCCTGGTCTCTGTCTTCTTAAGCAGTCCTGCCGACATCATCGGTACAACTGTAAGCGCAACCAAAAGACTTGCAAGCAGAGAATACGCAATGGTAAGGCCCATATCTACAAATAATTGTCTGGTTACGCCTTCTGTAAATATAATCGGCGCAAATACGCAAATAGTTGTCAGCGTAGAAGCCGCAATCGCTCCCGCCACCTGATTAGCTCCCTGAATCGCCGCTTCCTTTGCCGAGGCGCCTTCTTCGTTGCGCATCCGATAAATATTCTCAATCACAACTATGGAATTATCCACCAGCATTCCCACGCCAAGCGCCAGTCCGGACAGCGAAATTACATTTAACGTAATTCCGGTAAAATACATTGCCACAAGAGCCGTCAGAATACTGATTGGAATAGAGCATGCAATCACAAGCGTCGACTTCACACTTTTCAAAAAGACCAGTAAGATAACAATCGCAAGTATCGCGCCATACAGTAGATTCTGCAATACGGAATTTACAACCAAATCAATATAGACTCCCTGATCCATCAGCGTAACCGACTTGACCCCCAGCTCTTTATCCTTACCAATCTCATCCAGCTTCTCAAGTACCCGGTCGCTGACGTCTCCGGTAGAATATCCGGTCTGCTTCTGAATGCTGAGCATCATCGCCGTCTCGCCGTTTAGTTTCGCATAAGTTTCATCTGCATTATTAACAAGCTGTACGTTCGCCACATCAGACAGTTTCACCGGATCCATATTTTCCATATCCAGAAGAACCAAATCTTGTAACTCTTCTATACTCTGAAATTTATCTCCAATCCGCACCAGATAATCAATACCGTCTTCCTGCACATAGCCTGCCGGCATAGCAAAATTCTGTGCAGTCAAAAGAGTCTGAACCATCTCTACATTTAGAACGCCTTCCATATCAGCGCCGGCATAAGCTTCTTCCTTCGCCGATTCTATCTGAGCCTCTTGCTGGGCAATCGCGGACTCTCCCGCCGCAAGCTGCGCGCCGCCTGAACTCAAGCCAAGCGTTGCCTGAATCTGTGCAGAGGCCATCTGCCCTCTGGCTTCGGCAAGAGTAAGGGCTCCTTCATTAATTTGCTGCTGAAGCGTCTCTAACTGGGCCCTGCCTTCCGCCAGTTGAGCGCTGTTTGCAAGGAGCGCCTGCTCCTGCTCCGCAAGCTCTGCAAGTCCCTGCTCCAAAAGTGGTTTTGTTGTCTCATAGCCCTGCAAAATTTCCAGATTCATAGTAATCTGAATGAGCTGCCCTTGTTCTTCAGGCGTAATCGTCCCCTCAGCCGCTTTCTGCTCAAGAAATGCCTTCTGCTGCTCTAGTAATTCCCTATTTGCATTCAACTCTTCTAAATTCTGCAATTGCGCCTGCGCGGCTGCTTTTGACGTCTGCAATACTGCAAGGCTCTGATTCAGCGTGGTTTCGCCCATATTCAGCTCTGCCATCTTCTCTGTAATCTCAAGCTGCGCCTGCTTAAGCTCCTCAGCCTTCTTCGATATCTCGGCTTCCGCCTGCCCAAACTGACTTGCCGCCTGTGCCTGCCCCGCCTCAAGCTCTGCCTTTCCACTCTGCACTTTCGCTCTGGCGTCCGCAAGCGCTGCGCTTGCCTCCTCAAACTTCCGGTCCAGTTCAGCGGTAACTTCATCGCCCAGCTCTTCTACCTTCTTTTCATTCACAGTCACTTCAACCGTCTCTTCAATGCTTCCGATTGCAGTAACCGAAGCAACTCCTTCCAGACTCTCAATCTCTGGAATTACCTGGTCTTTAATCAGCTTACTGCTCTTTGCCGGCGTTCCCTCCTGGGCGCTGACACCGGCAATCAAAACCGGCATCATGCTGGGATTCAGCTTCAAAATCATAGGATTCCCCACGCCATCCGGCCAATAACCCTTAATCTGGTCCAGACTCTCCCTCATCTCAATCGTAACAGAATCCATATTCGCCGTCTGTTCAAATTCCAGCATAACCATCGACGTATTCTCACTGGAAGTAGACATCATGTCCTTAATATTACTGATTGTAGCCATACTTTGCTCTACCGGCCTGGTAACAGTCGTCTCAACTTCCTCCGGGCTTGCTCCGGGATATGTAGTCATTACAATGGCATATGGCATATTCATATTCGGCAGAAGATCCACTGTCATATTCGTAAATGTCACATAACCAAGAATCATAATCAGCACAATACTAACTACAACCGTATATGGCCTTTTCACACTAAATTTAGAAAACATACCGTATCCTCTTTCCTTATTATTTTACACTTCTTAAGCTTTCTTGCACAATAACATGTAAATCATATCATTTCAGACTTTAAATATCAATGATTCCAGGCTATAATATATGACATAATGAATCTTTTAATAGAATTTTTATAAAGGAGTCCAACCAGATGAAACAAAGATTTGCACTTGTTACAGGCTCTTCCAGGGGAATCGGAAGAGCGATTGCTTTAAAATTCGCCTCCAAAGGCTGTCATGTATTTTTAAACTGCAGACATTCCTTAGAACGGCTTGCAGGCGTGCGGGAAGAAATCCTTGCAGACGGCCGGGGCAGCTGCACTATGGTCCCAGGCGACGTGGGGAATCCGGACGATGTAAGACAGATATTCTGCACCGTCCGCACTCTGTGCCCTGCATTGGACATTTTAGTTAACAATGCCGGCGTCAGCCACACTGGACTTCTTATTGATATGAGCGATGAAGAATGGCGTACCTTGCTCGCAAGTAATCTGTCCTCTGTATTTTATTGCTCCAGAGCAGCCTTAAAGGACATGGTTTCCGCTAAATCTGGACACATTATCAACATTTCTTCCATGTGGGGAACCTGCGGCGCCTCCTGCGAAGCCGCCTACTCTGCAACCAAATCCGGCATGAACGGTCTTACAAAAGCTCTGGCCAAAGAATACGCCCCAAGCCAGATTGCAGTAAACGCCATTGCCTGCGGAGTCATTGACACTGAGATGAACTATCATTTATCTCCGGATGAAAAAAAAGCCCTTGCTTCTGACGTTCCTGCTGGCAGATTCGGAACCTCGGAAGAAGTAGCTGAACTTGCATGGAAGCTGGTCTGTTGCCCCCCATATTTGACAGGACAGATAATCGGAATAGACGGAGGGTATATCTAAGTATACCCTCCGTCTATTTCACCAGTTTCAATATCTCTTTGCACAACGGCGTCTCTGCTGATTCTAATAGTTCAAACAAAACTGCTTCATAAGTCGTAAGCACTGCCCCTTCTTGTCTGGCTCTTTCCACCGCCATTTTTAAATCAGTATTCTTCCTGCTGCCAATGCAGTCAGTTATCAGTACCGGAACATATCCTGCCGCCGCTAAGTCAATTACCGTCTGAAGCACGCAGCAATGCGCCTCCATTCCACACACCAAAATATATTTCTTCCCCCGGATAAAAGGTTCTGTCACACGCAGACCGCTAAAATCCATCTTATCCTGATATTCCTTCTCCCCGGATGCTTCCCATATTTCTGGCACTGACATTCCAAGCCCTCTGGTATTCTGCTGAGTCACAATCATGGGAACTTGAAGAATCCTTAATCCCTTCAGCAATATCCCTGCCCGCTTCATCAATTCCTCATAATCGGCAATTGCCGGCACGAGCTTTTCCTGAAAGTCAACGACCAGCGCCGCCGCATCTTCTCTCTTTATTCTCATCTTATTGCATCTCCAATGCCACCGGACAGTGATCTGACCCCATAATATCCGTCAGAATCTTCGCATCCTGAAGTCTATCTTTTAAGCATTCTGATACACAAAAATAATCAATGCGCCATCCGGCGTTCTTAGCTCGCGCGCTAAATCTGTAAGACCACCAGGAATAGGCCCCTTCCGCATCAGGATAAAAATACCGGAATGTATCAATAAATCCCGCCTCAAGAAGCTCTGTAAACTTCCCTCGTTCCTCGTCGGTAAAACCTGCGTTTTTCCGATTGGTTTTGGGATTTTTCAAATCAATCTCTTTATGGGCCACATTCAAATCCCCACAAAATATAACCGGTTTTTTCTTCTCCAATTTTTTCAAATATTTAAGAAAATCAGTCTCCCACTGCATACGATATGAAAGCCTTGCCAGTTCGTTCTGCGAGTTTGGGGTATACACTGTGATAAAGTAATAATCCGCAAACTCCAGAGTAATCACCCGGCCTTCCTGATCATGTTCTTCTATCCCAATCCCATATGCTACGCTCACAGGCTCCATTTTGCTGAATACAGCAGTCCCTGAATAACCCTTCTTAACCGCATAATTCCAGTACTGATAATATCCAGGCATGTCAAGTTCAAGCTGCCCGGCCTGCATCTTGCTTTCCTGAATGCAAAAAATATCCGCATCCAATTCCTGAAATACTTGCATGAATCCTTTCTGCACACAAGCGCGGATTCCGTTCACATTCCATGAAATAAACTTCAAACTTTATTCCTCTCTCTCATTGATATTATGCAAATGCCTTCTCAAACGCATTCAGCAATTGTTTTTTGTCAAGCGGTTTAAAGACAAAATTCTTGGCCCCTATCTCATCCGCCTCTTGAATCGTATCCTCATAAGCCAATGAAGACACCATAACAATCCTTGCTTCCGGATAATCTTCCAAAATTGCCTCTGCCGCTTCCAAACCGTCCATTCCAGGCATAATGATATCCATTGTTACCAAATCCGGCAGAACTTCTCCATATCTGGCAAGCGCTTCCTCGCCGTCCTTACAGTAAGCCGCTACCTCATACTCCGTTCCCTCCAGCAGCTTCGCCATCTGTACCTCGATTACACGAGAATCATCTACAATCATAATTCGTTTTCCCATATAAGACTCCTCCTTTCATCCAAATATTGCCGTCTTTATACTACAATTTGGGGAGTGTAATAAATCAGCTGCGCATTCTCATTTCTATCGCTTGTATAACAAATAACAAACTCCTCCCCATACCCTTCCGGTACATAACGTCCCGGATAAAAAACCGGTATCCCAAAGCGCAACGGAACCTTCGTCATTTGAAACATTTGAGCGGCAAAATACCCGCACAGTATATTAAAATACTCTTTTGAAGAATCTTCCACATCCTGAAATGTAAGTTCCTCCGCCTGCAGCAAAAAGCGGGTCAGCCTCATAAACAGGGATGCTTCCGCGCAAAAAGACACGCTCGTTTGAATTCCACGCTCAAACGCGACATAAACCGTACACAAGTCTCCTGTGGGAAAACTATCCCCCTGACACAGGCAGATTCCCGCCGCCCACTCCGTTACTTCCCGGGTAATCTGATCAAAATTCTCTTTTAATCCCTTCTGAATCATCACAGTATTCACACAGCTCCCCCTTTCATCCAAAGTCGCCCGATACTATAACAGTCTAATCTCCCCATTCACCAGTCTTCCATCACACGAGCTGGTTTCCTGTGTCAGATGAAGCGTCTCTTCTCCGATTGTCAGAACAGTTCCTGGATAGGCAATTCCACACTTTAACCTGCTTTTACCCAAAACTTCCTGTTTTTTCTCAGCCTTTTCCATATCTTTATTGAACTGTCCAAGCTTCATCTTATCTACTGATAAATCTAACCGAACTTTATTCATACGTTTTGTTCTGGCCGGGCTCTCCGGCTGACGTTCTAAGGTCTCCATCTCCTCTTCCAAATCTGCAATGTTTTTCAATAGCAATTCGCGCTCGAAATCTGCGCAGGGCTGTCCGCCAAGCATCACATTCGTCGTACTCTCAGACCGGTTCCCAACAACCTTCGCATTGATTCCCTTGGCCGCCCGGACTGTTCCTCCAACAATTGTCCCCCGACCGGAAATTACCTGAATCTCGCCGTCACAGTATACTTCACTGTGCAGAATACTGTCCGTATACAAATTCTCTCTTACATGAACAATTCCGTTGTCTAAATATTTTGTATAAATATTATGGTGAGAACGGACAATAGTCTCCTTATTGCCAACAATTCCCTTTGCAACAATTAAATCGCCTCCAGCCTCTACCGTACCGGCTTCCACTACGCCGTCCACAGTAATGTTGCCCACAGAACGAACGGAAAAACCACTGCATACATCTCCACGAATGTGCACGTCTCCCAAAAAATTAATATTTCCCGTTGAATAGTCCACGTTTCCTTCGACATCGAGCATTGATTTAATTTGAAAACTACGCCCGCTGAACTCTACACGCCCAGACGTAGAAGCCAGTAATTTACTTCCATCCTCGCTAATCTCTGTATTCCGGCCCTTAGGAAGCGCCGCTGCCTTTCCGTCTCTGCCGGGTATCTCCTTATCTAAAACTGTTCTTCCCGGAACTGCATTCGTAGGCGGCACAGCTTCGCAGATTACGTCTCCCTCAGCCGCGCTCTGAACCAAATTCAACGATGTGTAGTCCACGCGGTCAAACTCATCAACTTCAATCTGCCTCTTATCGATACGTGAGAAGAAATCTACGATATAGCCGTCTTTCCCCTGCACCACTTCTCTTCCTTCTGCCGCCTGAAATAGACGAAAATATCTCTCTGGCCTCTTTAAAAACTCCTTCAGCCCTTCCTCCTTCACGCCAAAAGCGACTCCTTTTTCTTTCAGCGCCTTCTCCAGCATCTCCTCGTCAGCTTCTCTTCCCTGTCCTACTGGGGGAAATACCATAATCCACGCCCGCATCTTATCTCCTGCAACAAACACTACCGGCAATGCGTCCAGCTCTGGCTCCGGAATCTCCTCCGGCTCTTCTGGTTCTTCTCCGTCCATTCTCTTTTCTTCTTCCACGCCGTCTGTCTCTTCCGGCAGCACCGGCGGAGGCGCAGCCTCTTTCAAACGTGATACCGCTATAGATGTAAGCTCTGCATCCAGACGATCCAGCTCACGCCCCAATTCCTCCAACGGCATATTCTCATAACCTTCCAGCAAAAGCTCTGGATACGGCAGTTCTCCAGCTTGTTCCCTTCTCAATTGAAATAACTGGTTTAACGCATGATCCTCGGGAAGAATCAACTGGTTCACCGGAACAAATGCCCTGGAGTCTTCCACCTCTTTATCTTCTCCATTCAGTTCTCCATTTGCCATCTGTTCCGGATTCTGTAATTCTCCTCCTGAGCTTGAAATATCATTCTCCTGTTTTGTACCAAATAACCTTTCCAAAATCGAATTCGCAAATTTCATAACTTCGTCACCTCCTTCACTTCTTCTAGTACTCCTAAAATCCGCTAAAATTCCACTCTCTTAGTTCTTCTTCCCTCTGCCTCTTATAACCATTGTATCTTGTCGCAATAACCTTTGCAAGCAGAAAAAGATTGCGTTTCCACGCAATCTTAAATATTTGTTCAATATACGCGTTCTTACGGATTTTGCAACAAACACAAAGCTCTGGCAGAAACAGTAACTAATAATACACTTTCCTTAAAAACAATCCTCTGGCAGGCGCTAAAAATCCAGCCTGACTTCTGTCTCGTGCCTCTATGAGTTCTGGAATCTCCCCACTGTCCCGTTTACCGTCTCCTACTTCAATCAGCGTACCGGTAAGAATCCTCACCATATGGTACAAAAAGCCTGAACCATAATAGGTAATTCGGATTTTTTCTTCTGCCCTTACTATCTTAATGCTGTAAATTCTACGCACAGTATCTTTCGCATCTTTGTTATCCGTAAAACTACTGAAATCTTTCACTCCAATCAGGTACTCCGCCGCGTCTCTCATCGCCTCAATATCCAACTGTTCCGGGTAATGGTAGCAGTATCTTCTGGAAAACACATCTGGTTTCTCTCTACAGTCGATATAATATTCATATTTCTTGCCTTTTGCGCTCTTTCTTGCGTGAAAGCCATTTCTCGCAAGCTCAACCCTGATAATCCTTATATCTTCAGGCAATGACCGGTTCAGAGCATCCTTTAAATCTTCCACGTCATAAAGCTTGGATAAGGTAACGCTCGCCACCTGTCCTCTGGCATGCACACCGCTGTCTGTTCTTCCAGAACCGTCTACCTGCACCCGGTACCCAACCATACGTCCCAGCGTCCATTCCAGAATATGCTGGATTGTATTATCTGTGGTCGCCTGCCTCTGCCACCCCTGATATCTGCTGCCCTCATAAGAAATCGTCATTTTATAAGTTCTCATACCGCTCTCCGTTCATTTAACGATCCAGAATCTTCTTAATTTCATCCATAAAGGTATTCACATCTTTAAATTCCCTGTAAATAGATGCAAAACGCACATAGGCAACCCCGTCTAAATTCTGAAGTTCTTCCATAACAATCTCTCCAATTATATGGCTCGGAATCTCTTTTTCCTCTAAACTGAATATCTTTGTCTCAATCCGCCCGACTGTTTTCTGAATCTCATCTGCCGGAACCGGACGCTTATAACAGGCCTGCAATATTCCATGTTCAATCTTTCCTCTATTATATAACTCCCTGTTATTATCTTTTTTAATAACAATCAAAGGAATCGTCTCTACCTTCTCATAAGTTGTGAAACGTTTCCCGCATGCATCACAGGATCTTCTTCTACGAATAGAACTATCATCGTCCACCGGTCTGGAATCAATAACCCTGGTATCCTGATGATTACAATATGGACATTTCATATCTTCTCTCCTCTACTTTCTTGTGTATTAATAGCCTCCTTCTTCGTGTATCTCCACCAGAATAATATCCGGTCCAATCTGCTTAATACATCGAAAAGGAATCACATACTCTCTGCTCTCACCAAGTAGAAAGCAAAACTTTCCGCCCTTTGGAACAATAATAGCTTCAATACATCCTTTACATTCGTCAAATACAATATCTGTAACATAGCCAATCTTGCTGCAGTCGCAGGAATTTATTACCTCTTTTTTTTCAAACTCGCACAGACGCATATTATCACCTCTACCAGCAATATATGCAGTATTTCTTGAATTGTCCATTCGTATTAGACGCATTCTGCGGATATTATCGGATAATCGTTCCTGTCTTTCCCTTCAGGCCTTCAAGAAGTTTGTCATAAGAAGTGATAATTGCTTCTCTTCCTTTTCTCTTCTCAATAAAATCTACCGCCGCGCAAAACTTTGGAAGCATATTGTACACGCCGAAATGTCCTTCTTCCATGTACTTCTTCGCCTCTTCCACCGTAATCTCTCCCAGCTCTTCCTCGTTTTCTTTCCCCAGATTAATATATACCTTGTCAACGCTGGTAAGAATAATTAATGCATCGGCGTCAATCTCTTCCGCAAGCTTTCCCGCCGCCAAATCCTTCTCAATTACCGCGCTGGCTCCCTTAAGCCGGTTTCCCTGCTGCATCACCGGAATTCCGCCTCCACCGCAGGCAATTACCACCTGATCTGCATCCATCAAAGCCCTAATCGCCTCAATCTCTACAATACCTACCGGATTTGGCGCCGATACTACACGCCGGAATCCTTTGCCGGGCTCTTCTACCACATAGTTGCCCTTTTTGCGCTCTGTCGCCGCATCCTCTGCAGACATGTATCGTCCCAGCACCTTCGTAGGGGTATAAAACGCCTCGTCATAAGGATCTACCATCACCTGTGTCAAAACGGTACTGACTGTACGGAAAATGCCTCTGTCCAAAAGCTCCGTACGAATACTATTCTGAAGGTCATATCCGATATATCCCTGGCTCATAGCAGAGCATACAGACATCGGCGCCGCCGTATAATCCTGATGAACCTTTCCAAATTCATTCATTGCCGTATGAATCATCCCCACCTGCGGGGCGTTGCTGTGAGTAATGGCCACCTGGCACCCCTCTTCTACCAAATCTGCAATTACCTTTGCAGAACGGCTGACCGCCTCTTTCTGTTCCGGAAGAGTCGTTCCAAGCGCCCTGTGTCCCAATGCTACTACTACTCTTTTTTTCATCGCCTGTCTCCTTCTTGTATTGTTATATCAATATCATGAATCTATTCATAATATGTACTCAAAAAACATATTAAGATATTGCAATTATAGTCTCTACCCTGCGGAAATGCAAGCATCACAGCTGTTATTTTATTACTCTTTTCTTCGTTCGTTACTGTTCACTCCGTTCACAGCAACATTCGCAAATTCATTTAAAATTTACTTCGAGAATGGAATTTTCTCACATCTGAGTGCATGTCGCTTCTTCGGTAAACTTATAGTCCCAGTACATCCTGAATGGTATAAAAGCCTGGACCTTTATCGGCAATATAAGCAGCACAGTCACACGCGCCTCTTGCAAAACATTCCCAATTATAGGAATGATGAGTAATTTCCAAACGCTCTCCCATACATCCGAAATAAACCGTATGACTGCTGGGAATATTCCCTGCGCGGAGAGAATGGTATCCAATCGTCCCCTTAACCCGCGAGGCTTCCCCTTCTCGTCCATATATGGCAACATTCTTCAGTTCACGTCCTAACGCATGCGCTATAATCTCTCCCATCTCTTTAGATGTCCCGCTGGGCGCATCCTTCTTCCACTGATCATGCATCTCCAAAATCTCGATGTCTGCCTCTTCCCCAATAACAGATGTTGCAAATTCCAAAAGCTTATTCATCACATTAACAAGCTTCGAGGTATTTGCCGCATAAAGCACTGGAATCTTCTCCGAAGCCTTCTTAAACAGTTCAAACTCTTCTTCGGAAAATCCAGTCGTACCGCATACCAGCCCTTTCTTATATTCGATAGCCAGATCAAGTACCGACATGGCACTCTCCTTCGTAGAAAAATCAATGATTACATCGCTCTTCTCAATCACACAACCCAAATCATCCACAACCGGCACGCCAAGTTCGTGTCCTGCCATCGCCGCCAATCCCAAATCTGTACCTACATAATCCCTTCCCTTCGGAGCGATTCCGGCCACAAGTTCCATATCATCTCTTGCTGCTGCAATCTGCGTAATCATCCTTCCCATTTTGCCCCTTGGTCCAATCACAATCACCTTCATAGTCCAACCTCCTTCCGCATATCTTTATAAATATAAAATCCTTGTTTATACCCGATTTTTACGCTGTTAGCGCCTGATTCCAGTATACCACAAAAGCAATATTGAATGGTAGATACGAAAAAGAATAAATTTTTTGTTGCATTATCCGACAAAATGTGCATATAATAGACGTATCGGGGTATGGCTCAGTTTGGTTAGAGCGCACGGCTGGGGGCCGTGAGGTCGCAGGTTCGAATCCTGTTACCCCGATTCTAAGAAGCTCATGTTTATGGGCTTTTTATTTTTCATAACAAACTTCATAACGAATTTAATTTTCCCTTAACTGTTCGTCAGCCGCAATCGCCGCCTGCGTAAAGCTGTTATTCTTCCACCACGCCCGGTCGCCTTTATTTGAGAAAAAAAGTGTAAAGCCCTGATAACTCAATAAAAACTTTACACCCTTTTATTTGTTCACCCTATGCTGTTTTTTTCTTTAATAAAATCAAGCTCTGTCAAGTCAATCCCAGAAGCGGTTAAAATAACCTATAATTCTATATAGCGTCTTTTCAGTCATATATTTTTACCACCTTTATAAGTGCAGTTTATCTGGTACTTTTATTATATCAATTGGAGATTTCAGTGTAAAACCTTTATATAAGCGTAAAAATATTCTCATCGTTTAATCTGAAATACTCGTAACTGTTTTTCAGCAAAAATTTTTATCTGCATAAATAACTTTGTACATCCGCCACACATCAAAGCGTATCTGAATCCAGCACAATTGTAAACGGCCCGTCATTTACCAGGCTCACCTTCATATCCGCGCCAAATTTTCCTCTCTCCACAACCTTTGCAGACTCTTTGCATCTCGCAATAATATATTCATACATCTCTTCTGCCATCTCCGGTTTCCCTGCCCGGATAAAGCTTGGACGATTCCCCTTTTTGCAGTCCGCATACAAAGTAAACTGAGAAATAAGAAGCAGCCCTCCTCCAACAGAATCCAAAGACAGATTCGTCTTCCCCTGTTCATCCTCAAAAATCCGAAGTCCAAGCATCTTTTTTACCATCTTATCCGCTATCTCTTTCGTGTCAGAATCCGACACCCCAATCAGCACCAGAAAGCCTTTATCAATTGCCCCAAATACCTCTCCTTCTATCTTCACATCTGCCCTTGCCACACGCTGTATCACAAATCTCATTTCTTTACTCCGCCTATCTTATCCATAATATACTGTTCCACGTCATTCTTATCAATATTCAAAGAAATCGCCAGCTCTCCATACAGGTTGTCCTCCGCCGTCCGAAGATATCTCTCATCGCTTGCCGTTACCTTCTTACCCTTAGAAAGCCGAATCTTCTTTCTCTCATATAAGGTCTTAATTACCTTAACCCATTCTCTGGAATCACAGGTCTTAAACGCCTGCTTAAATATCTCTTCTTTTCTCTTCTCATTGTCAATCTGAAGCATATCAATCTCTTTTATATGCCCGATTAATTCTTCTGCTTCTTCCTTGGAGATTACCGGGCGCATTACAACCTTCTCACTGTCTGCCGGAACATACAGTACCCCTCCCCTGGAATAAACCTTTGATAATGTGTAGTATTCTTTGTCACCGGATGCCTCTGTCAACTGTAATTTTCCTACGCTTTCTACTCTGCACACACCGTGCTGCCCACATACAATATACGTCCCTGTTTCGAACATCCCTATTCTCCTTTCCTCTAAAGCTTAACCTTCTTCTCTATCTGCTACTGTTCACCGGTAAATCTGAAAACAGTAATCGCTATACTAACTACCAGGGCATTCCTTACTGACACGCTCTAATGAAACCAGAAAAATCCGCCCGGCCTGTAATTCGGCGATGCGGATTTCCATTCCTACATATTATTGTAACAGAAATTTTATCTCTTTGTAAGATATTCTTTTAAATTTTTATACATTTTTTTCTTTGGCATCAAATTGTCAATTATTTTTTATTTTATCCGGAATCTGTGCAAGAATAATCGCCGCAAACATCATAGCGCAGCCAAAACCTTCCCTAACTGACAGACTCTGTCCCAGTATGACCCATCCGGCAAGCACAGAAATGCTTGATTCAAGACTGAGAATCAGGGATGCAATTGCAGGATTCATATTCTTCTGTCCGATAATTTGAAGCGTATATCCCACGCCGCTGGACATTACACCGGCATAGAGAATGGCTTTCATACTCTTTAATACCGCCGCCCAGGTAATCGTCTCAAAAGCAAATATAAAAGGCATCGACAATACTCCTACCACAAAAAACTGGATGCAGGACATTTTCACTCCATCCGTTCTTGGCGCAAAATAATCAATTACCAATATATGCACCGAAAAAATCAACGCACATAAAAATACATAAATATCTCCCTTTCCAATAGTAAATGCCTCTGTTATGCATAAAAAATATAATCCTGCAAGGGAAAGGATTACTGCCGCCCATACTTTCCATCCGATTCGTTTCTTAAGAAAAATCCCCAGCACTGGAACCAGCACAATATAAAACGCAGTGATAAATCCCGCCTTTCCTACTGTTGTATACTGAATCCCAATCTGCTGCAAACTGCTGGCAGCAAACAGGCACAGGCCGCAGCAGATTCCTCCGGTAATCAGCGCTCTCCTGCTTCCCTTCTGGGCGCCTTCCTCCGGATTATTTTCTCTCTGAATGCTTTTTTCCGTAACCTCTCCTCTTGTTCTCTCTGACCTGCGGCCAATTCTATCAAGCAGCATAATGCAGGGAATCAGGGCGATTCCTCCTACAAAATTGCGGATTCCGTTAAAGGAAAAAGGTCCCAGATAATCCATTCCCACACTTTGCGCTACAAAAGCTGTTCCCCAAATAAAAGCAGTCAAAAATAATATTAGTCCATTTTTCATCTTCATATATTTATCCCTCTTCTTTCGTACCAAATTATCTTACCATATTTGAATAAAAATACAAGTCGATTCATGTTTATTCAAAACATATGGAAAGTTCAGATTACAGTTCACAGGTCATTTGGTAAACAGTAATAAGTTCAGAGCGATTTTCTATTTAACTCAAACTTCCCACACTGTTTGGTGTGCTGAACCTTGAAAAATCAATACTTTAATCCATAAAAAAGGCATAAACCGCTTGCTTATGGTATAATTGAGTTGCGAAAAACAATCACACAGCAAGGAGATTTATGCCATGTCAAGTATACCACATTCTGAGGGAAACGGAAACGAGATTTCCAATTCAGTCACAAATTTTATGAATAAATTCCAAATTGGAAAGATTCTTTTCAAATGTAATGCCGGAAAAGCAAAAGGAATTCCAGTAATCGAAGTGTTTCGATACCTGTTTTGTCTCATTTTCTCGGAACGGAGCATGTATATGCAGCGGAAAACCGGCATATTTGACGGTTCATTCTGCAAAAACACCGTTTATCGTTTCCTCAATAATGCAAAGATTAACTGGTTTCGGTTCACAACCTTACTTTCAAGCCGTATCATCAATGATTTCATGAAGCCGCTTACAGATAAGAGCCGCAAAGATGTTTTCATTATTGATGACAGTCTGTTTGACCGCTCTCGTTCAAAGAAAACAGAACTTTTGGCGAAAGTCTTTGACCACTGCTCCATGAAGTACAAAAACGGTTACCGTATGCTGACGCTCGGATGGTCTGATGGGAACTCCTTTGTTCCAATCAACCATTGTCTTCTATCGGCAGCCGATGATAAAAATCTGCTCTGCAAAGCTGCAGACTTTGATGGACGTACTCTTGCCGGAAAAAGGCGGAAACAATCCAGACGTAAAGCAACACAGGTCATGATTGACCTAATCAGGGCAGCACAATCATCCGGAATTTCTGCAAAATATGTGTTGTTTGACAGTTGGTTTTCATCACCGAAGACCATTACTGCATTAAAGACAGACTGCGGATTAGACACAATCGCAATGGTTAAGAAAAGCAGTAAAATCAAATATGAATATCAGGATGGAAAATACAACATCAAAGAAATCTACAAACAGTGCAAAAAACGCAGAGGCCGCTCAAAATATCTGCTTTCTGTTGATGTAACCGTTGGTGATGAGGTAATTCCGGCAAAAATCGTCTGTGTCCGGAACAAAAGCAAGAAAAAAGACTGGCTTGCCATCATCAGTACAGACACAACGATTTCAGAAGAAGAAATCATCCGTATTTATGGGAAACGCTGGGGTATTGAGGTGTTTTTCAAAACCTGCAAATCCTATCTGCATCTGGTAAAAGAGTGCCGGAGCCTGTCCTATGACGCTTTGACTGCGCATGTATCTATTGTTTTTGCACGATATATGATGCTTGCAGTTACGCAACGGTGCAATACTGATGACAAAACGATTTGTGAACTGTTTTACCGTCTCATGGATGAACTGGATGATATCACTTTTAGTCAATCCATGAGGATTATCATAGATGCATTAATGGATGCCGTAATGGAACATTTCCACATCACGGAACAACAGCTGGAGGATTTCACTGCCAGCTTTGTTCAGAGACTGCCAAAGTACATGCAAAAAGCATTGGAATACGGTTCAGCAGCTGCATGAATGTTATTTTATGAGTTAAGGTATTGATTTTTCAAGGTGCAAATCCCATTTTTTATGTGGGAAGTTTGAGT
>CAJSZQ010000034.1 GCA_910574185.1 Lachnospiraceae bacterium
CTCTCTGCGTGGGAACAGGATCGTAATGGGCATGCGGCATGTATCCAATGGCAATTTACTACGGATAAAGCCAGAACCAAACTGGTATCGCTTTATCCCAAATTCGATGAAACAGCGGCAAAATAATTAGTATAGATATAATGCGGTCAGCACACTAGTTATGGTAAATGTAATAAAAGTCCTACTGGGAAGCATAAGTTTGAGTTGAGCGGAAGATAAATCATAATTGTAAGACAGATATAACCACAGGATTACGGTAAGAAAACGCCGTAGTCCTTTTTGATTGCAAAATTTAAACAGAGGAAGGATGAATTATCATGAACAGAAGTTCAAAACCCAAAACAGTAGATACAAATATTTTTTTGAATGGAGAATTACCTATGAATGATAATGCGAATATGACAGAAATACAAAAAGTTACAAGGTCAACAGAGAATCATAGAAGTCAAAATCATAACACTACATACAATAGTAGATATTTATCTGATTATCCAGATGTTTTGACACCTTCTGAATGTCAGAATATCCTTTTGGTTGGAAGAAATACAATTTATGGCTTGTTGCAAAATAATATTATAAAATCAATAAAAATCGGAAAGCAATACAGAATCCCAAAATCCAGTCTACAAAATTACCTGAATTTATGCTATAGTGATGAGTATATTGATAACTCTGCTTCGGCATAGAAAGGAGCGGAAATATGAAAACATGTCAATCAGGTAGAGTTATAACTAAGAAGCGAAAAGGAACAAGTTATTTTTTCTTACGTTTAAATCTTGTGGATTCTGAGTCTAATGATAAACAAAAGAGATATTTTACAAAAGACATAGCTACAAATCTTGTGGTTTCTAAACGTAATCAATCGAAAGCTAATGCGATGTTAGAAGATGCGATTACAGAATATAGTTCTAATGCGGAACGAATGTATTTTCACAATTATTTGAAAAGATGGTTAGAGTCGAAACAACCTTCATTAGAAATTACAACGTATGAAGGCTATGGATATAGGCTGAGAATTATAATTAACTATTTTTCAGAACATAAGGTACTCTTAACAGAATTGAAACCTGAACATATTAGGGACTTTTACAACTATCTTTTAACTGTGGAGCATGGGACAGGGAAAAGGCATACTATTGGATATTCTAATAGAAGCGTCAAGGATATAGCCATTTTGTTAAGAGCTTCTCTGGAAGATGCCGTAACTCTAAAATATATTGGTGACAGTCCTGCAGCTAAAATAAAAACACCGCACAAGAATACTGACATTCAAGCAAAAGCTTACATTGGTTCCGACGAAGTAAATATTTTCTTGGATGCCATATCAGGTCATAGGTTGGAAGTGGCATTTCTGTTGGCTCTGTATTATGGATTGCGCAGGGAAGAGATTTTGGGATTAAGATGGTCGGCTATACACGAAGATGGGAAATTATATATTGAGCATACAGTATCAAGAGTAAAGTCCACGATTGCAAAAGACAGAACGAAGACGGATGCAAGTCAACGGAGTTATCCCATTCCTAATGAAATTCGTGACAAATTGAATAAAATTCGTGACGGACAATCAGAGAACCGAAAATTATTTGGAAATAAGTATGTAGATTCTGACTATATTTTTACTTGGGAGGATGGACACTGGTATAGCCCAGATTATCTTACGAAATCATTTAAAAAGATTGTGCGTAATGATGGCAGGCTTGACGACAGCCTGACATTGCATAGTCTTAGGGCTTCTTGCGTTAGTATTTTGATCCATGATGGTACAGATATCAAGGATGTTCAGGCTTGGGTAGGTCATAAAGATGTGCAGACTACGCTAAATATCTATGCAAGGACGAATGAAAAGCAACAGAATAAGGTTGCCAGTAGAATGGCGAATACACTGTTTTTAAATGGATAGGTGAAAATTCGTGACAGGATTCGTGACAGGATGGTTTTTACGGCAAAAAGAAAATGACCTAAACACTTTGAAAAACCAGTGTTTAAGCCATTCTTTCAAGTCGGAGTGACAAGATTTGAACTTGCGACCTCTACGTCCCGAACGTAGCGCTCTACCAAGCTGAGCCACACTCCGTTAAGTAACCGGATGCCAAGTAACACCCGGCACCCCTGCCAAGGAACTACGGATAGAGGACTCGAACCTCTACTAACAGAGTCAGAGTCTGCTGTGCTGCCATTACACCAATCCGCAATAGTACCGTTCCAGCGAACAAATATTATTATACCAAAAAATTTCCAAAAATCAACCCCTTTTTAAAATTTTTTACATTTTAATATCTTTTATATCTTTTTATATCTGCCGTCGTGATTTCTTATTGTCCTCAGAACGATTAGTAACAAATTTTTTAGGCATATGATGACATGTTTTATAGCTTTATGAGTTTTTTTCGTATATAATGGAAAAAGTATAATAGAGAGAGGAGAGACTGCCATGTGGGAACAAATAATTGCATATTTTGAAATGAACAGCGAACGTTATTTTTTGATGCTTGGAGAGCATATCCGCATTAGCTTGTGTTCGCTTGCAATTGCGGTTGTTATCGGGGGACTGGTGGGGGTGTTTTGTGCCGGACGTTACCGTATACAAAGCGTGGCGGTACCCGTATTTGGGACTCTCCGTATTGTACCAAGCCTTGCAGTGCTTTTGCTGATGCTGCCAATTTTGGGGACAGGTATGATTCCAGCAGTGGCCGCGTTGGCGCTGCTCGCCATTCCGCCGGTTTTGATGAATACGATTTCTGGTCTTGAGTCTGTTCCGGAGGCAGTGTTAGAGACTGCCAAAGGGCTGGGAATGGAGCAGAGTGAGATTTGGAAGAAGGTACGTTTTCCGCTTGCCCTGCCTTTAATTCTGACCGGAATAAAGACAGCGGCGGTAGAAATCATTGCAAGCGCTACCCTGGCTGCAAAGATTGGAGCCGGAGGCCTGGGGGATATTATTTTTACAGGAATCGGGCTCTTTCGGACGGAGTTACTGCTTATCGGCGGGCTTTCCGTTGCGGCCTTGTCAGTGCTGACAGGGGTTTTGTTTGGCCTGCTGGAAAAAGCGATGCTGAGATATAGGAATATCTGATACAAATATCAAACGCTAAGTTATAAGGTGTGAAGAAATGCTGTACGAAGGAGAAGGAGACAATAGAATGGAATGTAAGAAGACAGTAAGAATGGACAGAATGAAAAGATTGAAAAAGATGAAAAGAAGAATGGCAGTATGTCTGCTGGCGGTTTTGCTTGCAGGTTCGGTGTGCGTACTTCCAGGTTGCGGAAAGAAAGAAGAGACGTCGTCAAAGTCAGAAAAAAACGTTATACGAGTTGGTTCTAAGGACTTTACGGAGGGCCTGATTCTAGGCGAGGTCTATGCGCTGGCGCTGGAAGATGCAGGCTATGAAGTGGAGAGAAATCTTAACATTGCAGGGTCGGTCATTCATACAGCGATTACGGAGGACGATATTGACGTTTATCCAGAATATACTGGAACGGCGCTTCTTTCTGTACTGCAGATGGAAATGAGCAGCGATGCCGACGAGGTATACGATACGGTGAAGAAGGCGTATGATGAGCAGTTCGATATTACCTGGCTCGCGTCTTCAAAGGTAAATGATACGAACGGACTTGCAATTCGCAAGGAAACGGCAGATAAATATGGAATTTATTCAGTTTCGGATTTACAGGCTAATGCAGATAAGGTCAGTGTGTGCTCTCAGGGGGAATTTGAGTATCGGGAGGATGGGATTCCGGGACTTGAACAGGTATACGGCAAATTTGATTTTAAATCCATTCGTGTATATGACAGCGGTCTGAAATATCAGATTTTGGAAAATGGAGAAGAAGATTTATGTCCGGCTTATTCTACGGACGCGCAGCTTGTGAATACGGATAAGTTTATTTTTCTTGAAGATGATAAGCATTTTTGGCCTCCGTATTATCTGGCTCCCATTGTAAGAAACAACGTGTTGGAAGCAAATCCGGATATTGCGGATATTTTGAATTATGTCAGTGAGAATCTGGATACGGAGACAATGATTGGACTGAATGCGAAAGTAGATATTGAAAAGCAGGAATACGAGGAAGTAGCAAAGGAATTTTACGAGTCAATCCGCAAATAGATATGTGAGAGAAGAAGACAGAAAGAAGAGGATTGCGATGGGGTATGCAATAGAATTTCAGGATGTGACGAAGACATTTCGCGGTGCAGGACGTCCGGCGGCAGATCATGTGGATTTTGCGGCTGACGAGGGAGAATTTATTACCATACTGGGTTCTTCCGGGTGTGGGAAAACTACGCTGTTGAAGATGGTGAACCGGCTCTATGAACCGGACAGTGGAAAGATTACGCTGTTTGGTACAGATATCAGTACCATGGATGTGGTGAAGGTCAGGCGTCGGATTGGGTATGTGATACAGCAAATAGGATTGTTTCCGCATTTTACGGTAGGAGAAAATATTGCCATAGTGCCAAGGCTCTTGAAATGGGAGAAAGAAAAGGTGGATGCTCGCGTGGAGGAATTGCTGGAGCTTATCGGTCTGGAGCCGGAAGAATATAAGAACAGGTATCCGGCCCAGCTTTCCGGCGGGCAACAGCAGAGAGTGGGTCTGGCAAGGGCGCTGGCGGCAGATCCGAAGATTCTTTTGATGGACGAGCCCTTTGGAGCCATTGATTCCATTACCCGCATTAAGCTGCAGGATGAGCTTCTGGGTTTGCACCGGGGAATGGAAAAGACGGTTTTGTTTGTGACTCACGATATCGAAGAGGCGTTGAAAATGGGAACCCGCGTAATGATTATGAATGAAGGGAAAATTGTTCAGTTTGATGTACCGGAGAATATTATCCGGAATCCGGCAGACGGATTTGTGAAATCTCTTGTAGAGTCCGCAAAAGCGAAGGAGCAGTTCTGGGAAAGGTTTCAGTGACAGGATTATGGAATATTTATTGACTTATTATGATAAATTGTTTGGCGCGGCAGTGGAGCATTTGCAGATTATACTGGTTTCTATGGCGCTTTCGCTGGCGGTAGCTATGATACTTACAGTACTTTGCGATTTACATCCATTGATTTCCGGAGTTATGCTGAGTTTTCTCTCAATGGTTTATTCCGTTCCTAGCCTTGCGATGCTGGCGATTCTGATTCCAGTTACCGGTCTTGGACGTACTACTGCGATTGTTGTGCTGGTGATTTATAACCAGTATCTCCTGCTGAGAAATTTCATGGCGGGTCTTGACGGTGTGGATAAGAGCGTGGTTGAAGCGGCGACAGGTTTGGGGATGAGTTCGATGCAGGTTCTTGTAAGGATTAAGCTTCCGCTGTCAAAGAGACCGATGATAGCGGGAATCCGTATTGCGCTGGTATCTACGGTTAGTATTGCGACGATAGCCGCATCTATTAATGCGGGAGGCTTAGGGACAATTTTGTTTGACGGTCTACGGACGATGAACGCATCAAAGATTCTGTGGGGAAGTATATTGTCTGCTCTGCTTGCAGTGTTGCTGGATTGGTTTCTTGGCGCGGTTGAAAAAAGACTGTAAGGGCTGCTTCTTGTTCTGCCGGATAACTGTAATGGTAAAGCCGGAAGGCTGAACTGTCGCAATGATTTAACCGGAATGTTTTGCTCTAACTTTACAAACATACTCAAATACGGTAAAATAATAAAAGAATTATTGTGAAAGGGGCAAACAAAAATGGAGGAAAAGAGAAACGACCGACGTATGAACCTGTCAGCTAAGCTGTTGATTAAGAATATGAATGATACGGATTCACAGGCAGAAGAGGCGTCTATAGAGGTGCTGGATGTATCGAAATCAGGAGTGGGCTTCATCTGCGACACGCCTTTGTCTATTGGAGCAGTATATGAGACCCAGCTAAAGATTTGGACGGACGAGATTATACACGCATTCCTGAAGGTGGTTAGAATCGAGCAGACGAAGGAAGAACGGTATATCTGCGGAACAATTTTTATCGGACTGCCGGAGATGAATGCGAAACGTATTGAAGTATATGAGCTGCTTGGCCGGATTGATAACGGGGAAGTATAATAGATTGGCGGTAAATGGGATGTTGCAAAATCGCCGCTATACGCAAGATATGATGTTTGGATAATATGGTTTTTATCCGTATCTTGCATATAAGCTGCGTTTTGTAACATCCCTTTTGGTTTCTGGGAGTTTGCAACAGGAAGGATATGTCTGTCGGCATGGCAGTTTAGATGATATAAGGAGAGGCTATGAAAAAAATTGACATAGATTTATGGGGCCGAAAAGAATTGTTTGATTTTTTTTCCAAAATGTCACAGCCCTTTTACAGCGTTACATTTACAGTAGACGTTACAAAGATTTATAACTATGTAAAGCGTAAGGGATTGTCTTTTTATTATGCGCTGGTGTATTTGTGTACAGAGGCGGTTAACGATACGGAAGCATTTCGCTGCAAATGTCAATGGAACTGAACCACCGTTTTGTAGACGGCGTACATGTAGGAAAGTTCTATGAAGCATTATGCAGGAGAATTGAGAATTTAGAATAAGCGAAGTATCGGCTTATGAAATATACTTCTTTTCGCTGCCGGGGACGGTATAATGGATGGTGTGAAAATGGAAACAAAGATTCGTATTGGAAGCAGAGACAGTCGGCTGGCAGTGGCGCAGGCGGAGATTATCCGGGACTTGATACGTAGGAATCATCCTGAGATTCAGATTGAGATTGTAACCATGAAAACGACCGGGGACAGGATTCTGGATAAGAGCCTGGAATCAGTCGGGGGGAAAGGTTTGTTTGTGAAAGAGCTGGATATGGCGCTTCGCGACGGGAGAATAGAGCTTGCTGTCCACAGCTTGAAGGATATGCCCATGGAGATTCCGAAAGAACTTCCCATTCTCGCCTATGGGAAGAGGGAGGATGCAAGGGATGTGTTGGTGTACCGTCCAGGGCTTGGGGATTTGCCGGAACATCCGCAGGTCGGGTCATCCAGCAGAAGACGGATGCTGCAGATGCAGGCGTTGTATCCGAATGTTCGGTTTCAGGGAATCCGGGGAAATATTCAGACGAGACTTAAAAAGCTTATAGATGAGGGAATGGACGCTACGATTCTGGCGGCGGCCGGTTTGAACAGACTTGGGATGCAGGAATTGTCTGCAAGATATTTTTCTGTGGAAGAGATGATACCGGCAGTCGGACAGGGGATTTTAGCAGTGCAGGGCAGAAGTGATTTCAATCAGGCGTTGCTGAAGGGAGTAGACGACGCAGAATCAAGAGTATGCGCATTGGCAGAGCGGGCGTTTATAAGAGAACTGGGCGGAGGATGTATGTCGCCTGTTGCCGCTCACGCAGTGATAAAAGAATCCGGTATGACTCTCCTGGGATTATATTACCAGGAGGAAGACGGAAGCTGGTTTAAGGACCAAATAGAAGGAAAAATTCAGGAGGCAGAGGAACTTGGGAAAAGACTTGCCTGCTATATGAGAAATAAAGGAGGTGTCTGAATTTGGAGCGGACAGGTAAGGTATGGCTGGCAGGAGCGGGTCCGGGAGACACAGGACTTCTGACGGTGAAGACGAAGAGATTACTTGGGAAAGCAGACGTAATCGTATACGATGCGCTGATTAGTTTGGAGATATTCGCTCAGATTCCTCCAGGAAAAGAATTGATTTATGTAGGGAAGCGCGCGGGGCGCCATACCTGTTCCCAGTCTGAGATTAACGAGACTCTTCTTCGGAAAGCAAAGGAGGGAAAGAGGGTTCTCCGGTTAAAAGGAGGAGATCCTTTTATTTTTGGAAGAGGCGGGGAAGAATTAGAGATTTTGGCGAAAGAGGGTATTCCATTTGAAGTTGTTCCGGGAGTTACCTCAGCGTCTGCAGCGGCGGCTTATGCAGGGATTCCTGTTACACATAGAGATTATGTATCTTCCTTACATGTAATTACCGGACATGCAAGGAGAGATGGGGAGAGCAGAATCCAATATGAGCCTCTTGTGAAGGCAGGAGGAACGTTGGTATTTTTAATGGGGATTTCAGCCCTTGAGAATATTTGCGAGGGTTTGATAGACGCGGGAATGGACAGACAGATGCCGGCGGCGGTAATTGAGCAGGGAACTACCAGCAGACAGAGAAAAGTTATCGCGTCGGTGGAAACGATTGCAGCACAGGCAAGAGAGGAACGGATACAGGCTCCGGCAGTGATTGTGGTAGGACAGGTCTGCGGGTTAGAGAACGCTCTCTCATGGTCGGAGAAACGGCTCCTAGCGGGGAGACAGTTTTTGCTCACAAGGCCTGCGGAGCATCAGCCGGTCCTTGCAGGAAGATTGCGGGATATGGGGGCGCAGGTGATTGAAATGCCGACCATTCAGATAGCCCCAATTCAGGAAAATTCAGAGTTTGAGCGTGCATTAAGAAAGCAGATTGAAGATGAGAAAGAAAAATGGATGGTATTTACCAGCTCCATAGGAGTGAGAATCTTTTTTGAAAAGCTCAGTAAAAGCAATCTGGACATTCGGGATATTTTAAGAGGGCGGGTTAAGATTGCGGCGATTGGACGCGCAACGGAGAGGAAGCTTTTGGAGTATGGATGGAGAACCGATTTGGTTCCGGAGGAATACTGCGCCGGGGCTTTGGGAAGAGAGCTTGCGAAGAAGGCGGCGGGGAGAAGCAGCGTGCGGATTTTCCGCGCAAGAAATGGCTCTAAGGAGTTGCTTCCGCCATTATTTGAGCAGAGACTTCACGTGGAGGATATTCCGATTTATGATACGGAACACCGGATTTATGATGAGGAATGCAATAAAATAAAGGAAGCCTTTGAAAAGAGGTATATTGATGCGGTGATATTTACCAGTGCGTCTACGGTCAGGGGATTTGTGGAGGCAATGGGAGATTTGGATTATACAAGATGCCGGGCTGTCTGCATTGGCAGACAGACCGCAAAGGAGGCGGCAAAGTATGGAATGGAGCTTCAGATAGCGAAGCAGGCGTCCATAGACAGTATGATAGAGCTGCTGGCGAGCTATTATGGGAACTGAATAATGAATAGGAAAAAAATTGTGAGAAAAAAGACTGCCATTCTGGTAGTAAGCTATGGCTGCAGCCATGAAAGGATGAGGGCAAAAACCATAGGCAGAATTGAGGCAGATATACAAAAGGCATATCCAGAATATTTGATATCTCATGCCTGGACAAGCCAGATAATCCGCCGGAAGTGTTTCGAGCAGAAAAGGATTCGGATTCCCGGAGTGAAAGAAGCAATGGAAGAACTTTTCAGGCGGGGGATTCAACAAGTGGTTGTTCAGCAAACTCATCTGCTGAATGGGCTGGAAAATAGAAGAATGATAGAAGATGTTGAGACATTTGCAGAGGATTTTTCACAGCTTATTATCGGCGCTCCGTTATTAGCATCTTATGAGGATAAGAGGAAGGTAATTCATATAATTGAAGAAGAAATCCGGCTGAAAAATGGGGAAGCGCTGGCGCTGGTGGGACATGGATTAAAGGGCGGAGAGGAAGAGACGCTTGGAGAACTGGGTGCAATGTTTCGAGAACTGGGCTACGAGGATATTTTTCTGGGTAGTATGGAAGGGCAGCCGGATTTTCAGTCTGTGCTGGAGCGTATTAGAAGGCGAAATGCGAAGCACATTTTGCTGACGCCTTTTATGATTGCGGCAGGAAAACATGCGGAGAGAGATTTATGTGGAGAGAAGGATACTTCCTGGAAGAGCAGATTTGAGGAGGCCGGATTTTCTACAACCTGCATTTTGAAAGGATTAGGGGAGTATGAAGGGATTCGTCAGATTTTTGCAGAGCATGTGGAGGATTCCCTGAGAATCCTGAATAAACAGTCATTCGGAGCATATCTGTAGCTTGTCTGCATAAGGCTGCATTCCTTTCAATAATTTGCCGGTTTGATAATCATCCGGAAAATATAATAAGAAGAATTTATACAACTATTTATGTGCAAAAGCAGATTTGACAGGAGGGATAGAAGTATGAGAATAAGGCCAAGAAGGTTACGTTATGGGGAAACCCTTAGAAAAATGGTGCGGGAGACGCGTATGGACGTGTCTTCTTTGATTTATCCGATTTTTGTAAAAGAGGGAACGGGCATTATGGAGGAGATTCCGACAATGCCTGGTCAATATCGTTATAGTGTGGACACAATGGGAAAGAAATTAGAAGAGTTATTGCGTGTGGGAGTTTCTGCCGTTATGTTTTTTGGGATTCCAGGTTATAAGGATGAGATAGGGAGCGGAGCATATGCAGAGGATGGGATTATTCAGAAGGCTCTTGCACAGGCGAAAAAAGAATATCCGGAGTTATACCGAATTACCGATGTATGTATGTGCGAATATACCTCTCATGGTCATTGCGGCGTGCTCTGCGGTCAGGATGTGGACAATGACGAGACGTTGAAGCTTCTGGCGAAGACTGCCCTGTCCCATGTACAGGCGGGGGCGGATATGGTGGCGCCTTCTGATATGATGGATGGAAGAGTGGCGGCAATTCGCGGTCTGCTGGATGAAAAAGGCTACGGTACTATACCGATTATGTCCTATGCAGTTAAATATGCTTCCGCCTTTTACGGACCTTTCCGAGATGCGGCAGGTTCAGCGCCGGCTTTTGGTGACAGGAAAGGTTATCAGATGGATTATCACAACAGTAGAGAAGGCATCAAAGAGGCGATTCTGGATGTCCAGGAGGGAGCAGATATCATAATGGTGAAACCAGCTATGGCATATCTGGATATGGTAGCGAAAATTAAAGATACGGTAAATGTTCCCGTTGCGGCCTATAGCGTCAGCGGAGAATATGCCATGATAAAGGCCGGGGCAAAGCTTGGCTATATCGATGAAGAGAAGGTTATCTGTGAAACGGCCGCCTCTGCATTTCGTGCCGGCTGTGGTATTTACCTGACCTACTTTGCTGAAGAGGTTGCAAGGTTTATGCAGGAAGGAAAGATTGGATAAAAGATGAAGCATAAGTATTTTCCGTTGTATGTGGATATCAGCAAGAAGAATATCTTAGTAGTGGGAGCCGGCAAGATAGCTCTGAGGAGGGTTCAGACTCTGCTGAAATTCGAGAGTACTATTACGGTTGTGGGAAAAGAAATTCATCCGGCGATATGGTCTTTTGCTGATGAAACGGATTGTATCAGGGTTATTCAGAGACAGTACGAGACGGCGGATTTGGCGGGCAGGGACATGGTATTAGCCTGTACGGATTCCAGGGAAGTGAATAGAGAAATTGTAAAAGTCTGCCGGAATAAAGGGATTTTTGTTAATGCGGCGGATGATAAGGAACTGTGTGATTTTTATTTTCCATCTGTGATTATAAAGGATGAAGTGGTGATTGGAATTAATGCGGGCGGAGGAAATCACCGTTTAGTAAAAGAGACGAGAAAGCGGCTGGAGAATCACATATAGAAAGCGAACTCCACTACGAATAAAAATTTTTATATGTTATAATAGAAACACGACAGACTGATGTCGTGTTTCTTGTGTTATGATGTGGTTGACGGCAGCGGAGGAATGGGAATGAAGATTGACAGGATGATTGGGATTTTATCGGTTTTGCTGCAGAAGGACACAGTTACAGCTCCTTATCTGGCAGAACAGTTTGAGGTTTCAAGGAGGACGATTAATCGGGATATTGAAGATTTGTGTAGGGCGGGAATCCCCATTGTGACCATGCAGGGGGCGAAAGGCGGGATTTCCATTATGGAAAATTATAAGATAGAGAGAACGCTTCTGACCAACAGGGAAATGCAGGATATATTGGCGGGATTACGGAGTTTGGACAGCATCAACGGAACCAGTCGTTATGGTCAGCTGATGGAGAAGCTTCTGGCAGGATCTTCGGATTTTATGACCGGAAATCAATCGGTGTTGATTGACCTTTCTTCCTGGTATAAGGATTCCCTTGCTCCGAAGATTGAGCTGATTCGAGACGGAATTGAGCGGGGAGTCCTGCTGGAATTTCGCTATTATTCACCAAAAGGAACTGCAGAAAGAAGTATCGAGCCTTACTACCTGATTTTTCGCTGGTCCAGTTGGTATGTGTGGGGATGGTGTATTGACCGTAAAGATTTCCGGCTGTTTAAGCTCAATCGTATGGATAAGCTAGCGTTATCCGGGGAGACTTTCTGTAAACGGGCGGTTCCCCTTCCAGATTTGAATACGGAGCAGATTTTTCCAGGAGGCATACAGGTGAAGGCAGTATTCGAGCCAGAGTGCAGATGGCGTCTGGTGGAGGAATTTGGAGCGGATTGCTTTGAAGAACAGCCGGACGGACGACTGTTGTTTCAGGCGGATTACACGAATAAAGAGAATCTGATGACCTGGCTGATGACGTTTCAGGATAAGATGGTACTATTGGAGCCGAAGGAGATAAGAATAGAGTTATCTGATATGCTGGAGCGTATGCTGAAACGAAATCGGTCTGCCGACAGGGAATCAGACTTGTGAAAAGCAAAGTGTTTTGAGAACAGAAAGCGAATATGAGGATGTGAGAGAAGATGAAGGAGGAAATAATATGCGCTATACATGGCTTGACGAGTATGTAATGAGCAAAAAAGGAGTAACAAAGGATTTGCAGGAGAGCTGGAATTGGATTCGATATCATATCGGAGGCAAGATGTTTGCGGCGGTATGTTTGGATGATGAGGATAAGCCCTATTACATCAATCTGAAGTTAGAACCCATGGAGGGGGCTTTTTTAAGAGAACAGTATGAAGATATTATACCCGGATATTATTCCAATAAGATTCACTGGAATTCTGTAAAGCCGGATGGGGAAGTGCCTGACGAGCTGTTGAAAAACTTGTTGGATAAATCCTATCAGCTTGTGTTTGACGGGCTTACAAAAAAGAAACAGAAAGAGATTTTGGAAAATAGTGAACAGAGCTGACAGATTAACAGTTATTTACGAAGAATATTGAAAGGTAGTAGAAAAGATGTCATTTGATTACAAGAAAGAATACAAAGAGTTTTATCTTCCGCCGAAAAAGCCGGGACTGATAGAGATACCGGAAATGACTTATATCGCGGTTCAGGGAAAAGGCGATCCCAATGAGCCGGAGGGAGAGTATAAGGCGGCTATGCAGTTACTATATGGAATTGCTTTTACCGTTAAAATGAGTTATAAAGGAAGCAAAAAGATTGAAGGGTATTTTCCTTATGTGGTGCCGCCGTTGGAAGGACTGTGGCGGCAGCGGGGCAAAGAGGGAGTTGACTATGCTCATAAAGAGAGTTTTGAATGGCTGTCCATGATACGGTTACCGGAATTTGTAACCAAAGAGATTTTTGACTGGGCGATTGGTGAAGCTTCAGAGAAAAAGAAAGGAGATTTTTCTAAAGTTCAGTTCTTTTCTTACAATGAGGGTCTCTGTGTACAGTGTATGCACATAGGGAGCTACGATGCAGAGCCGGAGACTATTATGCGGATGGAGGACTATATGAAGAAACAGGGATACGAGGCAGACTTTACCGATAACCGGTTTCATCATGAAATCTATCTCAGCGACCCAAGGCGGACCAAAGAAGAACGGCTCCGCACAGTAATCCGCCATCCGGTAAGACAAATATAATATAGTCCCGCGAAGCGCTTTATCGCTTTGGTGAAGTATTTCAGCGCCTTTTTACGAATATCCGAAACAGCGCAGGAACTGTCGCAGGGCTTGGTATAGAGTTATAGGATATATGCTGCTGCCGTTTCACAGATAAATACTACTGCGCAGCACAACACTGCGATACCAATCATATTCATGCCCTTCCACGCGGCTGCGATTCCGGCAATTAATGCGAGGATTCCTGCAAGGGGAATCCGGGGCGCCGTAACAATTGCAGGAAAAGTCATCACTGCAAGGGTTACATAGGGAACATAGTAAAGAAATGAACGAATAAAGGGATTCTTAATCTTTCCGCGGATTAAAGTCAGCGGCAGTACGCGGATTAGGCAGGATACGAAAGCCGCAACCAGTATGTACAAGTAAATATTATGCGTCATATTCAGGCGCCTCCTTTGGATGTATTTTTATTTCTTACGTTTCATCTGCTTCTTCCTTCACAGGGAAGAAAAAAGCGGCTAGTCCGGCAATGAGTACTGTCAGGAGACTGATTTTCATACTGTCGGACATTTGAGCAAAAAGGGAAATTCTGGATACGAGAAAACTTGCGAAAAAGCTTATTATTACTACGCCGCCCACAATCTTATTATTCTTGGATACAGGGGTTATGATTGCCACAAACATGCCGTACAGCGCAACGCTTAATGCGCTGACCAAAGACGCAGGCAGGATATTGCCCGCCACGATTCCAAGCGCGGTACCGAGAGACCAGCCGGGGAGGGCAATGGCCATAGCTCCATAATTATAGTAAGGATTCAGAGCGCCAGGTCTGCCAATGCTGATTCCGAAGATTTCATCTGTAATCCCAAATCCTACGAGAAGGCGGTGAAATAAGGAAGTGCCAGAATCAAATTTCTGACTTAAGGCGCAGCTCATAAGCATATATCGAATGTTGGTTACCAGAATTACAAACGCCATCTCAAGATAGGGTGCATTTGCTATGATTACAGTAAATTCTGCGTATTCTCCGGCAGAAGCGTGGTTCAACATGCTGGATAAAAAGCCTTGAAAGGGATTCAGTCCTGCCTTTTTCGCTACAATCCCCAGAGAAAAGGCTACTGCGAAGTATCCAAGTGCAATAGGAAATCCGTCCCGGATTCCATTGAAAAAAGCATTTTTATTTCGGTTCATTTTCTGTCACTCCAAATAATCTTTTGTTCAAGTACGGTTTTCCGTTTAAATCTTTCCAAGTAAATATCCCGTTTTCTAACATCATATAGCTGCGTGCGCTGCCGTTTTTCGGAATGGAAACGGAGCCTGGATTCAGATAGTATTTACCGTCAAATTCCTCTACGGCCGGAATATGGGTATGACCATGAAGCAGGATATCTCCTTTTTTCAGCATAGGAGGGTTACTGATGTTGTGGTGATGACCATGAGTGGCAAATATCAGGCGCCCTTGTTCATACAGAATGCAGTAATCTGCCATAATCGGGAATTCCAACACCATCTGGTCCACTTCAGTATCGCAATTTCCACGGACGCACAGGATATCTTCCTTCATATTATTCAGAAGGTTTATCACTTCCTTAGGAGAGTAACCTTCAGGGATATTATTTCTTGGACCATGGTAGAGAATGTCTCCAAGAAGCAGAAGACGGTCCGGTTGCTCTGTTTTATACCTTTCGAGAAGCATACGAAGATAATGAGCGCTGCCATGGATATCTGATGCAATCATGAATTTCATTGGTAAAAATCCTTTCTGTTTTTATAAAATAAAAATGTATTGTGTAATTTTATGTGGTCTGCGCAGATGAAGAAACGGCGTTCGTTATCTGCCATCAAATAGTATAGCTTGTCTTTGGTGGAGATTCAAGTGTTTGTAAAGTGGTTTGTTAGTACTGTAGTGAACTTTTTGCAACAGTTCACACGTCACCTGCCGGACGCGGGTTGAATGATAATTTCAGTCGTTGGCGGGAGTAATGACATATAGAATATAATTTCAAAAAGATTTCTCTAAAAATAGTATTTACACTTATTTTCAGTATCAGAAACTTGTATTCTATCATGAAGGGAAATATAATACAGTTATAAGTACTTAGAGATTTACGATTCATAGTGAACGGTAATTATTGAAAAATTCCTGGGAGTTGACAATATGCGAAAAATAGTAAATGACCACAGGTTGATATATAAGTGCTGCAGCTTATATTACGAGGACAATTTGGGGCAGAATCAAATTGCAGATTATTTAGGAATTTCCAAGTCGTCAGTATCCAGAATGCTGCAGATGGGAAGAGAACTTGGAATCGTTGAGATTAAGGTCCACCATGTCAGCCAGTATATGTATGATGATTTGGAGCGGGAGCTGATGGAGCGGTTTCATTTGAGAGATGCAATTGTTGCGGAAAGCAGTCCATTGGATTCTAAGGAAGACCGGATTACGAAGCTGAATGAACGGGCGGCTGATTATCTGAACAGACTGCTAAAGGATGGAGACTATGTTGGCGTGTCTGTAGGAAGTACCTTGCGAAATATCGCACATACCAGTCTGGAATGTGGGAAACGCAATTGTACCTTCGTTCCAATCGTAGGAGGACTTGGGACAGACGAAGTACAGTCTACACAGGTAGCGGAAGCTTTTGCAAAGAAATTCGGAGGGAAGTACATTCCGTTTTTTTCACCGGCAGTGTTTTCCAACGAGGAGCTGATGCGGGAATTTCTAAAAGAAGAATCGGTAAATTATATATTTGACTATTTTAAAAAATTAAATATAGTGATATCAGGTATTTCCCGGATGAGCAGTGGAAACCTAAGCCATCTTACCATTGAACGACTGGGGTTTGTAACGGAAGAAATGACAGCCCGATATACAGAGCGGGGAGCCGCTGCCAATTTGGCGCTTCGGTTTATTGACGGAGAGGGGAATCCAGAAGCCTTTGACGAATTTAACAGTCGGGTGGCGGCGATTTCCATGGAGCAATACCGGCGGACAGCAAATAAGATATTAGTTACAGGGGGAGGCGGCAAAAGGGAGGTTATTACAGCCTGTATCAAAGGAGGATATGTCAATATATTGATTGTCGATGTAGATTGTGCCAGAGAACTGTTGTCCCAGAATGTGTCAGAAAGCATTTTTTAAACATGCAGTGAAGACTAATCAGGGAGGAATATCTTTATGAAATGGAAAATTAGAATATCAGAAGTAGGCAGTGAAGTAAAAGAATTAATCCAGGAGTCAAAACAGTTTGATTTGGTTATTGAGGGAAAACGGAATGATATGAGAGATTTTACCGTTCATTTTGACGGAGGTCTTCCGGTGGAACCTCTAAAGGAAGGGGATGAGTTTATAATTGGAGGTACAAGTCTGTACATTATCGCATTGGGAGAACAGGTGAACGAACATTTGAAAGGGCATGGGGCTTGCACCATTGATTTTTCCGGCGGGTTAGCGCCGAGTGGGACATGTGTAATCATGTTGGATGGAGTGTATGAGAATTTTGATTTCCTTCGAGACAGGGCGGTAATAACTGTCAAATAGTTTTTGATGAGGCTTTCAGGTAGTGCTTGCAATGGCCGGCCGGATAGATTACACTATAGAGTATGCTGAGTTAATAATATGAGGAGATTAGATGATGATTAAATTAATAGTCACAGATGTGGATGATACAGTAGTTCCGGAAGGAGAGAGCGTTATCAATCCGGAATATTATGAGGTTATCCGGGAGTGCAGGAAAAAAGGGATTCTAATCGGAGTGGCAAGCGGCAGGCAGAAGCCCTGTGTAAAGAAGCTGTTTGAGCCGGTGCTGGACGAGATATTTATTCTCGCCGACAACGGAACAGATATTTGGGAGAAGGATTATAAAACTTCTATGGCGATTCCGGATGAAGATTATCAGGCGTTGGCAAGAGATGTGCAGGAATTATTTCCGGATTATGGGATTATGGCCTGCAAACCGGATCTTGGATATATTCCATACGGACAGGAAGAATATTATGCGCACATGCAGGCGTACCCTTATGATTTGGAATATGTGGAGGATGCAGCGAAATTAACCGACATTTGCAAGGTGTCGGTATGGCATAAAGAAGGAATCGGGAAGGATATAGAGGAGATTATGCAGGAGAGGTGGTCCGGCAAGCTGGATGTATGTATTGCCGGAGAAAATTTTCTGGATTTTATGTATAAAGGCTGTAATAAGGGAAAGGCGCTATCCATTATTCAAGAACATTATGGAATTAATCCAGAAGAGACGGCCGCTTTTGGCAATGCGGATAATGATATTCCTATGCTGAAGCAGGCGAAATTCAGCTATGCGGTAGGCGGCGCCAGTGAGAATTTGAAACAGACGGCGTATGAGGTCATCGGTGAGATGAAGGAAGACGCGGTACTGAAGAAGATAAAAGAAATACTGAACCAGGGAGGATGTCTGTAACGATAGAGACAGGCGAAGCAAGATAATGAAGAAGTTTCAGAAAATTGTAGCAGTTGAACCGGTGAATCTTACAGCGGATATGAAGGAGCGATTGGAGAATTATGCGGACTGTGTTCTGTTGTATCCAGATATTCCAAAGGATGATGACGAGATTATACAGAGAATTGGAGACGCGGACGCGGTGTTGGTTAGTTTTACGACTTATATAGGCCAGAATGTTTTAGCGAAAATTCCAAATGTGAGGTATGTTGGCATGTGTTGCAGCCTGTATGCGGAAGAAAGCGCAAATGTGGACATTGCTTATGCCAGAGAGCATGGGATACAGGTAACCGGAGTCCGGGATTATGGAGACCGGGGAGTCGTGGAATATGTAATTTATCAGTTGGTTCGGATTCTCCATGGTTATGATTATCCCTGCTGGAAAGAGCAGCCTTTGGAATTGACGGATTTGAAGGTGGGAGTTATCGGACTTGGAACCTCCGGCGGCATGGTTGCAGAGGCGCTTAGCTTTATGCAGGCAAATGTGTCCTATTATTCCCGCACGAGAAAACCAGATAAGGAAAATAAGGGAATCCGTTATATGGAACTTTTGGATTTATTGAGAGAGAACGACGTGATTATTACCTGTCTGAATAAGAATGTAATCCTGCTTCACGATGAGGAATTTCGGGTTTTGGGAAATAAAAAGATTATGATAAACACTTCTATTGGACCTGCGTCGGATATGGCTGCTTTAAAGAAATGGGTTTCAAATCGGGAGAATATTCTCTGTGGTGACAGTAAGGGCGCTATTGGGGAAATAGCGGACGACATACTATCTCAGGATAATGTAATCTGTATGAATGGCTGCTCAGGAAAGACGTATCAGTCTTACGAGCTTCTCACCAGAAAGGTTTTAGAAAATATAGAGCGTTTTTTGTCGAAATAATATAATGAAAATCCTCGCCTATTGAAGAAAGGCGAGGATTTTTGCTATATATGGGATTAAAATATCATCCGTAGTATTGTAAAGCTCATGCTTTGCGTCTGGAACCCTTATAAATTTAATCAGTCCCGGTGTTTGCCGGTGAATCTGTTTCGCGAATTGCTCCTGCGGGCCAGAACAGACTAAGGTATCAAGCTCTGCCTGAAAAAGCAGCGTAGGAATCTGAATTTGTTTCCACCCGTCTGTCAGAAGATAATGTTCCATGTGAAGAGCTTCTGACAACCATTTATTAGTAGCGCCGTTCGTCTGGTAGAGTGGTGTTAACCGCCGTTTTTTCTGGTAATAATCAAAGCGTGCCCTGGAAGTGGAAGCGCTGGTCTCAAAGGTTTCAGTGGCATCATAAGGATGGTGGCCAGAGAGATATTCTTTATCTTTTCCTAATTTGAGCTTCACTGGCATGATTGCTTTTACTGCGGTTAACGGAATGCGGCCGGTTTGAGGACGAATCATAGGAGAAGACAGTATTAATCTGGAAAATACTTCCGGTTGTCTGGCAGCGGCGCACGCGGCAATGCCGCCGCCCATAGAATGGCCATATAGATAAAGAGGCAATTCAGGGTAAGATTGTTTTGCAGCGAATGCTGCTGCCAGTAAGTCGTCTACATAGGTATGGTAATCGTCTATGTGAACCAGAGAGAGGTCTTCCACAAGCCGGGTACTGCGACCATGTCCCAGATGTTCTGGAATGTATACATGAAAACCGGATTTCAGAAAATAATAGGCAAGTTCAAAATATTTATCAGCAGTTTCTGTGAATCCATGGGAAATCAGAATCAACCCTTTGGGTTCATCTGCCTGGTAGCTGGCACAGTATATCTTTCTTTCAGGCTCTCGTTCAAGAAAGGTTTCCTGTCGCCTGTCGGCGAGGTAAGGTTCAACAATATGGGCCATCTGTTCCGCAAAATTCTGTTCTTTTATAATCATACATTTCATCCTTTGCTTTTGAAGCGTGTCCGAAAAATGTAGGACACGCTTTAATTTTACGAGTCGTATTATGAAATATTTTGTCGTATGGATAGTATTGTACCATGAAATTAAATTTTCATAAAGAGGAGATACAAAAAAAGATTGTTAACCATATAAAATAAAAAGGTTGACAATTTAGCGTGGGATGCTATTATTTATAGTAATGACGCCTTCAGCCGCCCGCCGAAAGATGATGATTGGGGCGTGCATGCTCTTGTAAACGGAGGGTATAGGAAAACAGTTACAAATTATGATTATTAGGAGGAATGAGACTATGGAACAGACAGTGGGAAAAATCTTATCGACGAAAGCGTTGGTGTTATGTGGAATGTTTACTGCATTGGTAGCAGTCGGCGCGTTTATTCAGGTACCGGTGCCTTATATGGATTATTTTACGCTTCAGTTTTTCTTTGTTTTGCTGGCAGGTATTATTCTTGGGGGCAAAAGAGGAGCGCTGGCAGTTGGATGTTATGTGGCGCTTGGTTTGGTGGGGATTCCAATCTTTGCGGCGGGAGGAGGAATCGGTTATGTTTTTCGCCCTAGTTTCGGGTATCTTCTTGGTTTTGTTGCGACTGCGTTCGTAACGGGAACGATTTGTGAAAAGCGAAAGAACAGTTATGGAAGCTTTTTGGTTGCATGTCTGGCAGGTTTTGTGGTAACCTATGTAATCGGAATACTTTATAAGTATATGATACTCAATTTTTATGCGAATACGCCTGCTACGCTGGCAGTTATTTTCCTTTCCTGTTTTCCACTGGATATGCCTGGGGATTTTGTGTTATGTATGCTGGCGTCGGGAGTGGGGCTCCGCTTAAAAAAGAGTGGATTTACGTTGGAATAGTATTGGAGGCGGGCGGAAGTATCTTTAACGGAGAATAGAGACGGAAGCTAAAGGAGAAAAGCAGATATATAAGGAGCATGGATGTGTGAAGAAGGCAGGGGAATAAAATTGACAGAACAGATAAGTAGTGAAGGAATCACAATGGAACAGATTGCTCAGGCAAAAGAGAGGGTATTGAATGGCGGACTCATTACAAAAGAAGAAGCGATTATGCTATATGGAGCTCCTCTCAAGGAACTCTGTGGAGCGGCAGATGAGATTCGGAAACATTTTTGTGGAAATGGGTTTGATATTTGTACGATTATAAACGGAAAGAGCGGTAAGTGTTCGGAGAATTGCAAGTATTGCGCCCAGTCTGCATTTTATCATACAGGGGCGGGAGAATATCCGCTTCTTGATAAGCGGGAGCTTGTAAGGCAGGCCAGATACAATGCAGAAAGAGGGGTTCTTCGGTATTCGATTGTTACTTCGGGAAGGGCGTTGAATAATCGGGAAGTAGAGGAGATGTGCGACGCCATTAAGGAAATAAAATCTCAGGTAAAAATAGAAGTCTGCGTATCCTTCGGGCTTCTTGCCAGAGAGCAGTTTGCAAGAGTGAAAGAAGCGGGAGCGACAAGAGTACATAACAACTTAGAAACGTCCAGAAGGAATTTTCCAAATATTTGTACGACTCATACGTTTGAAGATAAATTGAGCGCCATAAGAGCGGCCCAGGAAGCGGGACTTAAAGTCTGCAGCGGAGGAATCATGGGACTTGGGGAGACGTTTAAGGACCGGATTGACATGGCGTTTACGCTAAGAGAACTGAATGTGAAAAGCGTTCCGGTGAATATGCTGAATCCGATTCCCGGAACGCCTTTTGAAAAGAATGTAAGACTTACTGTTCAGGATATGAGAAGAATCGTCGCCGTATACCGGTTTATTCTTCCGGATGCGTCGATTCGCCTTGCAGGAGGCCGGGGGCTTCTGCAAGATAAAGGAGAGTCTTGCTTTACCTCTGGAGCAAACGCGGTGATATCCGGGGATATGCTGACTACCTCTGGATATACGATAGAGTCAGATATGGCGATGATTCACCGGTTGGGATATCAGGAGGCGCTTTGTAATGAGTAAGGGACTGTTTATTACAGGGACGGGGACGGATATTGGGAAGACTTATGTGACAGCGCTGATTGTGAAAAAACTCCAGGAAGCGGGACTTGGGGCGGGATATTATAAGGCGGCATTGTCCGGGGCGCAGTCCATAACAGACAGTGATGCAGGATTCGTAAAAAGGTTTTCTGGAATTACCCAGTCAGAGGAGACGATGGTTTCCTATCTATATCAGAATGCGGTGTCGCCCCATTTAGCGGCAAAAAAGGAGGGTAATCCGGTATCCCTTTCCAAAATAAAGCAGGATTACGACAGAGTATGTGAAATGTACAACTATGTAACAGTAGAAGGAAGCGGCGGTATTGTCTGTCCGGTCAGGTGGGATGAAAGCGAGCATATTCTTTTGGAAGATGTGGTAAAAGTGCTGAGACTAAAAGCATTGATTGTGGCGGATGCAGGACTTGGCGCGATTCATGCAGTAGTTACTGCTTCGGAATATATGCGGAATCATGGAATACTGGCAAAGGGTATTATTCTGAATCATTATATCGGAGATGAATTACAGAGAGATAATCTGCGAATGATAGAGGAGCTTACCAGGGTTCCGGTGATTGCCTGCGTGGGTAGCGGGGATACGGAGCTTTCTTTAGATGCAGGGAAACTGGCAGGATTTTTTGAATAAAAGGTAACCATGTTGACTTGGCAGGAAAGATTGAGTATACTCTCACTATGACATTACATTATGAGGCGGGATAGACATGAGTACAGAATTAAATCAGAAAAAATCTGAGGCGAAGGTTCATGAAATGACTCATCAGGAGCTGCATGTGGCTGACATTTCCCTCGAACATCGCCGAGACAGAAGGCATAGCCATACTCATAAAGATGAAGCGGATAATATGCATGGGAGCGGTCCTCACAGACATATTCACAGCATGGAGGAAAAAAAGGCAGTTCTGAACCGCCTGTCAAAAGCAATCGGTCATTTGGAAGCGGTAAAACGCATGGTGGAGAGAGACGAGGACTGCAGCGAGGTATTAATTCAACTGGCGGCAGTGCGCTCGGCAATCAATAATACAGGAAAGGTCGTATTAAAGAATCATATCAACCACTGTATTGTGGAAGCAGTAGAGGAGAATGATAAAAAAGCAATCGAGCTGCTGAATCAGGCGATTGATAAGTTTATGAAGTGATGATTAGATAAGCAGATTTTATTCTCAGCATGCATAGAAATTACAAACAGATTATTGGAAATGTATTATAAGTCAGTATATTTCTGATAGTCTGTTTTCTTTTGCAGATTTTAAAGTCTAAATTATTGTTTTTAATAAGTCTGTAATTTCCACATGGTTTAAAAGTTTTAAATATTTATGTTGCAAACAATTTTAATATGACGTACTATGGAAATTAACACTCATGAGGAAGGAAGGGTTTGTGATGAATGGATTAAAAAAATTATTTGCACCAGTGGATATGACAGTAGGAAAACCCTGGGAAGATATTGTTATTTTTACTGTGCCGATGTTGATTGGAAATATCGCGCAGCAATTGTACAATACGGTGGACAGCGTGGTGGTCGGCCAGTTTGTGGGGGATAATGCTCTGGCGGCAGTCGGAAGCGCCGGACCGATTCTAAATCTTCTGATTGTATTATTTGTGGGAATCAGTATGGGGGCTGGGATTATGGTATCTCAGTATCTGGGAGCAAGAAATAGGGAAGCGCTGTCTAAGACGATTGGCGCCTCGATTGTTCTGACAGCGATTGCATCGCTGATTGTGATGGTCTTCGCAACACTGGCGGCGCGTCCGCTTCTTGAACTTTTGCATACGCCGGAGTCGATTATTGACTGGTGTACGTCGTATTTGAGAATTTTGTTCATTGGCGTTGCGGGTATGGCGTTTTATAATATACTGAGCGGGATTCTAAGAGGACTGGGAGACTCCATGTCGGCTCTGTTATATCTGCTGTTTGCAAGTGGCCTGAATATTGTTCTGGACCTTGTCTTTGTGGCAAAGTTAAATATGGGAGTAGCGGGCGTGGCTTTGGCTACCGCCATTGCACAGGGACTCTCTGCGCTGCTTTGCATCCGAAGACTGACGAAGCTGAACGAGCTTTTTGAATTAAAATGGAAGTACATAAGGCTGTTTAAGAAGTATGCGACGGGAATTATACGACTTGGCGTGCCTTCCGGCGTGACACAGGCAATTATGTCTATGGCTATGCTGGTGGTGCAGTCGTTGACCAATAGTTTTGGAGAGTTATTTATTGCGGCTAATGTAATTGTAATGCGTGTGGACGGTTTTGCAATGATGCCGAATTTCTCCTTTGGTACGGCTATGACCACCTATGCCGGACAGAATGTGGGCGCCGGGGAATATGAGCGTGTGGCGAAGGGAGCAAAACAGGGAACCCTGATGGCAATGGGGACTTCGGCTGTAATTGTTGGATTAATTCTTCTGTTCGGAAGACATCTAATGCGCATCTTTACGAATACTGCCGAGTTAGTAACGCTTAGCATGAACATGATGACAATTCTGGCTGTCGGCTATGTGGCTGTGGCGGTGACCCAAACATTGTCCGGAGTTATGCGAGGTGCTGGAGATACTATGACGCCTATGTGGATTTCCATGGTCAGTACGATAGCTATTCGCGTACCGCTGGCCTATGGATTGGTGTATTTAAGCAAGACACCGGAACTTCCCCAGGGGGAACAGGCATGCATTTTTATTTCACTGTTGATTTCATGGGTCCTTGGAGCTGTGATTACCAGTATATTCTATAAAAGAGGTAACTGGAGGCATAAGGCGATTTAAAGAACATAAGCATTCTGAAAACAGGACGCTGGCAAACTAACGTCAGCGTCGGGAGTATCCTAAAGATTGTGTAAACCTCCAAACTGATGTAAGATAAAATTACTCAGTTTGGAGGTTTATTTTATGGCAAGAAAAAAAGATTCCCCACAAAAAGCAGCCCTTCGGGAAATGATGGGCAACTATCTGAAAGAAAACGATGTGAAAGTAAAAAATGGCACCGATGTGAATTCCATTATGCGGGACATGATGTCCATCATTCTAGAAGGAGCCTTGGATCAGGAAATGGACGAAGAGCTTGGCTACAGTAAATACGATTACCGGAACAAAGACACGAACAACAGTAGAAACGGTCACTCCCAGAAAACCATGCATACCACCTATGGTGATATGGAAATCGATATTCCACGTGATCGGAAAGGGGAGTTTGAACCTCAAATCGTAAAAAAATACCAGAATACAGTCACACAGGATATGGAAGAAAAAATCATTTCCATGTATGCCAAGGGAATGACAACAAACGATATCGAAAGCCATATGAGGGAGCTGTATGATATCGGAATCTCTGACAGCACAATCAGCAGGATTACGGACAAGATCCTCCCCATCGTAAAAGAATGGCAGGAAAGACCGCTGGAGAGTGTTTACGCGGTTGTTTTCATGGATGCCATCCATTATCATGTACGCAACGAAGGGCGGATTGTAAAACGTGCAGTTTATATTGCAATTGGGATTGATATGGAAGGCCACAAAGACGTGCTTGGTATGTATGTTGGTCAGAATGAGAGTGCGAAATTCTGGCGCTCTCTCTTGAATGGGTTGAAAAACCGTGGGGTGGAGGACATTCTGATCGCCTGCGTGGATGGACTGACTGGATTTCCGCAGGCAATTGAGGCAGTTTTTCCACAGACAGAGATCCAGCAGTGCATCATCCATCAGATACGAAATACAACAAAATTTGTTTCCTATAAGGAGATCAAACCCCTGATGGCTGATTTAAAGCGTGTATATGCGGCGCCAACGGAAGAGACCGCACTGGCGGAACTAGACAGTTTTGATGAGAAATGGAGCGGGAAATACCCAAAAATAGCAAAATCATGGAAAGATAACTGGACAAATCTTTCGACTTATTTTAAGTACCCAGAGGCTGTCAGACGCCTGATTTACACAACCAATACAATCGAAGGATTTAACCGCCAACTGCGAAAAGTAACGAAATCGAAAACGGTATTTCCATCGGATGACAGTCTGCTGAAAATGCTGTATCTGGCCATGATGGACATCACGAAGAAATGGACCGGTCATCGGCAGGACTGGGGCCAGATCCATTCGCAGTTAGAGATTTTTTTTGAAGAACGGTTGTCAGGGTTATAAGCAGGAATCCAGTCAAGGAGGGCGGGATTTTCCAATCCTCCTTGACATGTTCAAAAACTGCATTATAATACAAACAAGGACAGAACCCTTAAGATAAGACTCTGTCCACAGTAACTAATGATATATCTTATGTCAGTTTTTTCAGTTTACACAAAACTTGAAACTCTCTCTCAGCATCCCAAAAAGCGCTGCCCTAACTCAATACAATCGCATTCACAGCTTCTATCAGATTAACCACATAACTTCTATCAACCAGTGATACTGGTTCACCGTCAACAACTGCAAGACACTGGCTTCCATCATAACGGTATAATTCTATCTCTACCTCCGGCTGATTTTCATTATCAATCTGTAATATCAGGCTGATTTCCTCCTTATCTGACGGCTCTTTCTCTGTAAATTCAGATGCAGCCAAAGAACGAAGCGCACTCCGAAAATCATCCGTCTCAATCTCGTTATTCTGATAGTACCAAATGCTTTCCTTGTTCTTTTCTTTTACGATTAGTTCATACTCAATCCCTTCTAAGGTTATTTTCGCCCCATTGATATCATCAAAATCTGCCCATATCACTTCCTGGTGACGAAGAGCATTGTATGAAGTCTCCATCAGATTTTTATAATCCGGTCCGCTGAGCTGATAGATAATCTTTGATTCACCGACTCTTAAATACGCAGTAATCTCTTCTTCTGAATCTGTTTCTGTATCTTCCTGGGACTTATCACTATCCGATGATTGAACGGCTTCTGACTCTGCTTTTTCTTTCTCGGCCGGATCACGCGAGATATGAAGTACAATCGTCTCTTCTTTTTCTTCTTCACTTTCTTCATCCTGCACCTTGTACTGTAGGGTTACAGTCAGCTCAGGGTCATCCAGACCGTAAGATTTTAACTCTTCATCTGTCACATTATAAGCCACATAGTTCGTCAGATTTAACTCATGGATTGTTTCCACATAATTTTCAATATTCTCGGTATCCAAAGGCAGTTCCCCGGAATCTTGCTTTACAAAATATACGTCCTCCTTACTATAAGTAACCGCATTATCTTCCGTATATACAGCTTTATAATTTTCACTGCCTGCAAACTGAATTTGTGTAACAGAATCAAATTCCGGGATTTCATCATGCTGTATCATATCGCTTAGTTCAATATCAAAGGAATCCAGTGGGTCATCCTTCACAAGATATACATTTCCATCTCCTATCGAAACATACCGTTCTTCATCCATCTCACTGTAATTGCCCAGTGAAATCTCATAGGTTTCCTCTTTAAGGCCAATATGAATTGTACAGAGTGGGTCGCTAAGCCCATACTGGTCTAAATCTTCTGCGTCTTCGATAATAAATGAAACCCCGAAAGACTGGAAGTTCTTAAGCAGCTGATTCACCTTCTCCTCATTTACCGGAAAATGTTCATCCTTATCATACAACCAGTTTTCATCTTTATGAAAGGCAAATGTTTCTGATTCATATTCCCAGGAAAGTTCTGTCACATCCTCGCTGTTAAGCTCCAAGATAATCTCATCACTGTTTTTAATCTTCTCCTTACGTTCTTCGTACTTACTGACTACCAGTGTCAATACACAGAAAATCAGCAGGACACAAAGAAGTATAGATAATCGTTTAGACCGGTTCATTTTGCCGCCTCCTTCTGTTTACAATCGTATAAATCCCGGCTCCAAGAAATGCCAGCGGAAATCCTCCGATCATGAGCGCCTTCAAGAATGAAGATGTGGATTCGCTGATGGTAAGGTAATTATAGCTTAAAGACTTACTGCGGATAGCAACTGCCTCCCGTTCTCCCATGAGCGAAGACAGGGTATTCATTCCCAAATCCAAATTGGCTCCGGAAGAGTAGGAGTTATACCTGTCATCCAGTAAATCAGCAGACGCAAACCAGACAATCTGCCCCTCATTGCCGCAATCTACTGATACAGCCAATGCAAATGGACCGTCAACATCTCCATCCTCCTTTTCATAAGTAGAAATGTTATAGCCCGCCGTCTTACTGTATGCCGATTCAGATGTCGTCAAAAGCTCCGTAACCGTACCGGAAGTATTCCGAACGGTTAAGCCCTGGGCAATCGGCATGATTGCATAATAATTCTCTTCAATCAAAGGCTCTGTAATTTCACTGGTTCCAATCTCCGGCAGCAGGATATAGGGCGCCTGGAAAGCATAACGCTCACGGTCAGACTCCACCACGATTCCATCCGTCACTTCCACGTCATAATTCGCCAGGAGACTATATAGATTTTCCAAAGTCCCTTCTTCCAGAGGTCCGGCAAGAACCATCAGCTTTCCGCCGCCTGTAATATATTCCGACAGCAGTTCCTTTTCCTCCGCGGAAATATCGCTTGTAGGACCATAGATCAATACACAGTCTGCTTCTTCCGGTACGATATCTTCATTCAGCAGTGAAAATGTGGTGGTTTCTATATTTTCCTTTTCAATCTGTTTACTAAACACTGAAGAAAGTTCTGCCTCTCCGTGGCCTTCTAATATATACAATTGCGGCAGTTCTTCCGTCACCACATAATCAATGGCAGATGTAATGGCGCCTTCTCCGTCAAAGGATGTGTCATAAGAATACGTGGACATATTCTCTTCAGTGAGATAAATATCACTGTAACTGATAAACCGGCTGCGGTCGTCACATTCTACAATCAGGCTGTTATTGGGTGCTTCTTCAGAAGTATACTGATCCGCAAAAGTTGGGTATATGTCCGGATTTTTCTTTACAACCTCGATGTGTTCCGACAGACTTTCATATTTGGCCAGCAGATTCTCAATGACATCATCCTCTGCGTCTGCCTGAACAATCCAGTAAATTTTCACATCCTTTTTCAGCGCATTTACGACTACCTTTGTATTACTCGTTATAGAATAAAGCTTTGTAGAACTGATATCATACTGTGTCAATGTGGTTGGAAGTACAGACGCAAATATATTTACAACCACCAAAATTGCCAACACAACACCCGTCACTGCCAGGGAATAGGAACCGCCTTTCATCGCAATCTGATTATTGGTGTAATTCTTATTTCCTGATTTTTCCATAAAAGATTTTTTTACAAAAGATAATTGCTTCACTAGTTGTACCTCCTTTTCTCAAGGGACTGTACAGACAGAAATAGAAAAAATACGATTACTGTTATATAATATATCATTGCCGTCAGGTCAAAAACACCGTTCATAAATGTATAGAAGCGCTCAAACAAAGATAATTTTGTCATAATATCTGGCAATAAGCCTTCAAATTTCGAGCTGTCCGCAAAATACAGAACCACCACTGCCAGCATCATCAGAAGACTGAGCCCATACGCTAAGTTCTGGTTTTTCGTCAGATGGCGAATGATAAATCCAAACAAAACTGCAATTACGAGCAAAGCGACTGCAGAACCCGATGCCGTTGCCGATACATATTCTGCTAATGTAACGCTATAATAGTTCAGCAAAATAATCGGAATCGTAATTCCTGCTGCAAACCCCTGATTCTCTGTTAAAGAAGAAATAAATGTACCTACGGCAATCATCGCAGCACCCATTACAAAAAATGCAAAAAGTGAACCGTAGGAAGTTGGAAGATAAACCTCTCCAAACTGCGCAAAGATAAGCGGATAAAGCGCAACAATGCACAATGGCACCAAATAAACCGCAAGAAGCGCAAGGTATTTTCCCACCACAATCTGAGATGCCCGGATTGGAAGAGAATATAGAAGCTGGTCGGTTTTCTGTTTCTTTTCCTCGGCAATCACACGCATAGTCAAAATCGGGATAATCACTACAAATCCAAGACACACATAGCCTAATACATATTCGAAATTTGCCACAGCCGACTGGATATTATAAATTAAAGCTCCGATTCCTACGAAAGCTAACAGAAAAGCTGAAAATATATATGCGGTCAGGGAATGGAAATACCCTGACAATTCATGTTTTAATACCGCTGTCATTTCCTGTTCACCTCGCTTTTCTCGGATTTGCCATTGAAAAGCCGATTATCCCCCTCCGTCAATTCTATAAATACATCCTCCAGATTTGCTTTCTTAGATGACATTTCTAAAATTGCATCTTCCTTATCGGCAAAAGCAAAAAAGAGTTCCCGGCAGATATCTCTTACGTTCTCAGATTCCGTCTTCACACTTACCGTTGTCAACTCATATTCCTGCGTTTTAATATCCCACTCCGTAATATGGCTGACTTCCTTTAGTACTTCTTCAATTTCTTCTTTCGACGCTTCCACCGTAAAAGTGATGCCGTTGGATGCAAGCAGCAGCTTTTCCAGATTTTCCGGCTTATCAAAAGCAACCAGTTTGCCCTGTGAAATAATCAAAACCTTTTCACAGATAGCCTGAACCTCTGATAAAATATGGGAACTTAGTATAACCGTATGATTTTCTCCGAGCTGCCGGATTAGCTCCCTGATTTCTATAATCTGAATTGGATCAAGGCCAACTGTCGGTTCATCAAGAATAATAACCCTGGGACTTCCAAGCAATGCCTGGGCAATTCCCACCCGTTGCCGGTATCCTTTTGATAAATTAGATATCAGTCGATCCATTACATGTTCAATTTTTGTCTGTCCTGCCACATCTTCAATCTGCTTTTTAAGCTCCATGCCTCTAAGTCCCTTTGCTTCACCTACGAATTTCAGATATTCGGCAGGCGTTTCATTCATATAAAGCGGCGGCTGTTCCGGGAGGTAGCCAATCGTTTTTTTCGCCCGTTCCGGTTCTTCAAAAATATCATACCCGTTAATCCGTATATGGCCCTCTGTCGCTGACAGACAGCCTGTCATAATGTTCATTGTCGTAGACTTTCCCGCCCCATTGGGACCCAGGAAGCCATACACATGCCCTTCGTCAATTTCAAAAGACAAGTCGTTCACTGCCATAAAATCACCGTAACATTTCGTTAAATGTTCAACTGTTATCATAGCAACCCTCCTGCATAATTTTTTTGTTTTAATTTGAACCTCCATATTATCAGGTTCAATTTTTATAACTTACAATAGTTCGTTAAACTGAAAATAAACTCAGACAACATTTTTGTGAAAAAAACATGAATTTTGCTGGTTGTTTATTTTCAGTTTATCTTCATCACTATAATAAAGGACAGAATGAAAAAGCAATAAAACCAAAGGAGAAGAATATGAATTTAGAGAACAAGTTTGGCATTTTTATCTTTCCACATCAGCCTGTTTTCTCAGATTGCGAAGGCGGTGTGGCAAAAAGGAGAAGAGTCTTTTGTTAATGCAGAAAAAATTTGAAATTTGTGGGATGATATTATGGGATATGGTTATTTGCGAGATATGGCTGACTGGTTTGAATCAAAAGAATTAAAGCATAAGCTCGGTACGATTTACGGCTTACTCAAATCGCTTTTGCAGGCCGATAAATATACCTATGAGGACGTTGTAAAAGAAACAACTGGATTAGAACAATTAGGAGAAGTTTATCTTCCATATATTGCAGCCAAGATTGTTTACAAATATTGTCCGAAATGTATATCCTATTTGGATTTAAACAATTTTACGCCGAAGCTGTATGGAACCCTGTGGAAAACCATTTACTCTGGCAAATCATGCTGTCATTTGGAAAATGATGCCAAATAGGATTATATCAGAGAAATCTTATTCTCTTATATCCCTGGTCACATTCAAATTTTGATGCAGGAATTAAACTCCCATAAAATATAAATTCTACTTGTTGCGGTGGCTGACAGCTTTATCTGCCAGCCTTTTGTCCTATAATCGAATCGCTGCCAGCTTCATTAAAGACACCGGGAGAGTTTGATTATTTAACCCAATCTCCAATATTCCAGTCTTTATACTTTGACTGGAATTCTTTCATTGGTTTTTGTATGGATGAAATGAAGATGGCGTGATTTTTCGTTATTCAAAGACTGCTGAAAAAGTGTAATCAACAGATATATTTCAATAAATAATATGTTCAAGTTGCTTTGTAACTTCTTCCAATTTTTTCTGCAGTTCTGTCTGCACTTGGCTGTTATGTAACTGCATTGCCAGTCGTATCTGCATATTAAGCGTGCATTGCTGATCCTTTAAACAAGTAAATTTGGTTTTTCTAATTCCTGATGAATGGTTAGATATTTGATTATTGTTCATATATAGTTATTACTCCTAATCATTTATATTTTTCCGATATATTAACAAAGGAAGATAAACTTAATTTAAACTATACCGTATAAAATATAAAAAAATTATTAATTAAGGGATTAAGAAGTATTTCTTTAAGTTCAGTTTATACTTCTATGTTATAATCTGAATAATTTGTTGGGAGGTGTTCTCATGTTTCAGATACTAATTGTAGATGATGATAAAAATATCCGAAGATTTTTGTCCTTAGTTCTTTCTTCTGCCGGTTATAAAATTTTCGACGTCAACTCCGCCAAAGAAGCGCTTCAAACCATGGAGGAACAAAGAATTGATCTAATCATACTAGACATTATGCTGCCAGACATGGATGGGTATGCATTCGCAGAGCTGCTTCGTGAATGCAATAATGACATTCCTATACTTATGCTGTCTGCCAAGCAGCTTCCGCAGGATATTAAACAAGGGTTTCTGTCTGGAACAGATGATTATATGACAAAACCGGTTGATGAGGAAGAAATGCTTCTGCGTATTAAGGCTCTTCTCCGGCGTTCTAAAATCGTATCAGAACACAGGCTCACTGTAGGAAACACGACTTTAAATTATGATACATTATCCGTAAAATGCGGTTCTGATGAACAGATACTGCCTCAAAAGGAGTTTTATCTGCTATACAAGCTTTTGTCTTACCCCAATCAAATCTTTACACGTATACAGTTAATGGAAGACATCTGGGGACCTTCCACTGATTCCTCAGACGCTACCATTAGTGTACACATTAACCGTCTAAGGAACCGATTTGAAGCCTGCCCGGATTTTTCAATCATCACAATACGAGGACTGGGATATAAAGCACAGATTAAGGAGGATGCACTATGAAAAAAAGCGACAGATTTTCTGCAACTATTGTATTGCTCAGCACCGGAATTATTTTCATCCTTCTTACTTTAACGATGTTTATCAGCAATGCTGTCACTATCTTTTTATTAAAACATGGTTTTATGGACAGACCTCCTCATCCTGGCTCTCTGCTTCCATTTTTGCTACGCACCAGTATAATCAGTATACTGATCGGAACTATTCTTACCTTATGTATTGGACATATCCCGATGCGGCCGCTTTATACGCTTATGCAGGCCTTTCATTCTGTATCCAAAGGAGATTTTCAGACTAAAATTTATTTAGAACACCCAAAGGATTTTCGGGAATTATCCCGCTGTTTCAATCAGATGACGGAAGAATTAGCAGGGATAGAAATGTTGCGCTCAGATTTTATCAATAACTTTTCACATGAATTTAAAACACCGATAGTTTCCATTCTCGGATTTGCCAGGTTATTAAAAAAAGGAAATCTAACCGTTGCAGAACAGGCAGAATATTTGGACATTATCATTGGGGAAGCAAAACGGCTGACTGTGCTTTCTACTGATATTCTCAATTTGTCTAAGGTAGAAAGTATGTCGCTTTTAACAGATTCTTCAGACTTTAACGTAGGAGAACAGATTCGAGAATGTGTCGTATTGTTGGAAAACAAATGGACAGAAAAAGATATTTCATTTGACTTTCATCTGTTAGAGCAGAAAATGAATGGTAATGAACAATTATTAAAACAGGTATGGACAAACCTGATAGACAATGCCATAAAATTTTCACCGGCAAAAAGTGAGATTACCCTGTCAATGACCAGACAGAATAATGCTCTTACCGTTACAATAAAAGACTATGGTCCTGGGATGGACGATAAAATACAACATTATATCTTTGATAAGTTTTATCAAGGTGATTCTTCTCACTCTTCCGAGGGATACGGTCTTGGACTGGCGCTTGTAAAAAAGATTGTGGAGCTGCATCATGGAATCATTACTGTAAAAAGCCAGCCCTTACAGGGAAGTAGTTTTATGGTTACGCTGCCACTATCATCTGGAACAGAAGCAAAATGATTATTTGGCTTCCGTTCCCCCTATCTTGAATACATTCTGCTTACGAGGGCGGTGTAAATATAAGCCAGTTATCAACCTTCTTAGGGCATAGCGATACGAGAATTACGTTCCGCTGTATTCGCCAGAAGAGAGCTGACGAAGATGCAAACCAAATCATGACAGATATCTTAGATATATAATAAGCGTAATCAAGTGTAAGCAACTTTTGTATACATAAAAAGTGGAGGAAACATTGAATCTCCAACGTTTCCTCCACTTTTACCAATGCCGCAGACCGGAATCGAACCGGTACGGGTATCGCTACCCACGGGATTTTAAGTCCCGGGCGTCTGCCAGTTCCGCCACTGCGGCATATCTACAACAATTGCTGTAGAATGGGACCTACAGGGCTCGAACCTGTGACCCTCTGCTTGTAAGGCAGATGCTCTCCCAGCTGAGCTAAGATCCCACAAATGAAACAACCATGCTGTTAAGCTCAAAAAACTTCGCTAAGCCAACAAGTATAGCTTAATACTAACCTCGCAAAACTTTGGTAAATATCTAAACTGACGACCCAGAAGAGACTCGAACTCTCGACCTCCGCCGTGACAGGGCGGCGCTCTAACCAACTGAGCCACTGGGCCTTGATGAGCACATAGTGCTCGGATATAAATGGACCTTCGGGGACTCGAACCCAGGACCGATCGGTTATGAGCCGATTGCTCTAACCAACTGAGCTAAAGGTCCATATTTAAAGTCCCTGTAAGGACTAAGCCGATGATCGGACTCGAACCGATAACCTGCTGATTACAAATCAGCTGCTCTGCCAATTGAGCCACATCGGCAAGATGTGTATACGAGCAACTGATTTGTAATCAGCAGCTCTCCTGCGATTGACAAAGTCAATCTAAAAAAATTGAGCCGCATCGGTAAGATGCGTATATGAGCAACTGATTCGTAATCAGCAGCTCTCCTGCGATTGACAAAGTCAATCTAAAAGAATTGAGCCACATCGGCAAGATGTAAATCTAATTCTTAGTGACTCCACCGGGAATCGAACCCGGGTTACCGCCGTGAAAGGGCGATGTCTTAACCGCTTGACCATGGAGCCATATCTTTGTCAACGCATTTCCGCGGTGACCGTTTTTAATACTAGCATAATTGAAGGGGAATTGCAATACTTTTTTTGAAAATTGATGGTGGGAATAATGGTTTTTTGTAATTAATTGTAAAGTATGAAACAATTTAAGAATGTTGCTGTCTGTTACAGTGCAGTCAGGACTGTGAACGGTACAGTGGGTGACTGTTTTTGGCTTTATAAATCCATATTAGGGACTGTGCAGAAGGAGAACGCAAAGAATCGTTGACGGCGTACATTTTAAATATTATTTTTCTGAAAGAATATTTTAAAAGGAAACGGATGACACTAAATAGGCATATGAGTGCCGTAAAAGCAGCTGGATTAATAAGACGAATATTAGAAGGAAAGTGAAATGGGATGGAACGTTATCTTGTTGAGTATTGTGCGCCGACGCTGGCCTCGATAAAGACTGCGAATTTATTTACCTATGTCTGTCCTTCAATTATAGATTTAAATACCTATATTGATTTTTGGAATCAGCGTATGAGAGTGAAAGGGATTTCCATGTGCGCGCTTAGGATCAGAGAGAAAACGGCGTTGATTTATGTGTATCGGAGCGGTCTCCTGAAAAGAGATATGGAAAGACCCGGAACAAGGGAGTTTCTGCGTTGTTTAGGATATGAGTACACCGATGTAGATTACGCAGTAGAAAGGCTTAAGGAACGTCTGGAAAATAATTCAGAGTTTCCGCATGAAATCGGTCTGTTTCTGGGGTATCCTTTGGGAGATGTAATTGGATTTATGGAAAATTCCGGGAAAAATTATATTTGCCTGGGATGCTGGAAGGTATACGGTAATGTAGGAGAAGCCCTCCGGACATTTCAGAGGTTTAAGAAGTGTACAGAACTTTATGTGCGTTTGTGGAGTCAGGGAAGAAAAAGCATATGGCAGTTGACGATGACGGCTTAGAGCGGTTTGTAAACTGTTTTTGTAAACCGAATTAATAGAAATTTTGATATTGTCAGACAGGAGGAACATATGGTACAGGAGTGGAACGGGTTTGTCAGTGGGGAATGGCAGAGAGAGATTAATGTCCGGGATTTTATTCAGAAGAATTATACGCCCTATGAAGGGGACGAATCTTTTCTGGAAGGAGCTACCGATGCGACAAAAAAATTGTGGGCTCAGGTAATGGAGCTGTCAGAGGAGGAGCGGAAGAAGGGAGGCGTTCTGGATATGGATACGAAGATTATATCCAGAATCACATCCCATGGTCCGGGGTATCTGAATCAAGAGATAGAGAAAATTGTCGGTTTTCAGACAGATAAGCCCTTTAAGCGGGCATTGCAGCCTTACGGCGGTATCCGTATGGCGGTAAAGGCATGTGAGGAAAACGGCTATCATGTGGATTCGGCCATCGTGGAATTTTTTATGAAACACAGAAAAACGCATAATGACGGTGTGTTTGACGCGTATACAAAAGAAATGCGCGCCTGCCGTTCCAGTCATATTATTACGGGACTTCCGGATGCATACGGACGGGGACGAATAATCGGAGATTACAGAAGGGTTGCACTGTATGGTGTTGACCGTTTGATTGAGGATAAACAGAGGCAGAAAGACGGAACGAGAATCATCATGTATTCGGATGTGACCAGACAGCGGGAGGAATTGTCTGAGCAGATAAGAGCTCTGAAAGAATTGAAGGAACTGGGAGAAATCTATGGTTTCGATATTTCCAGACCTGCCGGGAATGTGAAAGAAGCAATTCAATGGCTGTATTTTGGATATCTGGCGGCAATCAAGGAACAGAACGGCGCGGCGATGTCTCTGGGAAGAACTTCAACCTTTCTTGATATTTATTCGGAGCGGGACTTGAAAAATGGAACCTTTACAGAGAAAGAGATTCAGGAGTTCGTAGACCATTTTATTATGAAACTTCGACTGGTTAAATTTGCCAGAACGCCAGAGTATAATGCTTTATTTTCTGGGGACCCAACCTGGGTGACCGAGTCAATCGGAGGCATGGGAATCGACGGCCGTCCTCTGGTAACGAAAATGTCCTTTCGTTATCTGCATACGCTGTCAAATCTTGGTACCGCGCCGGAACCGAATCTCACCGTATTATGGTCCGTAAATCTTCCGATAAATTTCAAACGATATTGTGCAAAGACTTCGATTATGTCGTCTTCTATTCAATATGAAAATGATGATTTGATGCGGGTAAGCCTTGGAGACGACTATGCAATCGCATGCTGTGTATCTTCTATGCGTGTGGGGAAAGAAATGCAGTTTTTTGGAGCCAGAGCCAATCTGGCAAAGTGTCTGCTCTATGCTATTAACGGCGGTGTAGATGAAATGTCTGGCAAACAGGTGGGACCAAAATACCGGCCTGTCACATCGGAATATTTGGAGTATGAAGAGGTTATGGAGCGTTTCGATGATATGATGAAGTGGCTGGCGCAAGTATATGTGAATACCTTGAATATCATCCATTATATGCATGATAAATACTGTTATGAGAGACTCCAGATGGCGCTTCATGATAAGAAAGTAACCAGATGGTTTGCAACCGGAATTGCCGGACTTTCTGTAGTAGCGGATTCTTTGTCTGCAATTAAATATGCCAGAGTACGGACGATTCGGAATGACAAAGGTATTGTAGTAGACTATAAAGTGGAAGGTGATTTTCCGAAATACGGAAATGATGATGACCGGGTAGACGAAATTGCCTATCATGTAGTGAAGGAATTTATGCATTATATTAAGGGAAATCACACTTACAGAGGCAGTATTCCTACTACATCCATTCTTACGATTACTTCAAATGTGGTGTATGGAAAAAATACCGGCTCAACTCCAGACGGAAGACGGGCAGGAGAAGCATTCGCGCCTGGGGCAAACCCTATGCACAGAAGAGACAGTAAAGGAGCGGTGGCGTCTCTAAGTTCTGTGTCAAAACTTCCGTTTAAGGATGCGCAGGATGGGATTTCTAACACATTTTCCATTATTCCGGGGGCGCTTGGCAAAGAGGATCAGGTATTGGTAAATGATATCAGTCTGGATGATTTAAGTTTTTCTATGCAGCCGGACTGCGCATGTATGGAATCAAATCTGATTGATGAAAGAGAACAGGAGGAATAGTATGAAGATTAGTGACGCACAGATTGATAATTTGGTAAATCTACTGGATGGTTATGCAGAAAAAGGTGGACACCATCTGAATATTAATGTATTTACAAAGGAGAAACTTTTGGATGCCCAGGCGCATCCGGAGAAATATCCTCAGCTTACAGTGCGGGTTTCCGGGTATGCGGTGAATTTCAATAAGTTGACCAAAGAACAGCAGGATGAAGTCATATCCAGAACATTCCATGAAGGATTGTAGGAGTTATGCTGGAAGAAAAACAGGCAGGACGTATCCATTCTGTAGAAAGTTTTGGGACTGTGGATGGTCCCGGAATACGTATGGTTATTTTCTTTCAGGGGTGTCCTATGCGATGTCTTTACTGCCATAATCCGGATAGCTGGGATATGCGGGGCGGAATAGAAATGACAGTAGAGGAGCTGCTGGAGCAATTTGAGCGGAACAGGCCCTTTTACCGGAACGGAGGAATTACGGCCAGCGGCGGGGAGCCGTTGGCGCAGATAACTTTTCTGAGTTCTTTGTTTGAGGAGGCGAAAAAGCGGGAAATTCATACCTGTCTGGACACCTCGGGAGGTGTATATAAAAAGGAGCGAAGAGAGGAATTTGAACGGTTATTCCAGGTAACCGATTTAGTGCTTTTGGATATCAAGCACAGCGACGCTAAAGGACATAAGGAACTTACCGCTCTGGAGCAAATGCCGGTACTTGAATTTGCCGGAGCCCTTGAGATGGCGCAGATTCCGTTGATTATCCGTCATGTCATTGTGCCAGGGATTACAGATAGTGAAGAAGAGCTGAAAAATACTGGACGTTTGATAGGAAAACTGAGTAATCTCATAGGAGTGGAAGCGTTGCCGTATCATACGATGGGGGTTGATAAATATAAGAATCTGGGGCGCGAATATCCATTGGAGGGAGTTGCGGATACGAAACCGGAAAAGGCTAAAAAAGCTGAGAAAATGATATTGGAAGGAATACGTGAGAGCAGGAGAAATTTCTAAAATTTCTCCTTTTTTCGTGGTATCAGAACAGGCAATGTGCTACAATGTTTCTGGCAGAATGAGCCGATGAGAATGGATAAGAAGGGTACTAGAATGAATTTTTTGGAAGAACGTATTGTGAAAGATGGAGTTGTGAAAGAAGGAAACGTATTAAAAGTTGATAGTTTTCTGAATCATCAGATTGATATTTCTTTATTTGACGAAATAGGAAGAGAATTTAAAGACCGCTTTGCAGGAAGACCGATTAATAAGATATTGACCATAGAGGCTTCGGGGATTGGGATTGCGGCGGTGGCGGCTACGCATTTTGGCGTTCCGGTTGTATTTGCAAAAAAGGCAAAAAGTATTAATCTGGAAGGCGAGATGTATGTCGCAGAGGTGGAATCATTTACCCACAAGACGAAAAACCAGGTAATTGTTTCCAAGAAGTTTTTAAGTGGGAATGACAGAGTGCTGATTATTGATGATTTTCTTGCAAATGGCTGCGCGCTGCAGGGATTGATACAGATTGTACAAGCGGCGGGCGCTGTGGTAGAGGGAATCGGTATTGCGATAGAGAAAGGCTTTCAGCCAGGAGGACAGATAATTCGTAATCTGGGTTATAAGCTGGAATCGCTGGCGATTGTAGATGCAATGGACCCGGTAACCGGCGAGATTACATTTCGATAAAATGGGAAAAGTTTATTTTGTATAAATAGAGAAATAATGGCGGCCTGCTTAGGGACAATTTTGTCTCGAACGTACAGGCAGGTTGAGTTTGAGAAAAGAAAGAAGGAATAGAAGATGAATACAGACAGACAGTTACGAATGGAGTTAGAACGGATTCACAGAAAGAGTTACCCGGCTTATAAAGATTTAAAGGGAAGCTATCAGTTTCCGGGATATATCCTGCATATTGATCATGTGCAGGGAGATCCTTTTGCGGCTCCTTCTAAAGTAAGTGTAGAAGTGCCACAGAAAATGGCATTGTTTCCGGCGGAATTATTTAATGGAAAGTATCAGAGAATTGCATTGCAGGACTATCTGAACAGGGTATTTGCAAAATGCATGTCAGATTATATGTTCCAGGCAAAGGGCTCTGGCAAAAGCGGGCTGATGAGTATTTCAAGATGCGGGCAGCAGGTGTTGGAAAGGACAGCTTTGGAGATGAATGAAAAGCGGATTCTTGCGCGGTTTGAAGTGGGATTCCCAGCGAACGGACGGAGTATCAATTCTCCGGAGTTGGAGAAGATTCTTTTCCGGTTTGTGCCGGAATGCGTAAAGAAATCCCTTTATTATAAGAATCTGGATGCTGGGAAGATTCGTGCAGTAGTAGATTTGGCAGAGGATCAGCAGGCGATTCGGGAGGAATTGAAGCAAAGGAATCTGGCTGCTTTTGTTGCGAATGGCTCTGTGCTTCCACGAGAAAGCGGTGTGTCGGATAAGCCAATGAAGGGAGCAGTTATATTTGAAAGCCCTGAGTCCATGGAAGTGGAGCTTACCCTGCCTCATAAAGGAAAGCTGAAAGGAATGGGAATACCAAAGGGAATCACTCTGATTGTAGGCGGAGGATACCATGGGAAATCTACCTTGTTAAAGGCGCTGGAGCTTGGGGTATACAATCATATTGCAGGAGATGGAAGAGAATATGTGATTACTGATGATACCGCCGTAAAAATACGTGCGGAAGACGGGCGTGCGGTGTCGCATGTGAATATCTCGCCATTTATCAACCATTTGCCAAATGGTAAGGATACGGTGGATTTTTCCACAGAGGATGCCAGTGGCTCTACGTCTCAGGCGGCTAATGTGGTAGAGGCTGTGGACTCTGGGGCAAAAACATTGTTGATAGACGAGGATACTTCCGCTACGAATTTTATGGTCAGGGATGCTCTGATGCAGTCAGTCATTGCAAAAGAAAAGGAGCCGATTACGCCGTTTATTGATCAGGCGAAGAATCTTTATCAGCAGCAAGGAGTGTCGGTAATTTTAGTTGCGGGAAGTTCGGGAGCGTATTTTTATATTGCAGATAAAATTCTTCAGATGGATACTTACCAGGCTTTAGATATTACAGAGCAGGTTAAGAAAATCTGTCCGGAGAATGGAAAAACGCCTGAGTACATGGAAGATGCTCAGAATGTATGGAAGCAGGACGGCCGCACGCTTCGTGTAGGAAGGATTGAGAAAAAACATGATCAGATTAAAGTAAAGCAGTTTGGCAGGGACAGCTTTTCAATCGGCAGAGATACGGTAGAATTAAAATATGTGGAGCAAATTGCGGACAGCGAACAGACCACCACCCTCAGTCATATCATGAAATATGTGGCAGAACAGTTGGAGAGAAATCCAAAACAAGAAATTGGCAGACTCTTAGAGCATGTGTGCCAGAGGATGGAAAAGGATGGTCCCGGAGCCTTGAGCAGAGGAAGTGTGCCGGGGAATCTGGCGGAAGTGCGCAGACAGGAAATCTATGCGTGCATCAACCGCTATCGGGGGTTCAAAAGATAGGAAAGTATATTGAGGGGCCCCTGGGTATATTGATACAATGAATAAATGTTACTGTTCAGTGGGTATCTGACTTGTTTGAAAATCCTTGGTATAGGAAGCAGAGCAAGGGAACACTCCATTGAACTTGCTGTTAATACCCTCTGAGCAGTAACGAATAATAGGTGAATTGAAAAAGTAAATTCCACTTTGTAAGATTAAATTCCGCTTTGAAAAAGTAAATTCAATAGGAATACAGAAAAATAGAGATTTCATATAGAAAATACCCGAAATCAGAGTTAAAATACAAATAAAAGCTGTGGTTTTGGGTGTTTTATTGCATGCTGAGCGGAAGTCGAATTTACGGTTGATTTTTCGGATAGGGTAAATTCCACCTCTGGGGAGATTCTGCGATGATGGCTGTAATAGATTCCTGCCCAGCTTTTTGATTATGTTTTAGAGTTTATTTTAATAATTCAGGACTCAGGATGATTTCATCTGCAGGAATCTTTTGCAGATGGAATGCATCCTGAAGTTCCTTTCCGTATTGAAATTCAAATATCTCATACGGGCTCTTATTTCCAAGTTTCTTTCTTGCATAGGAATTGATATGGCTCATCATGAGATTAATCTGTTCCTGCGTGTAT
>CAJSZQ010000035.1 GCA_910574185.1 Lachnospiraceae bacterium
AACTCTGACGGAGAATGGTGCAAGCAGGTCACTGGCAGAAAGATAGTTCGCCAGATGGACACCATAGAAGCCGGTGGCTTCCATACCGATCACAACGTATTTGAACTGATGGTTATGTTTTAACACGTCAGAGATCATCTGTTCCATAAGAGCTGCGCCGTCCTGAGTGTTTTCTACAGGTTTCATCTTGATGTAGAATTCCTCGTTGAAATCAAGTGCAGAGATAACATGAAAACGGGATGCAATGTCAATCCCGACAAACAGTGTTGAGAGGTAATCAATAGGTTCTTTCACGGAACATCACCACCTTTCAATAAAAATGAAGAAGAGTAGTCATGGCTTATCCCAGAACACTACGCCGCCCTAAACCTCGCGTTATGAGCATTACCTGGCAGAAATACCCTGCTGGTGGCTAGATACCAGGATGCAGCATTTGTGTAATAAGTCTTAGCGTAGCATTAGGGTTGCATGCTTTCTTGGCAATAGCAAACGCTTTGCAGGAGTGAAGAAGCAATGACCATAGCTACAGTTCTTATGGAACTAATTGTAACATCTGGGACCATGACTATAAAGTAACTTATTAACCAATAGACAGAGAATGGATGAACCAGCATGATGGAAGAAGAATCTTCGGAAAGGATGTTTAGAATTATCCTTCTGTCTAATCAAAAAAGAATAAGTCTGTAAGCTGTTTTTCTTGCTTACAAACTTATTATACGAGGAGTGGCAGAAATGAAAAAAAGCACATTGGCTGTTGAACGCTGCAAAACAGTTTCTACCATACAAAAAATTTTAGGCGGTAAATGGAAAATCGAAATCATTTACTATATTGCTTTTCGGGATATACATCGTTTCGGGGAACTTCGCAGGCATATCGGCGATATTACGGAATCAAGCCTGACAAAGCAGCTTCGGGAATTAGAAGCCGACGGATTCATTACCCGTCATGATTTTAAAGAAGTCCCTCCCCATGTGGAATATAATCTTACAGACTTGGGTAAAAGTTTCATTCCCGTCTTTGAGCATATGAAACAATGGGGAGATGAAAACCTCAATATGTAATCATATTTTCGTTAAAAAGACAGAACCAACGGGCTAACATTGGTTCTGTCTTTTTACTTTATTACTTAAATTATCTGCTTTTTCTGGATGCGGGGAAGAACAGAAAAGGATTGTCTTATCCACGCCTGCAGAGTCCATTTTATCCAACTGTGTTTTGTCGGAAACATAAAATGAAATGAGCCGATAATATGTGGAATAATCATAGCTTTTCGTAGTGGACTAATTCATTCAACGGAATACGTTGTGTAGAGTGACGTTCTGGGTCGGCAGGGCTTCCGTCTGCATAACCTATTGCTAAAATATTGATTGGCTCAAGTGTATCTGGAAGCTGAAACTCATGTTTGATAATATCGGGCTTAAAATAGCATATCCATACAGTCCCTAACCCCAGTTCAGTTGCTTCCATCATCATGTGGTCTGTAAGGATTGACGCATCTACATCAACTGTCTTTTTGTTATCAAACGGGCGTGTCCATGCTTTCGTATGTTCGGAGCAAACGATGATTGCCAAAGGCGCTCCATAAAGATTTGCGGCTTTTCCTATTTTGTTCAATCCCTCGTCTTCCTGCACAACGATAAGACGGACAGGCTGTAAATTTGCAGCTGTAGGTGCGGCATGGGCAGCTAATAAAATTTTTTCCAGCTTTTCTGGCTCTACCTTTCTACTTTTGTAATCACGAACAGAATAACGTGATTTTGCAATTTCTAAAAATTCCATGAGTATTCCTCCTGCTAAACTTGTATTTTAGGTATCTCTATACTATAATTATATCGCAAACAAATTCAAAGGCAAGAATGTACTTTTTGGGTATATACTATCTAAAAAGTAAGTTAGGAGAATTTCTATGAGTGTAAAGTGCAAAAGTAGTTATAACTGTCCCGTAGAAGCTACGATTGACTTAATTGGCGGGAAATATAAATCGGTCATTTTGTGGCATCTTATGGGTAAAACCTTGAGGTATAGTGAGTTGCATAAATTAGTCCCCAAAGCAACTGATAAAATGTTGGCACAACAGTTAAGAGAACTTGAAAACGACGGACTGATAAACAGAAAAGTCTATCCTGTCGTTCCTCCCAAAACGGAGTATTCTTTAACAGACTTCGGCAATACGCTCGCCCCAATCTTAGATGCTATGTGCGATTGGGGAACTATCTATTTGGATGAAGTAAATACCACGCCAGCTTGCTGCAAATCCCAAAAGTAAAAAACAACGGATTACAACAGAGGAATTAGGTTACCGCATTGGGAACAATCGTATAGCCGCCGCAGGAAGAAACATTGATAAGCTGTGTCCCTTCTATATCTTTAAAATCACGGACAAACAAGGAAGAAAAAACAGTGAGGGCTTCCACATTCAGGTGCAGCATCCGACTGATTTTCTCCAAATCCTGATTCCCAACACTGCCATAATTTCCAAATCCCGCATTGTTAATCCATGTCTGTAAAGGATATAATTTTATGTTTTCGTATAACTGGAAAACATTTTGGGGAACAGATAAATCCGCATCTTTAACCACAATATCGAGCATTGGATGTATAGATAAAATCTCCCGCCTTAAAATTTCTAGTCTCTCTTTTCTGCGGGCAATAAGGATTAGGCCGCTCCCACGCTCCGCGAAGGCTTTTGCCGTTTCATACCCTATCCCCGAATTTGATTATGCAAATAAACCGCGTGAATCCCAAAATTCTACACGGCTTAGTATAATCACACACTCATCACGCACTTTTCTCCATAATATGGAAATTGAGAATCATGCGTAAGCAATATCAAATCCTCATACTTTGCCTGAGCTATCAGCATCCGGTCAAATGGATTATTATGCTTTGGTGCATTATTGGGGCGTGATATAGTTTTTAACAGGAAAATGTGACCTGCCTCTATCGGCAGCTTGGTGAGTCCGGTTTCCTCGCACAACCGGACAGATTCTTCCTCTGATACGGGCATATTTTCTGGTTTGATTATATGCTTAATCGCAACCTCCCAAACCGAAGCCACACTGTAAAATATTTGATTACTTTCTTTTTCGAGAAGTTCCCTCACTTCATCCGACAGCTTTGACGTATCAGCAATCGCCCATAGTGCAATATGTGTGTCCAACAAGATCCTCATGTCTATTTCACCCCAAATATTTCCGCTATCTCGTCATTGCTTTCATCAATATCATCTGGAATCTTATATTTTCCATTTGCGATTCCCAATGTCCTTTTCCTGCCGCCTGGTGATAAATGCATGGAAAAGGGCATTCCCTGTTCCTCCACACTCTGCTTTGCGAATATTCTTACTGCTTCCGCAAAAGATGTTCCCAGCTGCTTATACAATAGTTCGGCCTGTTCCTTTAACTCTGAATCCATTCTCACTTGCAGGGTTGCTTCTTTAGCCATCACAAACACCTCCTTTTTGTAATACAATTATATTGCTTTTTCAATTCTATTATCCGTTTTTAATATTCTCATTTTTATTCACGTATTTTTATTCATAATCAAAAAGAACTGACTATATCTAAAAATAAATCATAAACTTATTATTCAAAAAGCTGTGTCGAACTTCGAATTTTACATGGCTTTTTGGGAAAGCATTTTCCGACATTATGCATTATAATACATATCATAGACTACATATCCGCTTATATCATTTAGTGCGCCCTCATATACCTCCTGACACATCATACACCTTGGTTCTTTCAGAGGAATCCCTTGTGTCGGATATATTCCGAACTCAGCCGATGTCCTAAATCCCACACGATGATAGAAATGATAATCCCCTTCCACAGTAATTCCTTTAAAACCATATTCTCTCACTCTTCGAATGCCCATAGAGAGCATTGTTAATCCGATATGCTCATGTAGATAATCTGCATGAACCGCAACGGGCGCCAACATTGCTATACTATCGTTCTCGATATGGCCTCCCGTTTTCGTTCTGGACAATGGAAATCGTGAAAATAAGAAATGCCCTACAATTTTTCCATTCAGTTCAGCAACAAAGGACAATTCTGGAATATAATATTTTGAATCCCTTATTTCCTCAACCAACGCAACAACGTCTATGCCATCCGAATAATCTGTTCCTTCGCGAAAAGAACGCAATATTAACGATATGATATCCTTATAATCTTTATGCGTTTCTGGTCGTATAATAATATCTTTTCTCATATTTTCCCTTTGTATATTAAATGTTAATCTTAATCAGGTTGTTGTCCATCATGCGCTTTCCATTGGCATTCCGTAAAATTCATATCGGTAAAAACAGCTTTAAACGAAGAATTTTCTGGTGAACAGGCATAGATGCCAAACTGAATCTTATCATTCCCTTTTACCATATGACAAATACGCATCTGGCTAAAATTCACGCCATCTTCCGAACATTCAATACAGTAATCGTCTTCCCTCCGGCTAAAACGATACCACATAGATTTTATAGCGGCAGAAATAGCAGTCGTTGCCCAATCAGAATATCCGCCGTTGGTTACAACGCTTCCCAAATGCTGAAAATCCTCGTTCTCATATTCAATGGAACCTTTCAGCCAGTTTTCACTATCCAGATACATAACAATGCCGCATTGGTCAAACCGATGATGGCTTTCGGAGAATTCCGTTTTCACTATAAAGCTGAAAAACTTTTCATCAGTCTCCATCTGCAGAACTGGTGCATTGTCATTTTGAAAATGGTAATAGGTTCTCTGCCACAGGTCAGTATGCGGTGCTGTAACAATTTCCACCTTATTACCGTCAATATGATAGCTCTTCGGCTGCCGTATCCACTTAAAACATGTTATATCCATAGTACCCTCCTTCATAACTTCCATTCAATTTATTGTATAAAGTTCTTTTCCAAATTCATAAGCCTCTTTCAAATGTTCTGTTTTCTCTATCTGCGGCTTGCCATTTGTATCTCCACAACCTCCGGCAAGAAGCATACCTTTATCCTGAAATCCAATATAATTCACCAACGTAAACTTATAATAAGATACAGCCTGCTCGAATGTCCAGAAAAAATCATCTGCTGAAGTCATCAGCAACGCACAATCCTTGACAGAATATTTCTCATATCTGCCAAACGGCGGGTTCGGGTCTTCTTCTGCAATACAGTAAAATCTTTCAATAAAAGCCTTGATCTTAGATGAAATCGTCCAGAAATATAAAGGAGACGCAAAAACTATGCAGTCTGCACTTTTGATCTTAGGAACCATATCATTAAAAGAATCCTTTTGAATACAGGGTTTCCCGTATCGACAGGCATTACAGCCAAGGCAGCCTTTCACTTCATTCCTTAAAAGTGAAATTCTTTCTACAGAATGTCCTGCATCCTCTGCACCTCTTATAAAACTATCTACAAGCTGTGCCGTATTTCCATTTGCCCGGCCCCCTCCTTGTATCACAAGTATCTTCTTCATAAATAGCTCTCCCCTCCTTAATCGCTATCCAGTACTGTCTATTATACCATGACCAGTTCTCTTGCAAAATAGCATATTAGTATATAAAGAATCTATTCTAATGTTGTGGCGATTTCTGTCATTATGTGTTACACGTTCTTTCATCAGCATAGACAGTAGAGGGATAGTTTCCTGGTTGCCCTTTTCGGAAACGGAAAGGGGGTTATCATGAACACGTTAGAAATTCTAACATTACTTCTGGTGGTATTTGCCGCCTTAACTTACATAGATAATCACAACAACCGTAAATAGGCAGAAAAAAGCTATCCTCTACCGCAAATAGGGGATAGCTTGTGTAACTTGTAAACTATTTTGCATAAGTTTCCGTCTAGGGTAATGGGGACACGCCAATATCTCCGTTACCTTCTATGCTGATTATAAACTATCTTCTCCTCATTTTCAAGCATCTGTTTAAAAATAAGCTTGTTTTCACATTCTTATATTTTCACATTTTACAATATATAGGTTTAATATATTTGACTTATACTATATCTTGTTTTATTGTAATCATGTATTTAAGTTTTGTGTTATCCCACATCGGGAGTCTGGACCATTCTTCCAGAGCACACGTAAGTTTAAATTTGGAAATCAGAGTCATATTAGGATAGCCGCACCCTGCGGTCGCTTAATGGCTCTTTTTTTATTTTAGGAAATCTAAGACATGGAGTTCCAATTCTTTTACCTATTTTTATTATTTCAACGCCCAGAGGGCAGAAAGGAAAAATTTTATGTCAGCAATCATTCATCTCATGGGAAGGGTCACCAAAGATCCCGTCATGCAGCAGGGGAGGAACAACGGTACGGAGTACATCTATGGAGAACTTGAACTCCATCCCTTTGTTTACAGTCAGGGATTTAGCAGCATCCCGGAAGGCATGGCCTCACTGCTTCCATTTACTGCATAACTTCAGAATGATCTGCTTACGGAGCCTGTCTGTATCAGCCGCTTCCGTAAGTCGCTTTAGAAAGGAATTGCCCGTTCAGTTTTGGACTCTGCAGTTCTTTTTTTTAATCATTTCTATGAAAGGAATTCCAAATGAAAACAAGAAAAAAAGAACATAAAAGTATCAAGATTATAAAGGCAGCCGCCCTTGTCTTATTTCTGGCGCTGCTCTTTACCCCGGAACAAAGGAACCGGTCTGTCATTGCAGGCATTGCAATCGCCGGGATCACAGGAAGTCTTCTTTTCTTGCTGATCCCCATGCTGCCGCATATCCCAATCCTATTTAAGAAATATCTGCCCACACATCCACGGGCATCCGAAGCGAATGCAGAAAGGTCCTGTCTTTGACATGGAGACACTGCTCAACTTGTGACAAAGTAAATACCTTGAATCAAAAACTCTCGCCTTTTCAATTAGCAAGATTTTCAGCAAAATTTTTCGGATAATTAGCAGAAACGCCCTTTTGATTAGCAAACTCAGATATAGTAAAATACCGAAAACTCTGGAACCCCAGAATTCTCGGCATTTCTTTAGACGTCGCTAAGAGGATTTGAACCTCCGGCCTACCGCTTAGGAGTAGCACCGTTTGCTAGTAGGCAACTCCCTCTTAGTGTTATATAATCCCTGTATTTCCTTACTTTTCACGGATTCAGAATGTTATCTCGTACCGACCTGTGACTGGTGATTTTAAGGTGTTTTAAATGCTCCTTTTAGCAGGCGATTAGCAAGGGGCTTGCATTTAGGGAAATGTTACGCTGTAAAGCCTTTCCCGATTAATACCTGCATTTCACAACTAATCCCCGAATAGTTTAAGCTGTTTGCATTTTTTCTAAGGTCGCAAATTGCGACCTCAAAGAGTTTATCATTCCTCTTTGCTTTTTTTAAGGTCACAAATTGTGACCTCAAAGAACTTCTTATTTCTCCGTTTCCAGTTCCAACCTTTGCAGGATGTCTTTGATGATGCCTGCATCTTGAATTAAATTGATTCCAAAACACTTTTTTCCCGCATCTTTCAAAGACGCTCCTACGTGATAGGCTATTGTTCGGTCAAGAATCAAAAACCTGTCATGGAATACCTTGGTATATTTTATCTTCAATGTCGGGTACTGTGCATTAAAATTCTTAACATCGGCTTTCGTTAGCTTCGTCTGTTTCTGCGTATAAATTGTAACGGCAACGTCAGACTTTTTCTTTGAAAGCAGATTCAATGTCCCAACATCCACATATCCGTCTATCAGAGTGATTTCTTTCTCTGCTTTTTGAATCAGGCTTACTATCAGACTGAACGCATCGTAAATCTGTCCGTCAAAAAATACTTTTTGACTGGATTCCTCATGTTCGGATATGTACTCAAAAACTCTCTCAAAACGCTCATCTGTTTCCGCTTGGTAATTTATCTGGCGAACCTCCATTGCATTTAACCGCTCATACAGCAAAGATGTATTTGCCATATACTTCCGCATCTCCACAAAAGTGTCCATAATCCTAATGCTTACTCGAATAGCAACATCACTACGCAAAACCGCAGAAAGCATTGCAATTCCTTGTTCTGTAAAAACAAATGGCAGTTTCCTACGCCCGCCATATCCATTATCATCCTCCGAACTTGAAGTCGCAATTTGCGACTTCAAGATTTCATATTCCTCTTTCGTCAGTTGGAATCGGAATCTTTCTGGAAATCTTGAGATATTACGTTTTGCCGCTTCATTTAATCGCTTTGTTTCTACTTGATACAACATCGCTAAATCGCTGTCTATCATAACCTGCTGGTTGCGGATAACATATATCATGCTTTTTATATCGGACTCTGCTGATTCAATACTTATTTCTTGGGTATCATTATTTGCCTTTGTCAGAGCTGTTTGTTCTGTATCAGCCATCTTTATCGCCCTTTCTATTTTGAAATGCCAGATTGAAACCTCAAAACTATGAGTAACTTGAAATCACAATTTGCGACTTCAAGTTCTGCTTCTTTGCATTAAACTTGAAATTCCAAATCGGAATACCAAGTTTTATGTACGCTTATTGTTTGCTTTTACAGTATATCACACATTTTTCTATGGAGATAGCTATAATCTCATCTCGCCTGTATTTTTAAGCAGTCAAAACACTAATGAATATTGCTGCAATCGAAATGATAATGGTAAGAATCATAAGTCTCTGATTATTTTTCGTATAATTTATTTCAGATAATACTTTCAGGTAGGAAAAATTATTTTCATAAATTTTCTTATACTTGGCTATATCGTTCTCATGGTACTCTTTCAAGTCCTGCTTTTTTCCAAAACTATAAAAATCCCATGCTTCATTAAACGCTGTATAGATGTCTTTTTCTTTTCTGCTTTCAACCTCCGAAACACTTTGTAGCTTATTAAGCAGCTTTTTAAATTCCTTGTTATAAGCAATGCTTTTTCTCCCTGTCGAAAATTTTGAAAATTCTCTTTCAAATAGTTTCAATTCTCTATATCCGAAGAAACAATAAAAAAACTCATTTCTATAGGTTGCGATATACTCACATATGTTAAACTGTTGAAAACGGTTGTTTCCCGTAAGCATACAGTAATTGGGCTTGTCAAAATCGGAACAAATAACATAGTTCAATTTTTTATTATAATAGGCTATTACAATTCCTTTGAGATATAGTCTATCAATATCTATCGGAGCTTTCCTTACCCTATATTCCATATTAATTAGTGGATTATTTTTCCCCTGTTCACTGTATAAAAAGCTTGTGATATAATGTTGACAAATTAGTGGAAAACTTTCTTCTGTCATCTGTTCTGCCAGCCAGTAATCCATATCATCTTTGCGTTTGCCTTCTTCTTTACTTATGCGATGCCATATTATATAATCTCTGGAAGTAAGTTTCCTAATATTGTCATATACAAATTGATTATAACTCCCTTCGTCTAAAGGCTTTTTAAATGTAAAGCAATATTCAATCAGTGCAAAATAACTGTTAATCTGTGCCCAAGTCGCTTCAATACTTTTTATATATTTATCCTCTAATAATTCAATCTCTGCAAAACATCCATACCCAGATTCAGAATATTGAAGATGAACATAGTCATATTTATGGAATATAGAAGGTTTTTTATAATGATTATGAACTTTAAACTTCTTTTTCGGTAAGGAATAAAGTTTTTTTAATACCTTTGTAACGCCATCATTGGACAGTACATCACAAATGGATAAATGGGTTACTACAGAATCTTCATAGTAATCCATCTGCTCTTCTTGAATGTTTTCCTCTTTGGCAGAATCATGTGCCACTTTCTCATGTTCTGCCTTTCGTTTTATTTTTTCTTCTTTATATTTATCAGAATTTACATAATTCCAGTAATATTCAATACATTTTCTAGCCCCTTTTTGCATTCCGTTCCTCCATCAGATTCTAATTAATTTCAATACTTAGTGTAACATATATCAACAAATTTTTCCAGAAATGCAAGGGGCATAACTGCTTTCGCCAGTAATAAAGGGTTGAAAAAATTCCTTTCCAGAAAGATTGGTATTTGTAACCTCTTGTCTAAAAGAAAAGACTTATTTCTTTAATTTGATTCACTGGAAAACCAGTCAATAAAAGGCAACCTATAAAAAGATTGCCTTTCTAAGCCTTATAAGTTTTTTGCAAGTGATTTCAGCAATGCCGCCATTTCTGGATTAGCAAGCAGTTTCAGAAGCATTTCTTGGTCTGTCTGCGATGCCGTTTCAGCCTTTGTTTCTTCCTGCACTTCCTCCGCAGCGGAAGCAACTTTGCTTTGATAAAACTGTTCTTCAAACCTCTGTGCATTTATCCGTCTGTCATCGTCTATGATATGAGAATACACATCTGCTACCATCTTGACCTGTGCGTGTCCAGAATCACCCTGCACGGATTTCATGTCGCCGCCGCCCCACTTCAGCTTATAAGTGATGCTCGAATGGCGGAAACTGTGAAAAACGACTGGCGGCAAATCATTATCTTTAATGAGTTTTGCCAATGCCCGATTGATGACCTGCCCCTCAATGGGTCTGCCGCAGGAAGAAGCAAATACCAGATTAAAGTCCATATATTCCTCCCCGAACAGCTCTTTGAGGTTTTCTATATCCTCATGCCTTTTCACGAGCATTTCCGCAACCGTCTTAGGCAGGAAAATCTTTCGGATACTGGTTTTTGTTTTCGGCTCTTTCAGAACCAGAGCGGTGTGTGTGCTTGCCACCGCAGGCGGGAACTTGAACATTACGCCCTTTTCACCTAACTGCTCCAAAGCATTGCGGTTGACACGTTGCAGCTCCTTATTTACGAAAATATAAGCACAATCGTTCTTGATGCTCTTTTCGGAAATATCAATGCAGTCCCAAGTCAGACCAAGCATCTCGCCCATACGCAGGGAACAGGAAAAAGCAAGGTTTAACGCCAGTGACAGATTATCATCATCGCAAACCTCCAATGCCTTAAACAAGGTTTCGACTGTCCAGATGTCACGCTCCTTGTGTTTTTCTTTCGGGAGAGTAGCGTTTTGTACGGGATTCCTTGACATCAGCTCCCATTTTACGCCTTGATTGAAAGCGTTGCGGAGCAGCTTGTGGATTTCCCTTACTGTATGGGCTGTGAGGTATTCGTGGGTCGGCTTGCGGTTGTTTACTACCTTTGCCTTAACGGTCAACAAACTCTGGTAATATTTATCCATCGTCCTCGGTGTCACTTCTTCCAGTTTCATATCCCCGATAATCGGATTGATATAATTGAAAATCAAGCTTCTTCTTGCTTCATAAGTTGACATTGCCCAAGTGTTCACGCCGTAAATGGACATATATTCTTCAAGCAGGTCGCTGACGGTACTTGCAGTAGGGATGGTAAATGTTCCTGTTTCCTGCTCAAATTCTACTTGCACCTTACGCTTTTTTGCTTCGGCATTGGTGGCAAAGGTTTCCCACTTCTGCCTTTTTACACCGTTTTCATCCGTATAGGTGTAGACTACGGAATAACGGTTCTTTCTCTTTACGATTGATGCCATGCTTACTCACCCCCTTACATTGTGCTGTCGAGCCAAGCGTCAAAGCTGCTCTTTATAATTCGGATGCCGTTGCCCATGCGGACGCTCTGGAATAAATCTTTTTTTATCAGCGTATAAGCGGTAGGTCGGCTTATGCCAAGTATCTGCTGGATTTCCGCAACGGAATAGCTTTTCTTGTTTAAAGTCCCGCCCCTCTCTGCAATATGTTCTTTCATCAATCTGTGACCTCCTTATGTACGTCAGCCTTTATGTAATTGGTCTGGGATTCATACCATTCCTCAAAGCTGTCCTTATAAATCCTCGTGGCTTGCCCCACTTTTACAGTGCGAAACACCTTTTTCTTTATCAGCTCGTAGATAGAGCTATCAGAAACATCGAGCAACTCTGCCACTTCCCGAACAGAAAATGTGATGCCTGTCCAGTTCTTTCCTGGGGGAGTGCCGTCAGCCTTTTTATAATGGAGCTGGCTGTCATACCATTTTTCAAAGCTGTCCACCATTACCCGCATTTTCCCTGCGATAATGACCGTTTCAAAATAGCCTTTCTTTACAAGCCAGTAGGAATCTGTTTTCCCAATTCCAAGCATCTTCCTCATTTCTGTGACGGACATACTTTTCTTATTCATCAGCCTGCACCTCCCTCTGGAAGCCAAGCCATCTGTCAAAGCTCTTTTTCGATATACGGATATTCCTGCCCACTCTGATACAATGGAAACATCCCTGCTTAACCAAATCATAAGCTGCACCTCTGCCAATGCCTAAAATATTCTGTATCTCGTTTACGGTATATACCCGTTTTTCGTATGTTGTAAAAGGGGGAGCGGTTCTGCTGCCCTCATTCGTTTTGTATCTGTCCATTGCTTTCCTCCGTGATTTTCTTATTCGGCTCGTCAGCCGTTGCAGCCTGCTATATAGCCAAGCAAAATGCTTGGCTATATAGTATTGCATCACGGGTCAAATGTGAAACGTACAAAACTTGTTTTTCAAACGCTTTCGCACACTTGACAAGGATTCATTTTATTATCAAGCCATTCATCAAAACTCTTTTTGGATATGCGGATATTTCCACCTATGCGGACGCTATGGAATACCCCCGACTTAACAAGATTATATGCGGCGTTCCTGCCTATGCCCAGAATATCTTGTATTTCGTCCACCGTATAAATCCGTTTCTCATACGGCAGTAACATTTCTGTTTCTTCCTTATTTAATGTTGCAATCCTATCCTCAAACATTCTCTGCCCTCCTGTCTGCTTTCTGCACATTCTTAACGCCAATGCTGATAAGCAGGGGAGAAGTGATTTCCTCCATGCTCTGCTCGTCAAGCTGTGCCATCCTCTCTTTCAGCCGTTTTTTATCTATTGTGCGTATCTGTTCAAATAAAATAATGGAATCTGCGGGAAGCCCTGCAATCCCATCTAAACAGAAATGTGTCGGCAGTTTCCCTTTTTTCGGTCGGCTCGTAATGGCGGCAATGATGACTGTCGGGCTGAATCGGTTGCCTGTGTTGTTGGATATGATAAGTACGGGTCGTGTGCCGCCCTGCTCTGAACCGATAACGGGGTTAAGCTCTGCGTAGTAGATGTCGCCACGCTTTATAATTCTATCCATAGTGTATAACCTCCTGTCTGGATTTAGGCAGATATGTCCTGCCTATGTAGCAGCCAGACACAAGGAAGTATTTAAGGTCGGGAGAGCATAAAACAAGCCCTGCTTCCATTGACCGTCCTGCATCTGGCTTTATGATAGAAAGCATTTTCTATTTGTCCTTGACACCCCGAAAATGCCATTGCGATAAACGCAAGGGAAGTCGCCAAACGGTCAGCAGCGAACTGACGCCACGGGAGTTCCACCCCAACTGTCGGTCTGACAGAGCCGCCTAATGCTATAAACATTCAAGACGGGAGTACCATTATTCTCTTTGTGTGTCATGGCGAAATCGGGAGCTGCCCGATATTTTCAGTCGGTATTTACCGCTCGTTGCCTTTTGGCAGGTCATGGCGTACCGCTGCACACGCTTATGCTCTCACAATCACAAAGAGGAAGTGTTTGACGAATGAGTATTCAGTTTTCAAAGAGCTGTCCCGTTTTCGTCATACAAAAGAAAATGGGGTAAAGGCTTTTTTTGCCTTACACCCCATAGTCCTCGGCAACGTCCGTTTTTGGACGCTACTTTAAAATTTTTTTAATTTTTTCTTTGAGCCTGTTCACACGCTTGTAAATTGCCTGTTCGGTCATCCCAAGCAACGACGCTATATCATGTGTAGAATAGCCTTGTATTTTCATCACAATGATTTGCAGGGTAAGTCTGTCCACCTTAATCAAAACATGATATAGATGCTGATTTTCGATGCTGTCAAGAAAATCCTCTACCGTCTTTACTTCGGGCTGTGCCGCATCCTCGGCAAATTCTTCAAGATATGTACCTGCATCTTTTAGCCTGCGGTAATACTTCCTGTCAGAATTAAAAACTTCCTAATCGTGAGTGTGGAGCTGCTCGATAGTATCCTCGCTGACACCCAAGCTCCGTAACTGCTTTTCTTCGGCTTCTTTCCAGAGCCTCCATTTCTTTTCTTCTCTGCCATAGTTGAATGACATTCTTTTTACCTCCAATCTGAATTTTTTTGAAAATCCAGATTGGCAGGCGGTGAACGGCAGTGGGCGTTAGAAACAACCTTGCGGCGTATTCCTGCAAAAATCGACAAAAGAAAAACCGCAAAGGCTGTTAGACCTCTACGGTTTATGGAGATTTTATTTCTAATATGTAGAAATTTGACTTCTACTTTCGGGGTGCAAAGTCCCCATGCGTTAATTAGGATTTTTTTAACAAGCTTTCCTCTTGCTTCCTATCTGATATGTATGTATTAAACCCAATATCTATGGGCATGAAAAATCCCTCCAAACTTTAAACAGATTTGGAGGGTAAAACTATTTTCATATGGGCATGAAGATACAGCCCACCAAACACCGTTTTTTTTATTTGGTGGGCTATAAATTTAACTATAAGTCTTATCCCAATGACTTCAAATTTTTCTATACTCCTGCATTTCTAGTTCATCAACATTATCCAGAACATATTGCAATTCACGAATACGCTCCTTTTCCTCGGCAGGTACAAATCTGCTATACTTTTTTTATTGATACTCTGCCTAAACGACTTCCTAATTGGCTTAAAATCTCATTTGATATGGTGTCTATACTATTTGCTAGGTCAGCAGCCAAGATTTCACTATCTCCGCTTTTCCCAATCAATATAACCTCATCTCCACAAGACACCCCTTGAATACCTGTCACATCTATCATTAGCTGATCCATACAGATACGTCCGATAATAGCCGCTTTTTTTCCATTTATCAGAACAGCCCCTTTATTTGACAACTCACGGGGAATACCATCCGCATATCCTATCGTAACAGTAGCAATCTGCATTTCTTTCGTGGCTTTATAAGTAAAGCCATAACCGATTGCTTCTCCTTTGTGTAACTGTTTCACACACGCAATTCTGGCTTTTAATGATAGGACAGGTTTCAATTTTATATCAGAAATTATTGTATCTCTCGGAGAGCTTAAAACACCATAGAGTGCGATTCCTAAACGTACATAATCAAATTTTAAAGATGGATAATTTAGTACGCCATAACTTCCTTGTATATGTGCTTTAAAATGACGGATGCCCTTTCTATGCAGCGAATTTATTACAGAATTAAATTCTGCAACCTGTTTCAGAGTAAGATTCCTTTCTGCATCACCAGCTCCGTCCGATACGCATAAATGGGAATAAACCCCCGTTATTTTCAAATTTTCAAACTCCCAGATTTTATAAATATCTTTTATATTTTCGCTTCTTTCCCCCAAACGGTGCATACCAGTATCTATCCCTATGTGGACAAATACAGCTTGTCCATAATCATTTAGTAATTTTGCATATGAATAATCAATTACCGTCTGTGTCAGATTGTAATGTACTAAATCAGAAAATTGTTTCGGTGAAGTATATCCTAAAATCAATAATTGTCCTGAAATTCCTGCTTCTCTAAGCTCAATCGCCTCATTTACAGTCGCCACACAAAAATCTTTGATTCCTAAATCCTGCAAAGCTTCAGCAATGATAACAGCACCATGTCCATAAGCATTTGCTTTAATTGCGGGCATGATTGCACATTGCGGGGAAAGAATATTTTTAAATTGGCTTATATTGTTAACCAGATTATCAATATTTAGTTCAATCCATGCTCTTCCTTTTTGGTACATTTCTATTTCCCCTTTCCAAAAATACTTGAATACAAAATGCCGCTATCAACGATAATACGCAGACGGAAATATACTGGATAAAAGTATTGTCCACAAGTATTTTTGTAAGCCTTGTTACTTTGGCAATTCCACGAACAACAATAATGACCGCAGGGTGGATAATATATAGCATCATAGAGCCGCCCCGTATCCATGCAGGAACTCTCCCAGAAATGTTAAGCAATAATTGAAACAAAAAGTACATGACTGGAAGCAAAAACAAATACATACTATTATGTTTTTGGGGATTCAAACTATAAGTAACCCAACCCTCTAGCAGCATGAGAAGCGATGACAGCACAAGTCCCCATTTACATATGTTTTCCCGACAATGAAATTCGGGAACAGCAAGAAACATCCCAAGCAAAATATAAATTGGAGCAAAAAATATACCATTTCTTGTATAACTGCTGACAAAGAAGATTCCATTGTATAACGTATGGAGGAAAGGCACATTTTCTATAATCCCATAATAAGAATCGCCGAATATTCCTATCACATATGCAATAATAGAAAAGTAAACCGCTGCCAGAATTGATTTTTTTGTCAAACAGGCAAGGAGAATACACCCAATAATCGCAGCGGGGAAATACCATAAATGATAAAATGTGCCATCAAAAAGTAACTGCTTCATCAACTCCATTATGCTATGCGGCATATTCCCAGAGTACACGGAAATAGGTATATAAATAGCGGTCACGATTAAATACAGCCTTATGTTTTTAACCAGATATTTATGGATGGGGGATTTCTTTTTAAAACTGCTAAGCACATATGGTGCTAAAACAAAATATCCTGTTGTCATAAAGAAAAACGGAACTGCAATTCTTCCAACGCAATATGTGATTAGAAAATCAATGCCCTCATTCCAGACTGACAATGGCGATGTGTGAATTGCAATCACCATAAAAGCAGCTATTAAGCGGAAATAATCTATTCCTGCAAATGTTTTATTACGCATAATATTCCCTCCATCTACTTAAAATAGCTCCCCCCTCGTTTGTACCCGAAACCATATACGGCGACATCTCTGATACATCAAGTTTTATAGAATGACCGCCATCTAAAAAAACATACGAAATTTCTATTTTATCCGCTTTAGAACTGTTATAAATATAAGGATGCCTTGAATCGGTATTTTCCTTTAAAAAGCAAATATATTCTTCTAAAGCCATATCCTTTTCTGTCATAATGACAGAATGGGGATAACCCACATAACGGAAATGCCACGGTTCTGCTCCAATGCCTGTTATCTGCTCTTTCCCAGATACATACCTTTCAACAAAGCCGAATCGTGGAGCGGTCATTCTGAACTTCCCCCAAATTCCCGTATATGGAAAATGTGGGCAAATAAAGTCAATCTGTTCCTTGTTCTCTGCAAGGTCTATTGCAAGTCCTGTCTGATGCTCACTATGTCTGGGTACTGCCACATATTTTTTTGTGAAGTCAAGACCACTTTCAGCCATTGTGTCATTCCATATTTTTTCCTGTTCTTCCTGTGTGCGGAAACCGCTTACAGCTACAATTTCATTTCTGCAATGAATTTTTGCCAATGTTAGCTGCAATAAATTAGCCGCCTGCTCATTCATCCGTATTTCTGGCTGTTCCTTAATTGCCGGCAGCATATCTTCCATACATGGAATTTTCATAAGCGGATAATCTGGCGTTACAAGTATTAAGTTCCCGTGATATGTGTCGTCTTTTGTTAATTCAATCTGTGTCACTTCGATACCCCCATTTCAATCAAGCGGTTAATTACTTCATCAAAAGGCAGACCTGCTTCTTTTAACATATTGGGATAACGGCTATGCTCCGTAAATCCAGGGATTGTGTTTACTTCATTAAAATAAATTTCTCCTGCGGGAGTCAAAAACATATCCACCCTTGCAAAACAGCAACAATTTAATGCTTTGTAAATTTCAAGAGCTGTTCCTTTAATTTCCTTTGCCTTTTGGGGGGAAATACGAGCAGGCACATGAATACTGGAAGTTTTCAATGTATATTTCTCTGTGTAATCAAAAAATCCATCCGACAATTCAATTTCATCAACCTCACCCACTATCAAATCGGAATCCTTATTCCCCAAAATTGCACATCCAACCTCAAATCCATCAACCATTTCTTCCAGAATAACGGTAGAATCATGCAGGAAAGCATTTTCGATTGCTAAAATCAAATCCCGTTCGTATAACACTTTTGAAATCCCAAACGATGAGCCAGACCGTACAGGCTTTACGAATAATGGATAGCCAAGCTCTAAGGCTCTTTGCTGAACCATTTCCTCTGAATAATTTTTCTTAATAGCAAAAGAACGTGCGGCTTTTATTCCGTTCACTTGTACGATACGGTGAGCCAGTTCTTTATCCATACACAAAGCGGAAGATAATAAACCACATCCGATAACAGGAATCCCCATCAATTCCAGAACCCCTTGAACTGTTCCATCTTCTCCGTTTTTTCCATGCAAAACTGGCAATGCGGAATCTAAAGAAATTGTCTGTAAATGATTATTGTCCCAGTAACACAACCCGTGAACCGTTCTGTCAAAAGACGGAAATACTGGCGTACAGTTTTCTTCTGACTGCCAATTATTCTCCTTTATCCTTTCCAGTTCCCCATGATACCAGTACCATTTACCAGAGTGAGGGGCAATGCCTATTAAGATTGGTACATATTTCTTTGTGTCAATACACTTAATTACCGCATATGCCGACTGCAACGAAACTGCATATTCTGTGGAGCAGCCGCCAAAAAAAACGGCAACTTTCTTTTGTTGATTCATTATGAAGTCCTCCTTTTTCTATACTTCTTCTCATACAAAACAAATAGCTTCTATTCAGTATTCATTCTACTGAACAGAAGCTATCCATACTTTAATATTCAATTTTCTAATTCCTAAGAAAATGCTAAGAGAGCCTATATATTTTACTAATGTGTTATAGGTAAAGAGATACGGAAAGTTGTTGATTCGTTTTCACTTTCGGCAGTAATTTTACCTCCATGCAGTGTTATGATTTCTTTTGCAATCGCCAGCCCCAATCCTGCGCCTCCCGTATTCGTCGAACGTGCTTCATCCATACGGAAAAACTTCTCAAAAATAGAATTTAACTTACCTGCAGGAATTATCTTTCCTTTATTGCAAAAATAAATCCAAACATCCGTATCTGTGCTTTCAGCCCATATTTTTATTATAGTATCTGGGTAGCTGTATGCAATTGCATTTTTTAAAATATTATTGAAAACTCTGGCTAATTTTATAGAATCCCCATAAACCGTTATATCTTCATCTACACATACCTCTGTTTGATTACCATGAGCATTTAGCAGCGGATAAAATTCATCTGTCATTTGTACCAACATATGACAGAGGTTTATAGATTCTTTTTCCAAATCAATTTGTTGCAGATTATATCGTGTTATATCAAAAAATTCGTTGATAAGTTTTTCTAAACGAAGTGCTTTGCTTAATGCAATATTTACATACTTCGTTTTTTGTTCTATCGGCATATCCTGTGCTTCATCTAATAATGCTAAATATCCAATGACAGAGGTAAGCGGTGTCTTTAAATCATGTGCAAGATAAGCAATTAAATCATTTTTTCTACTTGCTTCTTCCTTTAACATTTGTTCATGCCGCTGCATCGTTGATTTTATTTCAGACATCTGAGCTGAAATTTCGGCATATTCTTTAGGAAAAATTTCTATATTCCCTCTATCCTCAATCATAAAATCATGGAGCATCACCGAAGTCGCAGTAATGGATTTTCTCACTTTTTCCTTTGCATATAAATTTGCAGTTACAAAAGTAACCACAATGCTGATAAGTACGATTAAAATCAAAACTGTCAAAATAAATACTTTTAGCTCCGACCATAAAGGCTCTGTAACAAGAATATTCTTTTTAACATCATCCGTCCACTCCTTTCGCATCCTTTTATTTTACTAAATAAAGTATAAGCAATTTTGCACTTTCCAATAAGAAATTGTTAAGATTTCACTAAGATTGTTATACAGGTTTCTTTGCTGCTTTTCCAGATAGCACCTTGGAACAATTTGCCCCAAGGTGCTATACTTATAATGATTTAATTGACTTTATTAAGTTTATTATCAATAAGCCATTGAATATCATCTTCATATATGGTTTTGTATTTTAATGCCATTTTCATGTCGGACGGTTCTGTTCCATTCGTAGTATATGCAAAAGAAATTTTATACCTCCATTCTCCTGGATATACAGCTAATTCTGTATCTATGTCAACTGCATTTTGTATCTCTTTCCCCTCTTTATAAAAAGAATAGGCGACTTTGCCTGTCGGGTCATATACTTCAAAGCTTACAAAGGAATCTGGCAACCATCTATCACGGTCAGTTCCATCTATAAGATTTTTTAGAGTAATTGAAATATCTATACTATTATCATGGTTCACATAAAAGTTAATTCCTCCTCCGCCTGTTACCGTTGGCATAGCCCGTTCGGTAAAAGAAACACCCGTATTAACTATATAGCCGTTTTGAATATCCGCTTTTGTTTGTTCATAAGTTCTGTAATAATCATACATTTGAGTAAACAACGGAGAGTCATCGCTAATTTGTTCATCCTCAATTTCAGCAGAGGGTATATCCGTTTCAGATTCAAATCCCCATACGAATGGGTCAATCAACTTTGCGGATACAGACGTTTTTTCTGCGGGCGTTTGGCTCGTGCTTAACCGCACATACCAAGTGCCGGGATACAAAACATCTGTTACCATAATCATATCATTTCCATAGAGGTACTCTTCGTTTCCTGCTATAAATCCATTTTTATCAAAGGTATATGTCCGTACCACTTCACCAGTTGGAGTGATTACTTCAAGCGTTCTATGACTATCTCCATCAGCAACTGCATTTAACTGCATTTTAACATCGTTTTCTTTGATGCTGATTGCAACCTCTTTCGTTGTTGTCTGTTCCCCCTGTTGAAAGCTGATAATTTCAGCCGAATTTGTGTATAAGGAAACGGTGTCTGTCCCTTCATCATGCTTTGTCTGATTATGCCTATTAACTGCATATGCTCCAAAAAAACTAAATCCACAAACGAGCATAACCGTAAGTAACAAGGATGTAATAAGCCCCCATTTGGTTTTTTTCTTAAAATTCATAATCGCATCCAACCTTTCTTTCAATAATTCCTTGCTTTCATTCAGTGTAAGAGAAACAAGGGAATTCTTGTAACTTCCTCCACGCCCTATCGCATTTAGCAAGGTATCGCCATAAGCCCGCCGCCCTTTCGTGTCAAGTTTCCATATAATGGCTTCATCGCAGGAGAGTTCACAAACCTTGCCAATTTCCCTGCTCATTAGATAAACAAACGGGTTAAACCAATGTACGCAAATGGTAAACTGTACCATCCATTTATAAAACATATCCCGTCGCTTGAAGTGCATCAGTTCGTGCAGAATTGTATAGTCAAAATCCATAGGCGACAAATCAGTGGTAGGGAGTACAATACAAGGTCGAAAAAATCCAATTAGCAATGGGGAAGAAATCAGATTATTTGTATATAACTCCACCATAGTTTTTATTTGGTTTCGCTCTACCAGTTTTCCAAACCGTTCCAACAAATCAATATCCGCCACTTCCACACAAGCAGCCCGAATAAATTTAATAAAATCTTGATAAACCGTGATTTTACGAATAAACAGAATGAGTGCCACCACCAACCAGACGAGCCAGAGATTTGTCCATACCGCTGTTACTATGTTTCTAACAGGATTATTGACTGATTCCGATGGCTCTGCTTGTTTACCATGCAGATTGCTTTGCTCATCTATAACCTCGTCCGTTTGGGGGTTATCAACCACGCCGCCTTGTTGTTCGTAAGGGGAAATAATCTCCATCTGTTCCGTTGTCCTGTTATTCCCTTGGAAAAGCGTTGTCATCAAGTTTGTTTCTGGTGCAAATGGAAAAAGCAAACGAGCGACCACTACAAGCCAAATATAATACTGCCATCGTTTACTCAACCGCTCTTTGAACAAGGATTGGAGCAAGAAAAGCAACAGAATCAGAAGAGTTCCAGAGAGGGAAAGCGACAAAACTACTTTCAGTATTTCATTCATTTATCGCTTTCACTACCTTTCCAATATTTTATCAAATCCTCGTAATCATCGGGGGAAAGCAGGTCTTTTTGAATAAGCGTGGAAACAAGACTTTTCGCATTGCCCTCATAGAGTTTATCAAGCAGAATTTTTGTCTGTGCCTCTTGATAGTCCGTTTCTAAAACAGTCGCAATATATTGATTGCGAAAACCTGTTTTACTTGCTTTCAAAAAGCCTTTATTTGTCAGACGAGAGAGCAAAGTTATAATTGTGTTTTTCGTCCACGGAGTTCCTTTATCCTCTAACGCCTTGACAATTTCCGCATAAAAAGCTGTGCCGCCATTAGCCCATATGATTTTCATTAGCTCGAATTCATAATCTGATATTTGTTGCATTTTTATCCTCCTTATGTAGATTACATTTTGTACTCCACCAACAGGATAACACGTTGTACTCTGGACGTCAAGCCTATAAGTAACAAGAGTGAGGATTTAACTCCCCCAAAAGCAATATTAAGAGCCTTACAGTACTTTGACTTCTACATATAGGAAGCTTCATATCCTGTATGTAGAAATCCTACCTCGTTTATTAAGAACTTTAATTTCCGTAAAATATCTATGTGAACTTTTACGAAAAATGAGGTGATGCTTTATGAATCAAATACCAGAAACTTTCGACTTTACACCTTTTGGAGAAGCAATCAAAGATGCCCGTGATAAAAATGGTCTGACAAGAGAAGCGTTGGCTGAACAGCTTGACATTACTCCAAGATACCTCCAGTCTATCGAAAAAGAGGGACAGCAGCCAAGATTTATGTTGTTTATCCAACTTATCACGATATTTGACATCTCGGTTGACCAATACATATTTTCCAATAAGCATATACAAAAATCTTCTCTCCGCAGGCAAGTAGATAGAATACTTGATACATTCGATGATAAGGAATTGACTATCATAGAAGGAGCAGCACAAGGAATATGTAAAGCAAAAGAGCCAGAGGAATAAACCCTCTGGTATTCCTTTTGTCTTTGCTTTAAAAAGCAAAACCGCCATAACATAAAATTGGGGGTATCTCTGACAAAACATTTCTGTTGCCTGTGGACATCTTTAGAACTGCCCTCCACGGCATTAGCTGTGTCATTCTAGCATCTTACTATGATTCTCATAATATATAGGCAGCAAATAAAAAACAGAAATCCTCAAAAGCCTGTCAAAGTTAGAAAGTTCACCATGACTTACTTTCGAGGATTTAAGTATAACGCTAAACTTTTTTAAATTGGCTCTCATCCTACTGATGCTCATTATTTAGTATAGATAAAACCTTTTCCATGCCACTTTCTTTAGAACCAGACGTTTTGTAAGTATCTTTCCATACCTGCATCAGTCGTTTCATTTTTTTCCCAATTGTTTCTCCCTTGTTTGCTTCCTGTGGCTTTTTATTGGTGTCCGTAAAAGATGTCTGCTTGTTCTCTGTGGTCAAATCTGATTAGCAAAAATCGCTCCTGCTAATCGCACATTGCTACGAGTTCAAATTTATTTGGAAAATGAGAAACGCCGAAAACCTTGAAAAATCAATGTTTTCGGCGATGTTTTCAGCGTCGCTAAGAGGATTTGAACCTCCGACCTACCGCTTAGGAGGCGGTCGCTCTATCCAACTGAGCTATAGCGACAGTTACAAAATCTATATTTAGTTTTACTTGTTACCTTTTTCCTTTTCCTCTTAGGCGAGTGTTTTAACACTTTCTTAGGAGGCGGTCGCTCTATCCAGCTGAGCTATAGCGACAGTTAGAAAATCTATATTTCTTTTTACATGTTACCTTTTTCTGTTCCTCTTAGGCGAATATATTAACCTTTTCTTATGAGGCGCTTGCTCCATAACTGAGCTACGGAAACATTCAAAAAAATATATTACATTTTCATGTGCATATCTCAAATGCAAATCTATTCTACCACAAAACAGACGAATTTAAAAGAGAAAAATTAAATTATATATTGTGCTTTTGCGGCGAAGGATATATTATATATGATGCGTTAACGAAGAACGCCAGAAAGGTAGATTATATGGACAAGTACGATTTGATAGCATTAGACATGGACGGGACGCTTTTGACAAGTAAACAAAATATTTCGGAGGATACAAAGGCGGCGATTGATAAGGCTGTACGGAGTGGCAAAACAGTGGTTTTATCTACCGGACGCGCCCCTTCTGAAATAATTGAGTATGAGGAGCAGCTTAAGAATATTCGTTATTATGTCTGTGAAAATGGCGCGCTGCTTTATGATTCCTGGGAGAAGAGAACAATTTATTCCCAGTCGTTTCCACAGGATATAGCAGAGAAGCTTATAAAAATTGCCGAGATACGGGATGTTATGATTTATGTTGTAAGTAATGGACGGCATATGTGTACGTATAAGGATGTACTTAGAATGGGGTATTTTCAGATTGACCAGTTTCAGGAATTTGTGTTAAGGACAGCCGTTCTTCATGATGATATCATTGCAAGCTATCACAGAGAAGCATTTCCAATAGAAAAGATAAATTTCTTTTCTGTATCCAAGGAGAGCAGGGAAGAGTTAAAGAATATTTTAGAGAAATTGCCTTTGACAGCCGTATATGCGGAGGAGACGTCGCTGGAGGTTTCGCCGCTGCATATGTCTAAGGCAGTGGGACTTCAGAGGCTTTGCGATTATTTGTCGATTCCTATTAGAAAAGTAATTGCTGTAGGAGATTCCGATAATGATTCGGAAATGTTAAAAATAGCAGGCTTATCTGTAGCTATGGGAAATGCGCGACAAAATATTAAAGAGTTATGTGATGTGGTAGTCGCAGATAATAATCACGACGGCTGTGCGGAAGCTATTGAAAGATATTTGTTGGAGTGTGTCTGAAATATTTTTGAATCATACAGAGCGGCACATCTATCCGGGCATTCCGTAACATATAGCTCTGCCGGGGCGGACAGATTTTATCCAAGAAGAGATATTTTATAGTGAATGGAACTTTATAAAAAGCTTTAAAAGAGTCCCGTCAATAAAGGGGATGTTGTAAAATGCAGCTTATACAATATTTTGGATAAGAATGATATAACTGAAATACCATGTCTTATCTAAAGCTGTCATTTTGGAACATCCCCTTATTTATGTACTTATAATTTACGTCCCAGCATTTCCGGATTTGTAGCATATTTTAATGCGGTTTCTTTGGTAATCCGTCCTTGCTTATACAGATTCAGAAGACTTCCGTCCATGGATATCATATCATCTTTCATAGAAGAATAGATGATACCGTCAATCTGATGCACTTTATTATCTCGTATCATATTGCGGATGGCGGGCGTTACAGTCATAATTTCCAACGCAGGAGTAACTTTGCCGTCTACCGTAGGTACAAGCTGCTGAGAAACCACCGCGGTTAATGCCATTGATAACTGTGCGCCAATCTGCTGCTGCTGATTGGCCGGGAAAACGTCGATAATACGGTCGATGGTATTGGCGGCGCCAATGGTATGAAGAGTGGATAGCAGAAGATGTCCTGTTTCCGCTGCCGTCATAGCAATATTAATAGTCTCATAATCACGCATTTCACCAAGAAGGATGACGTCCGGACTTTGGCGGAGCGCAGCACGCAGGGCCGTTACGTAATTCTCAGTATCCACGTTGATTTCCCGTTGGCTTACGATACTTTTGTCGTGGCGGTGAAGATATTCCAGTGGATCTTCCAGTGTAATAATATGTTTCTGCTGAGTCTTGTTAATCTGGTTAATAATGCAGGCAAGGGTAGTAGATTTACCGCTTCCAGCAGGACCAGTAACCAGAATCATACCTTTACCATTATCTCCCAAATGTATAATGTGTTCCGGTAAACCAAGTTCGTTAAAGTCCGGAAGGTCAAAAGTAATTACCCGAATTACCGCAGATAAAGCGCCTCTCTGCATATATGCGCTGACACGAAATCTGGATAGACCAGCGATGGCAAATGAAAAATCATCATCTCCAGAATCATGCAGAATGTCCAGATTGCGGTGTCCCGCATTTTCGTAGATTTCAGTTACAATGTCTTTGGTGTCTGCGGGAAAAAGTTTTGTATCGGTAACTTGGCAAATAACTCCATTCTTACGGAAAGTTACGGGAAGACCGGCGACAATAAATACGTCGGAAGCCTTCTCAGCTATAGCCTGCTCTAAAATCTTAATTAACTCCATTTTATTCTATACTCCTTTTTATACTGTATGCCTTTTTATTGAATGACAGGCATAAGATTTAACGTGTCGTCATTCTCCCATGTATCGGTAGAAATTACTTGCCATTTTTGTATCTCGTAATAGGTTTCATGTGCGGTAAAATCGGTAACGATAAGTTCAACATCAAGTAACTGCTCTTTTTCTAAAGGAACCTGATAAGAAATGGTCAAATTTTTATCCGATTTTTTACAAGAAATAGAAATATCTTCAATCTGTATCCCGTCAAGAGCCTTTATTACTGCTGCAAAATAAGGTGATGCAAGAAAATCTTCTGAAGAACCGGTTATATGGCTCTCTTGGGCTGCTTTAGCCGTATTGGACAGAGTGACGTCGATTTCATTCAAAATGACTTCAGCTCTGGAGGAAGCGTCATAGTAATCACCCTTATGTTTTGCCAGCCTTTCACTGAGAGAATAATCGCTCTTGGCACTGGAAAGGGAAAGAATGGCAAATGTAGCCAGACATAGAATTACGAATACAATTAAAAGCGATGAGGAACCAATATTTACAAAAGAAGACTGTTCTTTATTCTTTTTCATAGTCTGTCCTCCTGGCAATATGGTGTTTGGTCTGCAGTTCGTATATAGCCGCATCGCCAATGTCTTCCGTATCTTTGGAAGCGTCGGCAGAGGTTACTTTCATATCAGTGGAAATCATGGATTCTGTCCTGGTAAAATGAATGGTAAGTACATACGCTGCATCCTGACTGATACAGTCATTAAAGTCTTTATCAAAATATATCTGAACGTCTGCATCTGACTCATCAAGGGAGGAAAAAAAACTTGCATCCGAATAGGTCCCGTTGGGATACAATCTCATCAGCATATTCAGACTGTCATCAATTCCATCTGATGCGTCAATGAGCTCCGCGGTACTAGTGCATTCATTAATCGCATGGTTCAGTGCGTTGGACTTAGCGCTTAGTAAATGCGATTTGACAAAGAACTGAATACAGACAGCGCTGGCAGCGGAAAAGAAAAATATTGCTATAATCAGTTCCATCAGAAATAAGCTGGAGGAACTGGCTCTGTTTTTACGTGTCATAAAGAAATAATTTCCTTTCTTTGTAAATTTAACTGAAGTATTTACGTGTTCTTACCGGCTTCTTACACCAATCATCGTGGAAGCCTGCTGGTTGTTCTCATCCGTACAGGAAAATTTAAACAGGTTATCGGAAATCTCTTCCATCGAGAAATCTTTAATCTCAAGAATTGTTTGTCCAGAGGAGGCTTTGATACCGGAAGTACCGCTGGTAAACAATTCTTTTAATTCGTTATTGCAGGCGTAAATATAGGTGTAATATGTCACGTCTTCAAGTTTCTGCTCCATAACAAGCGCTTCATATCCGTCAAAATTACCGAGATATACGGCGCCGTCCGAATCATTCTGATGAATTTTCTCACTGATATAGGAAAGGCTGGTCCGCGATGTATAGTTCAGTGAAGAATGCTCGGTTGTCGATTGATAAATTCTGGCGGCAAGAAGAATTACAATCAGCGCCGACAGGGCAAAAACAAAAAATAGAGCCACAGAAAAGAGGAAATCAATCATATGTTTACGCTGTGTGTGAAAACGCATTATTTATTTCCCTCCCTTTCTATTATCGTAATATCCGGTAAAATATTGGAACCGGATATATGGTAGTCTACAAAGAACAGCTCTTCGTCATAAATCAGACCATAATTATTCTTCAGATAATCAAGGCTTTCCGGATAGGCTCCCTCGATTGTGTAACAATACGTAACGTTACGCATAATTGCATTCTCAAGGCTTTCCTTCTGTCGTTGTCTTGTGCTGTCGGACAGAGAAGAGATTCCCTGTACAAACAGGAAAAGAATTAGGATAAACACACATACAGAGAAGATAATCTTCGGTGGATGATGCGTCTGTTTTTTGTATTCAAAACGACTCATAGTTTAAGCTCCTTTTACTTAAATGCTGGACATAATTCCCATGAGCGGCAGCATGACCGACAGAAGAATTACGCCGACAATCAAAGATAACAGGATAACCAGCGTAGGCTCCAAAACAGCAAGGATATTATTCATACGATTGTCAATATCTTCCTGATAAAGAGAAGCTACCTGTTCCATAACCTGATCCATTGTACCGGTTTTTGAACCAATAGAAACCATGCGCGCATATACGCCGGTAAACATGCCGGAGGTAAATAAAGCCTGTGAAATGTCGTTGCCTTCGTCAATCTGGTTTTTGCATGCGTCAATCTTTTTCTGGAATACTGGGTCGTCGTTCAGAGAATTAACAAGTTCCATACTTCGGTCCGGGTTGAGTCCGCTGCTTAAGGTAAGCGCCATACCGCTTGCGAAGCGGCAGACTGCGATTTCTTCATAAACAGCTCTTGTAAATTTAAGTTTGTAAGCGATACCCCGAAACATGCTGCGGCCAGAGTCGGTACGTGTTCCGTAAAGTATTAGAATTGCAACAATTACAAGCAGAATGACAAATGCAAGAGAATAGTGGTTAATGGCATTTCCTACATTCATCAGCATTCTGGAAAATCCTGTCATCTCTGTTCCAAGCTGGATAAATACCTGATTGAAGATTGGCATAACTTTTACCAGAAGAACTACTACAACCACAGCCATCATTCCGGTCATAATCATAGGATATGTAATGGAGTTGCGAATACTCTTACTGATACTCTCCTCACGCTCATAGTGATTCTGAAGGGCCTGCATAACTTCGTCAAGCGTGCCTGTTTCCTCGCCAATCTCAACCATATGAAGCATATAGGAAGGGTAGAGTTTTACGGAGTCCAGGGATTGATACAGATTCCCTGTTTCCTGCATTTTTTCAAGAATAGCTTCCAGTATCTCCTTCTCATCAGGAGAAGCGGCATCCTCTAGCATAATGGTAAGTCCTTCCAGAGAAGAGATGCCTGATTTTAGAATCAAAGCAAGCTGTCCGCAGAAGGAAGCAAGCTCCATGTTGGAAAATGGTTTCATAAATAATCCTCCGTTTCTAAAGATAATCCCGTTCTAAAATAAGTTAAGCTCTTTAATATGAATATTTTACGGTATAATTATTGCCGTCGCCAATATATTTTGCGACAGATTTGCTGCTGTTATTGGCGGCAAGAGTCGGGTCCATGAGGGACCAGTTTTTACCGTTAAATTCGATGATATCGTCTACCCATCCGATTTCCTTCAGATAGACGCTAATCCACGCATGATAAGCATCGCCGGAATAGCCGACAACCAGTTTGGTAGGAACTCCCTGGGAGCGGAGCATAGCCGCCATGAGCGAGGCATAATCAAAACAGATTCCCTTTTTCGTTTTCATGGTGTTATCGATATTCGGCAGATAATTTGTCTTAACATTGGCAGCCAGTTCTTCATCATAAGAGATATTTTCGGTTACGTAGCGGTAAACTTGTTCTACATAGTCGATATCAGTGGATGATTTATCAGACAGGCCGGCGGCGTATTCAACGGCCTGGTAATCCTGTGTAAACCAAACGTATTGATTGGGGTACAGAAAAGGTCGAAATTCATCGTTCAGGGTAACAGTGACGTCCTGAGAAAAAGCGATTGCATACATATCGTCATAAGCGTTTTCCAGGATATCAATGTGGTAATTGCCGTCTCCGCCGGACAAAGGAAATGTCTCATAGGAACCAATTGCCAAAGCGTAGGTATAGGTGGTTTGGTCTGGCGCTGTAATCTGTACACGAACTTTTTCAATTCCTCCGCTGTACTGAATCATAATATAACCTTCCGAAACATTAGAAGCATCAATAGAAACAATATCGTTTCCATATACGACGGCTCCTGAAGCAGTCGGAAGGAGATATTCATGAACTGTCGTTCGTTTTTTGCCAGTGGATTCCTTTTTTGCAGAAGAACCCGAAGTACTGGCAGAAGTTTCCTCAGAGGATTTTACGGAACAGCCAATCAAAAAGGGGACTGTTAAAATAATGATGACAGACAGACAGGTTATAAGCGATTTTTTATGCATGTACAGCCTCCTTCCTTTTTATATTTTCATCATTTTGCAATCATTTTTAGTATAACACAGTTTTTTTATATTGCAGTAATTTTTTCAACATTTTTTGCTTGTAAGTATTGATTTTGTTTCTATAATTTAAGAACCGATAAAAGCGTTTCTAAACTGCATTTTCCCTGTTCCGGCAATTATCGGACAAATTAATTGCCTGCAAACCGTAAGTAAAAGTCCTTCGTAATAATGTTTGTGCAGGAATTTGCATATATTGGATTATCCGCCAGCCTTGAGTATTTGCTTCGGATACTTTATAATAGCTGTTAATCCAGACCTGATAATTAGTATCATTATCAAGCGGTCAGCCCTTTGGAAAATGATAAATACTTTTATGGAGGAATTTTATGAAACGATGGACGCAGATGGTTGCTGTGGCTTTGATGGCGGCAATGATTGGCATTATGGCAATCGGATATCCGGGAATGGCCGCCGAGGCTCCGGGAAATAGCGAGGAACAAGATAAGCCGGAGAGTGAGATGACAGAGGAAGAGAAGGCGGAAAAAGAAGCGAAGGAAGCTCATGAGAGGGCGTTAAAAGAAGCGTATGAGCTGCCAGTGCAGACGAATAAAATAAAAAACTGGCCGAAAGGACCGGGTACATATGGAGACGCAGGCATTGTAATGGATGCGGACAGCGGTGCGATTCTGTATGCGAAAAATATTGATAAACACGAATATCCGGCGAGTATTACGAAAGTGTTGACGGCGCTTCTGGCATTTCAATACGGGGATATGACCAGCCGGGTAACCATTTCAGAAGAAGCGCTGTTGTGTTTAGGGTCCGGTTATGCGTCTATCGGTCTAAAGCCGGGGAATGAAATTACTCTGGAGCAGGCTGTGTATGCGATGCTTCTTGCATCTGCCAATGAGACAGCCTATGCGGTAGGGGAGAATATTGCGGAGAGTCAGGGACACGAATATGACTGGTTTATAGAGCAGATGAACGAAAAATGTGCGAGTCTTGGCGGAAATAATTCAAATTTTATAAATACAAACGGCGTTTTTGATGAAAATCATTATACGTGTGCAAGGGATATGGCGCTGATAGGAAAGGCTTTGTTTGAATATCCTATGTTTTTCCAGATTTGCCAGACACAGCAGTACACAATACCAGAGTCTGATACGGTTGAAGAGCACATTTTTCAGCAAAAACATCGTATGCTGCTTCAGGACAATGAAGATTATTATGAATATGCCATAGGAGGTAAAACTGGCTACACAACAGAGGCAGAGAATACGCTGATTACTCTGGCTGATAATGGAGAGAAACGTCTGATTTGTGTGGTTTTACGAACTTATGGAGGACATCCGTATTCGGATACGAAGGCGCTTTTGGATTATGGTTTTGACAATTTCCATAAGGTTTTTATTCAAGAAAATGATGTGGAAGAGGATTATAGACGGATTGACAGCGGCGCGTATGTGATGCTTCCGGAGAAGGTGGAATTTGAGAAGTTAGAAAGGGAAATAGTATTTCATGAGGATGGAACGGATGACGCAACCGTAACTTACTTTTACAAAGATATGCCGGTTGGGACTTGTGAAGTGACAGTCAGCGGTAATTATTACAATAGGGAAAGAGCCGCGGAAAAAGAATTAGAAATGAAAGAAAAAGCCGAACAAAAATCAAAAAAAGAAGCGGCGGAAAAAGCGAAAGAAAAGAAAAAAGAGAAGGAGGAACGGTATAAGGCAGTAGCGGCTATTGGAGTAGCGGGGATACTTGCGGTTTGCGCTGCGATTGCCGGGGTGGTTACAAACATTTCCCGGAAAAGAAAGGAAAAGCGCAGAAGACGCTGAAAGATACAATTGTTACGGGTCATTCACCTGCCGAACGCGGATAGAATCAGGAGCCTGTTTGAAAAAAGTCTTGACGGGTTCTGGGGTTGTCGACTATAATTACATCGTGTAAAAAATGATGACGAAGACAGTAAGATGTTTTGAAAACGCAAGCGAGCCGGGGAGGGTGGAAGACCGGTGTGAGTAGGAGCAGTCTGAACATCACTTCCGAGTTGCGGTTGTCGAACGGTTTTTTCTGTCAGGTTACGGCAAAGACAGGATGTGGAGGATTAAGTAGATACCGACGGAGTTCCCCCGTTACAGGGAAGGCATATAGATGAAGTATGTTTAGGTGGTTAATAAACGAGGTGATTGAGCTTTCGTCCTATTCAGGACGGAAGCTTTTTTATGCTATAGGAAACATCGTTCCCTATAGCATAAAAACCTTCCGGGGGATGTGCTTTAACATTCTTTGTTCACATACTGGAAATTTCGTTTTCTGTATGACAGAACCCTGGTGTATAGGCCGCTTGAATTAATCCAAATGCCAGGCGGTCAGAATACTTGTTTTTTAAAACAGAAAAAGGAGGTTGGTTATGTATAAGAAGGTTTCTACGGATTTAAAGTTCGTAGATCGTGAGAAGGCAGTAGAGAAATTTTGGCAGGAGAATCAGATTTTTGAGAAGAGTATGGAGAACCGAAAAGAGGGTGAGACGTATACCTTTTATGACGGTCCTCCGACGGCTAATGGAAAGCCGCATATCGGTCATGTTCTTACCAGAGTTATTAAAGATATGATTCCGAGATACCGTACCATGAAAGGGTATATGGTACCCCGTAAGGCTGGCTGGGATACCCATGGTCTTCCGGTAGAATTAGAAGTGGAAAAGCTTCTGGGACTAGACGGTAAGGAACAGATTGAGGAGTATGGTTTAGAGCCGTTTATCAATAAATGTAAGGAAAGCGTCTGGAAATACAAGGGAATGTGGGAAGATTTTTCCAGCACCGTCGGATTCTGGGCTGATATGGAGAATCCGTATGTAACATATCATAATGACTTTATTGAGTCGGAATGGTGGGCGCTGAAAAAGATTTGGGATAAAGGTCTTCTTTATAAGGGATTTAAGATTGTGCCTTATTGTCCGCGCTGCGGTACGCCGCTTTCTGCTCAGGAGGTAGCGCAAGGGTATAAAGATGTAAAAGAGCGTTCTGCAATCGTCCGTTTTAAAGCGAAGGGGGAGGATGCTTATATCCTTGCATGGACCACAACACCATGGACGCTGCCGTCGAATTTAGGTCTATGTGTAAATCCAAAGGAGACTTACGCGAAGGTGTCCTGCGTAGACGGTTATACCTATTATATGGCGGAAGCGCTTCTGGATACAATTCTCGGACCTCTTGCAGAGGATGGAAAAGCGGCATATGAAGTGCTGGAAACTTATACCGGTAAGGATTTAGAATTTAAAGAGTATGAGGCTCTTTATCAGTGCGCGGCAGATGGAATTGCAGGACAGCGCAAGAAAGCATTTTATGTGACCTGCGACGATTATGTAACACTGACAGACGGTACTGGCGTGGTTCACATTGCTCCTGCGTTTGGTGAGGACGATGCGAAGGTTTGCCGCAAATACGATATGCCGTTCGTACAGCTTGTGGATGAGAAGGGCAACATGGCGGAATCTACGCCGTTTGCCGGACTTTTTGTAAAGAAAGCAGATCCGGAAGTGCTGAAGGACTTAGAGAGTAGGAAACTTCTGTTCTCTGCTCCGAAGTTTGAGCATAGCTATCCGCACTGCTGGAGATGCGATACGCCGCTGATTTACTATGCAAGAGAATCCTGGTTTATTAAGATGACCGATGTAAAAGAGGATTTGATTGCTAATAATAATACGATTAACTGGATTCCGGAAAGTATTGGAAAGGGCCGCTTTGGGGACTGGCTGGAGAATGTTCAGGACTGGGGTATCAGCCGGAACCGTTACTGGGGTACGCCGCTTAATATCTGGGAGTGTGAATGTGGACATCAACATTCGATTGGAAGTATTGAGGAATTAAAGAGCATGTCGGACAATTGTCCAGAGGATATTGAGCTTCATCGTCCTTATATTGACGAGGTAACCATTCGGTGTCCGGAATGCGGGAAACCGATGCATCGGGTGCCCGAAGTTATAGACTGTTGGTTTGACAGCGGCTCGATGCCTTTTGCACAGCACCATTATCCATTTGAGAATAAAGAGCTGTTTGAGCAGCAGTTCCCGGCAAACTTTATTTCCGAGGCCGTAGACCAGACCAGAGGATGGTTTTACTCGCTGCTTGCAATTTCCACGCTTATTTTTAATGAAGCGCCGTATAAGAATGTAATCGTCCTGGGGCATGTTCAGGATGAGAATGGGCAGAAGATGAGTAAATCTAAGGGAAATGCCGTAGACCCGTTTGATGCGCTTGAGACCTATGGCGCGGATGCAATTCGTTGGTATTTCTATGTAAACAGCGCGCCCTGGCTGCCGAATCGTTTCCATGGCAAGGCTGTTGTGGAAGGACAGCGTAAATTTATGGGTACGCTATGGAATACTTATGCATTTTTCGTTCTGTATGCGAATATTGATAAATTTGACGCGTCTAATTATACGTTAGAATATGATAAATTATCGGTTATGGATAAATGGCTTCTGTCTAAGCTGAATACTCTTATCAAGACGGTGGATGAGAACCTTGAAAATTATCGGATTCCAGAGACGGCCAGAGCGCTGCAGGATTTTGTAGACGAGATGAGTAACTGGTACGTAAGACGAAGCCGCGAGCGTTTCTGGGCTAAGGGAATGGAACAGGATAAGATTAATGCATACATGACGCTGTATACTGCTTTGGTTGAATGTTGTAAAGCAGCGGCGCCGATGATTCCATTTATGACCGAGGAGATTTACCAGAACTTGGTAAAGAGCGTTAATAAGGAAGCGCCGGAAAGCATACATCTGTGCGATTTTCCGGTTTCAGATGAAACAAGAATTGATAAAGAACTGGAAGCAAATATGGAAGAGGTTCTGAAATTAGTCGTAATGGGACGGGCGTGTCGAAATACAGCGAATATTAAGAACCGTCAGCCAATCGGCCAGATGTTTGTAAAGGCTGATTTTACTCTGCCGGAATTTTATCAGGAGATTGTAAAGGAGGAGCTGAATGTAAAAGCTGTAACATTTACACAAGATGTAAGGGACTTTACTTCTTATACTTTTAAACCTCAGCTAAAGACAGTGGGGCCAAAATATGGTAAAATGTTAGGTGGAATTAAGACTGCACTCAGTGAACTGGATGGGAATGCAGCGATGGATGAATTGAATGCGTCCGATGCGTTAAAACTTACGATAAACGGACAGGAGATTACCCTGTTCCGGGAAGACCTTCTGATTGAGACAGCTCAGATGGAGGGGTATGTGTCTGAGAATGATAATGGAATTACAGTTGTGTTAGATACCAACTTATCAGAAGAGCTCCTGGAAGAAGGATTTGTCCGAGAGATTATCAGCAAAGTTCAGACTATGCGTAAGGAGGCTGATTTTGAAGTGATGGATCAGATTGCCATCACTTATGAAGGAAGCGAGAAAGCAGCAAGGGTATTTGCAGATAATGCAGAGACTATCAGTTCTGAAACACTGGCTCAGACCGTTGCATGCGCAGCTCCGGCAGGATATGTGAAAGAGTGGAAAATTAACGGTGAGAAAGTGACACTTGGTGTAGAAAAATTAGGATAAGAGGGAATGAAAAGCTATGAATGCAAGATTTGAAAAAACAACATTTAAAAAAGAGGTACTGGATAACTGCAGACGCCTGTTCCGTAAGGAGTTAGCAGAGGCTTCTCCGCAGGAACAGTATCAGGCGGTTTCTTACGCTGTGAAAGAAGCGATTATCGACGACTGGATGGCAACCCAGAAGCAGTTCGATAAAGAAGACCCGAAGATTGTATATTATATGTCTATGGAGTTTTTAATGGGTCGTGCACTTGGCAATAATCTGATTAATATGACTGCTTATAAAGAAGTAAAAGAAGCTCTTGAGGAGATGAATATTAACCTGAACTTCGTTGAGGACCAGGAGCTTGATCCGGCTCTTGGAAACGGAGGTTTGGGACGGCTGGCAGCATGTTTCCTGGATTCTTTGGCATCTCTCGGTTATGCGGCTTACGGATGCGGTATCCGTTATCATTATGGTATGTTTAAACAGCAGATAGAGAATGGTCATCAGGTTGAGAAACCGGATAACTGGTTAAGATATGGTAATCCATTTGAACTTAGAAGACCGGAATATGCGAAGGAAATTCGATTTGGCGGTAATATTCGTGTTGAATATGACGATGCGACAGGTAAGACATTGTTTAAGCAGGAGAATTTTGAGTCGGTTCGTGCGGTACCTTATGATTATCCAATTGTTGGTTATAACAATAACCAGGTTAATACACTGCGTATCTGGGATGCAGAACCAATTGTAGACTTCCAGCTAGAGTCGTTCGACAGGGGAGATTATTTAAAAGCGGTTGAACAGCAGAATTTGGCAAAGACCATTGTAGACGTGTTGTATCCGAACGACAATCATTATGCAGGAAAGGAACTTCGTCTGAAACAGCAGTATTTCTTCGTATCTGCAAGTCTTCAGGCAGCAGTTGCAAGATATATGGGAGACCATGACGACGTGCGCAAGCTTTATGAGAAGGCAACTTTCCAGATGAATGATACTCATCCGACTGTTGCTGTCGCAGAGCTTATGAGAATCCTTCTGGATGATTATCAGCTGGGATGGAACGAGGCATGGGATGTTACGACAAAGTCCTGTGCGTATACGAACCATACGATTATGGCAGAGGCGCTTGAGAAATGGCCGGTTGACTTATTCTCTAAGCTTCTTCCAAGAATTTACCAGATTATTCAGGAAATTGACCGCCGCTTCCTGCTTGAAGTGGAAGCCACGTATCCGGGTAATTACGATAAGGTAAAGAATATGGCGATTATCCGGGACGGCCAGGTGAAGATGGCGCATCTTGCTATTGTTGCGGGTTATTCTGTCAATGGTGTTGCAAGGCTTCACACAGAAATTCTTAAAAAACGTGAGCTTAAGGATTTCTATGAGATGATGCCTCAGAAATTCAACAATAAGACCAACGGAATCACCCAGAGACGTTTCCTGATGCATGGTAATCCTCTGCTTGCCGACTGGGTAACGAAAAAGCTTGGAACGGATAAATGGGCGACAGATCTGTCATTGATGTCAGGACTTAAAAAGTATGCGGACGACGAGAAGGCTCTGAAGGAGTTCATGGAGATTAAATTTAAGAACAAAGAACGTCTTGCCGCTTATATCTTGCAGCACAACGGCATCAAGGTTGACCCGCGTTCGATGTTTGACGTACAGGTAAAGAGACTTCATGAGTATAAGCGTCAGCTTTTGAACATTCTGCATGTGATGTATCTGTACAACAGACTCAAAGACAATCCGGGCATGGAGTTCTATCCAAGAACATTTATTTTCGGAGCGAAGGCTTCGGCGGGATATATTCGTGCAAAGGAGATTATCAAACTAATCAATTCGGTTGCCGACGTGGTGAATAATGATAAGAATGTAAATGGCAAATTAAAGGTAGTATTTATCGAGGATTATCGTGTATCCAACGCAGAGCTGATTTTTGCGGCGGCAGATGTGAGCGAACAGATTTCTACCGCGTCGAAGGAGGCGTCCGGAACCGGTAATATGAAGTTTATGTTGAACGGCGCTCCGACTATCGGTACCATGGACGGCGCGAATGTGGAGATTGTAGAAGAAGTAGGCGCAGAGAACGCATTTATCTTCGGACTGAGTTCTGACGAGGTTATGAATTACGAGAAGAACGGCGGGTACAATCCATATGATATTTATAATAACGACGAAGAAATCCGCCGGGTTGTAAATCAGCTTGTAGACGGCACATATGCAAATGGCGACACAGAGAAATATCGCGATTTATATAACTGTCTGCTGAATAAAAAAGGCAGCGACCGTCCCGATATGTATTTTATTCTGAAAGATTTCCGGGCTTATGCACAGGCACAGGAAAAGGTGGAGGAAGCATACAGAGATGAGGAAGGCTGGGCAAAAAAAGCGCTTCTTAATACGGCTTGCTGCGGTAAATTCTCTTCTGACCGGACAATTGAAGAGTATGTGTCAGATATTTGGCATTTGGATAAGATTTCTGTTGAAGTTGACGGATAATTATCGGACAGGATGTGAATAAAATAAAAAGTCTTCTCATACATTAAGACATGGGAGGGCTTTTTATGTTACAGAAAATGAAACGACTGGGAAGCTATCTATTAATTATTGTACTGCTCCCGTATATTATTACCGTTTTTCTGAATGGACCGGCCGTAACAACCTCTGCAAATGTGGATGAGGGATATATCATGGTAGAAAACGAAGGTAAGGAAACGGAAATGTCTATTGAGGAGTATTGTATAGGAAGGCTGGCAAAAGAAATACCGGCTTCTTATGAAGAAGAGGCGCTGAAAGCGCAGGCAGTGTTGGTGCGGACGACTGTTTACGGTCAGATTCTGGAAGGAGGAAGCGGCGTAGTACTACCGGACGAGTTCTGGACGGCAGATGAAATGCGAAAACAGTGGGGAGGCAGAAAGTACAATACATATTATGACAAACTAAAATCCGCCTGGGAGCAGACAGATGGACAAGTGCTGATGTATGGGGATAAGCCGGCAAATGTACCTTATTGCAGGCTGACAAACGGTAATACTAGAGACGGGGCAGAGGTACTTGGAAGCGAGGATTACCCCTATCTGAAAATAAAAGAATGTCCGTTGGATATCGAGTCAAAGGAGCAGATGAGGACTATTATTTTGGAAGAGATGGATGTTGAGGTAACCAGTACGGATACGGCCGGTTATGTGCTTGGCGTCCGGGTGGGTGAAGAAACGGTAAGCGGGGAAGAATTTCGGAAGACATATGGACTTGCTTCCAGTTGTTTTACCTTACAGAACTATGAGGGAAAGCTTCGGATTACTACCAGAGGAGTTGGGCATGGCCTGGGAATGAGCCAGTATACGGCAAATCGGATGGCGAAGGACGGAGGATTGTTTAGCGAAATCCTGACTTATTTTTTTGAAGGTACAGAATTGAAAGAAGTTACAGATATTGTGAGAGATACTGAATAAAAGCATAGGCTTCTGGTAAAAATATAGCCAGAGGTGATGAATATGAAAAAGAGGCCAAAGCCTTCAAGAAAAAGAGGTGCGTCTGTTGGAATTGCAATTTGTTTTGCGGCGGCAGTTGCGATTGTGGGAACATATACACTGAAGAGTTACCAGGAATCTGACCGTCAGGAGGCCAGTACGATGGACGAGACCAACGGCGACAAGAACAAGACGAAGGTGCAGACAAAATCAGCAAATACAGACAGGCTGGTTATCAGTACAAAGGATGATGAAAAAGAGAAAGAAACAGAAGAAGTGAAGGAAGAAATCGGCGAAGGTTCTGCAGATGAAGCGCAGGATGTTCCGTTAAATACGACGGAGACAGCCGGAAGCGGAACGGCTCTTAATTTTACCGAAAGCAGTCAGCTATTGTGGCCGGTAAACGGGCAGATACTGTTGAATTTCAGCATGGATAAAACCGTATATTTCTCTACCCTCGACCAGTATAAGTATAATCCGGCGCTGATTATTTCCGGCGCGGAAGGAGATCAGGTTATCAGCGGCGCGGCAGGAGTGGTAAAATCCATCGACGTGTCGGCTCAGACGGGTACGACAGTTAATCTGGACTTGGGAAATGGTTACGAGCTGTTTGTAGGGCAGCTTAAGGAAGTTCCGGTAAACACTGGAGATTATGTGAATGCAAATACAGTTATCGGATATGTGAGCCAGCCGACCAAGTATTATTCTGTAGAAGGCTGTAATGTATATTATGAGATGCGTAAAGACGGACAGCCAATTGATCCGCTTCAGTTCGTGGACGAGTAGACAAGAATAAGAACAATAAGCTGCTAATCGCAGGGCGAAGAGTGACACAAAAATGTAAAAGCCGGGCATTCCCGGCTTTTATTATATGTAGGAAAGAAGCGGATATTATGCTATCCTGTTATTAAGGAGGAAATAGTGATGCAGGAAAGCAGATTATTTAGGATTGTGTATTACTTACTGGATAAAGGACAAACTACCGCTGCAGAATTAGCAGAAAAGTTTGAAGTATCAGTGAGAACAATTTATAGAGATATTGACGCCCTAAGCGGAGCAGGGGTTCCCGTTTATGCAGAAACAGGAAGAAACGGCGGTATCCGTTTGATGAATGATTTTATTCTGGAAAAGGCGGTATTATCAGAGGAGGAAAAGCAGGAAATACTTTTGGCATTACAAAGTATAAATACTGCGCAGAATCATAACGGCAGCCAGACATTACAGAAACTTTCGGCAATGTTTCAGCTCAGCTCAGAAAATTGGCTTGAGGTGGATTTTTCCAGGTGGGGACAGGAAGGGGCTGACAATGGGAAGTTTGAACTGTTGAAATCAGCAATCATCCGCAGCAGGAATATTCAAATCAATTATGCAAATTCTTACGGGGATTCAGGTGAAAGAATTGTACAGCCATATAAACTTGTTTATAAGGCAAAAGCATGGTATTTGATTGCATTTTGTACAAAGAAAAAGGATTGGCGGATATTCAAATTAAACCGTATTCTGGATATCGAGATTTTAAATGAAAGTTTTCAACATCGTGATGTTCCGAAACCGACAGGGGCTTCTGAGGAAGAATATAATCGAATTACGCTTCGCTTTCCAAAAGAGATAGCATACCGCGTCTATGATGAATTTGATAAAACGCACATACAGCCGCAGGCGAATGGCGATTTAATCGTTTCTGCTAAAATGCCGGAGGACGGGTGGCTGACAGGTTTTTTGCTGTCGTTTGGAACGCAGGTAGAGATACTTTCCCCCACATATTTGAAAGAGGTCATAGCAAGACAGGCAAAATTAATGTATGAAAAATATAAAACTTGACAAAGGATGTCATGATATATGTGTTATATTTGAAATACAATAGCTAGTGTGCTGACCGCATTATATCTGGCGAAACTCCGTAGAATATTCGCTCATCTGCAAGGCGGATTTTCGACGGCGTAGCGGTGGCTGCGGATAGAAAATCCAACGCGGCAGATGAACGGATAGGCAAGGAGGTTTGGCTGAATATAATGTGGTCAACACACTAGTGTAGTGACCGCATTATATTTAAATTAATTTTACTGCCATTATTTACCGCCTTATGATATACTAAAAAGAAATGGCGGTGGATGGTATGGCAAGA